>NZ_BONE01000064.1 GCF_016862555.1 Asanoa siamensis | reverse complement strand
CCGCCCGTAGGTCAGCGCGCGATGTCGCGGCCCAACTCGCGCAGCAGTGCCTCCATGGGCCGGCGCTGGGCCAGCGACGGCGGTGGCGTGACCAGCACCGGGCAGCGGGCGTGCCGCACGCAGTAGCGGGTGACCGGCCCGCTGCCCAGCAGGTGCGACCGGCGGTCACCGCCGACGACCAGCAGGGCGGCCTCCTCGCCCGCGTGGTCGACCAGGCACTGCCCGGCCAGGCCCTCCAGCACCACCTGCTCGACCTCGACGTCGGCCGGGACGCCGCCCATCGCGGCCTCGAACGCGTACGGCACCAGCAGCCTGGCCTCCGCCGCGTGCACCCGGCGTGCGAAGGTCGCGGCGCTGTCGCGCCACATCGGCCGGAACAGCCACGTCCGCACCGCGTGCACGGCCGCGCCCCGCTCGCGGGCGACGTCGACCGCGTACCGCAGCGCCTGCAGGCCGGCCAGCGACGGGCTGATCCCGACCACGACGGTGGATCGCATCCGCCCAGCATGGAACGCCCCCGGTCGGGCGGTCGACGGTCTTGACGCGACCCTGACGTCGGCCGGCGAACTCTTGACGGTCAGTCCTCCGCCGAGAACTCGTACTCCAGGTCGTCGGGGTCGATGCCGTGTTCGGTCATGAACGCCTCGGCGTCCGCCGCGCGTCCCTGGACGAGCAGCGCCCGGGCCACGACCATGGCGGCGTACCAGCCCTGGTCCGCGCCCTGCGCGTCGAGCACCGTGCGGCCCCGCGCCTCGGCGGGGCCGGGTCGGGCGGCGTCGAGCAGGAGCCGCGCGCTGGTGAGCAGCGTCTGGAGCCGGTCGTCGTCGAGACCCGCGGCCGCGAACCGGTCGACCGCCCGGTCCAGGTGGGCGACGGCCGCGTCCACCTCGCCTTCCTGCCGCGCGATGTCGCCGCGGAGGCGGTCGAACCGGGCCAGCTCCGCCGGCCCGGGGTCGGTGCGCGAGCGCGTCGAGCCGGTCGAGCGCGGGCCGCAGCCGCTCGTCGTCGACCCGCATCGTGCCGGCCGCCTTGCGCAGGGTGCGGAACTCGTCCGCCGGGCGGTCGGCCGCCCGGTGCCGCCGCGCCGCCAGCAGCAGCCGGTCGGCGCCGTAGAGCAGGTCCAGCGACTGCTCGAGCAGCACCTCGTAGCCGGGCAGGTCGTCCGGCACCTGCGGGGCCTGCCCGATGGCGTCGAGCACGGCCAGCGCCTCGCGCTGGCGCTGCTGGCCGCGCCGGTAGAGCTCCCAGAGCAGGTAGCGGCAGCGGGTCGCCTCGTCGGCCTGGCCCGTCCGGTCGAGGCCGCGGACGGCTTCCTCGGCGGCCTCGACGGCGTCGTCCCAGCGGTCGGCGTTGCGCAGCGCGTGGGCGACGGCGAGCTGGGCCCGGGCGGCGCCGGCGTGGTCACCGGCGGCGGTGCGCTCCGCGACCCGCTCGACCAGCCCGCGCAGCTTCGGGTCGCCCTTCGGGCCGCCGACCCGGCCGGCCAGCACCGTCAGCGGGACCTGCGCGTGCAGCGGCTCCGCGGTCATCCGGGCGGCGACGCGCGCGCTCTGGTGGGTGTTGCCGTTGCGGGCGTCGAACCGGGCCGCGAGCGCGGTGGCCCGGGCGGCCAGCTCGTCGTGCACCTCGGCGAGCGTGGCGTCGAAGCGGCGGGTGCCGTCGTCGCTGCGCCGCCGGATCACCCGGTCGCCCTCCCCGGCGTCGCGCAGCCGCCCGAGCACCTGGGCCGACGCGGCCGCGAACTCCATCTCCGCGAACGGCGACGAGGGCCGCTCGAGCCAGCTCAGGTGGTGCTCGACGATCGCCAGCCCGGCCGCCTCGTTGCCGCTGCGGCCGCAGAAGGCGACGTGCAGCGCCGCGTTGTCGAGGTGGTGCCGGTCCTCGCGGATGCGCCGGTAGCCGCGCTTGTGCGCGTCGACCATCTCCTCGACGCGCCCGGTGGCGAGGTAGGGCAGCAGCAGCTCGGCGAGCATCCAATGTGGTTGCTCGGTGCACCCGCCGTGCCGGTAGGGCGCGCCGATCCGGATCGCCTCCTCGTGGCGGCCCACGGAGGCCAGGTGCCGCACCTGCCCCGAGGGCACGCAGGCGGCGCAGTCGGAGAGGCCGTCGCGGCGGGCGGTGACGAGCTGGTCGTACCAGTGCTGGGCCGCCTGCGCGTCGCCGATGTGGTGGGCGACGAGCCAGCGGTGCTGGAAGACCGCGTGGAGGCTGTTGCCGTGCAGCCGGTAGCGCCGCTCCATGTCGTCGAGCACGGCCATCGTGCGGTCGAGCGGGATGTCCGGGAACTGCGGCAGCGCCCAGACGATCCACTTGAAGTGCCAGAGCAGGGTGTGCGCGTCGTGGGCACCGACCAGGTCGGCGGCGCGGTCGGCCGTCGCCAGGCACCAGGAGAACGACAGGAACGCCCGGGTCGGGTCGCCGCCGTGGTGGAACTCGCTGGTGGCCCGCATGCGCGCGTCGAACGCGAACTTCGTGGCGCCGGCGGCGTCGGCGTGCCGGAAGACGGCGTCGTACGCGGCGAACCGGGCCGGCCCGGACGGCAACCGGTGTGCCTCGTGCAGCATCTCCTCGAGCTCGTGCTCCGACCGGGTCATCGGGAACCTCCCATCGCACGGCCCAGCAGGCCCAGGAACGACTGGTTGAGCGCGGCGGTGTCGGCCGGCCGCAACGGTTGGTGGCCGAGCAGCAGCGCCTGCACGTAGAGCCCTTCGACGGCCAGCGCGAGCAGCTCCTCGTCGCCGAGCCCGCAGACCTGCCGCACGAGCGGGTTGCGGTGGTTGAACACGAGCTGCGGCAGGTCCTGCCGGCCGGCGGTGAACGAGCCCAGGATCGCCGCCCACGTCTCGTCGACGGCCTCCTGGCCGCGGCGCAGGTCGACGTGCAGGGCGGTGTCGCTGTCGAGCAGGTAGAGCGCGGGCAGGCTGGCGGGCTCGAACGCGCGCAGCAGGACCTCGACGCCGAGCGGTTCCAGGGCACGCCGGGCCACGGCGAGGAACGGCTGGACGGCCCGCTCGACGTCGGCGTCGAGGGGTTCGAGCTGGGTGGCCAGCGCGCTCGCGGTGAGCACCTCGGTCTCGATCGCATCGTCCAGATCGGACAGTCGGCGCAGCAGGGCCGCGTCGTAGACGTAGCCCGCGTTGACCAGCGGGATCGCCTGCGCCGCGGCGACCGGGGCGAGCTGGCGGAACTCGTCGACCGAGGTGAGGTAGCGGACGACGCCGTAGCGCTCGCGGAACTCGGCCAGGGTCATCGACCCGACGTTGGTCTCGAACCGCCACCAGTCGTAGATCAGGCGGAGCATGTCGTCGTCCTCCACCGCGAGCGCCTTCACGCCGAGGTGGTGGACCTGCAGGAAGGTGGCCAGCCGGCGCGGGTCGGTGCGGCCCAGCGCCGTCAGCCAGCCGCGCAGCGCGTCACCCAGCGCCGTGCGTACCTCTTCGAGGATCGCGTCCTCGTAGAGCGCCTCGCGGCTCGCGGTCGGCCGCAGCTCCGTCGTGTCGACGACGCACCGGACGAAGAACGCCCAGTCGGGCAGCAGCCCTTCGATGGTCTCCGAGAGCAGCATCTGCTTGAGGTAGACGCGGTGCGCCGACCGGGTGGCCGGGTTGGCCGCGACCGGGAGCACGAACGCGACACCGCGCAGGCCGGCCGCCGGGATGTCCAGCTCGATCGCGTCGAACGGCCGGAAACCGAAGACCTCCTGCGCGTACCGGTCGAGCCGGGTGCGCCGGGCCGCCGCCGACTCGGCGCGGTCGCGGTGCCACGGCGCGGGTCCGGTGGTCACCGCCTCACCGTCGACCCGCACGTCGATCGGCAGCATCGAGCCGAACAGCCGGGCCAGGCCGCGCACCGCGTCGCCGCGCAGCCAGTGCTCGGCGTCGCGGCGCGGCGCGAGCGTCACGGTGGTGCCGGGCGCGCTGCGGGCCCGGTCGGCCGGTGCGACCACCACCTGGTAGCGGCCGTCGGCGAAACCGGTCCACTCGACGGTCGGCTGGTCACCGTGCCGGGTGGACACCCGGATCTCGTCGGCGACGAGGAAGCACGAGAGCAGGCCGATGCCGAACTGGCCGAGGAACTCGTGCCGGGCGAAGCCGAGGTCGTCGCGCTTGGAGCTGCGGCCGATGGTCGCCAGCAACTCGTGCACCTGCTGCTCGGTCAGGCCGATGCCGGTGTCGTGCACCCGCAGCGTGCCGTCGCCGGTCCGGCTCGACGACTCGATCCACACCTCGCCGGGCGCGGCCGGGTCGGTGGCGCGCCGCGCGGTGATCGCGTCGACCGCGTTCTGCATGAGCTCGCGCACGTAGACCCGCGGGCTGGCGTAGAGATGATGGCTCAGCAGGTCGACGATGCCGCGCAGGTCGACGTGGAACGTGTATGCCACCGGAACAGACCTCCCCGTGCGTCCGTGAAGCGACAGCACGATACCGCGCGGGAAAGCCGCTGCGTGATCCACTTTTCAGGCGGGTGCCTCGGCGGCGTCCATGGCCTTGTAGATGCGTTGTTCGGACACCGGATAGGCCGTGCCCAGCGCCTGTGCGAACACGTTGACCCGCAGCTCCTCGATCATCCAGCGGATCTCGGCGACCGCCTCCGTGCCCCGCCGGCTCGGCGGCAGCGCGGCCAGCATCGCGTCATATTCTTTGCGCACCTGGGCGATCCGGGCCTGGCCGGCGCGGTCGCGGGCCGGGTCCTGGCCGAGCCGGTCGAGCCGGCGCTCGATCGCCTCCAGATAGCGCGGCAGGTCGCCCAGGTGCGTCCAGCCGGTGGCGGTCACGAAGCCCGGGAAGATCAGCCCAGTGAGCTGGGCCCGCACGTCGGCCAGGGCGGCCAGCGCGTCCATCGAGGTCGCGCGGGAGATCCGCTGGTCGACCTTGTGCTGCGCGGCGAGCGCGCGCTCGACGCGGTCGACCACCGCGATCACGGTGTCGACCAGGTCCGCGCGGACCGTGTCGCGCAGGGCGGCGAAACCCTCGGGATCCCAGGCGGGGCCGCCGGCCTGGGCGACCAGCCGGTCGACGGCCGCGCCGGCGCAGTCCCGCAGCAACTCCGCGACGCTGCGATGCGGGTTGCGGCTCAGCGCGAGCTTCTGCTGGTTGGTCAGCCGGCCCTGCAGGAACGTGGCCGGGTTGGGCAGCGTGAGCAGCAGCAGGCGGCGGGTGCCGGCGACCATCGCGGCCGCCTGCTCCGCGGCCGTGTCGAAGACCTCCACACCGACCGTGGCGCCCTCGTCGACCAGCGCCGGGTAGGCCGTGACTCGGAAACCGGCCCGGTCCTGCTCCAGCGCGCGGGGGAGCGGCCCGAAGTCCCAGGTGGACAGTCCGGTGCGGGCGATGCCGGGCGCGGCCGCGGTCACGGTCGCCCGGACCTCGGCCTTGAGCTGGGCCTGCAGCGCCGCCAGGTCCTTGCCGCGGGCCACCTCGCGGTCGCCGTCGACGACGCGATAGGTCAGGCGCAGGTGGTCGGGCACCCGGCCGTAGTCCCACGCGTCGTGCGGCACGGTCACGCCGGTCATCCGGCGCAGCTCGCCGGTGACCGCCTCGACCAGCGACACGCCGGCCACCGGCCGGATCCGGGCCAGCACCGCGCGGGCGAAGTCGGGCGCCGGCACGAAGTTGGTGCGGATCGCCTTGGGCAGCGAGCGGAGCAGCGCGATCACCAGGTCCTCGCGGAGCCCGGGGACCTGCCAGTCGAAGTCCTCGGGGCGCACCTGGCCGAGCATCGGCAGCGGCACGTCGACCGTCACACCGTCCGATGTGGTCCCCGGCGCGAACTCGTACGACAGCGGCAGCGGCGCCGACTCGGAGCGCCACACGTCCGGATAGGCGTCGGGGTCGACCGTGCCGCGCCCGGCGTTGACGAGGAACGAGCGGGTGAACGTCAACAACCCCGGATCCGTGCGGCGGGTGGTCTTCCACCACGTGTCGAAGTGCCGCCCCGACACCACGTCGGCCGGGATCCGCTCGTCGTAGAACGAGTAGATCGTCTCGTCGTCGACCAGGATGTCGCGCCGGCGCACCCGGTCCTCCAGCGCCGCCACGTCCGCGAGCAGCTTGGCGTTGTCGCGGAAGAAGTGGTGGTGGGTCTGCCAGTCGCCCTCGACCAGCGCGTGCCGGATGAACAGCTCGCGGGAGAGCGCCGGGTCGATCCGGCCGTACTGCACGCGGCGACCGACCACGATGGGCACACCGAACAGCGTGACCCGCTCGACGGCGACGACCGAGGCCTGCTTCTTCTCCCAGTGCGGCTCGCTGTAGCTGCGCTTGACCAGGTGGCCGGCCAGCGGCTCGACCCACTCGGGCTCGATCCGGGCGTTGACCCGGGCCCACAGCCGCGAGGTCTCCACGAGCTCGGCCGACATCACGTACCGCGGCGGCTTCTTCGTGAGCGCCGAGCCGGGGAAGATGGCGAACCGCGCGCCCCGGGCTCCCAGGTATTCGCGTTTCTCGCCCTCGCGCAACCCGATCTGGGAGAGCAGGCCGGACAGCAGCGACTGGTGCATCCGGGCCGGGTCCTCCGACGACGAGGTCACCAACCCGAGCGACTTGGTCACCTGGCGCAGCTGCGACGCGATGTCCTGCCACTCGCGGACCCGCAGATAGTTGAGGTATTCGGCTCGGCACAACCGGCGGAACGCCGAGGAGGACAGCTCCCGCTGCTTCTCCCGCAGGTATCTCCAGAGGTTGAGGTAGGCGACGAAGTCCGAGTCGGGGTCGGCGAACCGGGCATGCAGCTGGTCGGCGTGCGTGCGGTGCTCGACGGGCCGTTCGCGCGGGTCCTGGATGGACAGTGCGGCGGCGACCACGGACACCTCTTCGAGGCAGCCGTTGCGGTCGGCCTCCAGCACCATCCGGCCGAGCCGCGGGTCGACCGGGAGCGCGGCCAGCCGGCGACCGGTGTCGGTGAGGCGCTTCGCCGCGTCGAGCGCGCCCAGTTCCTGCAGCAGCGCGATGCCGTCGGTGATGTTGCGCCGGTCGGGCGGGTCGATGAACGGGAAGCTCGCGATGTCGCCGAGGCCGATCGCGGTCATCTGCAGGATGACCGAGGCGAGGTTGGTACGCAGGATCTCCGGCTCGGTGTATTCGGGCCGCGACAGGAAGTCCTGCTCGTCGTAGAGCCGGACGCAGATGCCCGGCGAGGTGCGCCCGCTGCGGCCCTTGCGCTGGTTGGCCGACGCCTGGGAGACCCGCTCGATCGGCAGCCGCTGCACCTTGAGCCGGTGGCTGTAGCGGGAGATCCGCGCGGTGCCGGGGTCGACGACGTATGTGATGCCCGGCACGGTCAGCGACGTCTCGGCGACGTTGGTGGCCAGCACCACCCGGCGCCCGGTGTGCGCCTGGAACACCCGGTGCTGCTCCGCGAACGACAGGCGGGAGTAGAGCGGCAGGATCTCCAGGTGCGGCAGGTCGAGCCGGCCGAGCGCGTCGGCGGTGTCGCGGATCTCCCGCTCGCCGCTGAGGAAGACCAGGATGTCGCCCGGCCCCTCGGCGGCCAACTCGGTGACCGCGTCGCCGATCGCCGTGATCGGGTCGCGCACGACCGCGCCGGCCACCTCGTCCTCGTCGTCGTCCTCGTCGACCGCCTCTTCCAGGACCAACGGCCGATAACGCAGTTCGACCGGGTACGTGCGACCGGAGACCTCGACCACCGGGGCCGGCTCGCCGGAGGCTTGGCGGAAGTGCTGGGCGAACCGCTCGGTCTCGATGGTCGCCGAGGTGATGATCACCTTGAGGTCGGGCCGCCGGGGCAGGAGTGACGCCAGGTAGCCGAGGATGAAGTCGATGTTGAGGCTGCGCTCGTGCGCCTCGTCGATCACCAGCGTGTCGTACCGCAGCAGGTCGCGGTCGTGCTGCAACTCGGCCAGCAGGATGCCGTCGGTCATCAGCTTGACCAGGGTGTCGTCGCCGCCCTTGTCGGTGAACCGGACCTTGAAGCCGACGGTGCTGCCCAGCGGCGTGCCCAGCTCCTCGGCGATCCGGTCGGCGACCGTGCGGGCGGCCAGCCGGCGCGGCTGCGTGTGCCCGATCTGGCCGCGGACGCCCCGGCCCAGCTCCAGGCAGATCTTGGGGATCTGGGTCGTCTTGCCCGAGCCGGTCTCGCCCGCGACGATCACCACCTGGTGGTCGCGGATGGCGGCGGCGATGTCGTCACGCCGCTCGCTGACCGGCAGCTCGGCGGGGTAGCGGATCACCGGGACGGCGGCCTGCCGCGCCGCGACCCGGGCCTCGGCGGACGCCACCTCGGCCTCGATCGCGGCCACCGCGGCGGCCTTCTTCGCGGCGTCGCGGATTTTGCGGGTGCCCTCCAGCCGCCGGCCCAGCCGGTGCGCGTCACGCAGGGTCAGGGTCGACAGGCGGGCGGGCAGCGACGGGTCAGGCGCGTTCATCTCGCGCCCAAGGATAGGCGGGACGGGTGGGATCAGCTCGTGGTTATCCGTACGACGTGATCTTTGGCGGTCGGCTCGGTGAAGGTGACCAGGGCCGTACCCTCGGCCTCGATCGCCGCGGCGGCCGCTCTGGTCGGCTTCTCGAACGCGGTCACCGTGAGCGTCGCCACGCCGCGCTTGGTGTCAGTCGACCAGACCCCCGCGACCAGGCCGTCCACCAGCAGCGTCGGCAGCCAGCGCAGGTTCCGCTTGAGATAGACCCGCTCCTTGTACGCGTCGGGCAGGATCCGCGCCCGGCGGTTGGCGGCGTACGCGAGCACAGCGTTGTCGAACGCGGGCAGGAACCGCGGCGGCGCCTCCGTGTCGTCGGCCGGCCGGGGCGCGCCGGGCAGGTCGTAGAGCACCCGCCGCGCGCCGGGCTCGCCGAGCGTGACGAGGTCGAGCCGGTCGAGGGCGGCCTTGACCGGCCCGGCCGTCGCACCGAGCCACCAGGCGATGTCGTCGGCGCCGGCCGGCCCGAACGCGCCCAGATGCCGGGTGACCGCCGTGTCCCACGCCTTTTCGCTGGTCAGACCCTTCGGGGTGGGCGGACCGGCGTGGTAGGCGGCCGGCGTCTTCGCACTCCAGGAGCCGTTCGCGGGCACCTTCACGAAGGCCGGCTGGGCCCGGAACGGCCGCCACTTGTATTCCTGCTGGGCGGCCACGGCCTTGGCCGGCAGCGCGTCGGGGTGGTCGGCCACCCAGGCCTCCGCGAAGGCGGTCAACTCGTCACCCGTGCGCGCCTGCCCGGCGTACCCGATGGTGGCCTGGAGCATCTCGTCGGCCCGCTCGGGCGTCTCCACGCTGCGCAGCAGCCAGCCACCGACCCCGGTCTCCGCGGCGACCCGCGCCCAGACGGGATGCTCGGCCGCGCTGACCAGGTGCAACGTGCGGCGCATGAGGATGCCGGTGACCACGTCGCCGCTGCCGAGCACCGCCCAGAGATCGTCGGCGGTGAACCCGTCGAGCCGGCTCCACAGTCCCACGGGTGGCGAGGACCACTGTTGCGCCTGCAGTGCGCCGACCTGTTCGATAGCCGACACCAGCGCTTGTGACCTGGCATTCCTCAGCCGACTAGATGCTGCCGCATCCAGTCGCCTTCCGGTCCCACCGCTGTGCTTACCGCCACCTGGTCCGATATGCCTGGCCAGCAGGCCCTGTCGAGCCAACAGCGCGCGGTTCAGACCCGCCGCCGTCGCGGTATCTTGGGGAGTTCGCATGGTTCCCGGTTCGCTTCCGGAGGAAAAGTCGTTGTCTGAGCGCGTTGATCCTAGTCGCGTCCTCGATCCCACAGACTCACCTGCCGAGATGGAAGCAGAACAAAAGCACGTCACCGGCCTGTACGACCGGCTCGACGGCATGCGTGCGCTGGCCGAGCAGCGGCTGTCCGGCTCGCTGGAAGCGACGGGCGGCACACCGCAGGCCCGTTCGCAGCGCGAGTCGGCGGTGGCGATGTACACCGAGCAGCTCGCCCAGCTCTCCGCCGTCGAGAGCGGGCTCTGCTTCGGGCGGCTCGACCCCGAGGAGGGGGCGCCGCTCTACATCGGCCGGATCGGCATCTTCGACGAGGAGGGCGACTACGAGCCGCTGCTGCTCGACTGGCGTGCCCCGGCGTCGCGGCCGTTCTACCTGGCCACCGCGGCCGACCCGCTGGGCATCCGGCGGCGCCGGCACATCCGCTCCAAGGGCCGCACCGTGGTCGCGCTGGACGACGAGGTGCTCGACCTCTCGGCGGCGGCCGGCTCGGGCACCCGGGAAGGGCTCGCCGGCGAGGCCGCGCTGCTCTCCGCGGTGGACGCCAGCCGCACCGGTCGGATGCGCGACATCGTCGAGACCATCCAGGCCGAGCAGGACCGGATCATCCGGGCCGACCTCGGTGGCGTGCTGGTCGTCCAGGGTGGCCCGGGCACCGGCAAGACGGCGGTCGCGCTGCACCGCGCGGCCTACCTCCTCTACACCCACCGCCGGGAGCTGTCGTCGCGGGCCGTGCTGGTGGTCGGTCCGAACCCGACGTTCCTGCGCTACATCTCGCACGTGCTGCCCTCGCTGGCCGAGACCGGCGTGCTGCTGTGGACACTCGGTGACCTGTTCCCGGGCGTGACCGCGCGGGGCCAGGAGCCCGAGCGGGTCGCCGAGATCAAGGGTCGGGCGGTGCTGGTCGACGTGCTCGCGGCGGCGATCGCCGACCGTCAGGAGCTGCCCACCGAGCCGATCACCGTCGAGGTCGACCAGGAGACGCTGACGATCGACAGCGCGTTGGTGAGCGCGGCGCGGGACCGGGCCCGGCGCTCCGGTCGCCCGCACAACCAGGCCCGCGAGGTGTTCGAGACCGCCGTCGTCGAGGGCCTGGTCGCCCAGATGGCCGAGCTGATCGGCACCGACCCGTACGCGGACGACCCCCTCGGCGAGGGCGACGCCCCCGGCGACCCCATGCTGATGGGCGCCGCCGATCTGGCCGACATCCGGGCGGAGTTCGAGAACGACCAGGGTGTACGGGCGGCCCTCGACGCGCTCTGGCCCCCGCTGACCCCGCAGCGCCTGCTGCGCGAGCTGTTCTCCACCCCCGGCCGGCTGGCCGCGGCCCGCGTCGCCGCCGACGGCACCGAGCTGCTCACCCTGGCCGAGACCGCGGCGCTGAGCCGGCCGGCCAACGCGCCGTGGACGCCCGCCGACGCCCCGCTGCTCGACGAGGCCGCCGAGCAGCTCGGCGACCTGCCGGACGCCCAGGACGCGGCCCAGCGGTACGCCGACCGGGTGCGCCGCTCCGAGCTGGCCTACGCCGAGGGCGCGCTGGAGATCGCCCGCGGCTCCGCCTCGATCGACGTCGAGGACGAGGACGACCCCGAGCTGCTGCTGATCACCGACCTGCTGGACGCGTCGCGGCTGGCGGAGCGCCAGGAGGAGGCGCTGCGGCTGAGCGCCGCCGAGCGGGCTGCCCGCGACCGGAGGTGGGCGTTCGGCCACGTCATCGTCGACGAGGCCCAGGAGCTGTCGCCGATGGCGTGGCGGGTGCTGATGCGCCGCTCGCCGAACCGGTCGATGACCGTGGTCGGCGACATCGCCCAGACGGGCGACCCGGCGGGCGCGGCGTCCTGGTCCGAGGTGTTCGAGCCGTACGTGGCGCAGCGGTGGAAGCTGGCCGAGCTGTCGGTCAACTATCGGACGCCGAGCGAGGTGATGTCGCTCGCCGGTGAGGTGCTGGCCCGGATCGACCCCGACGCCAAGCCGCCGCAGTCGGTGCGCTCCACCGGCCGTCCGCCGGTGCGCGGCCGGCTGGCCGAGCTGGGTGGCGTGCTGGCCGCCGAGGCCGCGGCGCTGGGCGACGGCCGGCTCGCGGTCATCGCGCCGGCGGCCCGGCTCGACGCGCTGGCCGACGAGGTGCGGGCGGCGCTGCCGGAGCTGGCGGTCGCGGTCGGCGACGAGCCCGACCTGGAGAGCCCCGTCGCGGTGCTGACCGCCCGGCAGTCGAAGGGCCTCGAGTTCGACGCGGTCGTGGTCGCCGATCCTGACGCGATCGAGACCGAGTCGCCGCGCGGCCTCAACGACCTCTACGTCGCGCTGACCCGGGCCACGCAGCGGCTGACCGTGCTGCGATGAAAAGGAACGGTCCGTTGTTAACGCATAGCGTTAACAACGGACCGTTCCTTTCGTCAGCGGAACCGGCGACCCTCGTCCCGGCGGTAGGCCCAGACCGCGATCGCGCCCGCGACCGCCGTCCAGACCGCGAGCATCACCAGCGAGAGGGGTTGGATCGCGTAGTCGCCGACCGCCGCCCACAGCAGCTCCACCGCGCCGCGGGTGGGCAGGTAGGGGGCGATCGCCGCGATGAAACCGGGCGCCTGGTCGGGCGAGGACATCAGGCCGCCGCCGAAGGCCAGCGGGAAGAAGATCACCTGGCAGACCACGAGCGCGGCCTTGAGCGGCAGCGCGTAGCCGATGGCCAGTCCCATCAGGGTGAACGGCAGGGCGCCGACGAACACCGCGCCGAGGCCCAACAGGAAGCCGCCGGCGCTCACGGTGGCCTGCGTGAACAGCGCGCCGATTGCGATGACCGGGATCAGCGAGACGAGGGACATCGCCATGCCGGCGAGGATCCGGCCCGCGAACCTCGGCCCGGCCCCGGCGGCCAGCGTGCGCACGTAGCCGTCCCAGGGCTGGGCGCGGTCGTCGGCGACACCGACGCCGTAGGTGAACAGGCCACTGACCATGATGGAGAACGTGACCATCGCGGCGGTGGCGAACGTCGCCGCCACGGGGTCGTCGCCCGCGAACGGGACGACGAAGAAGAGCATCGACGCGGCCGGGAAGAACGCCGAGCCGATCAGCGCGATCGGGATGCGGATGGTCTCGAGGAGCTGGAATCTGGCGTGTACGAGGGCGAGCGTCACAGGGGTGGCTCCGTCTCTCAGGCCGCGGTCGCGAGGGTCTCGGATTGCGTGATGGCGAGGAACGCCTCCTCGAGCGAGGTCGGCGCCACCTCCAGGTCGCGGAAGTCCACACCGGACGCGACCAGCGCGCGGACGAGCTGGTCCGAGTCCGGGGTGAGCAGGTGGGTGCGGCCCTCGCGCAGCTCGGTCGCGACGACGCCCGGCAGGGCCGGCGGCTCGCCGTCGTGCGCGAAGCTGACCCGGCGGACGCCGACCATGCCCCGCACCGCGGTCACCGTGTCGTCGGCGAGCACCCGGCCGTGGCCGAGCACCACGACCCGGTCGGCCAGCGCCTCGATCTCCTCGAGGTAGTGGCTGGAGAGCAGCACCGTGCCGCCGCCCGCGTGGTAGGCCTTGATGGCGTCCCACAGCCCGCGCCGCGCCTGCACGTCGAGGCCGGTGGTCGGCTCGTCGAGCACCACGACCCGCGGCCTGCCGACGAACGCCAGCGCGATCGCGAGGCGCCGCTTCTGGCCCCCGGACAGCCCGCCGGTCTGCCGGCGCACCAGGTCGGTCAGGCCGAACTGGTCGAGGAGCTCGGCCCGCGGCACCGGGTCGGGGTAGTGCGCGCCGACGAAGTCGACGACCTCGCCGACCCGCAGCGTGGCCGGCAGCCCGGTCTCCTGCGGAGTGACGCCGAGCGTCCGGCGGGTCCGCGGGTCGCGCGGATCACCGCCGCAGAGCGTGACGGTGCCGGAGTCGGGTCGGCGGACCCCGGTCAGCAGGCTGGCCAGCGTGGTCTTGCCGGCGCCGTTGGGACCCAGCAGGCCGACCAGCTCGCCCTCGGTGACGCGCAGCGAGACGCGGTCGAGCGCCGTGACGTCGCCGTACCTGCGGGTGACCTCGATGGCCTCCGCCAGGATCATGTCTTCTCCTTGATGTCCGGGGGCTGGAGCAGGGCGCGTACGGACGCGGTGTATTCCTCGAAGGCCATCCGGCCGCGGTGCGTGAGCGCGACCAGGGTGACCGGGGTGCGGCCGCGGTGGGTCTTGGTGATCTCGACGTAGCCGGCGTCCTCAAGCTTGCGCAGGTGCACCGAGAGGTTGCCGGGCGTCATGGACAGGACGTCCTGCAGTCTCGGGAACGCGATCTGATCACCTGCGCCCAATGTGGACAACGCGGCGACCACCCGCAATCTGGCCTGGGCGTGGATGACGGGGTCGAGCGGGGCGTCAGTCATGCCTACGCCAACGACCGGCGAAGGCGCCGAACACGATCATGCCGCCGCCGGCCGCGACCGCCATGATCAGTGCCTGCCAGCCGGGCCCGGCGACGACGCCCGCGACGTTGACCACGGAGATCCAGACGCCGAGTTGGAAGAGGGTGCGGTTGAGCCAGATCGCGCCGCCGGCCATGTGCAGGGCGCCGGTGAGCGCGGTCATGGTGGCCGACCAGACCAGCGTCCGCAGGTCGAGCGGAAGGGCGTCGTTGACCCGCACGAGGATCACGGTCGCGCCGGTGAAGGCGATCGACCAGGCCCAGCCGTAGTAGGCGCCGCGCCGTGACGAGTCGCCGACCACCGACCCGTAGGCCCGCGCGCCGGTGATGCCGGAGAGGACGCCGGCCGCGACCAGCAGGACGACCAGGGTGAGCACCGGCAGCCACTGCGGCAGGTCGACGAAGACCCGACCGTCGGGGCCGTTGCGCAGGAAGATCAGTCCGAAGCCGATCAGCCAGGCGAAGCCCCAGGGCCAGTACCACCAGCGGTCGTCGACGTGGATGCGGCGCAGGGCCGCCGCGCGCTGCTCCTCGATCAGGCGAAGCGCCTCGGCCGGGTCGCCGGGTGGCTGGTCGTTGTCGATAAAGCTCTCGGTCACGTAAAGAACTTTAAACCACAAAGTCGATGGCCGGAAGACCCCGGTCGATACGCTGCGGCCCATGTTCCCGAACCTGCCGAACTTCCGGGACCTCGAAGGGTTGCCGGCCCGCGGCGGCGTGATCGGCCCGCGCCGGCTCTACCGCAGCGACACCCTGGCCCATCTCACGGCGTCAGAGGCGGCCACGCTGACCGACGCGTACGGGCTGGCGACCGTGGTCGACCTGCGGGCCGAGGACGAGGTGGCCCGCTACGGCCGGGGCCCGCTGGGCGCGGCGACGGCGGTCCGGTACGTGCCGGTCCCGCTGGGCGACATCACCGACATCACCGACCGCTCGTCGTTCTACCTCGGCGTGCTGGCGCAGCGGGGGCCGGAGGTGGCGGCGGCCGTGCGTACCCTCGCCGCTCCTGACGCGTTGCCCGCCCTCGTGCACTGCGCCGCCGGCTGCGACCGCACCGGCGTCTTCGTCGCGATCGTGCTCGACCTGGTCGGCGTGGCCGACGAGGTGATCTGCGCCGACTACGCCCTGACCGCCGCCGCGGTCGACGCGATCAACGAGCGGCTGCGGCGCAACGCGCTGGCCGAGGGCGAGGCGTGGCCGCCGGACTGGCCCGACGGCCTCGACTGGCACCCGGCCGCGCCGATGATGGCCCGGGCGCTGACCCGGATCCGGGACCGGTGGGGCGACGGGCGCGGTTGGGCCCGCGCGAACGGCCTCACCGACGCGGACATCGCCGCCCTGCGTGCCGCTCTGGTCATCGAGGGCTGATACCTCCCAAAAGATCTTTCCGCCCCGGGCCCGCGTCGACCGCCGGTAGCGTCGAAATCATGTCCCACCACCTGCCTACGCCCGAGGCTCCGCAGCGGGGCCAGCTCTTCATCGACGACATGTACGTGTTCGACGGTGACGGCTGCACGGTCCTGATGATGGACGTCAACTCGAACGTCACCGGTGCGGAGGTGATGCCCGGGTTCCATCCCGAGGCGCGTTACGAGTTCCGGATCCACCTCGACGGTGCGCCGCGCGAGGAGCTCACGTATCGCGTGACGTTCGCGCCGATGTCCGACGGGCAGCAGGCGTACGAGGTGCACGAGCTTCAGGGTCGCGACGCCGAGGGTGACAACGCCGGCGGCCGGGTGGTGGCGTCCGGTCGCACCGGCGCACCGAGCGAGGGCGGCGCGGTGCGGGTCTGGGCCGGGCGGATCGACGACCCGTTCTACATCGACCTCGACGAGCTGTTCGTCATCAACGCCGCGGTCCGCGACGGCTCGACCGCCGATCTGACCGAATGGCGCGCCGGCAGGCCCAAGAACAGCTTCGCGGGTACGCAGGTCTACACGATCGTCCTCGAGGTGCCGCACGACCACCCGCGGCTGCGGCCCGGTGCGCGGATCGGCGTCTGGTGCGCCACCAAGCTCGCCGACGCCGAGGGCTGGCACCAGGTCAACCGGTTCGGCCTGCCGATGATGTGGCCGATCTTCTGGCCCGACGACCTCGACTTCAGCAACCCCGCCGACCGGCGGCACCCGGCGAAGGACTTCGACGAGGACGGCGCGTACATCGCGGAGAAGATCGCCGCGTTCGTGGCCGCCAACGGCGGGAACTCGACCGACCCGGCCGGCTACGGGCAGCTCGTCGCGCGCCGGATCTTCCCCGAGGTGATGCCGTACACGGTCGGGACGCCCGCGAGCTTCGGCTTCACCGGCATCAACGGGCGGGCGCTGGCCGACAACGCGCCCGAGGTGATGTTCTCGCTGGTGATGGACTCGGCGACGAGCTCAGGGCTGGACCCGTCAGTGGCCGCCGACATGCGCCGCGACGAGTTCCCGTGGGTGGTGCCGGCGCGCTGACTGCGCGAAGGTGGTGGCATGAGTACCCGGATGCGCGACGCGATGGGTCAGCAGTTCAAGGCCCTGCGACACGAACCTACGGAGAAGCGGGTCCGCGCGGTCCTCGGCGGCGTGACCGTCGTGGACACCACCGACGCGGTGCTGGTCTGGGAGCCGCGGCGGATCGTGCCCACCTACGCCGTACCGCTCGCCGACGTGCGGGCCGACCTGACGCCGGCCGGTGACGTCACGGCGGGCGGCCCGGGGTTCCTGCACCCCGGCATCCCGTTCACCGTGCACTCCACCGACGGCGAGGCGCTGACCGTGTCGGCGAGCGGCGACGTCCGGGCCGAGGCCGCGTTCCGGCCCGCCGACGCCGACCTGCACGACCACGTCCTGCTCGACTTCGACGCGATGGACCACTGGTTCGAGGAGGACGAGGAGATCCACGGGCACCCGCGCGATCCCTACCACCGGGTCGACGCGCGGGCGAGCTCGCGGCACGTGCGGATCGAGGACGGCGGGGTGCTGCTGGCCGAGACGTCGCGGCCCGTGCTGGTCTACGAGACCAACCTCCCGGTGCGCTTCTACCTGCCGCGCGAGGACGTGGTCGCCGATCTGACCGACAGCGACCAGGTGACCTACTGCCCCTACAAGGGCCAGGCGTCCTACTGGTCGACGTCGGAACGGTCCAATGTGGTCTGGTCGTACCAACGGCCACTGCCGGACGCGTTGCCGATCAAGGGCCTGGTCGCCTTCTACGACGACATTCTCGACGTGACGGTCGACGGCAAGCTCCGCGACCGCCCGGGCGGCGCGGTCGTCCGCTCGATGCGCGAGGAGTTCAACGTCGACTCGTGAGGCCCCTCACGGCACGAGTTCGATCCAGCCGCGGATGTCCTCGGCGGTCTCGGTTTCGGCCAGGTCGGGATGGTCGGCGGCGACGTGTGCGAGGACGAGCGCGATCACGGCCTCGTCGGTGTCGCCCCGGGCGACGAAGCCGCACTCGCAGCGGACCTGGCGCGTCATCCCGTCCATTCTTCCGCGCGGGAGGTGGTGCGTGCAGCCGGAAACCCGGGTGCAGCTCTGCGGGCCGTACCTGGTGGAGATCGCCGGGCGGCGGGTCACGCTGCCGGGCCGGCAGGGCCGGTTGCTCTTCGCCTACCTGGTGCTGCACCGGCCAGGCCCGGTGCCGCGCGACCGGCTGGCGGACGCGCTCTGGGGTGCGGCGCCGCCGCCGGCCGCCGGGTCCGCGCTCAACGCCCTGGTCTCCCGGGTACGCGCGGCGACCGGCCCCGCCGTGCTGCGCGGGCGTTCCGAGCTGGCCGTGGAGCTGCCACCCGCGGCCGTCGTCGACGTCGCGGCGGCGCTGTCGGCCGTGCACCGGGCCGAGTCGGCGGTCGCCGTGGGGGAGTGGCGGCGCGCGTGGTCGGCGGCGCTGGCCGCGCGGTTCGTCGCCGCGCGGCCGTTCCTGCCCGAGGCGACCGCGCCGTGGGCCGACGGCTGGCGCGCGCGGCTCGGTGAGGTCCACGCCCGGGCGCTCGAGTGCTACGCCACCGCCTGCCTGTCGATCGGCGGCGCGGAGCTGCCCGCGGCCGAGCGGGCGGCCCGCGACCTGGTGGCCACGGCGCCGCTGCGGGAGACGGGGCACCTGTTGCTGATGCGCTCACTCGCGGCGCGGGGCAACGTGGCCGAGGCGCTGGCCGCGTACGAGCGCCTGCGGGTGCGGTTGCGCGACGAGCTGGGCGTCGACCCGGGCGCGGCGGTGCGGGCCGTGCACACCGACCTGCTGCGCGCGCGTTAGGCGGTGTGCTCCACCCAGAGGTTCTCCTCGACGTAGACGCCGCGGTCGCGTTCGCGGTCGATCCGGACGAGGTTCAGCGCGTCCGGCACGACGTAGTCGCCCGTGACCGGGAAGGTCATGTCGGCCCAGCTCTCCCACTCGGCGACCGTGCCCTCGATGACCATCGACCGGGCCGCCGGGCCGAGGATGCGGGCGCCCATCCGTTGGTGGGTGCGGATCCACGGGTCGACGGCGAGCCCGTCGGCCGGCCGGGTCCACTGTGCGTAGTCGGCCATCGCCACCAGCGGGTAGCGGTGCTTCCACGTCGGCCGCAGCGGTGCGATGACCCGGGTGAGCCCGTCGGCGCGGGCCCGGTCGCCCAGCGCGCGCAGCACCGTGGTGGCGAGCCCGCGCCTGTCGTGCTTCGTGCTCACCGCGGCCGCCATGAAGCTCAGCGTCGTGGCCGGGGTGCCCGCCTCGTGGCCCTCGACGGCCCGCACCATCGCCTCGTCGTAGCCGGACGGCAGGTCGTCGACCTCGCCCGTCCAGGCCACCGGGACGCCCCACCCGCCGGCCACGACCGCGCCGTCGTCGTCGAGCACCATGATGTCGTAGCGGGAGAAGAACTCCTCGACCCGCGCCAGGTATTTCTTGGGCACGTCGTCGTGGAAGATGAACTCCGGCCACCGCTCCCGGAACACCTCCGCAGCCTGCCCGTCGAGGTCGGGCCGATCGGCCCGGGTCACGATCTCCACGGTGCGCAGGCTATCCCGGATCAGCCGCCCTCGGTCTCCCGGATCTGGCCCGCGATGTCGTCGGGGGACAGGTTGGCGTTGGCGAACGCGGCCGTGCGGGGCAGGCTCAGGTGCAGCTCACTGGCCGTGGCCGCGCGGATCTCGCCCTCGACGAGCGTGAAGTCCAGGCCGTGGCCGCCGCGCCGCCGGTCGGCCGCGAGGAAGTGCAGGTGGTAGCCGGGCACCGAGATGCCCTGCCCGTACGACGGGGAGCGGAACCCGGCCAGGTCGCCCTCGACGTCGTCGAACGTGGTCACCGCCTGGCCTTCCGTCGCCTTCGTCAGCGGCGGGTACGGCTGCTTCTGCGCCATCACCGTGCGCGTGTCGACCCGCCGGAACCGGCCGGTGATCCGGATCGCCGAGGTCAGGTTGGTGGTGGGCAGCGTCCGGTCGATCCGGGCCAGCAGGTCCGCGCGGTTGATCGGCTCGGTGATCCGCATGGTCGCCTCGGGCCGGAACCAGGTGACCGCGGCGAACGGCGTGCGGTCGTCCGGCTCCGCCTCCCGCGCGCTGCCGTCGGCGCGCAGGTGGTGGCAGATCCCGTCGAGCACGACCATCTCACCGTCGAGGCGGTTGAACGTGCCGAGGCCGAAGTTGCCGTGGTGGAGCAATTCGGCGATCGTCACGTCGCCGTCGTAGAGGCCGTCCAGCAGCGCCCCCATGGTCGAGGTCTGGTAGATCTCGTCGGCGTGCCCGTCGTGCAGGATCGCCCGGGTCCAGGCCCGGAACCGCTCGTACGTGTCGGTCGTCATCTCAGATCAGCACCTCCTCGCGTCCCTGCGCCGCTGTTGGCGTGTTTGTCCGAGTCGGCCGGCGGCGAACCAAAGCCGCCGCTTACCCCGCGTGCGGCGGGCGACACCTCGGCCCGAGGCCGCCGTGCGGTTGCGGCGAACCGTTACCGTCGGCGCCGTGACCGGCGGGCTTCTCGTCAACGTCCTGTGTCTCGTGGCGGCCGTCGCGGGTGTGGTGGGGCTGATCCGGCTGCGGCTCGCGGTCGGTCGGCTGCACGGGCTGCCGTCCGTGCCCGACCGCCGCGGGGGCGACGGTGAGCACGACGCGCATCCCCGCGAGCTGGACGTCGCCGACGACGGGGATGACGGGGACGGCGGCGGGGACGCTTGAACAGTCCTATGTGGGCAGTCGCAGCGTGAGCACCCGGGTGACCACGACGAAGCCGGCCCGGTCGTAGAGGCGGCGGGCCGGGTTCCCGTCGACCACCGACAGGGCCAACGCCGGCAGCCCCGCCGCCCGCGTCCCGCGCAGCGCGTGGTCCAGGAGCGCCCGGCCGAGACCCTGGCCCTGGGCGGACGGGCCGACCGCGATGTTGAGCATCCACGCGCACGGGTAGTCGGTCCACGGCACCGGCCCGGCGCAGAGCACGTGGCCGGCGCTGCGCCCGTCGGGCCCGACCAGCCGGGCCGACGCGGACGCGAGCGGTGGCACGGGGTCGGCCGTCTCGAACATCCCGCGTACGGCGGTCGTGTCGTCCTGCGTCCAGCCGCCGTCGGGATGGTCCGGCCCGTAGGCCGCCGCGGCCGCCTCGGCCAGGTCGTCGTCCCAGCCGGCCGCGGCCAGCGACCAGCCCGACGGCAACGCGGCCGGCGACGGCAGGTCGGCCAGGTCGTGGCGCAACTCGGTCGCGGCCCGGTCCAGCGGCACCCCGCCCGCGACCAGTGCCGCCGCGAGCGCGTCGTCGGGCGTCTCGAGCCGGAGCCCGGCCAGGTCGCGCCGGGCCTGCGCGGCCACCCGCTCGGCGGCCACCCCGGGCTCCGGCCGCACACCGGCGGCGACCGGGCCGTCGTCGTCGCGTACCCGCAATCGGGCCAATGGGGTGCCGTCGTCGGCGCGCAGCAGCGTCAGGTCGTCGTCAAGGGGATGCAGGGGCATCCGACGAACCTAGCTTGAGCATCTCGACCGCCAGTTGGGCGCGGTTGGCGATGCCGAGCTTGCGGTAGGCCCGGGCCAGGTTGGCCTCCACCGTCTTCGGGCTGATGAACAGCGCGTCGGCGATCGCGCGGTTGGTCTGGCCGGTCGCCGCTAGCCGCGCGACGCGCAGCTCCGTCGGTGTCAGGTCCAACGTGGACCCCGGCGGGCGGCCCGTGGTCCGGGCCAGCTCCGCCGCGGCCCGCTCCGCGAAGCCCGCCGCGCCCAGCGCCGTGAACTCCGCCGCGGCCGCCTCCAGCGCCACCCGGGCCTCGCGCTTGCGGCGGCCGCGGCGGTGGGCCATGCCGGCGACCAGCAGGCACCGGGCGCGGTCGACGGGCAGCACCTCGGGCGGCACCGCCGCGCGCGCGTCGGCCAGCGCGGCCAGGGCCGGCAGCGGGTCGGTGCCGGTCGCGGTGTCCAGCAGGACTCGGCTGCGGGCGAGGCCCAGGCTGGTCCACGGCCGGGCGAGCCGGGTGTGCCGCTCGGCCAGCCTGTCCAATGTGCGCCGGGCCGTGTCGAGGTCGCCGGCGCCGACGCAGGCCTCGATCCAGTCGGGCTCGAAGCGTTGGGTGATCGGCTCGACCACGCCCAGCTCGCCGAGCAGCGCGGCCAGCTCGCTGTAGGCGGTCGCCGCCTCGGCCGGGCGGCCCCGGGAGAGCGCCACGAAGCCGGCGAGCTGCAGGTGGATGCGCAGGCCCCAGGGATCGCGGGTGGCCCGGCCGCGGGCGAGCCCCGCCGTGGCGACCGCGTCGGCGGCGTCGAGGCTACCCTCGTACGCGTCCAGCGTGCCGGCCAGCCAGGTCTCGCCGATCAGGCCGGTGCCGAGCATCTCGCCCAGCTCGCGGGCCGCCCGGATGTGCTGCCCGGCCGCGGTGAACCGGCCCGCCAGCAGCTCCGTCTCGCCGAGATGGGTGAGCACCTCGTGCTGCCACGGCTCGTCGCCGCGCCCGGTCGCGTACGCCAGCAGGTCGTGCAGCCGGGCGCGGGCCCGGTCGTGGTCGTCGATGCCCTTCCACCAGATGGCCGGCACGGTGCCGGACAGCCAGGAGGGCGTGCCGTCCTCCAGCCGCAGCGCGCGGTCGAGCAGGTCGGTGCGCGCGTCGCCCGCGCGTACGGCGTGGAAGAAGAGGTTGAACAGCGCGGCGCAGAGCAGCGGCCGGTCCGCGCCGTGCTCGGTGAGCAGCGCGATGGCCGCGTTGGCGTGCGCCCGGCCGCGATCCGGGGTGTCCTGGAACATGCTCAGGTGCGCGTGGATGCGGCCGGCGAGCGGGCTGCCGGCGGGGGTCGCGGCGAGGCTGGCCTCGGCGGCGTCGACGGCACCCTGCAGGTCGTCGGCGGCCCAGGCGACGCTGGCGCGCAACAGCAGCGCCTCGGCGCGGGCGTCGCCGGTGAGCTGCTCGGCCGCCGCTGCCGCCGCGGCCCCGGCGGCGGTGTAGTCGCCACAGTCGAACCGGCACCGGACGGCGGCCAGCCGCCACTCGTCGGCATCACCGCGGGCCGCGGCGGGCTCGGGACCGGTCGCGGCCGTCTCGGCGCGGGGTGCGGGCGGTTGGTTGTGGGGTGCGGTCGAGTCGGCGTGGGGCGCGGTCGGCTCGGCCCGGTGTGCGGGCGGTTGGTGGCCGGCTGCGGGTGGTTGGTTGTGGTGTGCGGTCGGCTCGGCGTGGAGCGTGGCCGGCTCGGCGCGGGGTGCGGGCGGTTGGTTGTGGTGTGCGGTCGGCTCGGCGTGGGGCGCGGGCGGTTGGCGGGGCGCGGCGCGCTCGGCGGCGGGTGCGGCCAGCTCGGCGGCGGGTGCGGCCAGCTCGGCGGCGGGTGCGGCCAGCTCGGCGGCGCGCGCGTACAGGTCGGCGGCCGTGGCCGGGGCCCCGCGCGCGTGCTGGCGCCGGGCCGCGGCGGCCAGTTCGGCCGCCACGGCGGGGTCGGGCGCGTCGGTGCACCGGGCGAGCTGGCGGGCCCGCTCGTCGGGGTCGGCGACGGCCTCGGCCAGCGTCCGGCGCATCCGTCGCCGGGCGGCGGCGGGGATGCCGGCCCGCACGGTGCTGGCGTAGACGGGATGCGCGAACGTGATGGCCGTCCCGTCGACCGCCAGCAGGCCCGCCTCCTCCGCCGGGTCGAGGTCGGTCGCCGCCACGCCGGCGGCGGTCAGGTCGTCCACTGTGGGCACGGTCAGCAGGGCGGCCAGCCGGATCGCGGTGCGGCTGGCCGGCGGCAACGCGCGCGTGGCGTCCGCGACGAGTTGGCCCATCGACGCCACGACCGGCAGGTCGTCGCCAGGGGCGGGTGGTTGCCGCAGGACCGCCCGGGCCAGTTCGATCGCGAGCAGCGGGTTGCCGCCGGCGTCGCGGGCGATCCGGGCGAGCAGCGAGCGGCTCAGCGTGCCGCCGAGGCGGTCCCGGATGATCTGGTGCAGTGCGCCGGCGCCGAGCGGGGCGAGCGCGAGGCGGTGCGCGTCGGCCAGGTCCAGGGCCGCGCTGGCCGGCGCGGTGCCGCCGGTGCGGCAGGCGACCAGGGCGCGCGGGCGCGGGGCCAGCCGGCGCAGGGCGAACCGGATCGCCCGCTCGCTGGGCCGGTCGAGCCACGGCACGTCGTCCATCGCCACGAGCAGCGGCCGCGCGGCGTCGGCGGCGGCCCGTTCCAGCAACGACCGGGTGGCCGCGCCGACCGCGCGCTCGTCGACGACCTCGTCGGGAAAGTCGGCGAGCAGCACGGCGTCGGCCGCGGCCCGCTGCGGCGGCGGCAGCTTCGGCACGAGGTCGTGCAGCGGCCGGATGAGGTCGGCGAGCGCGGCGAACGGCAGCGCGGCCTCGGCCTCGGTAGGGGCGCAGGTCAGCACCAGCCAGTCGCGCGCGCGGGCGTCGTCGACGAGGGCACGCCAGACCGCCGTCTTGCCGATGCCGGCGTCGCCCTCGAGCAGCACGGAGGTGCCGGCTGTCAGCGTCCGCCGGGCCTCGGCGAGGATCGCGTCCCGACCCACCACCGCCCGATCCACACCGGCGATGATGGCACGGCGTCACGAGGGGGCGTGGCCGCAGACCGAGACCTTTGGGATGACTTCCTCGTTCGTGTAGACCGTGCTCGTCGAACGGATACCCCCGCTGCTCCTGATCGGCGGGATGGTGACCACTCTGAACGGTTTCAGCAGGCTGAGGAACGAGTTGATCACTTTGACCACCGGCTCCAGGATCGTGTAGCCGACACCGAACGCGGCGTGCACCCCGATCGCGACTCCACGACACTGGGCGTACGCGGCGCCGAGCGCGGAACCGAGCGTCGTGCCGTACTTCGTGATCAGTTCGAAGTAGACACCGGCCTTGAACAGGAACGCGCCGATTCCGACGGTGAACCGCACGCCGTGCTCGATGACCAGACCCATCACACCCACGGGTACGCCGGTCAGGGAGTTGAGCAGGCTCGATTTGCGCTGGAAGTCGTGTTTGACGTGGGGCCCGAACGTGCCGTCCGCGTACCCGAAGCCGAGCGAGCCGGCCAGCGCGAACTCGCCGGAGCCCTTGATGGTGCCCAGCTTCGCGCCGAACGCGGTGGTCACCGAGAGTGTCTGGCTCACGGTGAAGGACAGCGGGATGCCGGCCAGCGCACCGATCGGGAACGAGAGGTCGGCGGCGATCGGGAAGCTCTTCCTGTGGTTCTGGCCGTCCTTGATGCCGGCCTCGAACTCGGCCTTGATGCCGAAGCCGCCGCTGATCTCCAACTCGGCCCGGGTGACGGTGCCGCCGCCGATCGCGAGGTGGAAGGTGGCGTTGGGCCTGGCGCTGGTCAGGGTCACGGTGCCGACGAGGCGTACGCCGCCGTCGTCGTAGCTGAAGTGCACGCCGGCGCCGTTGCTGCAACAGGTCGGGTAGACGGTGTAGCCGAGGGCGCGGGTCGTGATGTCGCCGCCGCGCCGCGGCTCGGGCTGGGTCGGCTGGTCGGTTCTCCTGATCGGCACCGAACGCCCGTACGTGCTGGGCTGTTTCGGGTTCTCGTCGGCCCAGAACGGCTCCCCGGCCGGGTAGATGACAGGGTCGGCCATCGCGATGTCGTCGCGTTCGAAGGTGCCGTCCCGGATCACCTCGGTGATGTCCACCGGGCCGACGGTGACCAGCAGGTCGTCGCCGGCGGGGGCGATGTCGAGGACCCGGCCGACGCCGCGCTCGGTGACGAACATGACCTTGCCGGGTTCCAGGTCGTCGGCGTGCGGCGCGTCGGCGGCGATGCGCCAGGAAAGGCCGTCGGCGGTGACCGAGCGGACGCTCCGGCCGCCACCGCCGACGATGACGACGTCGGGCTGCAGGGTCACGCCCTCGGGGGCCGGAGCGGCGCCGTAGCGCAGGTCGTCGCCGCTCGGCCCGCTGTCGGTTACGTCGTCGGTCAGGCCGCAGCCGGCGAGGACGAGCAGCACGCAGGTGAGCGCCGCCGCCAGTGACCGGGCTGTCTTCACATCCGGCCCACGGCGGTGCGGGCCGCCGCTTCGAGCGGGGCGTGGGTCTCCTTCGGGTCGACGAGGCGGACGAGCCGGACCGACACCCAGACGCCGCCCTTGGCGAAGAAGATGGCGCCGTCCTCGAGGTGTGCCTCGTCGCCGATGCCCGCGACTTCGGTGAACTCGTGCGCGAGCTCCCGGTCGATGTCGAGGAACTTCTTGGCGCCGTCGCCGACGAAGACCTCGACCTGCGCGGTGGGTCCGGTCACGGGGCCGGTCCAGGTGCAGGTGTCGCGGGCCTTGACCGGCGGGTCGAGCGCGGTGGTCGCGAGCTTCTCGGCGTCGGCCTGGGTGAGGAGGGCGCAGGCGTCCGGCAGCGCGGCCGCGTCGGTGGCGTCCGTGGCGTCTGCGGCGTCAGCGGTCTCGGCGGCGTCTGGCTCGGCGGCGGCCCCGGTCTCGACCACGGGCGGTGCCGCGAGTTCGTTCGTGGCGCCGCAGCCGGCGAGCACGGACACGACGGCGGCGAGGACGATCAGCTGGCGCTTCATCGCTCCGCCTCAGCCGATGATCGTGTCGATGAGCGCGTTCATGGCCTCGTCGTAGCGCGCCTCGTCGAAGCTGAAACTGCTCATGATCAGGGTGTACGCGCCCCGGTCGGTGATCAGCGCGGACTCGGCCTGGACGTCCTTGATGGCGAGGTCGGACTTCTTCCCCTTGCCGATGTCAGTGACGTTGGGAAACGACTTCCCGGCGGTCTCACGCTGGTAGTCGTAGGTCGTCTCCCCGGCCAGCGCCGAGGCGACGGTCACGGTCAGACTGGCGACGCCCTTGCCGTCGCCGAACAGGCAGTTGCCCTCGTCGTTCATCGGCTGCCCGACGATCTCGGACACCTTGGCGGCGGTGAACGGACACTCGGGCTTGACGGCCGACGCACCGTCGGTGCCACCCCCGTCGGCAGCCACCTCGTCGCCGACGCCGGCGATGTCAGCGGCGCTGCCCTCGCCACCACTCCCACACCCCGCCGGCGCCAGCAAGACCCCCACCAGCAGCAAGGACGCGAAAATCCGCCGCATTGTCTCTTGTTCCTCCGTCACTGTCCGCCCGACGGCCACCCACCCCAGACAGCCGCCGCGAACACACCCGACGCTATGGCGGCACCCCCGACAAGGAATCGGGTGTTTCCCTACGCGGCACGCGCCCTAGAGTCCAGTTCGTGACACTGGCCTCCACCGTTCCCCCATGGGTGATCGTGGCGCGCCCCGACGACGCGGAGGTCCGCGCGGCCCTGGCAGCGATGACGACCGACGGGGTTGTCCGCCATCTCCGGGGCGCACACATGTCCAACCCGGCGGCGGTCTTCGCGGAGTTCGCCGACAAGCTCGAGTTCCCGCCGTACTTCGGCCACAACTGGTACGCCTTGGTCGACTGCCTCGATGACCTGCACGGCAGCTGGCACGGCCGGCGCCCGGTCGTGGTCGTGGTGGAATCCGCCGACGACCTGGCCACGAGGGACTTCTTCCCGTTGCTGGTGGCCCTGCTCTGCGAGGCCGCCGAGCGCGCGAACCTGTCCCTGGACGCCGACGGCCAGCCCCGGACCCGCCCGCCGTTCCCCCTCCACTTCGTGTTCTTCGTCGAGAGCCCGCCCGAGGTGGCCCGCTCCCTCAGCTCGCGCGACGACCTCACCTGCGCCGTGACCGACAACCGCCTCGACATATCCGCGACGCAGGAATCGCGATAAGCGAGCGGCGCAGAGACGGAGACCGACCGCGGAGACACGCCCGGTGGCTGGGCGGCGCCGGTCAGGCACGCGAGCACGGAGATGAGCGCGGTGTCGATCTCCGCGGTCTTCTGCTAACCGCCCTGCGTCGGACGGTCTGGAGGGTGCGCCAAGCCGAGGGAAGCCCACGCCGCGTCAGCGTTCCCCTTCTGTGTCACAGCCGGGCCCCGGCGGGTGGTGCGGCCAGTTACCGCGGCGGCACAGACGACGCGACCCGGATCGCCGGCCCGCCCCCGAACACAGCGCGGTCGACAGCCTTCGCAGCCCGGACACAGCACGCCCCTCCGGCCGCCGCACTCGACTGGTCAGTCAGGCTCGGCGGGACCCGCGCCGGCGGGGTTCGGCTTGACCCGGCTGGCTGGCCTACGCCGCGCGTCGCCCCGCTGGTGCGCAGTGCGCTGGGCGCCGCGGGTCGCCCCGCTGGTGCGCAGTGCGTTGGGCGCCGCGGGTCGCCCGGCTGGTGCGCAGTGCGTTGGGCGCCGCGGGTCGCCCCGCTGGTGCGCAGTGCGTTGGGCGCCGCGCGTAGCCCCGCTGGTGCTCAGCGCGCTGGGTCGGCTGTGCGGCGTTGAGCGCGTGGGCGGGTTACGCGGCGACCGACCACGTCGCGCGGAAGGCGGCTGCCTCGCCGGCTAGCCAGGTTTCTACCTGGTCGGTCTTTACCGACGGGTCTGGGCGGTGGACCGTGCCGCGGCGTAGGTCGACCACCGCGGGCGTGGCGTGGGGGAGGACCTGGTCGATGTGGCGGGACATCAGGTGGAGGGTGGCGATGATCGTCTCGGTGCTGGGGGGCTGCTCGTCCATGTGGAGGCGCACCGCTTCGGCTCGGCCGTCGGGGTGGCGTAGGCCGAAGTGTGGGTTGATCTTGACCGGGAGGTCGCCGAGCATGGCGATCGCGTCGCGGGTCTGGGCCAGGTCCGTTGCCTTGTCGAGGGTGGACAGGTAGGTCAGGGCGCCCGGTAGGAGGGCCTCGTAGAGCGGCTTCCAGCGCGGCTTGACCTCGTTCACCACCGCGTGGAGGTAGCGGCCCCCGCCGTGGAAGGCGATGTCGGATTTGAGTGCCTTGATGAGCTGGCCGTGTGGGTTGAAGCCGGAGCGGGACTCGCGTTGCCTGCGCAGGCCGCCCACGAACGAGGCCTTGGCCGGGCCGGTGCGGTCGACATAGCGGGCGAACGCGAGAAGGGTGGCGTAAGGGACGGCGGGTGCGGTCACGTGGCCCTCCAGCTTCCAAGATCTCCGCTGGTCAGCGGCGATTTTCGTACACCCATTCTAATCGAAAGACGCCGCTGTGCCCACCCGCGTCACGGTCACGGAAGCGACGCCGGCGCTGTCCGAGGCCGCCAGGTCGACCGTGGCCTCGATGGCCCAGTCGTGGTCGCCGTCCGGGTCGTCGAAGATCTGGCGGACCTCCCAGCGGTCCGGTTTCTCGTCGATCAGCAACAGGGACGGACCGCGCGCATCCGGCCCGACGCCAATATCGGCATATTCGTCGAAATATGGAGCCAGAGCCGCAGCCCACTCGTCAGCCGTGAACCCGTCCGCACCGTCCAACTCACCCAACGAAACCCAGTCCCGCAACGCCGCCAGCTCCACCCGCCGGAACAGCGCATTACGGACCAGCACCCGGAACGCCCGCTTGTTGCGGGTCACCGCCGGCGGCGGCCGCTCCACGTCCGAGACCGCCTCCTCCACCGACTGCGGATCCCGCAACCGCTCCCACTCGTCGAGCAGGCTCGAGTCGACCTGGCGCACCAGCTCGCCCAGCCACTCGATCAGATCCGCGAGATCCTCGGTACGCGAGTCCTCCGGCACCGTCCGCCGCAGCGCGTTGTACGCGTCCGCGAGGTACCGCAGCACCAACCCCTCCGACCGCGACAGCCCGTAGAACGACACGTACTCGACGAACGTCATCGCCCGCTCGTACATGTCGCGCACCACCGACTTGGGCCGCAGCTCGTAGTCGCCCACCCACGGATGCCCGCGGGAGTACATGGCGTACGCGTCCTCCAGCAGGTCGGCCAGCGGCTTGGGATGCGTCACCTCCTCCAGGAGGTCCATTCGCTGCTCGTACTCGATGCCCTCGGCCTTCATCGCCGCCACGGCCTCGCCGCGGGCCTTGAACTGCTGCGCCGACAGCACCTGGCGCGGGTCGTCCAGTGTGGACTCGATCACCGACAGCGCGTCGAGGAAGTACTCCGGCGACTCCCGGTCGAGCAGCTCGATGGCCGCCAGCGCGAACGGCGACAACGGCTGATTCAGCGCGAAGTCGGCCTGCAGGTCGACGGTCAGCCGCACGACCCACCCGGAAGCCGACGGAACGCGCTCCACCACCCCGCCCGCCAGCAGCGCCCGGTAGATCGCGATCGCCCGGCGGATGTGCCGCCGCTGCGCCGCCGGCTCCTCGTGGTTGTCCGTCAACAGGTGCCGCATCGCCGCGAACGGGTCGCCCGGCCGCCCGATCACGTTGAGCAGCATCGCGTGCGACACCTGGAACGACGACTGCAACGGCTCGGGCTCGGCCTCGATCAGCCGGTCGAAGGTCGGCCGGCCCCAGCCCACCGTACCGTCCGGCGGCTTCTTCTTGACGACCTTCCGTCGCTTCTTGGGGTCGTCACCGGCCTTGGCCAACGCCCGCTCGTTCTCGACGACGTGCTCCGGCGCCTGCACCACGACGGTGCCCACGGTGTCGAAGCCGGCCCGCCCCGCCCGCCCGGCGATCTGATGGAACTCGCGGGCCTTCAACAGCCGCACCCGCACACCGTCGTATTTGGACAGTCCCGTGAACAGCACCGTCCGGATCGGCACGTTGATGCCGACCCCGAGCGTGTCGGTCCCGCAGATCACCTTCAGCAACCCGGCCTGCGCCAGCGTCTCGACCAGACGCCGATAGCGCGGCAGCATTCCCGCGTGGTGCACGCCGATCCCGTGCCGCACCAGCCGCGACAGCACCTTGCCGAAGCCGGACGAGAAGCGGAAGTTCCCGATCGCCGCCGCGATCGCGTCCTTCTCGGCCCGCGTCGCCACGTTCACGGACATCAGCGCCTGCGCCCGTTCCAGCGCCGCCGCCTGCGTGAAGTGCACGACGTAGACGGGCGCCTGCCGCGTCTCCAGCAGCTCCGAGAGCGTCTCGTGCAACGGGGTGACGGCGTAGGAGTAGAGCAGTGGAACCGGCCGCTCGACCGACTTGACCACGGCGGTCGGCCGCCCCGTGCGCCGCGTCAGGTCGCTCTCGAACCGCGACACGTCGCCCAACGTCGCCGACATCAGCAGGAACTGCGTGTGCGGCAACTCGATCAGCGGCACCTGCCAGGCCCACCCGCGGTCGGGCTCCGCGTAGAAATGGAACTCGTCCATCACGACCTGACCCACATCGGCGTACGCCCCGTCGCGCAGCGCGATGTTGGCCAGGATCTCCGCCGTGCAGCAGATGATCGGCGCCGACTCGTTGACCGCCGCGTCGCCGGTGAGCATGCCGACGTTGGCGGCCCCGAAGATCCGGCACAGGTCGAAGAACTTCTCGGACACCAGGGCCTTGATCGGCGCGGTGTAGAAGGTCCGCCGGCCGGCCGCCAGGGCCGCGAAGTGCGCACCGGTCGCGACCAGGCTCTTACCGGACCCGGTCGGCGTGTTCAGGATGACGTTAGCGTCCGAGACGAGCTCGATCAACGCCTCTTCCTGGTGCGGATAGAGGGTCAGCCCCCGCTCACCGGCCCAGGCGGAGAACGCCTCGAACAGGGCATCGGGCGTGACGGGATCGGGTACGAGGTCGGCGAGCGTGGTCACGCGGCCCGCCGCCGGAAGACGAGGTCGAACACGTCGCGCCCCTGCCGGGCCGCCCGCCGCTCGAAATGGGTGACCGCGCGGTGCGGGGGCCGCGGCGCGAACCCGTCGGCGGTGTTGACCAGCGACGGCTCCGCGGACAACACCGACAACATCGATTCCGCGTACGGCGCCCAGTCGGTCGCGCAGTGCAGCACCCCGGAGCCGGGCAGCAACCGGGACGCGAGCAGCGCCACGTGCGCCGGCTGGATGATCCGCCGCTTGTGGTGCTTGAGCTTCGGCCAGGGATCGGGGAAGAACACGTGCACCGCCGCGAGCCGGTCGGGCGGCACCATCTCCCGCATCAGGTCGATCGCGTCGCCGCGGGCGATCCGGACGTTGCGCAACCCGCGCGTCTCGATGTGGCTGAGCAGCGAGGCGATGCCCGGGACGTGCACCTCGACCGCGAGGTAGTCACGCGCGGGGTCGGCCGCCGCCATCGCCGCGGTCGCGTCGCCCATCCCGGACCCGATCTCCACGACCAGCGGCGCGGCGCGACCGAACAGCGCCGGAAAGTCCAGGGGTGTAGATGAGACGTCCAGCCCGTAAGAAGGCCAGAGCCGGGAGAGCGCGTCGTGATGCCGGTCACCCATCCGCCCGCCACGGTTGTGGAAGGTACGGATATGCGACACAGCGATAGCACTCACCGAGTGATTTTGGCAGGTGTCGCGTCGGCGCTCCAAATGCGACAATCGACGCACGGGCGGCAGGGAGGTCACGATGTCCGGTCGTCGGTCACTAGCAGCGATCACGCTCGCCGCGTGGATCGTCGTTCTCACCGGTGCGCCGGCGCTCGCCGCGCCCGCACCGACACCCACCCCGACGGTCGACGCCGTCCCGGAGGGGGTGTTCGTCGAGGTCAACCCCAGCACGGCCGAAGCCGGCCAGATCGTCGGCATCCGGGCGTCCTGCACCGAGGCCGACGACGACCCACCCGGCGACACCGAGGCGGCGATCGTCGAGTCCACGGCGTTCGGCGAGGTCACCGTCCAGCCCCAGTTCGGCCACCTGACCGGCGCGGTGACGATCCCGGCCGAGACCCGGGCCCGCTCCTACCGGGTCGTGCTCGACTGCCCCGGCCTGTTCACCGGCAGCGCCGACACCACGATCAACGTGCTCAACGACGTGCGGCCCAGCCGGGGGCCCGCGACCGGGTTCGGCGGCACGGCCGGCGACGACAACAGCACGCTGGTGCTGACCGGCGGCGCGGTCGCGCTGACCGCCGGGTTGGTGCTGGGCGTGCTCAACCTCCGCAGGCGGCGCACCGCCTGATGGGCAAGGGCAGGTTCGGAGGCCCGCTGGCGGTGGCGCTGATCGCCGTCGGCGCCGTCGCCACGTTCGCCGGTGTGGTGCAGAAGGGCGCCTTCGGGCCCGACGACGTGGCGCCGCCCGGCCGTTTCCCGGTCATGGAGCCGAGCGACCCCGTCGAGATCCGGATCCCGTCGCTGAAGATCGACGCGCCGGTGCACGACGTGGGCCTGGCCGACGACGGCTCGATCGAGGTGCCCGCGCTCGAACGGCACAACCAGGCCGGCTGGTACGAGAACAGCCCGACGCCGGGGCAATATGGCCCGGCCGTGCTGGTCGGCCACGCCGACACCCGGGACGGTCCGTCGATCTTCCACGGCCTGGCCACGGTACGCCCGGGCGCGCGCATCGAGGTCGAACGGCGCGACGACTCGGTGGCGGTCTTCGAGGTCAACTCCGTCGAGAAGTTCAAGAAGGCCGACCAGCCGATCGACCGGATCTACGCGGACTTCAGCCGCCCCGCCCTGCGCCTGATCACCTGCGGCGGCGAGTTCAAGGGCGGCAGCATCGGCTACGTCGACAACATCATCGTCTTCGCCTCCCTGGTCGAGGCGAGGAAAGAGCCCTAGAAGTCGACGATGATCGGCGCGTGGTCGGACGGGCCCTTGCCCTTGCGGGCCTCCCGGTCCACCACGGCGGCGGTCACCCGGGACGCGACCGACGGCGTCGCGTACACCAGGTCGATCCGCATGCCCTTGTTCTGGTGGAACATGCCGGCCCGGTAGTCCCAGTAGGTGAAGGGGAACGGGCCCTTCATCGGCGTGGGCACCACGTCGTGCAGCCCGGTGTCGAGCAGCGCGGCCAGCGCCGCCCGCTCCGGGGCCGTGACGTGGGTGGACCCCACGAAGACCGCCGGATCCCAGACGTCCGCGTCGGTCGGCGCCACGTTGTAGTCGCCGCAGACCGCCAGGTCGGGGTGGCCGGCCAGGTCGGCGGCGACCGCGTCGCGCAGCGCCGCCAACCAGGTCAGCTTGTATTGATAATGCGGGTCCTCCGGCGTGCGCCCGTTCGGCACGTAGATGGACCACACCCGGACGCCGCCGCAGGTCGCCGAGACCGCCCGGGTCTCGGGATCCGGGAAGCCGGGCTGCCCGTCGAAGCCCCGGACGACGTCGTCGAGCCCGACCCGGGACAGGATCGCCACCCCGTTCCACCGGCCGTCGACATGCGTCGCCGCCGTGTAACCCAGCTCACCCACCTGCTCGGTCGGGAACTGCTCGGTCGTCGACTTCACCTCCTGGAGGCAGACGACGTCGGGCTGCTTCTCCTCGAGCCAGGCCAGCAGCCGGGGCTCGCGAGCCTTGACCGAGTTGACGTTCCAGGTGGCGAGTCGCATCAGGTGTCCGGGTTGTCGGGGCGCGACTGGGACGCGAGGAAGCGCTCCAGCTCGGCGCCGAGCTCGTCCGCGGTCGGCAGCGGGCCGGTCTGCGTGCCGAGCAGGTTGTTGCCGGCCCGGCCCCGGGTGAACGCGTCGTACTGCTCCTCCAGCGCCTGGACCACCCCGGCCGCGTCGTTGGTCTCCTCGACCTGCCGGTCGATGTCGACCCGGACCGCCTCGGCCGCCGTGCGCAGCCCCTCGGTGGGGAGCAGGAGGCCCGTGGTGCGGGAGACGGAGGAGAGCAGCACCTCGGCCGCCGCGGGGTATTCGGCCTGGGAGACGTAGTGCGGCACGTGCGCGGCGAAGCCGATCGCGTCGCGGCCGGCCTGGCCGAGCCGGAACTCGAGCAGGTGGCCGGCGCTGCCCGGCACCTGCACCCGCTGCAGCCACGGCTCGTACCCGCTGATCAGGTCGCGCCGGGTGGCGTGGGCGGTGACGCCCGCGGGCCGCGTGTGCGGCACGGCCATCGGGATCGAGTTGAGGCCGATGGTCGTGGCGACCCCGAAACGGTCGATCAGCCCCATGACGGCCTTGGTGAACCGTTCCCAGTGCAGGTCGGGCTCGGGACCGCCGAGCATCAGATAAGGAGTGCCGGCGTCGTCGCGGAGCATGCGCAGCTCGAGCACCGGATCGGCGTACTCCTCCCAGTGGTCCTCCATGAAGACCATCGGGGGGCGCCGGGAGCGGTAGTCGAGCAACTGGTCGATGTCGAAGGTCGCGACGACGCGGCTTTCGGCCGTGGCCAGGAGATGTTCGCGGGCGAGCCGGGTGGCGTTGCCGGCGTCGACGAAGCCGGACAGCGTCTGGATCAGCACCGGCTGGCCCATGTCGGGCAGGTCGCCGGTCAGCTCGTAGAGCGTGTGCGGATCGAGCACCGCGGTCCTACCTCCCTGAGTTGTGGTGGGTTCCCGGTATGGGAAACCACGCGTCCATCTTCCTGCATTCCGCCCGGGGCTGACGAAAGGCCGGGCTGGCCTACGCTTCGTCTGTCATTTCTATACGCAGAGTAGCCATCTGGAGACGGCGCGGCGGCCGGAGCGGGCCCCCGGGGCGGCCTGATGGGCCATCCAGCTAACCCAACCGAGAGTCACCGTAGAGGCCGTCAAAATCGGACGTAAGTGCCGAGCAAGTCGCGTATTTGGCTAATTTCCGACTTGCCCTCTACGCGTGGCTATGTGCGGGCAGTGAGCACCAGATATCGACTGACCGATTATTTTTCGGGCAATGTGGCAACCCCCACTAAATAACACTGGGTAATCGGCGGTCGGCCTGCCTAGCCTCGTCCAATGCGTGACGACCACTCCCTCGAGAAGAACGAGAACGGCGCCGCCACCACCCCCGCGGACCGTTCACCCGAAACCCCCACCACCGAACGGCCGACCGGCGCCCGCCGCCTCCAGGAGCGGCTCGCCCGCACGGCGGACTCGATCAAGAGCAGCACCTACACCGAGCGCGCCGCGGGCATGTGGACCGCCGGCCGCGACCGCGTGACCTCGGTGCCCGCGTACGGCAAGGTGCGCGGTGTCCTGAACGAGCGTGGCCCGGCGCGGGTCGCGATCGCGGGCGGCGTCCTGGCCGCGGTCGGCGTCGCCGCCGCCGCCGGCACCGCTGCCGCCACCCAGGGTGGCCACGAGGACAACGCCCGGGCCACCAACGCCGCCATCGCGGCGGTCGACTCGGCCAAGAAGGCCGAGATCGGTCAGTTCCCGGCATCCCCGCCCGTCTCGGGCGGCGGGCATTCGGCTGCCGAGCAGCACGTCGGCGGTACGAAGGGCGCCGACAAGCCGACTCCGTCCGTGGAGCGGCCGAAGGCCGAGCACAGCGCCAAGGCGCAGAAGCCGGAGCACAAGGCGGAGAAGAAGGCCGACAAGCCCAAGGTCGTGAAGCCGGTGCAGCCGAAGCCGGTCATGGGCCTGAGCCAGACCCAGATGAACAACGCCCTGCAGATCGTCAAGGCCGCCGAGAAGCGCGGCATGGGCGAGCGCGGCGCGGTCATCGCGATCGCGACCTCGATGCAGGAGAGCCAGCTGCTCAACCTGGCCAGCACCGCGGTGCCGGAGTCGTACGACTACCACCACGAGGGCCAGGGCTCGGACCACGACTCGGTCGGTCTGTTCCAGCAGCGGTCCACCTCCGGCTGGGGTGCCGTCAAGGACCTGATGACCCCGTCGTACTCGGCCGGTGCCTTCCTGGACGCCCTGAAGGACGTGCCGAACTGGCAGAACATGCCGCTGACGGCCGCCGCCCAGGCGGTGCAGGTGTCGGCGTTCCCCGACGCCTACGCCCAGCACGAGTACCGCGCCACGCAGGTCGCGGACGCGCTGATGAAGTAATTCAGCTGCTGGTGGTCAGGGCGATCCGGTCGAAGTCCGGTCCCCAGCCATCCGAGTTGCTGAACTCGACGGTGTTCGGTCCGGCTGCCAACGGCAGCCGGACCGTCATCGTCTTCACGGTGTCCCGCCCACCCGTGAACGCGAAGTCGAAGCTCCCGACGCGCTGCCCGTTGACCTCGATCGAGGCCCGCCGGCCGCCGTCGGAGGTGTAGGAGATCACCAACTCGTACTCGCCGGCCCGCGGCGCGGTGAGCCCGGAGAAGGTCAGCTCGCCCCGCCGGTAGCCGACCCCGGTGACGACCCGGCCCCCGGAGGCGGAGGGGACGCTGCGGGTGCGGGCCCAGCCGTCGAGATCGGCGGACTCGGCCTCGAGCACCTGCGTCGTCTGCCGGCTGGTGACCTCGTTGCGGGTCGACTTCGGCGGCGCGGCCGGCGGCGTCGTGGCCCGCGCCGCACCCCGGACCGCGCCCCGGCTGGCCGGCGGCTTCGTCGGCCGGCCAGTCGTCGGCACCGCGCTGGGTGACGCGTCGGGCCAGACCGAGGCGGTCGCCGCCGACGGCGCGGGCAGCACGAGTTGGACCGGCGGTTCCGGCTGGTCCAGGGCCGACATCAGCAGGGGTACGCCGGCCGCCACCGCGACGGTGGTCACCGAGGCGACCACGGCGAGCACGGTGCGGCGCCCCCGCCGGCGCCCGCCGGTGACGGGCTCGCCGCCGCCGTCGGCGATCAGCAGACCGGCGTCGGCATGGTCACGGATGGCCGGGATCACCTGGGTGACAGGGGCATCGTCGGCTGTCGCGGACGGATCCGCCGGTGGCAGCCAACCACCGATCCGCAGCTCACCGGGTTCCTCGCCGGCCGTGGACATGCGCACCCTCACGGTTCTTGATCACGGTCAGTCAGGCGGGGACGCTACCGCAAACCAGCGCCCGGGGTGAACCACGGAACGGGCGAGGCGCCAGACCTGCCGGTCGAACGTACGCGTGCGGGTGGCGCCGTTGGGGTACAAAGAGTGCTTCCCCCACGTTTCCCCCGGAGGACGCCGTGACCCACCCCGACACGGGTGCCGACACCCCGCCCCCCATGCCCGAGTCCCCATCGGAGCCCGCGCCCCCCGAGGCGGCACCTTCGCTCGACGAGGGCACGACCGCGCCACCGGCCGGGTTGTGGGACAAGATGAAGGCCGACCCGCAGTACGCGCCCGAGCACCTCGCGCTGGAGGCGGTGCGCCGCCTCGGCCCCGAGGCCCACGAGTGGCTGATGCGGATTCGGGCGGAACGGCCCGGCGTCCCGCCGGACGCGCTGGCCGACATCGCGGCCAAGAAGTTCGTCAACCTGGCCCGGCTCTCGGGCGCCGTCTCCGGCGCGACCGGCATCGCGGGCGCGGTCCTCGACGTCGGGGTGCTCGCCTGGAACCAGGCGCGGATGGTGCTGCACATCGCGGCCGCGTACGGCGTCGACCCGCGCGACCCGGAGCGCGCCACCGACCTGCTCGTGCTGCAGAAGGTGCACAAGATCGCCGAGACCGCCCGGCTGGCGCTCGGTGTCGCGGCCGGCCGCGAGCGGGCGGGCACGCTGCTGCGCGGCAGCGGCACCCCGATGCACCGCGTGCTGGTCAAGCTCGGCGTGAAGCTGGCCCAGATGGCCGGCATCCGGGCGGCCAAGCGCATCTTCGCGAAGATCGTGCCGGGCGCCGCGATCATCCTCGGCACCTGGGCCAACTCGTCGGCCACCACCGACCTGGCCAACCGCACCCGGGAGCTGTACCGCCCGCGCGCCACCTACTGGCAGACGCCGCAGATCCCCGGGCCTCGCGAGACGTCCTAGTCGGTCCAGGATGGACGGACCAGGCCCGCCTCGTACGCGTAGACGACGAGTTGGGCCCGGTCCCGCGCGGCCAGTTTGATCATCGCGCGGCTGACGTGCGTCTTCGCCGTGGCCGGGCTGACCACCAGGCGGGCCGCGATCTCGTCGTTGGACAGTCCGGCCCCGACCAGCGCCACGACCTCGCGCTCGCGGTCGGTGAGCTGGTCCGGCGGAGGCAGGGGCGGCACCGCGCGGCGGTCCCGGGACGCGAACTCGGCGATCAGCCGACGGGTGACGCCGGGGGAGAGCAGCGCGTCGCCGGCCGCCACGGCGCGCACGCCCCGGATCAGCTCGACCGGCTCCGTGTCCTTGACCAGGAAGCCGGACGCGCCGACCCGCAGCGCCTCGAACAGGTACTCGTCCAGCTCGAACGTCGTCAGGATGACGATCCGGGTCGCCGTCAGCGCCGGGTCGGTGGTGATCCGCCGGGTCGCCTCCAGCCCGTCGACGCCCGGCATCCGGATGTCCATCAGCACCACGTCGGGCCGGTTGGCGGCGGTCGCCGCGACGGCGGCGAGACCGTCGCCGGCCTCGGCCACGACGGCTATGTCGTCCTCCGCGTCGAGCAGGGCGCGGAAGCCCGCCCGGACGAGAGCCTGGTCGTCGGCGAGCAGCACGCTGATCATCGGTCGGATCCTCCCGCGTCGGGCAGGACGGCCGCGACCCGCCAGCCGGGACCGCCCTCGACCGGGCCGGCGGCGAGCGTGCCGCCCAACGCCGTCGCCCGCGCCCGCATCCCGGCGATCCCGTTGCCCGCACCACCCGCCTCGCCGCCCACCGCGCCGCTCGGCTCCGCGACCGCCCCGCCCGTGCCGTCGTCCGTGACCTCCACCACCACCCGCCCCGCGGCGTAGGCCACCGACACCGTCGCCGACACCGCCGGGCCCGCGTGCCGCCGCACGTTGGTCAGCGCCTCCTGGACGATCCGGAACGCCGCCCGGTCGACCTCGGCCGGCAACGGGCGCGGCACCCCGGTCACCGTGGCCGCCACCGGGAAGCCCGCGCCCGACGTCAACTCGTCCAGCCTCTCCAGCCCCGGCGCCGGCGTCCGCGGCGCCGCCTCCTCGACCGGCCGCAGCGCGTTCAGCACCGAGCGCACCTCGCGCAGCGCCTCCGCGCTCGCCGACTTGATCACCGTGAGCGCCTCCCGGGCCTGCTCGGGCCGCTGGTCGATGAGGTGCAGCCCGACGCCGGCCTGCACGTTGATCAGCGACAGGTGGTGCCCGAGCACGTCGTGCAGCTCGCGGGCGATCCGCAGCCGCTCCTCGCTCGCCTGCCGTCGCTCCTGCTCCTCCTGCGTGCGCTCCCGCTCGGCCCGCATCGAGTTGAGCACCGCGATCCGCTCCCGGTGCCCCCGCGCGATCTCGCCCGCGGCCAGCACGGCGACGAGCCAGGCACCGGCCACCACGGCGTCCCGCGCCCCGATGACCGCGGCCGCCGGCACGCCGAGGGCACTCGGGAACCACCAGCCACAACAGAGGTACGCCGTCACGGCGGTCGCCGACAGCACCAGCGCCGGCCAGCGCCGGCCCTGCAGCACCGCGGAGAAGTAGGCGGCCGTCGCGGCCAGGAAGAACGGGCCGTCGGGGTGGCCGGACAGCGCGTACCCGAGCGTGCCGGCGAGCGCGACCGACAGCACCGGCAGGGGTGCCCGGCGCCGCCAGACCAGCGCGACCGACGCCGCGAGCAGCGGGGCCGCCCGCTCGTAGGGCAGGTCGCCGTCGGCTTCGGCGCCGATCACCTGCACCAGGGAGAGCAGCGTGGCGAGCCCGGCGCCGTGCCGGCCGTACCGCCGCCGCCGTTCGCGGTCCCGCCCTCGCATGAGCTGACGCTAGGGCACGCGGCGGCGCGCGGACATCCGCCGGAAGCCGGGCTGCGCGTACCGCGGGGGGAGTAGGAACGCCACATCCGCCCCACCCGGCTACTCCCGTTGGAGTAGAGGGATAGCCGTCACACGCCGCAGGCAATCGGTCGCGGAAAGGAGCAGTCTTGTAAGAGGTCGACATGAAGCGGAGGGAGCCATGACCACGCCTCAAAGCCCGCGGCTTCGAGCCTCGGACGCCGAACGCGAACAGATCGCGACCATCCTGCGTGCCGCCATGACCGAGGGCCGGCTCAACCTCGACGAGGGCGAGCAGCGACTGGCCGCGGCCTACTCGGCGACGTACCGGGACGAGCTCGGCCCGCTGACCGCGGACCTGCCCGACGGTGGCCGCGCGGCGCTCGCGCGTACGCCCGAGGCCCAGGACCGGGCGAAGGCCGAGATGAACCTGTTCCTGCGCCGCCGGGTCGGCGTCCTGGCGGCGATCGGGGTGCTCTTCGGCCTGCTGTGGATCGCCAACGGCGCGCTGTTCTTCCCCGTCTTCCCGTTGATCGTGCTGCTCTTCTTCCTGCACTGGGCCAGCAGGAGCAGGCGCGTCTACTACGCCCGCACCGCCCGCGGCGACTGGTACGCCCAGGGCGACGCACAGGGTCGTGGCGACTGGCGGGGGCGGCGCGACTGGTACGGACACGGCCGTTACGGGCACTGACCCCGCGGCCGGCGGGGCCAGCACGCGGGCATCGACCCGTGTCTGGGTCCGGCCGGGTAGGTTGCAGCCATGCGCCCGGCCGGTCCCATCGCCCTGCTGGTAACTCTCGCCGTCCTCGTGGCGGGCTGCGGCGAGCCCGAAGCGCCGCCGGAGGTCGCGCCCACGGGCAGCGTCTCGCCCGGCGCCGGCCTGTCGCCGGTGCCGATCGAGGGAACGGACCGCACGGTCAACCTGCCCGCCGGCTGGCGGGCGTCCGTCTACGCACGGGTGCCCAAGGCCCGCTTCCTGCTCGCCCTGCCCGACGGCGCCGTGCTGGTGTCGCGGCCGAGCGCGGGCCAGGTCGACCGGATCCCGCCCGGCGGTGGCGCGCCGGCCGCGTTCGTCGACGGCCTCGACCGCCCGCACGACCTGGTGCTCGCCACGGTCGGCGGGCGGCAGTGGCTCTACGTCGCCGCGGTCGACGAGGTGGTCCGCTTCCCGTACGTCGCCGGCGCCGCCACCGCCGGCCCGGGTGAGGTGGTGGTCGACGGCCTGCCCGACGACAGCCTGCCGGAACTGGGCGGCAACTACGGCCACGTGCTCAAGAACATCGCCGTCGACGGCGAGACCCTCTACGTCTCGATCGCCTCGACCTGCAACGCCTGCGCCTCGGACACCCGGGCCGACCCGATCCGCGGCGCGATCTACCGCTGGGACGCGAGCGGCCGCAACGCCGGGAAGGCGCTGGTCGCGCGGGGCATCCGCAACGCCGAGGGGCTGGCGATCGCGCCCGGCACGCAGGACCTCTGGGTCGTGGTCAACAACCGCGACAACATCCTCGACCCGAAGACCGGGGAGAAGGACACCGCGTACGTCGACAACAACCCGCCCGAGGAGTTCATCAGGATCGAGCAGGGCGGCTTCTACGGTTGGCCGTTCTGCAACCCCGACCCGGCGGGCGGGCTGCGCAACATGCCCTACCAGCGCGACTACGAGCTCAACCGGGAGGGCGCGGCGGCCGACTGCGAGCAGGCCACCCCGGTCGACGTCGGCATCCAGGCCCACTCGGCGCCGCTCGGCCTGACGTTCGTGCCCGACCTGGGCGCGGTGATCGCCCTGCACGGCTCGTGGAACCGGAGCCAGCCCACCGGCTACAAGGTGATCAACTTCCCGTGGGTCGACGGCCGCCCGGGTGACCAGCACGACCTGGCCACCGGCTTCCTCGGCGAGAGCGGGCCGTGGGCGCGGCCGGTGGACATCGCCCGGCTGGCCGACGGGTCGCTGCTGGTCAGCGACGATCTTGGCGGCAACGTCTTCCGCTTCGCGCCGCCCGGTTAGCCGGGTCGGGGGCGGGGTAGTCGTCCCGTATGACCGGAAACCGTCCCCAGGCCGGCGGCCAGCCGCGCAGGGCGCGGGGCACTGTCGGACATCCGTACTCCGCTCTGAACCTCCGCCTCGTCCTGGCCACGTTCGGCCTCGTCGTCTTCGCCGTGCTGACCTGGCTCGCCGCCGCGGCCGACCTGCTGCCCCTCGCGGTGATCTGCGGTCTGGTCGTGCTGACGGCCGCCGTCGACATCGTGGTCATCCAGCGCCGCCGCCGGGCCCGGCACCGGGCCGAACCGGGCGTGCACCACTCGCTCTTCGAATGACCTGGAGCTGCCATGGCCATCGCCACCACCAACCCCGCGACCGGCGAGATGCTCAAGAGCTTCGACCCGATGGGCGAGAAGCAGATCGAGAGGATCCTGGCCGACGCCGCGGCGGCCGCGGTGACGCTGCGGGCGACCAGCTTCGACGAGCGGGCCGCCTGGCTGCGGGAGGCCGCGCTGCTGCTGGAGGGCGAGGTGGTCGAGGTCGCGCGGCTGGTCACGATGGAGATGGGCAAACCCATCGGCGAGGCGAAGGCGGAGGTCACCAAGTGCGCCGCGGCGTGCCGCTACTTCGCCACGCACGCGGAGGAGTTCCTCGCCGACCAGCCCGCCGACGCGCACGCCGTGGGCGCGAGCCGCGCGTACACCCGGTTCGAGCCCCTCGGCCCGGTCCTGGCGGTCATGCCGTGGAACTTCCCGCTCTGGCAGGTCATGCGGTTCGCCGCGCCGAACCTGATGGTCGGCAACCCGGGGCTGCTCAAGCACGCGTCCAACGTGCCGCAGACCGCGCTCTACCTCGACGAGCTGTTCGAGCGGTCGGGGTTCCCGCCGGGCGCGTTCCAAGCCCTGCTGGTCGGGTCGGACGCCATCGAGAACATCCTGCTGGATCCTCGGGTACGCGCGGCGACGCTGACCGGGAGCACACCGGCCGGGCGCGCCGTGGCCGCGGCGGCGGGGCGGGCGCTGAAGAAGACGGTGCTGGAACTCGGGGGCAGCGATCCGTTCGTGGTGCTGCCGTCCGCCGACCTCGACGCGGCCGTGGCGACCGCGGTGAAGGCCCGCTGCCAGAACAGCGGCCAGTCGTGCATCGCGGCGAAGCGGTTCATCGTGCACGGCGAGGTCTACGAGACGTTCGCGCGCGCGTTCACCGACAGGATGGCGGCGCTGGTCGTGGGTGATCCGCTCGACCACGCCACCGACGTCGGGCCGCTGGCCACCGAGCAGGTCCGCGACGACGTGGCGGCGCAGGTCGACGACGCCGTCGCCCGCGGCGCGACCGTGCTGACCGGTGGTCGGGTGCCCGACGGGCCGGGCTGGTTCTACCCGCCGACCGTGGTCACCGACATCACCCGCGACATGCGGATGTTCGGCGAGGAGGTGTTCGGGCCCGTGGCCGGCCTCTACCGGGCCTCCTCGGTGGACGAGGCGCTGGAGCTGGCCAACGCGACCGAGTTCGGGCTCGGCAGCAATGTGTGGACCAACGACCCGGGGGAGCGGGAGCGGTTCGTCAACGGGCTGGACGCCGGGCAGGTGTTCGTCAACGGGATGACCACGTCGTACCCGGCACTGCCGTTCGGTGGTGTCGGCGACTCCGGCTACGGCCGCGAGCTGTCGTCGCTGGGGATCCGGGAGTTCTGCAACGCCAAGGCGGTCTGGATCGGCTGACCGTTGGCAGAATTTATTTTGCAAAATTCTCTCTGGAGTTGGTACGGTCCGTCGTATGGCGGATCGCATCATCACCGAGGTCGATGAGCTGAAGGCGGTCACGCACCCGTTGCGGGTGCGGATGCTGGGCGCGCTGCGGGCCGACGGGCCGGCCACCGCGACCGAGCTGGCCCGCCGGTTCGACACCGACACGGGCACGACCAGCTATCACCTGCGCAAGCTCGCCCGGCACGGCTTCGTCGAGGAGGCGGAGCAGCGCGACGGGCGGGAGCGGCGTTGGCAGGCCACCGAGGCGACGACCTCCTGGGACGAGGCGGCGCTCTCCACGACGGCCGAGGGCCGGGCCGTGCTGTCGGTCATGCGCCGGCACCAGCTCGCGGCGCTCGAACGGGCCGTCGCCGCCCACGAGGCGGCCGTGGCCGACCTGCCGCCCGAATGGGTGGCGGTGTCCGGCATGAGCGACCTGCGGGCGGTGCTGTCGGCCGACTCGCTGCGCGAGCTGGAGCGGCGGTTCACGGCGCTGATCGACGAGCTGGTCGCCGCCGACGCCGACAACCCCGCCGCGCGCCCGGTGCTGCTGCACTACGGCGGCTTCCCGCGCATCGACGAGCCCGGCTGGGCCGACGTCGCGGACGAGTCGTGATGACGGGCCGCGGCGCCGAACGCCGCTACACGCTGCTCGTCTTCCTGTTCTGGCTGCCGACCGGGCTCTACCTGGCCACCAAGGTCCTGCTGATGCTCGACCGAGGGCTGAGCCTCCCGGAGATCGGCACCGTCGTGCTGGTCTTCTCGCTGACCACCGCGGCCCTGGAGCTGCCGACCGGCGGCCTGGCCGACGTGATCGGGCGACGGGTGGTGCTGGCGGCCTCGGCCGCGGCCAGCTTCGCCGGGCTGGCGCTGCTCGCGGTCGCCGACGGCTTCTGGCTGTTCGTCGCGTCGGCCGTGCTGCGCGGCGCGGCCCGGGCCCTGTCCAGCGGCCCCGACCAGGCGTGGTTCGTCGACACGATGCACGCGGCCGACGGCCCCGACGCGCCGTTGACCCGTGGCCTGGCCCGCGGCGAGGCGGCCGCCTCCGTGGGCCTCGGCCTCGGCACCCTGGCCGGCGGCGC
>NZ_BONE01000063.1 GCF_016862555.1 Asanoa siamensis | reverse complement strand
CCAGCCACTCCAGCGGCTCGCCGCGGCCGCCGCCGTACCCGATGTATTCGACGATCGTCGGCGACGGGCCGGAGCGGTCCGCGGGCAGGATGAGCCAGCCCTTGATCGGGTCGCCGCCGTAGCCCGCGAAGGTCACGTCGAACGCCTCGACCGTGCGCAGCAGCGAGTCGTAGGGCGCGAACTGCGCCGCCACCGGGATCCGGCCGGCCTCCTCCAGCGTGCGCGACCAGAACGCGTCGAAGTCGTCCGGCTCCGGCTCGTCGTAGCGGTAGGCGGCGAGCTCGTCGAGGTCCAGGTCGAACTGCATGCTGTGCTCCCAGCGGCCGCGGGTCGGGTAGACGTCGTTCTACCAGGCGCCGCGGCCGCTGGCCAGGAAGTGCGTCACACGGTCGACAGGTCGAACTGCTCCCACGGGCCGATCGACGCGCGGTTGGCGATCAGGGGTCCCGCGCCGGCGTTCTCCGCGCAGACGTACCGCCCGTTGACCGTCGCCTGCAGGCTGACCGTGCCGTTCCCGTTGCGGACCAGGCGGAAGGTCTCCCAACCCCCGACCGCCGTGCGGTTGGCGACCAGCGCCGCCGCACCCGCGTTCTCCGCGCAGACGTAGCGACCGTTGACCCGCGCCCGCAACGCCACGTTGCCGCCGGCCACCGGGACGACGTCGAACCCCTCCCACGCGCCCAGCGCCGTCCCCCGGGCGACCAGCGGACCGTTGCCCGCGTCGGACGCCTGCACCCACAGGTTGTTGGCCCGCGACCGCAGCCCCGACGCTCCACCCGGCAGCGGCGGCTGACCACCCACCACCGGCTGCGTCGGCCGCGTCGCGGTCAGCGCGAGCTGTCCCTTGAGCATCCGGCCGCCGTCGGCGGTGATCCGCAGGTAGTAGTCCGACGAGCAGAACGTGCCGTCCTCGTCCAGCGCCCGGATCCCCGGCGGCGTCGTGGCCGCGCTCTCCGACGTCTTCGCGATCTGGTTGCCCTCGTTGTACTCGTCGAACATCGACACATACAGCCCCGCGGACCCAAGCCGGATCATGTTGTAGAGGTGCCGCCAGTAGAAGTCACCGTGCCGCCGATGCCCGGACGACAGGTCACCCGGCATCACGCACGGCTGGTAGTCGATCCCGCTCGCATCACAGTCGGCCTTGTCCGGCACGTTCACGTTCGCATAGAACGAGTCCAACCCCGCCAGATCACCGGTACGCCCGACCATCCACGGCGAGATCATGTTGAACGCGTGATAGACCGCCGAGAAGCCCGGCCGCGAGTCGTTGATGCCCTGCCGCCAGTACGTCGGCACGCCGCCGATCACGTAACAGCCCTGCGCCTTGAACCAGTTGACCACGTCGAGGCAGGGCGCCGGCGCGAACGGCCGCCCGGGGTCGTTGAACCCGAAGCCCCAGATGCACACGACCGGCCTGCCGTTCTGCCGGGCATAAGCCGGCGACGACACGTGCGCCGACATCTTCGACGTCCAGTCGGACTTGATCTCCGACTGCATGTTCGTCCAGCTCGTAACGTCGTACATGATGTAGAACTTGCGCCCGTAGCGCTCGGCCGCCAGCCGCACCTTCTGCGTCATCGCGTCCCGCGTCGGCCCCTCCCCCGAGACCGGGTTGAACCGCTGCAGCGCCGCCGTGTCGCACCCGTGCTGCTGCATCCACCGGAAGTGCGTGTCGACGGTCTGGTCGTCATAGGACGAGAACAGCTGCGCGGGCTGCCCATTGCCGAGATTCGGGTACGCGGTCGTGTACCCCCGCGTGTACTCACGCATGTCGGGCCAGGACACGATCGTCGTGTTCGACGGCGACGGCGGCTGGAACCGATCCCGCGACCAGTGCCACCACCCACCGATCGGGGCACCGTCACCCGGGCAGGCGAACCAACCCTGGTAACCCACCGAGATCTTCCCGACCACGTCGCCGGGCGGACTGGGAGCGGCGGCAGCGGCGGACGGGGTGACGGCAAGCGCGGCAGCCGAAGCAGAGGCGCCCGCGAGCACGGTTCGGCGTGTGATACCCATCGGGTCTTTCTCCCCTCAAGGGCCACCGCCGAATGGCCACATTGTCGGATTTGTTGAGCGATCGGACCCCACGGTAAACCCGAGAGGTCCGATCAGTCAACGTTCATCGATGTTAGGCCGGCACGTTCCACTTCTGGTTGGCCGCCCCCGTGCACGTCCAGATCTGCGCCGGCGTGCCGTTGGCCGAGCTGTTGCCCGTCACGTCGAGGCATTTGCTCGCGCTCGCGCTGACCAGGTCACGGGCCGCGGTCGCCGTCCAGCGTTGGTTCGCGCCGCCCGTACACGTCCAGATCTGGACCCTGGCGCCGTTGGCCGTCGACTGGTCCCGCACGTCGAGGCACTTGCCCAACGCCCGCACCGTGCCGTCGGTGCCGATCGTCCACTGCTGCGCCGCGGTGCCGTTGCAGTCGTAGACCTGCACCGCCGTACCGTCGGCGGGGTTGGCTCCGGCGACGTCGAGGCACTTGCCCCCGAGCCCGGTGATCGGACCGGTCCGCCCGGTGGGCGGCGGATCGGTCGGACCGCCGCCACCACCCTGCGTGCCCGACCACGTGAACGTCGCGGTGGTCCGGGCCGGCAGCGTGTAGGTGAACGACTGTCCACCCCAGACGACGCGCACGGACTGGCTGCCTGTCCCCCCATTATGGGCGATCAGGGCCTTGGACCCGTCACTGTTGCGCCACGCCACGTTCTGCACCGTGCCGTTGGCCGTCGAGTCGATCCGCTGTGCCCCCGGCCGGACGAACTTGGTCAGGTGCCCGGTCGTGTAGTACTCGATGGTGTAGTCGACCTGCCCGGCCCGGGAACCGCCCTCCTGCACGGTGATCAGCCCGGTGCAGGTGCCGCAGCCACCGTTGTGCGGACCCATCGACTGGTTGAGCGCGAGGCTCCACTTGACGACCGACTCGCTCCAGTTGCGGGTGTAGTTGACGATGTCGGCCATGTCCTCGTTGTGCTGGTTGCCGATCCACGTGCCGCCGGAGTGCTCCGTCGAGAACTGCCGCACCGCGGGATACTGGCTCTTCACCTGCGAGCCGACCGACGGGCTGCCGGCATAACCGTGCCAGGCGACACCGGCGAACAGCGGGTCGTTGCGCAGCGCGGCGTCCGCGACGATGCCGGCCCCGATCTGGCCCCAGTCGCCGTAGTTCCAGTCGTGCACCATCACCTTGGTCGTGATGCCCGCGGCCCGGAACGCCGGGAACAGGTGGTTCTTGGTGAACTCCAGCAGCCCGGACGAGTTCCAACTCATCCCCGGGTAGTTCATCGCCGTCGGGTTGCCGGCCTGGCAGCAGTTGGGCTCGTTCTGCACGGACACGTAGTTCACCGGGATGCCGGCCGTCTGGTACATCTGCACGTACCGCACGAAGTACTGGGCGTACATCGGGTAGTACTGCGACTGCAGCCAGCCCATCTGGTCCATCCGGCCGTTGTCCTTCATCCAGCCGGGCGCGCTCCACGGGACGCCCTTGACGCGCAGGGCCGGATTGAGCTGGCGGGCCTGCTGCGTCAGCAGCCGCACGTTCGTGTCGTACCCGTTGGCATGGAAGTCGTTGAGGTTGCAGCACGTGTCGTCGAGCGAGACGTTGCCGGGCCGGGAGAGGTCCGACGCCCCGATCGGGTTGCGCACGAACGAGAGGCCGATGCCGTCGGTCGGCGAGAACAGCGCGCGCATCACGCTGTCGCGGGTGGCCGCGCTGACCGGACCACCCCGCAGGAGGTACGCCGTGGTGTCGGTGATCGACGCGCCGGCGCCCTCGAACGTCTGGTAGCGGGTGTTCTCGTTGACGGTGATCGTGTGGGTGGCGCCGGGGCTGCTGGCCGCGAACGCGATCGCGCCCTGCTGCTGCAGGCCGCGGGTGACGGTGCGGCCGCCGCCGTCGGAGGTCGTGGTCAGCCAGACGTTGACGGGTTCGTTCGCCGCTCGCGCGGGTTCGGCGACGACCAGTGCCGCCACCACCAGGCCCAGCGCGAGGCTGCCGGCGATCCGTGCTCGGGACATGCGGATCCTTCCTCAGTGGGTGGATTTGTCACCGCCCTCGCCGACAGGGGTGGATAATAGGAAACACCCTTTACAGATCGATGTCAATGCGTACGTGGGACGGCCGGTACAGTCAGCCCGTGAGACTCGACGAGATCAGCACCCCCAGCCGGGTGGCCGACGCCGGTGAGGGCGTCAGCCAGCCGGAGCTCGGCCTGGCCGCGCGCAACCACGGCATGCCGCTCGAGGCGATGCGCTACGACCTGACGCCGCCGGGGCTGCACTACCTGCTGATCCACTACGACATCCCGTTCGTCGACGCGGACGCGTGGTCGCTGCGCATCGACGGGCTCGTCGACCGCCCGCTGACGATCGACCTGGCGGCCTTGAAGGCGATGCCGGCGACGACCGTCCGCTCGACCATGGAGTGCGCTGGCAACGGCCGGGCCCGCCTCGAGCCGCGCCCCGTGAGCCAGCCGTGGCTGGTCGAGGCGGTCGGCACCGCCGAGTGGACCGGCGTCCCGCTGCGTGACGTGCTGCTGGCCGCGGGCGTCCGGCCCGACGCCGTCGACGTGGTCTTCACCGGCGCCGACCACGGTGTGGAGCGCGGGGTCGAGCAGGACTACCAGCGCAAGCTCACCCTGGCCGAGGCCCTCGACCCCGAGGTGCTGCTCGCGTACGAGATGAACGGCGCACCGCTCGCCCCGCAGCACGGCTTCCCGCTGCGGCTGCTGGTGCCCGGCTGGTACGGGATGACCAACGTCAAGTGGCTGCGCCGGGTCGAGGTGCTCGACCACGAGTTCACGGGCTTCCAGCAGAAGGCGTACGTGGTGCGCCAGTCGTCCGACGAGGCCGGTGTGCCGATCACCCGGATCGCGCCGCGCGCGCTGGTGATCCCGCCCGGTTTCCCGGACTTCATGACCCGCGGCCGGGTCGTCCGGCCCGGCCCGGTCCTGCTGGAAGGCCGCGCCTGGTCGGGTCGCGCGCCCGTCGCCCGGGTCGAGGTCAGCGTCGACGGCGGCGCCACGTGGGCCGCGGCGACGCTGGCGGACGACGGCGGTCACCGTTGGGCCTGGCGGCGCTGGAGCCACTCCTGGCTCGCCACCCCCGGCGAGCACCTCGTCACCGCCCGCGCGACCACCACGGACGGCGAGGTCCAGCCCGTGGACGCCCCCTGGAACCGCGGTGGTTTCGTCAACAACGCGGCCCACCAAATCCCGGTCACCTGCCTGGAAGACTGACCGCTCCCCCGCACCCCCGGCGTAGCGTCGGCCTTTGGTAACTGTTTCATCGGGGGGAAGGAACAGCGCCATGTCTGGGCGTTCGAAAGGGTTCTGGGCGAAAATCGGGGTCGGCGTGGCGGGTGCGGCCCTCGTGGTCGCGGGCGCGACGGCGGCGACCACGGCGGCCGACGTCAACGACGCGAAGAACGCACCGCCGGCCAGCGTCACCGTGCAGACCCGCAACGGGCCCAACGGCGCCTACCTGACCGACGGCCAGGGCCGGTCGCTGTACCTGTTCGTGGCCGACACCGGCAACACGTCGACGTGCAACGGCGCCTGCGCGGCCCAGTGGCCGCCGCTGGTGACGCAGGGCGCGGTCGTGGCCGGCAACGGCGTCGACGCGGGCAAGCTCGCGACGTCGAACCGGCAGGACAACACGAAGCAGGCGACCTACAACAACCACCCGTTGTACTACTTCGTCGCCGACACGTCGCCGGGCCAGACCAACGGCCAGGGCGTCAACGCCTTCGGCGCGCTGTGGTGGCTCGTCAACCCGAACGGCGACGCGATCACGTCCGGCGGCCAGTCGCCGGCCGGCGGCGTCACCTACTAGGAACCGCGCGGCCGTAAGCTGCGCCCGTGGAGAAGCGTCCCGCGGGCAGGGTCTTCGGTGAGGTCGCGGAGGACTACGACCGGGTCCGGCTGCCGTTTCCGGCCGCGCTGGTCGACGACGTCCTGGGCTACAGCCATCTGGCCGGGCCCGCGCTCGAGGTGGGCGCGGGCACCGGCCGGGCGACGGTGGCGTTCGCCGAGCGTGGCGTGCCCGTCGTGGCGGTGGAACCGGACGCCGCGATGGCGGCGGGCGGGACGCCGGCGCTGTTCTGGCACAACGAACGCGTCGCCGACCCATCGATGCGACAGGCCATGCTCGACGTGTACGCGTCGCACGCGCCGGCCGTGACCGTGCACGACGACCCACTCGGCCCCGGCGACGTCCGGCACCGCTGGCCGGGCTCCGAACTCGCCGAGGTGGCGGCGTTCGGCAGCCTGGCGAGCCAGCATTACCGCAGCGACCGCACGGTGTGGAAGGCCGACTACCTGGGCCTGGCGCAGACCCGGTCGCAGTTCCGGATGCTGCCGGGGCTCCTGCGGGACGCGGTGCTGGCCGACCTCGCCGGCGTCTTCGCCGACGAGGTTCCGTTGACGATCGACACGACCCTGGTCCTGGCCACCCGGCGCTGATCGGTGATGACGACGCCGGGTGGGCGGCCGCGGGTCGGGGTGAACGTCGCTCTGGCGCTGCTGGCCCTGCCACTGCTGCCGATCGGCTGCCTGTCGGCCGTCGGCCTGCTGCTGTCGATGGCGCCGTCGACACCGTGCCGGCAGCCGTGGGCCGAGGACGCGTCGGACTGCGGTGCCGAGCCGGTGGCCGTGCTGCCGAGCGCGGTGCTGTCGTGCGGCTACGTCCTGCTGGCGGCGTTGCTCGCGACGCGTACCCGATTCCCGGTCTGGTTCCGGATCCTCGCCCTCGCCCTGGCCCCCGTCGCCGCCGCGCCGCTGGTCTGGGCGCTGTTCTTCTACCGGCCCTACGGCGCCTGACCGCGCGGTGTCAGGACGGCGTCAGCCGGTGGTGGCCCTGGTCAGCCGGGACGACGAGACGCACGTCGAGGCGATCGGGACGATGCGCCACGACGGCGGGGCATAGATGCGCCGGGACACGAACTTCCGGATGGCGTCGACGTCGAAACCGGTCTCGGTCGCGGCGGCGATGGTCCTGCTCGACGAGTGCCGGCTGCGGCTGGACGACCTGGTCGAGCCGTGGCTGCCGGAACTCGCGAACCGGCAGGTCCTGAAGCGCCTGGACGGCCCGCTCGACGAGACGGTGCCGCGGCGGCGACCGATCATGGTGCGCGACGTGCTGACGTCGACGTTCGGCCTCGGCATGGACACGCTGCCGCTGATGTACCAGCCCGGGGAGCGGTGGTAACGGATCCTGTCGCGGGCGGCGGTGGAGCTGATGACCACGAACCGGCTGACGGCGGAGCAGCAGGCGGCCCGGCACGCGATGGCCGTCAACAACGTCCACCTGTCGTTCGGTCAGGGACAGCACGGGGGTTGGGGCTTCGGGACGGCGGTGCGCACGTACCGCGGCGACTACGCGCCGATGGGCCAGTTCGGCTGGGACGGCGGCAGCGGCACGTCCACGTACGCGGACCCGGCGCACGGCGTGACGGGCATCGTGCTCACCCGGTGTTCAGGCGCCGCTGACGAGCACGAGTTCGTTGCCTTCGGGGTCGGCGATCCGCCGGCGGTCGCCCTGCTCGTCGAGGAGGCGGCCGCCGGCCGCGAGGGTCGTGGCGAGGCGGGTCGTCGCGGTGTCGGGTGGCATCGCGAGCTCCACGTGGACGCGGTTGCGCTGGCGGCGGCGCTCCGTTTCCGACGCGTCCAGCTCCTGGAACACCAGCACCGGGTTCAGGCGGCATGGGTCGTGGATGTCGCTGACTCCCGCGCGCCGGTCGTGGGTGTATCCGAGGGCGGCTACCCAGAACGCCCGCACCGCCGCGACGTCGGCGGCGTCGAGGAAGAGCTGGGCGAAGCGTGGCAGGCCCGGGTCGGCGGTCGCCCCCAGGTCGCGGGCGGCGGTCTGGATGTCTCCCGCGAGGTCGGTGAAGTCGACATCGAGGCCGTGGGCGTCGTCCTCCCACTGGTCCTTGCCGCTGTCGAGGATGACGAGTCCGGGGCGCAGGTCGATCAGCAGCGGGAAGCGCCTGTCGTCGGCCAGTGCCGCGGCCGCGGTGGCCAGGTCACGTTGCTGCGTCCGCGTGGCGACGCGGTAGCACGCCATCGCGCTGAAGACCGACTGCCAGTCGGCTGTCCTCGAGCTTTCGCCGAGTGGCGCGCCCGGCACCAGGTCGACCTCGTTGCCGTCGGGGTCGCTGTGCCGGACCCCGTACGGGCCCGATGCCTCGCCGGGGCTCGCCTGCGTGGCCGCGGCTTCCGGGCGCACCACGTCCAGGTGGATGCGGTTGCGCAAGGGCCGGGGCTCGGTCGACCGGCGGATCCGGAGCGTGGGGTCGCGGCCCAGCGGATCGGTCAGGCCGCCGTCGGCATCCGGCATGTAGTCGAGCACCCGCTGCCAGAACCCGCGGACCTCGGCCGGATTCGCGGCTTCGATGACGACGCTCACCTGCTGTGGCACGGCCGGGTTCGCGGTCAGGCCGAGATCGCGCGCGGCCGCCGACACCGCCTCGGCGTGGGCGGGTGCGTCGAGGCGTACCCGCACGCCCGTCGCACGCAGGTCGACCACGGTCCCGGCCGACAGCTCCGCGACGCGCGCGGCCAGCGCGGCCCCCGCGATCAGCGAGGGCGCGTCGAACCACGCCGTCACCACACCGTCGACCATCTTCCATGCCATGCCCGGCACTCTAGAGCGCCTGTGACCCCGGTTACGACCGTTCATGGCGTACGCGGCCGTCTCGTCTTCCGTTCGTAGCCACTATCGGACAGGAGATGTCATGAACGTCGCGCTGTGGATCGTCGCCGGGTTGTTGGCCGCGGTGCTGTTGGTGAGCACGTCCAAGATGTTCGTGCCCAGGGAGCGGATCGCCCGAGCGGGCGCGGCCGCCGAATGGGTGCTGGACTTCAGCCCGGGCGCTTTGCGGGCGATCGGCACCCTCGAGATCTTCGCCGCGGCCGGCCTGGTGCTGCCGGCCCTGCTGGACATCGCGCCGGTCCTCGTGCCGGTGACCGCGGTGTGTGTCGCGCTGCTGTTCACGGGCGCGGTCGTGATGCGGCTGCGCCGGGGCGAGCGTACGACGATCGCGGCGGACCTCGTCTACCTGGCGCTGGCGGTCTTCCTCGCCTGGGGACGCTTCGGCCCGGCACCCTTCACGGGGTGACGACGTCCGCGATAGCTTCGGCGACAGCCGCCGGCTGGTCCTTGTGGATGTAGTGGCCGGTGTCGGCCACGACGCGACGCTCGCCGCGGGGAAACCCCGCGGCGGTCGCGTCGGCCAGGTCGTGCGATCGCTGTCGCAGGGCGGGCGGCTTGCCGCGGGTTGCGGTCAGGATCCGCATCGGTACGTCGGGCCGAGGCGACCACGCGCGAGCCGCCCGGGTCTGGTCGGTGTGCACGTCGGCCAGCCGGTTCTCCGCACGGATGGTCGCGACGTTGCCGATGGAGGAGTACGAGGCGAGGTAGGCGGCGGTGATCAGCGCCCGGGTACGCGGATCCGCCGTGCAACGTTCGGCCAGCGCACGCCCCATGCCGGCGGCGATCCGCGGAAACAGACCGACGGCTTTCAGCGCCACGATCCCGTTGAGCATGGCGGTGGACGCGGCCCGCAGCCTCCACGGCACGGCGGTCGTCGTGTCCTCGTGGAAGGGTTCGACGAGGACCAGACCCACGACGCTCTGGGGCCGGGCGCAGGCGGCCAGTTCGGCCAAAAGCCCGCCCCAGCTATGACCGACGAGCACGGCGGGACCGACGTCGTCCAGCAACGCGACGAGATCGTCCACTTGGGACCGCACGGTCAGCGGCCGGACGCGGTCGCTGGCACCCAGCCCGGCCCGGTCGTAGGCGACGACGCGGTACCGGCCGGCGAGCCGCGGCAGCAGGACGGCCCAGTCGAGGGCGACCTCGCCGGCACCGGCCACCAGGACGACGGTCGGCGCGTTGCCGCCGGTCTCGACCCAACGCAGTTGCCGGCCATTGCCGCGGCTCAGCCCACGCCGCACGACGCCGTCTCCCACCAGGCTGGACAGCGCGGCCACGACCGGGTCGTCCCAGGTTTGATCCATCAACGCCTCCCGCCACATGTTCTCGAAACAACTCTCTCGAAACAAGTGCTGCGAGAAAGGGCGGCCGGGCGCGGACCAACTCACCTTGGTTTGTCGTCATCTCCGTAGGCGCTCGCGGATCAACGCCACGCAGCAGTGTCGGCACCTCTTCCGTCAGTCTCTGGCGCGGCGGCGGAGGCCTTCCGCGAGGGCCGCGCCGTCGAAGGCGCCCGCGGCGAGGCGCCCGGCGACCGTGCGGTTGACCATCCGCCGCGCCAGGCCCGGAAGATGCCGCGCGATCGTCAGCTCCACCCGGCCGCGGCGGGTCGTGGCCAGGTCGGCCGGTGCGCGGCGCGCCGTCGCCGCCCGGACGACCGCGCCGACGACGCCCTCGATCGGCTCGTAGCGGGACACCCCCTCCAGCGACAGCCCCGCCGCGGCCGTCGAGTCGTGGATCGGTGAGGCGATCATGCTGGGGTAGACCACCGTCACCCCGATGTGGGTGCCGACCTCCAGGCGCAGCGCGTCGGCGTAGGCGACCAGGGCCCGCTTGCTCACCCCGTACGCCGCGGCCAGCGGCAGCGGTAGCGCCGCCATCCGGCTCGCGATGAAGACGACGCGGCCGCGGGATGCCTCCAGTGCCGGGAGCGCCGCGGCGGTCGTCGCCCAGGCGGCGAGCAGGTTCACCTCGAGCTGGCGGCGCACCGTCGCGTCCGGTGGCAGCTCGGCCGGCGCCGGCCCGCCGATGCCGGCGTTGTTGACCAGCAGGTCCAGGCCGCCGAGCCGGGCGACGGCGGCGTCGACCGCCGTCGGGACGGCCGCATGGTCGGTGAGGTCGCAGGCGAGCACCGGCACCGGAGCGTCGTCGGGTGCGGCGAGGTCCAGGCCGATCACCCGCGCGCCCTGCTCCGTCAACGCGCGGCACAGCGCCCGGCCCACCGTGCCGGCCGCGCCCGTGATGACGACTCGCCGTCCGTGCAGTGCGCTCACCGCGCCTCCCAACGCTGTCCCGTGCCCCGCGCCACGCGGCGCTCGCCCTGGCGCAGCTCGACGGTCGCGAGCGCGAGATAGGCGTCGAAGTCGATCCGCATCGCGGGCCGGCGGTCGCCCCACCGGCGCTCGGCGGCGCGCAGCCGGGCCGCCCGGTCGGCCCGCTGCCGGTCGGGCGCCGGGAGGGCGTACCGGCCGGCGACGTAGGCCGCGACCAGGCGCGCCTGCGCCTCCACGACCGGCAACGCGGAGCCGGTCGACTGCATCAGGCCCACGAAGAACAGGCCGGGCTCGTCGAGGTGGAAGACGTGGCGGTAGAGCGGCACCCGGTCACCGGGTACGGGCTGGTCCAGGAACGGGATCTCGGCCCGGTAGCCGGTGCACCACACCACGAGGTCGACCTCCTCGCTGGTCCCGTCGGCGAACTCGACCGTGCTGCCGTCGGCCCGGCGCAGGGCGCCGCGGACCGCGATCTCGCCGTGGCCGACGCGGGACAGCAGCACGTCGGAGAGCGTCGGATGGTCCTGGAGGAAGCCGTGCACCGGCGCGGGCAGCCCGTACGCGCTGGGTCGGCCTGTCGCGACGCGCAGCATCGTCTGGCTCACCGCCTGCCGCAGCCGCCACGGCAGGCGGGTCGCGAGCGCACCGTTGAGCGTGTCCGACGGGCGGCCGAACAGGTATTTCGGCACGATCCAGACGCCGCGGCGCAGCGACAGGACGGTCCGCTCCGCCACGTTGGAGGCGTCTGCGGCGATGTCCATCGCGGAGTTCCCGCCGCCGACGACGAGCACCCGGCGACCAGCCAACTGCGCCGGGTCGCGGTAGTCGTGGCTGTGCGTCTGCGGTGCCGTCAGCCCGAGCAGCGGCGGGTCGGGCCAGCGGGCGACGCTGTTGTGCCCGGACGCGACCACGACCGCGCGGGCGTTCGTGACGACCGGGCCGTCCGGGCCGTCGGCCTCGACCGACCATCCGCCGTCGGGCGCGCGGCGCACACGGCGGACGACGTGCCGCGCCCGGATCGCCTTCCCCAGGCCGAAGCGGTCGGCATAGTCGATGAGATAAGCCAGGATCCGGTCGTGGCTCGGGTAGTCGGGCCAGTCGGCGGGCATCGGCAGGTCGGCGAACTGCGTACGCGTGCGGCTCGTGTTGAGGTGCAGCGTCCGGTAGGCGCCGGAGCCCGGGCCGCCGAGGACCCAGAGCCCGCCCGGCCGATCGCCGGCGTCGAAACACACGGCGGGTACGCCACGGTCCGCGAGCGCCTTCAGCGTGGCGAGCCCGGCGGGCCCGGCACCGATCACCACGACCTCGGCAGCCACGTCAGATCAGCTCCACGAGCCAGGTCGCGGTGGCCGGACCCCCGGCCGTGTCGGCGACCGCCTCGTCGTCTGACTCGACCCGATCCATGACGTACGCGTCAAGATCGTCGAACTGGTCCGGCCCGTCGACGCGGCCGAAGACGAGCACCTCCGTCGGCTGCAACGCCTCCAACTCCGCGGCGAGCGACTCGATGTCGTCTCCGTCGCGGGCTTCGGTGGGCGCCGAACGGGGCCGATCGGCCGCCCGCCCGCGCTGCGCCGCCGTTTCGACCACCGCCAGGCTCGCCTCCAGCAACGCCATCCGCAGCGCCGCGGTGTCGCCCGCGAGCATCGCCTCGGGCAGGGTGACGATCGCCCGGTCCGCCTCCCAGGCCGTCGCGGGCTCGGGTGCCGTGCGGACGTGGATCTCGACCGCCCGCGTGACCGTCACCCGCAGGAAACTCGGCCAGGCGTGAAGCCAGCCGTCGACCGCGGCGACGGCGTCGCGCAGTCTCCGTGTCTGCGCGGCGGTCCCGCTGTCCGCGAGATGCCAGGTCAGTGCTGCCGGACCGGCCATACGGTGAGCTTCTCCTCCCGACCGCGCACGGTCACCGGCGCCTCGACCTGGCCCAGCCGCTCGGCCACGGCCCGCTGCCGGCCCGACCGGTCCTTTGACGGTTTGGCGACGACCAGCAGTCGCCCCGGGCCGGCGGCGAGGCCGTCGATCGTGCGGGCCGCGTCGGTGTAGGGCGACGGCGCGGTCACGCGGGGCACGAACGGGTCGATGACGTGGTGCTGCCTACGGCTCGACCTCAGAGCCGGCATGCCGATCTCGTAGTGGTCGCCGAGCGTCGCGAGCGCGGTGACGCAGGCGCGCATCATCCGGACCGCGAGCAGGCCGTCGCCCGGTTCCGCGAACCAGCCCAGCGGCAGCCCGACCGGACAGCGGATCTCCTTGGGCACGCCGTCGGGGCCCTTCGCATGGGGCCGCCCGACGACGACCGACCCGACCTCCTGCGCCTCCACCTTCAGGCAGATCAGGCTCCCCGCGGGAAACCGCCGCCGCAACCACGCCCCTCCGTCGAACGTCACGTTCAGCGTGTCCTGGCAGTAGGTGCTGAGCTCGATCGCGGCGTCGCCGAACCGGGGGGTGTGGGTGGGCGACCCGCGCTTCGCCTCGCGCGGCCAGAGCACGAGCCAGATCATCCGCCGAGGGTACGGGCGAGCCGGTCCGCCAGGAGCTTGGCGAAGCGGGCCGGGTCTTCGAGGTCGCCGCCCTCCGCGAGCAGGGCGGTGCCGTACAGCAGCTCGGCCGTGTCCGGTAGCCCCGGGTCGTCGGCCTGCCGCTCGTGCGCCGCCCGTAGGCCCTCGACCAGCGGGTGGTGCGGGTTCAGCTCCAGGATGCGCTTGACCCGCGGCGGCTCCTGGCCCATGGCCCGGTACATCTTCTCCAGCGCGGGCGGGAGGTCGTCCGCGTCGCCGACGAGGCAGGCCGGTGAGGTGGTCAGGCGGTGCGTCAGCCGTACCTCCTTGACCTGCTCCTGGAGGGTTTCCTTGAGGAAACCGAGCAGCGGGGCGAAGTCACCCTCGGGCTCCTGCTCCGCGTCGGGCGTGGGCAGGTCGACGGAGCCGCGCGCGATCGACTGCAGCTTGCGGCCGTCGTGGTCGGGCACCGCGTCGACCCAGATCTCGTCGACGGGGTCGGTGAGGATCAGCACCTCGTAGCCCTGTGCCCGGAACGCCTCCATGTGCGGCGAGTTCTCGACCTGGGCGCGGGAGTCGCCGGTCAGGTAGTAGACGGCGTCCTGACCCTCCTTCATCCGGCCCACGTAGTCGGCCAGGGTCGTAGGCTCGGGGCCCGCGGTGGAGGCGAACGAGGCGACGTCCAGGATGGCCTTCTGGTTGTCGGTGTCGTTGAGCAGGCCCTCCTTGAGCGCGCGGCCGAACTCGCGCCAGAAGGTGGCGTACTTCTCCGGCTGGTTCTGCTGGAGGTCCTTGATCGTCGAGAGGACCTTCTTGACCAGTCGGCGGCGGATGAGCTGGATCTGGCGGTCCTGCTGGAGGATCTCGCGGGAGACGTTGAGCGACAGGTCGGCCGCGTCGACGACGCCCTTGACGAAGCGCAGGTATTCGGGGAGCAGCTCGCGGCTGTCGTCCATGATGAAGACGCGCTTGACGTAGAGCTGCAGGCCGCGGGCGGAGTCGCGGTGGAACAGGTCGAACGGGGCGGTGGACGGGATGAACAGCAGCGCTTCGTATTCGAAGGTGCCCTCGGCCTTGAGATTGACGATCTCCAGCGGGTCGGCCCAGTCGTGGCTGATGTGCTTGTAGAACTGGTGGTATTCGTCGTCGGAGACCTCGCTGCGGGGGCGGGCCCAGAGCGCCTTCATCGAGTTGAGCGTCTCGTCGCCCATCCTGATCGGGAAGGCGATGAAGTCGGAGTAGCGCTTGACGATCTCGCGGACCTTCGGCTCCGCGGCGTAGTCGAAGAGCGCGTCCTCCTCGTCCTTCGGCCGAAGCCGCACGGTGACGGTGGTGCCGACGGGCGCGTCCGGGGCGTCGTCGATCGTGTAGGTGCCCTCCCCGGCGGACTCCCACCGGGTGCCGTGCCCCTCGGTGCCGGCCTTGCGGGTGACGAGGGTGACCGTGTCGGCGACCATGAAGGTCGAGTAGAACCCGACCCCGAACTGCCCGATCAGCTCGGCGTCACCCTTGGCGTCGGCCAGCTTCTTGATCAGCTCGGCGGTGCCGGACCTCGCGATGGTGCCGATGAGCTCGACGACCTCGTCACGGGTCATCCCGATGCCGTTGTCCCGAACGGTGAGGGTCCGCGCGGCCGGATCGACCTCGATCTCGATCCGTAGGTCGGAGAGGTCGCCCTCGACCCCGTCCCGCAACACGGCGAGCCGCAGCTTGTCCAACGCATCGGAGGCGTTCGAGATCAGCTCCCGCAGAAAGATGTCCTTGTTCGAGTAGATCGAATGGATCATCAACTGCAGCAGCTGCCGCGCCTCGGCTTGAAACTCCAGCGTCTCCATCAGCAAGCACCCCCACCGGTGACCGACCGTCCGCGCATGATGGTAAAGGTCCCCACCGACACGAATCCCGCCGGCGAGGCGGCAGGCGACCTCGATCGTCAGGAAACTCGGAAATTCGCCGAATGACGCAACCGCTGGGTCGGGTTTTTCGTCTCTGGGTGCGGAGGTGTGCGGATGCCCGATGCGGGGATGGTCCACTTTGACGCGTTCGTGGCCAGTCGGTTGCCGGCGCTCTACCGTTACGGGTTCGTGCTGACCGGCACTCCGCAGGATGCCGAGGATCTCGTTCAGGAAGCGCTGGTCCGCACCGGTCTCGCCTGGCATCGCGTCCGGAACAAGGACGATCCCGAGCGGTACGTGCGGACCACCATGGCCCGGCTCATGGTCGACCGCTGGCGGCGGAGCACCCGTGAGTATCCCGTCGCCGAGCCGCCCGACGCCGCCGTCGACGACCGAGGGCTGCAGCGCCTCCATGACGCGGCCGAGATCGACGTCGCCCTGCGGGGGCTGCCCGAGCGGACGCGGGCCGTGCTCGTGTTGCGGTATCTCGACGGCATGGCCGACGCGGAGATCGCCGACGTGCTCGGGTGCCGGCCGGGCACCGTCAAGAGCCAGGCCTCGCGGGGCCTGGCCCGCCTGCGCCACCTGCTTCGCGGCGAGGAGGCCCGTCATGGATCAGCTTGAGCGTACGCTCGGCGACCACCTCTCCCGGGCCGGCGCCGACCTCCGACCGCCCGCCGGCCTCGCAGACCGGATCACCACGGCGATCGTGCACAGGCGCCGGCGCCGACGGGTCGTCGCCACCGCTGCCGTCGCCGCCGCGCTCGTGCTGGTCGTGCCCGCCGTCGGCTGGGTCAGCGGCCGCCCGGGTCCGTCCGGCACCGGCGCGGCCGCCGGTCCCAGCGCCGCGAGCGCGCTGCCGCCCGAGATCGCCGCGCTCGTCACGGACGTCACCACCTACGACCTCGACCGCGTCGACTCCGTCGGGCCGACCGGTGTGGTCGTCGGTGGCCCGGAGCAGGAGCTGTCGGTCGACACACCCGGCGCCCCGACCCGCACGCTCGCCCGCTCGCCGCATGCCTGGGCCGCCGCAGCCGGACAGGACATCGTGGTGTGGGCCGACCACCGCGACGGCGACCGGCACGACTTCCAGGTGATGTGTGCGGGCGGCACGCGCGAACCCCGGCAGGTCGGCGACCGCGGCGTTCTGAAGCGGGACAACCCGATCCAGGTCAGCGACGACACACTACTGTGGACGGACGAGGCGGGCCAGGCCTGGTACGCCGAGGGTTGCGCCGGCGCGCCGCGCAAGATCGACGCGCGGGGCCACGCCGTCGCGTTCGCCTTCCCCGACGCGTTCCTGGTCGACGACACGACCGGCGAGCTGCGGCAGGTCGACGTGCGGACGGGCACACAGCAACTGGTGCCCGGGGCCCCGAGGTTCGACGTCCCCACCGGCGGACAGGTCTTCGCCGCGACGACCACCCACCTCGCGTGGGCCTCCGAGGGCCGACTGTCCGTCCTGGACAGACGGGCCGTCGTCGTCAACACCGTGCCCGGCGGCGTCACCGCGACCGCCCGCCTGACCGCCGGCGACCGGTTCGTCGTGTGCGCGAGCGACGGCCGGCCCGAGACGACCGTCTACGACACCGCCACGGGGCGCGTCAGCGGGCTCCGCATGCCGGCCCTGGCCGCCGCCGACCGCTTCGCCTGGCGCGAGGGCGACACGACCTGGCGCGTCGCCGTGCTGCGCCCCACGTAAGGCCCATTGCGACCGGATCGATCGACATCTAACGTCGGGGAATGGCGGAGCCCCGATGACCCGGACCCGGACCGAGCCCGTCGGCGACACCGCGACGCTTCCCCGCGGCGGGCTCCTCGCCTTCGCCGGCGGCTCGATCGGGATGGGTGTCTGGATCACCGTCCCGGGCCTGCTCCTGCTCTACTTCCTCACCGACGTGCTGGCCGTCTCGCCGCTCGTCGCCGGCTTCGCGCTGCTCCTCCCGAAGGTCGCCGACGTGGTGCTGCACCCGTTCGTCGGCCACTTCTCCGACGCGCAGCGCGCCCGGCACGGCCACCGGATCGCGCTCATGCTCGTCGCCTGCACGCTTCCCCTCGCGTTCGCCGTCATGTTCGCGGTGCCCGGCGGCCTACGGGGCAACGCCGCGGCCGTCTGGGTCGCCGTGTTCTACGTCCTCGGCAACCTGCTGTACGCCGCCTACCAGGTGCCCTACCTCGCCACCCCGGCCGACCTCGCGATCGGCTACCACGAGCGCACCCGGCTCATGTCGTTCCGGATGGCCGTCCTCACCGTCGGCATCCTGCTCAGCGGCGTGCTCGCCCCCGTGCTCGCGGGTGGCGACGACCCGACCCGTACCGGCTATGTCGTGATGGGGTGTGCCCTCGCCGCCGGCATGCTGGGCGCGATGCTGGTCGGCATCGGCGGCGTCAGACGGCTGGGCAGCGTCGCCGGCCTGCCGCCCAACCCCGCGCCACCCCGGCTGCGCGGCGTCCGGGTCCTGCTGAGCTCACTGCGCGACCCGCACTTCCGGCCCCTCGTCACCGCCTTCCTGCTCACCTCGACGGCCACCCACCTGGTGCTCGCGGCAGTGCCCTACTACGCCACGTACACCCTGGGTCGGGAAGGTCTGACCAGCGTGCTGATGGCCGCCTTCCTCGGGCCCGCGCTGCTGGCCACCCCGGTCTGGCTCGTCGTCGCGCGGCGCATCGGCAAGCAGCGCGGCCTGCTGCTCGCCCAGGCGGTGTTCGCGGCGGGCTGCCTGGTCGCGGTCGTCGGGCACCGGATCCCGCTCGCGCTGCTCGTCGCGGCGGTCGCCGTGCTCGGCATCGCGTTCGCCGCGCTGCAACTGCTGGCGTTCGCGATGCTGCCCGACGTGGTGGCGGCGGCGTCCGGGCGCGACATCGGCGACGCCGGCAGCTACACCGGCGTGTGGACGGCCGCCGACTCGGCCGGCGGCGCGATCGGCCCCTACCTGTACGCGGCGTGCCTGGCCGTCGGCGGCTTCGTGGGCAGCACCGGCGACGACGTCGTCCAGTCCGCCGACGCCCTGACCGCGGTCCGCTACGGCTACGGCTTCATCCCGGCCCTGCTGCTGCTCGGCGCGGTCCTCTTCCAGCGCCGGTACGCCCTGGACCGCGCCGGCGCCGGCTAGGACATGCCGCCGAAGCCGATCTCGTTGCCCTCCGGGTCGCGGTAGGTGACCTTGCGTACGCCGTTCTCGTAGGTCTCGTCCATGGCCGGTGTCAGCCCCCGCGCGGCCATCCCCTCGACCCGCGCGACGAGATCGTCGACGAACAGCGTGGTGAGCGCGTGCCCCGCGTGCTCCGGGCGGTGTTCGATGTAGAGCGACCGGTGCTCGGCCACCTCCCACACCGCCTCGACGTCGTTCGGGAAGAACGAGGGCGGCGCGCCCAGCAACTGCTCGTACCAGCGCAGCGCGCCCTGGAAGTCCCGCACCGAGATGCCCGCGAACAGGTCGACCGTCATCCTGCGATGCTAGTCAGCCGTGAGCGACGAGACGATCGAGACCTACGACCAGATCTCCATCGAGTACGCGCGGCGCAAGTCGCCGGTCGGCGACCGCCTGCGGGTCGACCTGGACGGGCTGGCCGAGGCGCTGCCGCCCGGCGCCCGTGTGCTGGACGTCGGCTGTGGACCCGGCCGCGAGATCGACCTGCTGCGCGCACGCGGCTTCCAGGTCACCGGCGTGGACCTGTCGATCGGCCAACTCCGCACCGGCGGGCGCGGCGGCGTCGCGCAGGCCGACATGCGGCACCTGCCGGTCGCCACCGGCTCGGTCGACGCCGTCTGGTGCCAGGCCGCGCTGCTGCACCTGCCCCGCGCGTCGGTGCCGGCCGCCCTCGCCGAGTTCGCGCGGGTCGTCCGGCCGGGCGGTGGGCTCTATCTCCAGGTCGCGGAGGGCGACGGCGCCGACTGGGAGGTGGCGACGAACTACGCCTCGGCCCTCCGGCGCTGGTTCACGTACCACCGCGAGAGTGACCTCACCGCCCTGCTGGCGACCGCCGGGTTCGCGGTGCGCCGGGTCCGCCGCAACGCCGGCCTCCGGGACTGGCTCGCCCTGCACGCGCGGCGGGACGGTGGTTTCGGAAACAGTTGACCGTTGTCGATGGCTGGGGCAATACTCGGCGCCCCATCCAGCACCGCGGGCCGAGCGGCGCAACACCGAAGGAGGACATCCTCGTATGTCCAGGCTCAGGAACACGGCCCGGCTCGCGATGGTCGCCACCGTCGTGGCGCTCGGCGGGCTCGTCACCACGGCCACGCCGGCCGCCGCGGCCACCTGCGACGGCTACGTCGGGCTCACGTTCGACGACGGTCCCACCGGCAGCACGAGCGCGCTGTTGAGCGTGCTGACGCAGCACGGCGTACGCGCGACGATGTTCAACACCGGGCAGAACGCGCAGAACAACCGGTCGGCGGCGCAGGCGCAGGTCGCGGCCCGCATGTGGGTCGGCAACCACAGCTGGAACCACGCCCACATGACCTCGATGAGCCAGGCGCAGATGCAGTCGGACCTGTCGCAGGCCAACAGCGCGATCCAGTCCGCGACGGGGGTACGACCGCAGCTGTTCCGGCCGCCGTACGGCGAGACCAACGGCACCCTGCAGTCGGTCGCCTCATCGCTCGGCCTGCGGCAGGTGATCTGGGACGTCGACTCGCAGGACTGGAACGGCGCCAGCGTCAGCGCGATCGTCTCCGCGGCCGGCCGCCTGCAGAACGGCCAGGTCATCCTCATGCATGACGGCATCGCCAACACCCGCAGCGCGATCCCGCAGATCATGGCCAACCTGACAAGCCGGAACCTGTGTCCCGGCATGATCTCGCCGTCGACGGGCCGCGCGGTCGCGCCCGACGGCGGCAGCACTCCGCCACCGGGCGGCGGCACCTGCTCGGCCTCGACGAGCACGCCCAACGTCTGGGGCGACCGCTACAACACGAGCGTCACGGTCAGCGGCGCGACGAACTGGACGGTCGTGGCGGCGGTCACCGCGCCCCAGCGCATCGTCACCACCTGGAACGGCACCGCGAGCCTGGACAGCACGGGCACGGTACTGACGATGCGGTCGAACGGCAGCGGCGGCACGTTCGGGTTCACCACGATGTTCAACGGCAACAGCGGCGGTCGCGCCCAGATCCGCTCCTGCACGAGCGGCTGAGCGGCGCCGTCCGGCCCCCGGGCCGTCGAGCCCGGGGGCCGGCACCGGCTCCGAGGACCGTGACGGTCACCCGGTCGTAGCGGGTCAGCGGGAACCCGCCGCCGTCGGTCGCCTCCACGATGACGACAACCCGGCGCCCGGCTCACGCGTACGTGGGGCCGGGCCTGCGGAAGAAGGCGTTGGCTGCCGGGACGGCCAGCAGGACCAAGCCCGCGACGAGGCCCAACGGTGCCAGTATCTCCGCCACCGTCGAGACAGGACCGACCCAAGCTGGGATCTCCGCGTCGGCGAGCCGGTAGATCTGCGCCCAGTCGAGCGTGGGCCCGCCTTCGGCGTCATCCAAGGACGCCAGTAGCCCGAACCCCACCCCGGCGGTGGTGACCAGCAGCGCCAGCCCGCCCAGTGTCCACGTCGCGATGCGGCTCCAGCGGAGGCCGCGCAGGTTGATCAGCGCGAGCGCCACGAGAGCCGAGGCGACCAGGACCAGGATCGCGGCCTTGACCAGGACGCCGAGGACCGGCACCGCGGCGAAGCCGCCGAGTCCTTCCACCGTATCCACGGCCGCCAGGTAGGCCTGGTCCTCGACCAGGCCCGTCGTGGCGAGGGCCAGGCGAGCGAAACCGCTGAGCCACAGCAGCACTGTGGACACGACCACGACCGCGGGTATCTGACGTCGAACCGCCGGCGGGACCATCTCCCCCGTGATCATGATCTGATCGTAGCGCTTCGCCGGAAGGCTTCTCCCGCCCGCCGTCCGGCCGTCAGCCGCCGTCCGGCCGACCGGCGCGGCCTGAGGAGCGGCCCGTTCCCTCGTGGGGAACGGACCGCTCCTGCGCGGTCAGTGGCCGCGGACGACCGGGCCGTGGGAGACCTTCGGTGCCGGAGCCTTGCCGCGGGCGCCGGCCGCCGTGTCCGTGCCCGGGTAGACCCAGTGGCGGCCCACGACGTCGACGACCACGTCGACGCTGCCCAGGCTGTTGTAGACCTCGAACGCGTTGCCCGTGCCAAGAGCCGTGAGCGCCGCGTTCGCGACGGTCTGGCCCGTGGCCGGGTTGAGGTTGCTCACCGTCGGCATGTCGGTGCCGGCCGGCCAGACGGTCAGGAACGTGGTCCGGCTCGCCCGCACCGCCGTCACGTTCATCGACAGCGCCGCCGTGTCCGGGGTCAGGACCGTCGCCGGCGGGACGACCGTGGCCGAGTCGTCGGCGCCGAGTCGGCTCGGCACGCCCAGGCCCGTACGCGAGTCCGCGATCCGGGTCGGGGTCAGCGGGGTGAACCGCAGGCCGCCCGGCAGCGACGAATCGTCGAAGAAGCCCACGATGTCGACGAGTACGTGGGTGGTGGCGGAACTGTAGACCGCGATCGACGGCCAGCCCGTGATCCCGCCGCAGTCCGCGCACGGCAACGCCTGCACGACGGCCAGGTTGGGTACGTTGCGGCCCGGCGCGTAGTTGAGCGTGGACGTGTCGATGTACGGGTTCGACCTGCCGTTGAACGCGGTCAGGTAGCCGCCGTCGCGGGGCGTCACCGCGGTGACGTTGACGACGAACGCCTTGACGTGCGAGTCGACCTCCGGACCCCAGGTCGCCGCGGCGCGGATGTAGTGGCCGCCCGGCAGCCCGCCCGGCAGGATCTCGCGGGTGTCGAGCATGCGCACCGGATCGATCGGCTGGTACGCGGAGCCGAGCGCACCCCCGTGGTTCGGGATCGAGTTGTCGGAGGCGTAGTAGCCGAGGAGGTCGGCGACGACGTCCACCGAGCCGTTGGCGTTGTAGATGTCGACCTTGCCGTCCGCGCCGAGCGGCACGGTCACCATGTTGGCGGTCGTCCGGCCCGGCACGAAATTGAGCGACGAGGCCGTCGGGCGGGTCGGCACCCCGGTCGGATACACCGTGAGGTACGAGTTCGCGGTGGCCGATGTGGCGGTCACGTTGAGCACCACCGCGGACGCGCCCACCCGGGGCACGCCGGCGATCCGGCTGACCTGCACGGCGATGGCCCGGTTGGCGCCGATCGGCCGCGCGGGCGCGCCGACACCGCGGCGGGTGTCGAGCAGGCGCTGCTCACCGATCGGGTAGAAGGTGCCCCGCGGTGTCACCTCGCCCCGCAGCGAGAGCGGCACGACCAAGGGGTTGGTGCCGCTGTTGTTGGGCACGAGGAGCGTGGCCGTCTGCGGCCCGTCGGCGGTGGCGCGCGGCGTGATCGCGACCTCGCACCGCTGGCCGGCCGCGAGCGTCACGCCGGTGCAGGTGTTGCCGGAGATCCTGAACGCCCCCGGCGTAGGGCCGCCGATCGTCGGCGCGCCCAGGGTCACCGGCCCGGTGCCGTTGGCCACGATCAGGGTCTTGAGCGACGGCCCGTCGACGTCGACATCACTCGGACCGAAATCGAGGCTGGTGGGCGAGGCGACGATCGTGGCGGCGCGAGCGCCCACTGTGGACGCCGTCGCGACCGCCGGCAGCCCGGCGACGAGCAGACTTGCAATGGCAACCGTGATGGTGCCATGGCGAATGCGCATTCTTGCCCCCGTTGATAGTTGGATACGCCATGTGGCAAGCGGAGCTTAGGCCCCGTTCAGCCCGGCGGCTATCGACGAATTGACAGCAACCAAACAGGCGCTTCCAACGTACGGCGGCGGGGAGCACAAGACTCCCCGCCGCACCCCACCGGTCGTCGCGGTCGCCGCGAACGACCGGCCGGCCCCAGCCGCGCCGGCCGGCTACCGGCGCATGTGGATCGTCAGTTGCCCTTCCGGTCGCCCGGCGCACCGTCTGTACCCGGCTCGCCGGAGGCGTCCGCCGCCGCAGACCCGGCAGGCGCCTCAGACCCGGCAGCCGCCGCCGAAACGTCGGCAGCCGCAGAAGCGTCGTCAGCCGCAGACCCGGCCGGCGCCGCGGAGGCGTTCGGCACTGGTCGTTCGCCGCTGCCGCCCGAGCCGATTGCCGCGTAGACCTCCGGCTGGCTGCCGCGTAGCCACACGCCGTAGGCCGCGCCCAGGAGGCCGATCACCACGAACGCCGCCGGGATCGCCCACGCCAGTGCGCTGTCCGGGGCCACGCCCAGCAGGGCGTCGAAGTTCGCCACCGCGAGCACCACCACCACCGCCAGCAAGGCCACCGCGAAACCTGGCGCGAGCAGGCGGGACAGCAGCGACTCGCCCCGCGCGTCGCGGCGGAAGAACAGCAACACCGCCACCGCCGTCAACGTGATCAGGAACAGCACGCCGAGCCCGCCGGAGGTGCCGCCCCAGAAGAACAGGTGGACCGTCGGGTCCCAGCCGCCGAGGGCGTACACCACGATGACCGCCAGGCCGATCACCGTCTGCACCACCGACGCGTTGCGCGGCGCCTGGGTCGTCGCCGCCACCCGGCCCAGCGCCGCCGGCAGCACGCGTTCCCGGCCCAGGGCGAACATGTAGCGCGAGATCGTGTTGTGGAACGAGATCATCGCGGCGATGATCGAGGTCGCGAAGAGCACCTCGCCGATCGTCACCCACGCCTCGCCCAGGTTGGCCCCCGCCAGGCCGAAGATGAGCCCGACGCTCTCCTGCTGCGACCGGTCCACGATGCTGTCCGGGCCCGTCGCGACCGTCATCGCCCACGACGCGAACGTGTAGAGCACCGCCGTAGCCGCGACCGCGACGTACGTCGCCGTGCGTACCGTGCGCTTCGGGTCCTTGGCCTCCTCCGAGAACACCACCGACGCCTCGAAGCCGACGAAGCCCAGCAGGGCCAGCACCAGGATCGCGCCGACGCCGTCGCCGAACAGGTTGCCGGGGTCCAGCGTCGCCGTGCTGATCGCGCCGCCGGCCGGGCTGCCGAGGTCCGCGAACGAGTAGATCAGGATGATCAGCACCTCGGCGCAGAGCAGCACCGCCAGGATCGTGCCGTTGACGTCGATGCGCAGCACGCCGAGCGCCGCCACCAGAGCCCAGCAGACCAGCGCGATCACCCACCAGTCCGGGTTGATCCCGAACCACTCGTCGAGCAGCGGGCCCGCCGCCGAGCCGATCGCGCCGTACAGGCCGACCTGCAGGGCGTTGTAGGCCACCAGTGCGACCCACGCGGCGCCGATGCCCGCCGGGCGGCCGACGCCGCGCGAGACGAACGTGTAGAACGCGCCCGCGTTGGCCATGTGCCGGGCCATCGCGACGTAGCCGACCGAGAACACCGCCAGGACCAACCCGACGACCACGAACGCGACCGGGATGCCGGTCAGGCCCGTCGTGGCGAAACCGGTGGTCACCACACCGGCGACCACGGTCAGCGGGGTCGCCGCCGACATCACGAAGAAGAGCACCGCGGGTACGCCGAGCCGGCCGGCCGCCAGCTTCGCGGTGGGTTCGGCGCCGACGGCGCGAGGGGTTGCGGACATGGCATGCGCCTCCAGAGTGGACATCAACCGAGTGGATATTGATCGCCTTCCCCGCCCACGTCAAGGACAATGATCGGCATGATGTCGACCGAGGTCACGGCCATGGTGACCATGCGTTACGGGCTCGGCCCGGCAGCAAAGCCGCCGGTGTACGCGGCGCGCGGTGAGCTGGGCCGGATCTGGCGGCTCGACACCGACCGCGGCACCTGGGCTGTCAAGGAGGCGCTGGTCCCGGTCGCCGAGGCCGCCGCCGACGACGACGTCGCGTTCCAGGTCGCCGCCGCGGCGGCGGGCATCCCGCTGCCGCTGCCGGTGCGCACCACCAACGGCTGCGTGACGGTGCGTGGTCCGGAGGCGGTCTTCCGCGTGTACGAGTGGGTCGACCTCGGCCCGACCGGAGCCGACCCGGCCGACCTCGGCGCGCTGCTGGCCCGGCTGCACCGCGTCGGGCATCCGGCGCGCGGGCCGGTCGTGGAGTGGTTCGCCGCGCCGCTGGGCCGGGAGCGCTGGCAGGCACTGGCCGCGTCGGCGCGCGCGGCCGGCGCGTCCTGGTCCGCGCCACTCGAGGCTCACCTCGGCGCGCTGTTCGACGCCGACGCGCTGATCCGGCCGCCGGACCGGGCGACCACCTGCCACCGCGACGTCAACACCGAGAACGTACGGCGCACCGCGGCCGGCGCGCTCGTCGTGCTCGACTGGGAGAACAGCGGCCCGGCGCAGCCCGAGTGGGAACTGGCGGCCCTCCTCTGGGATCTGGGCGACGGCGCGAAGGCCGCCGCGGCGGCTTACGGCGGCCCGCCTCCGGAACGCGACGACTTCGCGATGGCGCTCGCCGTGCAGGGCCACCTGCTCGACTTCTACGGGCGGCGCGCACTCGATCCGGCAGCGACCGAGGAGGACCGCACGCGGGCGACCGCCCGGATGGAGGCGATGCTGGCCCGCCCGCTGACCGCCGACGCGATCGTCAGGCTGCTCGACGAGGTGCGGTGACAGCGGCCGCCCGAGGCCCCGATGCACCGGGCGGCCGCTCGACTATCGGCCCGACCCGATCGACAGGCGCAGGTCGACGTCGGCCTTGTCGACGAACGCGACCCGGTGGCCGAACTGGATCTCCACATAGGTCTTGTCGCCCTGGATGACCGTCCAGTCACCGGGTGAGGTGGCCGCGAACGTGGTCGCCCGGTAGTACTGCCCCGGCAGCACCGCCCCGACCGCGTAGCGTTGTCCGGCCGCCAGCGTGTACTGCAGCGGCGAGATCGCCTGCACCGGGACGCCGGCCGGGTAGGCCGCGGCTTCCGGATACGCCCGCCCGTACACGGGGATCGTGGCCTTGCCCTGCTTGGGCACCGCGACGAGCCCGAGCTGCCAGTTGGCCGTCGGCGCCGAGCGCGGGTTGTGGAACCAGCCCTTCTGCCCCAGGTACCAGATCGCCGTCCAGTCACCCTGGCGCCCGGCGAGCGCGAACGTCTGCCCGGTCGAGGCGCGTGCACCGTGGTCGGAGATGTGCATCGTGGACGGTGCGCCGTCGGGGTGCAGCCCGAGGTCGGTCAGCAACGGCGAGTCCGCCGACGGCGCGGTGTGCAGCACGACCGACGAGGAGCCGTGCGGCGCGCACGGCACGCCGGCCGTGACGCAGCCCGTGAACGCCGGCTGGTTGGTGGCGTAGTCGGGCGCGATCTGCACCAGCCCGGTCAGCGAGGTGCCGGTCGACCAGAGCGGCGCGCCGAGCAGGTCGAAGTAGTGCGACCAGTCCCAGTACGGCCCCGGGTCCCAGTGCATGCCGCGCACGGTCGCCGCCGTGGTGCCGGGGACGTTGTCGTGGCCGAGGATGTGCTGCCGGTTGAGCGGCACGTCGAACCGCTTGGACAGGTAGCGGACCAGCTTGGCCGAGGACCGGTAGAGCGCCTCGGTGTACCAGGCGCCGTCGGCCGCGAAGCCCTCGTGCTCGAGGCCGACCGAGCGGGCGTTGACGTCCCAGTTGCCCGCGTGCCAGGCGACGTCCTTGGTCTTCACGTGCTGGGCGATGTGCCCGTCGGCCGAGCGCAGCGTGTAGTGCCAGCTCACGTAGGTCGGATCCTGCACCAGCCGCAGGGTGGTGTCGTAGGAGCCCTCGGTGTCGTGGATGACGATGTACTCGATCTTCTGCCGCGCCGGGCGCTCCGACAGGTCGTGGTTGCCGTAGTCGCCGGGGGTCGCGCCGTACTGCTCGTAGGGCGCCGGGATCCACTCGCACGAGACGGTCACCGGGCACTCCAGCCCGTCCGGCCGGGTCGTCTCACGCAGGCCGAGCCGGTCGGCCAGGGCTCGCTGGGGCGCCACCGACCGCCCCTCGAGCCTGACCGTCTGGCCGTCGTCGGTGGTGCGGGCCGCGCCCGTGCCGATCGTCGCGTAGACCTCGTCGGCGAACGTCGTCGCGGCCTCGGCGGTGTCGGCGCCCGAGTAGCGGGCCACCGCGCCGTACCAGGCGGCCGGGTCGCTGCCGCTGCCGGTCGGCGCGCCCAGCGCCTGCTGGTAGGAGGCGAGCAGCGCCGCGCCACCGCGGATGTTGGTCGCGGGGTCGGTGCGCAGGGCCGCCTCGTCCGCGCCGGTCAGCGTGGCCGCCGCGGCGAGCGTCTGCAGCGAGGCGGCCAGGGGTGCCGGGTCGACGGTGCCGGCCACGGACGGCGAGGGGCGGCTGTCGTCGCCCCGCCGGTCCTCGGCGTGCTCGTGGCCGCCGGCCGGGCGCACCGCCGCCGCGTCGGTCAGGTGCATCGGGCCGAACCCGCCGCTCGTGCTCGGCTTGCCGGTGTTGACGTCCCAGCGGGACTCCAGATAGGACACGCCGAGCAGGACGCTCTCCGGCACGCCGAACTCGGCTGCCGCGGCCGCGTACGCCTGCTGCCTGCCCGCTGGTGCGGCGGCCGCCGGCGCGGCCAGGGTGAGCCCCGCGAGCGCGAGCACCGCCGTGGAGAGATAACTGAGGGTCCGTCGCATGCCGCGCCTCCCGCCATAGCCTCGGGCCACCTTCCTCCATCGATGGAGACCACGTCAATAGCTGCCACGCCGTACGCATGTTTCGTAACTAAGTTTCACAACCGGCGTTTGCCGCCGTGGCGCCGCCGACCCGCCTAGCGTCGGGGGTATGGCCGCTCGCCCGTTCCGCTTCGGAGCCAGCATCATCAACATCGGCACCTCGAGGTCCGTCTGGCACGCCCGGGCGCGGGAGATCGAGGGCCTCGGGTACGACGTGCTCCTCGTCAACGACCACCTCGGGATGGCGGCCCCGTTCCCGGCCCTGGTGTCCGCCGCCGACGTGACCGGCATGCGGCTGGGCACCTACGTGCTCAACGCCGGCGTGCAGCATCCCGCCTACCTGGCCCGCGAGGTGGCGGACGCGCACCGGCTCACCGAGGGACGGCTGGAGCTGGGCCTCGGCGCCGGCTACGTCGAGCACGAGTTCACGGCCGCCGGGTTGCCGTTCGGCACCCCCGGGTCCCGGCTGCGCCGCCTCCAGCAGGTGCTGGCGGAGACGAAGGAGTTGCTGCTGGCCGAGCCCGACCGGCCGCTGCCGCCGATCATGATCGCCGCCGCGGGCGACAGGCTGCTGGAGTACGCCGCCCGCACCGCCGACATCATCAGCTTCCCGATCACGGCGGGCTTCGGCCCGGGTACGCCCGAGGAGGCGCTCGCCCGCCGCGTCGACCGCGTCCGCACCGCGGCCGGCGACCGGTTCGCGGACCTGGAGCTGAACCTGTTCGTGGCGGCGGTCGGCGCCCAGGTGGACGACCTCGACCTCTCGATCGTGGCCTCCGCGAGCGGCCGCCCGGCCGAGGAGCTCGTCGACCTGCCCGGCGTGCTGGTCGGCTCACCGCGGCAGATCGCCGACAAGCTCGGGCACTACCGCGACACGTACGGCATCAGCTACGTCAGCGTCCTCGAGCCGCACATGCACCTGTTCGCGGAGGTCATCCCCCTGCTGCGGTGACCAGGTCGCGGGCCAGCCGGTCGAGCGCGGCCTCCGTCGGCTCGTCGGCCGGGAGGTACACCAGGACGCGCTGACCGTCGGCGGCGACGTCGAGCGTCTCGTAGGCCAGGCGCAGCAGGCCCACGTCGGGGTGGACGAGGCGCTCGACGCCCGTCGAGGCCGGCATCTCCCAGCGCCGGGTGAAGCCGGGGGCCGCCCCGAGCTCGGCGGCCAGCGCGACCGCGGCCTCGTCACCGGAGCCGGCCGCGAGGCGGAGGACGGTGGCCTGCTCGCCGGCCATCCGCTCCCGGTCCGGGAACGCGGTCCGGGCCCGGTCGTCGGTGCACAGGTAGCGCACGAGGTTCGCCGGCCGGTCGTCGAGCAGGCCGATCGGACCGACGAGCCGCTCGTACGCCCTGGTGTGGGCGAGCACGTCGCCGAGCCGGTCGAGCAGCACGGCCGGCAGCGGCTCCAGACCGTCGAGGAGACGCCGGACCGTCGGCCGGACAGCGCTGGCCGGATCGGCCCGCGGGCAGCGCAGGCCGCCGGCGCTCTTGGCCGTGAGCAGCAGCAGCTCGCGGTCCTCCCGCGCGAGCAGCAGCGCGTCGGCCAGCGCGTGCAGGACCTGCAACGAGGGATGGCGGTCGGTGCCCTGTTCGAGGCGCGCCAGGTATTCCACGCTGACGCCGGCGAGCATGGCCAGCTCGGCGCGGCGCAGGCCGGGCGTGCGCCGGCGCCGGCCCGCGGGGAGGCCGACGTCCGCCGGCGCGACCGCCTCGCGCCTGCTCCGCAGGAAGGTGCCCAGCTCGCTCATCCCGCAACGGTAGCCGGGCACGGCCCACCTCAGCCGCCCCCGGCGAGGACGGCGGTCACGAGCCGCCGGTCACCGCGATCACCTGGCCGGTGATCCCCGTGTTGGCCGCGGAGCCGAGGTAGACGACGGCCTTCGCCACCTCGGCGGCGTCCAGCAGGCGGCCGATCGGGGCGATCTCGCTCAGCCGCTCCCCCGCGACGTCGACGATCGGGCCGTTGCGCGCGGTCCGGGTGAGCCCCGGCATCACGACGTTGGACAGGATGTCGCCGTCACGGCCCAGGCTGAAGGCTGCCGAGCGGCTGAAGCCGTGCAGCGCCGCCTTCGCGGCGCCGTAGTACTCGCCGCCCGGCATCCCGTTGACCGCGACGCTCGACGAAAGGTGGACGAGCCGGCCCCAGCCGCGCCGGCGCATTCCGGGTGCCGCGGCGCGGGTGAGGCCCAGGGCCCCTTCGACATTGGTACGCAGCACGGCCAGCCAGTCGTCGTCCGGCACGGTCTCGAACCGCCCGTCCTCGTCGGGCGTGGTCGCTCCCCAGTGGACGGCGTTGTTCACGACCACGTCGACCCGGCTGGTCCAGGCGGTGGCCGCCTCGACCAGCCGCGCGGCCGCGTCGGGCGCGGCGAGGTCGAACGGCACGGCCAGCCCGGCCCCGTCGAGTTCCTTGACGACGCCCTCGGCGTCCGAACGCTCCCGCCGGTAGGTGACCACGACGTCGGCCCCCTCCGCGGCGAACCCCAGTGCGATGTGGCGGCCGATCCCGCCCGAGCCGCCCGTCACGATGACGGTGCGGCCGTTGAGTCCCAGATCCATGCGTCCACCCTCGACCGCCGCGCGGACGGCAACCAGACCGCGCGGAGCCGCGCCCCCCGAGAGCGTGGCTACCGGATGGCGACGACGTACGGGAACTGCTCGCTGCGGGTGTCCGCGTTGTCCTCCGGCCGCAGTCCCACCGAGATGGCGGCGTTGAAGACGAGCGAGTACATCGTCTCGACCGCGTTGTCGGCCAGGCTCCGGCCGTTGACACCGGACAGCCCGAAGTTGGCCTCGCTGCCGATCCGGTACGGCATCAGGTCCGGCAGCAGCCGGCGGACCAGCGTCTCCGCGTACGCCCGGGGGCTCAGCGACGTCCGGTTGGCGGCGACCACCGCGGCGATGACGCCGGTGAGCCGCTCCCCGTCGTCGTGGACGTCGTGCCCGGGGTGCGTACGGTTGGCGTCGATGGCCCAGACGGGGTCGGACGTCCGGATCAGTGGCCAGAGCATCGGCGTGGCCTGCCGGTTGACCTGCTGCCAGCCCCCGAAGTCGGTGGGCAGCTTGGTGACCGTCCACAGGGCGATGTCGCGCCCGGGCAGGTACGGCTCGCCGTCGGGGATCTCCAGCACGATCGAGTGGACCTCGGTGCCGGCGATGCCGTTCTCGGCCTTGTCCGGGCGCCAGTCGCCGAGGTCGGGGCGCGTGCCGTCCTTCACCGCCGGAATCAGCGCCGACAGCAGCGTCAGGTCGTTGTAGAACGGGTCCCGGACCACGCCGGCCCACAGCCGCATGCCCGCCGGGCCGTGCAGGGGCTCGTGCGTACGGCCCGACGCCAGGCCGATGCCTTCCGCCGTGTCACCGCGCGCGTCGCCGCCCCGCAGGCACCCCAGCACCACCCGCTGCCGGCCGTCGTCCTCGGCCGGGCCGAACGTGACCCGGTAGGTGAGATCCTCGACGGCCTCGCCGTCGAAGTGGACCTTGAACTCGTAGCGCGCTTCCGGATGGAAGCCCGCCCGGTAGTCGGCACCCAGGATGGAGCTGTTGACGTTCATCACGAGCACAGTGCCGTTCGTGCCGCGGAACATGTACTGGTCGGTGAGGTCGATCCGGCTGTCCCGGCGCGCCAGCTCGGAATCCAGGTGATGCGACAAAGTGAGCCCCCGTGGTGATCACCGTCCGGTCTACTACCGCGACCGCGACCGCCGCGAGACGCCGCGCCGCCCGCGTCCCCCGTACGGCTGAGACCTAATCGCGTTGCCTCTGTCGCCGGAGCGCGCCTAGCTTGCCGGGATGAGTGCCAGACAGTTGACAGTGACGTTCGACGCCCGGGACCCGGCGCGGCTCGCGCGGTTCTGGGCCGACCTGCTCGACCGGAAGATCGTCGAGGATGCCCTGGTCCCCGGCGACGAGGCCCAGGTCAGCCTCCGCTTCGTCCCGGGGCCCGCGAGATCCGCCACGCCCACCCGGAGCATCCACCTGCACCTCACCAGCGAGGCCGCCGGCGACCTGCGGGCCGTCGTGGACAAGGCGCTGGGGCTCGGTGCCGGTCACCTCGACGTCGGGCAGCTACCGGAGGAACCGCACGTCGTGCTGGCCGATCCGGAGGGCAACGCGTTCTGCGTGATCCCGCCCGACAACAACTTCCTCGCCGGCTGCGGCTTCCTCGGCGAGGTCGCCTGCGACGGTCCCCGGGCGGTCGGCCAGTTCTGGAGCGCCGCGACGGGCTGGCCGCTGGTCTGGGACGAGCACGAGGAGACGGCGATCCAGTCTCCGCACGGCGGCACGAAGGTCGCCTGGGGCGGCCCCCCGGTGACCCCGAAACGCGGCACGAACCGCCAACGCTTCACGCTCGCCGTGCCGGCCGGCGATCTGGCCGCGGAGGTCGACCGCCTGGTCGCGCTCGGTGCCACGGTCATCGACGCCGACGCGATCCTGCTCGCCGACCCCGACGGCAACGAGTTCCACCTGACCGCGACCTAGGAGCCTGTGACCGGAGACACTAAACAGAACGGACGCTCTGTTTGTATGCTGGCAAACGGAGCGGCCGTTCTTTTTGTGTGACGGAGGAGGTTGCCGTGCCCAGACTGACCGAGGCCCGCAAGGAGCTACGGCGCGAGCAGATCGTGCGGGCCGCGCGGCGGTGCTTCGTGCGGGCAGGCATGGAGCGCACGTCCGTCGCCGACATCACCGCCGAGTCGGGGCTCTCCGCCGGCTCGATCTACGCGCACTTCGCGACCAAGGCCGACATCGTCCACGCCGTCATCCAGGACCTGCTCGACCGGCGGCGGGAAACCCTCTCCGCGTACGCGGCCGCGAGCGAACGGCCCCCGAGCCCGGCCGAGATGATCGGCCACCTGTCCACCGCCGTCGACCCCAACGAGGCGCACATCGCGCTGCAGGCCTGGGGCCAGGCCACGACCGACCCCGCCGTCCGGGAGATCGTCGTCGGCATGCTCGAGCGCCTGCGCGAGGTCTTCCGGATCGGCTGCGAGGAGTGGCTGATCCGGACGCAGGGCCACACGCTCGCCGACGCCGGCCCGCGGGCGCGGCACCTGGCGGGCCGGCTCCTCGCCGCGTACCAGGCACTGCTGTTCCGCAGCGCCCTGCTCGGCGAGGCCGACGTCGCCGACCTCGTCGACACCGTGATTCCCAGGCAAGGAGAACCATCATGACCACGGACGTACGCCGCCCCGGCGGTCCCGGCTTCCTCGGCGGACGGGTCGTGTCCCGGATCGGGTACGGCGCCATGCAACTCGCCCGGCTGCGCGACGACCGCGCCGCCGCCGTCACGCTGCTCCGGCGCGCGCTGGACCTCGGCGTCGACCACCTCGACACGGCCCAGGTCTACGGCAACGGGTACGTCAACGGGCTGCTCCGCGCGGCGATCGATCCGGCCGACCACGCCGTCGTCTCGACCAAGGTCGGCATCGCCGCGAACCCGGGTGGCAAGCAGCCGATGCGCCCGGCGCAGCGGCCGGCGGAGCTGCGGGTGGGTGTCGAGGACAACCTGCGCAGCCTCGGCGCCGAGCAGATCGCCGTGGTGAACCTCCGGCGGATGGACGTCGGCGCCGGCTTCCCCCTCCCGCGCGACCAGGTCGTGGATCTCGAGGACCAGCTCGCGGTGCTGATGGCCCTGCGGGACGCGGGCAAGATCGGCGCGATCGGGCTGAGCGGGGTGGACTTCGACGGCCTGCGCCGGGCGATCCCCGCGGGCATCACCTGCGTCCAGAACTCCTACAGCGTGCTGACCCGCGACCACGAGGACATGCTCAAGCTCTCCGAGGCCGAGGGGATCGCCTGGGTGCCCTACTACCCGCTGGGTGGTGCCACGCCCGGGGTGCCGAAGGTGACCGACGACCCGGTCGTGCGCGACACGGCCCGCGCGCTGAACGTCAGCACCGCCCAGGTCGGACTCGCCTGGTTGCTCCGGCACTCCCCGAACACGCTGCTGATTCCCGGCACGAGCGACGCCGGGCATCTCGCGGCGAACGTCGCCGCCGGCGACATCCTGCTCGACGACGCCACGCTGGCCGCGCTGGACGCCGTCGCACCCGCCTGACGCACCGACGAGGAGGTCGGACGGTGAGCACCTTCGCGTTCCTCAACATCGCCATGCACGGCCGCGTCAACCCGACGCTGCCGCTCGTGACCGAGCTGGTCCGACGTGGACACTCGGTCACCTACCACACCTCACCCGCGTTCGCCGCCGCGGTCGCGGCGGCGGGTGCCACCGAGTTCCGGTACCCCGGCGGCGACCAGCCGCTGCCGGACCCGCCGACGCCGGCGACGTTGCTGGCGGGGCTCACGCGTACCGCCAACGCCGTTCTGCCCTCGGTCCTCGCCGACCTGCGCGGGAGCCGGCCCGACCTGATCGTCCACGACGCCGCCTGCCTGTGGGGCGCGGTCGCCGCCAGGGAGCTGGACGTCCCGGCGGCGTCCTCGTTCACCACCTTCGCGTTCAACCGGCAGGTGCCCAGTCCCACCCGGGCCTCCCGGCACCTGCTGACGAGGGCGTTCCTGCGCGAGCGCCGGGAGCTGGGCCGGCGGTACGACACCCGCGGGCTGCCGGCGTTCGACCTCGGCAACATCCGGGCACCGCTCAACCTCGTCTACACCTCCCGGATGTTCCAGCCCGGTGTGGAGGAGCTCGACGCGTCGTACCGGTTCGTCGGTCCCAGCATCGGCGCCCGGCCCGTCGACGGGTCGTTCCCGTTCGACCGCCTCCGCGACCCGGTGCTGTACGCGTCGCTGGGCACCGTGTTCAACGCCGAGCCGCGGTTGCTGCACGCCTTCGTCACGGCGCTCGCCCCGCTGGGCGGGACGGTGGTCGTGGCCACGGGGCGGACCGACCCGGCCGCGCTCGGCCGGCTGCCGGCCAACGTGATCGCCCGCCACTTCGTGCCCCAGCCGGACGTGCTGGCCCGCGCCGCGCTGTTCGTCACCCACGGCGGCATGAACAGCGTCAACGAGGCCCTCTACGCGGGCGTCCCGATGCTGGTCGTCCCGCAGGGCGCGGACCAGCCGCTGGTCGCGTCCCGGGTCACCACGCTCGGCGCCGGCCTGACGATCCGGACGCCCGACGTGACGGACGGCCTCGTCCGCGCGCTGGCCCAGCGGCTCCTCGGCGAGTCCCGCTTCCGCGGCGCGGCCTGCACGCTCCAGGAGGCCCAGCACGAGGCGGGCGGCTTCCGGCGCGCGGCCGACGAGCTCGAGCACTACCTGGAACGCGCGGGCCAGGCCCGCGTCGAGGCCGGGGCGGGAGGCTGACGATGTCCGTCTTCGTCGCCGTCCTCCTGCTGCTCGCCGGCGTGTCCGAGGCCGCGGGCCGCCTGCTGCCGATCGTCGCGCCGGGTTCGGGCGTCTCGCGAAGCAAGGCGGTCCGGATGATCCTGGCCGGCGCGGTCGTGGAGGCCGCCGTCTTCGCGCTCTGGCCGCTGTCGGCCTGGACGGTCGCCGGGCTCGTCGGTTCGGCGAACACGACGGGCCTCGGTTGGACGCCCGGGCTGGCCGCCCCGCTGCTGCTCGCCGCGATCCTCGCGTTCCCGATGCTCGGGCCGTTCCTGCACCTGGTGCTCTTCGTCGGGGTCGGTGCCGGCCTGGCCGACGCGCTGCACGCCGCGACGGGGCAGGGTTGGTGGACCGCCGCCGGCTGTGTGGCCGTCGCGGGCGTCGGGCTCGGCATCGCCGTCGAGGCCGTCCGCCGCCTGGCGGTGCGGCTGAACACGGCACCGCTGCCGGAGCCGGCGACATGACGGAGTTGGTGCTCCTGCTGCTGCTCTGCTGCCTCGGCCCGATCCTGCTCGCCGAGGCGCTGCTCGCGCGCTACGAGGTGCTCGCCTATGCCGCGGGTTGGCGGACCCCTGCCACCGCTCTCCCGCGCGGCCTGCCCTACGCGCGCGGGGCCGACGCCGACCGGCCGCCGGCCGCCTACCTCGTCTATCTCGACGGCATCGGTAAGCGGCACTATCGCGACACCCGCGACGGCGGCCGGTTGGTGAAGGCCCTGATCGCCCGGGCGCCGGAGCTGCGGGTGCTGGGCCAGGTCCAGCCCTACTCCCCGCTGGCGTACGCGCTCGCCGCCCGTCCTGTGTGGATCTGGCTGCGGCGCCACGTCGGCCTGCTGCTGTTCCTGCACAACGTCATGCAGATCTTCATCGCCGCCGACCACCGGTACCGTCCGGTCTACAACCGGGCCGTCGGCGCGCAGATCGCCACCCAGCTCCGGCTCGCGGGTTACCAGGCCGACAGCGGCATCCCGGTCGTGCTGCTCAGCTACAGCGGCGGCGCCCAGGTCGCCACCGGTGCGGTGGAGGGCCTGTGGCGGCAGCTCCGGTGCCCGTTGGTGCTGATCAACCTCGGCGGCTTCCACAACGGCGCCAACGACGTCACCCACGCGGCCCGGCTCTTCCAGCTCACCAGCGGGGACGACCGCATCGAGCGGCTGGGCACCTGGATCTTCCCGCAGCGGTGGCGACTGTGGAGCCGCAGCCCGTGGAACCGGGCCGCGCGGGCCGGGAAGGTCACCGTGCACCGGCTCGACCCCGCGACCCACGTGGGTCCCCGCAGCTACATCAGCCCCGCCAGCCACCGGCCCGACGGTCGCAGCCACCTGGAGCACACGGCCGACACCGTGGTGGCGCTCATCCGCGATACGGCGGTCCCGCCCGCCGGCTGAGGCGATACTCAAGGCGGAGGAAGCCATGGACACACCACTGCGCGACGCTGCCGTGCTGGGCCACGTCGTCATGCGCTACGGCCTGGCGACGATCTTCCTGTGGGTCGGCGGGCTCAAGTTCCTCGAGTACGAGGTCCAGAACGCCGAACCACTCGTCCGGAACAGCCCTCTGACCAAGGGCCTGCGTCGCCGACTCGGCGCTCGCAAGCTCGGCCGGCTCGTCAGCGTCTCACAGGTCACGCTCGGCGCACTGATCGCCTCCCGCCCGTTCGCACCCCGCCTCTCGGCGCTCGGCAGCCTCGGCGCGGCCGGCATGATGGTCGGCACGCTCAGCTTCCTGGTCACCACGCCGGAGGCCTGGCACGACGGGCGCGTGCCGCAGCTCTCCGTGCTCGGCGAGGCCCTGCTCAAGGACAGCGTGCTGCTCGGCGCGGCCCTGCTGACGGCCGTCGAGGCGCTGGAGGCCGGGCGACGATGAGCCCGGCGCCACCCGCGCCGGGCCCATCGGTGTGCCCCCTCAGAAGGTCCGGATGGCCGTCTCGGCCGGAGCGGCCAGGCCGTTGACGATCTCGTCGTCGAGCTTGACCAGCGTCAGCGAGGCGCCCGCCATGTCGAGCGACGTGCAGTACTCGCCGACGTAGTTGCGCCGCACGTGCATCCCGCGGGCCTCGAGCTGCTCGTGGGCGTGGCCGTAGAGCAGGTACAGCTCGCTGATCGGCGTACCCCCGAGGCCGTTGATCATCAGGGCGACGTCGTCGCCCTGCTTGTAGGGCAGGTCCGGCACGACGGCGTCCAGCAGCTCGTCGACGATCTCGTTGGCGTTGTGCAGCTTCTCGCGGCGACGGCCCGGCTCGCCGTGGATGCCGACGCCCATCTCCATCTCGTCCTCGCCCAGGTCGAACAGCGGCGAGCCCTTGGCCGGCGGCGTGCACGAGGTGAGCGCCATGCCCATCGTGCGGGTGACCGAGTTGACCTTGTTGCCGAGGCGGACCAGCTCGTCGATGTCGGCGCCCTGCTCGGCCGCCGCACCGACCACCTTGATGACGAAGAAGTTCCCCGCGACACCACGACGACCCACCGTGTAGGTGGAGTCCGACACCGCGACGTCGTCGTCGACCAGCACGGTCTCGATGTTGACGCCCTCCGCCTCGGCCATCTCCTTGCCCATGTCGAAGGCCATCCGGTCGCCGGTGTAGTTGTTGATCAGGTGCAGCACGCCCTTCGGCGACGCCAGCATCTTGCTGGTTTCCAGCACGTAGTCCATCGGCGGCGCGGAGAACACGTCACCGGGGCAGGCCGCGTCGAGCATGCCCTTGCCGACGCTCATCACGTGCGCGGGCTCGTGCCCGGAGCCGGAGCCCTGGATGATCGACACCTTGTTGTCGTCCGGTGCGTCGGCCCGCATGATCAGGTTGTACTCGGGGACGTAGCGCAGCGTGTCCGGGTTGGCCAGGGCGACACCCGTGAGCATCTCGGGGACGTACTGGTTGGGGTCGTTGACGAACTTCTTCATGCTGTCTTCCCTTCGAAGTGGGCGGGCCAGGTGTCGGCCAGTGCCTCGAACATGACGGCCACGCCGACGGCCCCCGGGTCGACGCTGCCGATGCTGCGCTCCCCCGTGTACGCGACCCGCCCGCGCTTGGCCTGGAGCTTGGCCGTCTCGTCCGCGCTCTCCCGGGCCACGCCGGCCGCGGCCCGCACCGTCGTCGGACCGTCGCTGCCCAGCTCGGCCTGGTGCGCGATCTCGTCGGTGGCCGGGGCGAGCGCGTCGAGCAGCGTCTTGTCGCCGAGGCTGGCGTTGCCGCGCGCCTCGATGCCCTCGATCGCCGCGCGCAGCATCGCCACCGCGGTCCCGGCGTCCCCTTCGGACTTTCCCGCCGCGACGGTGGCCGCGCGCAGGAAGGCCGTGCCCCACAACGGTCCGGAGGTGCCACCGATCCGGCTGGTGATGACCACGGCGACCTTCTTCAGAAAGGTCGAGGCGTCGGTACGGTCGAAGCTGTCCCAGTCGCGCTCGACGAGCTCGAAGCCGCGAGCCAGCGAGTAGCCGAAGTCGCCGTCGCCGACGACCGCGTCGAGGTCGCCGAAGTACTTCTCGTTCTCGATCGCGGTGTGGGCGAGCGTCTTCACCACGAACTCGACCGAGGGCAGCAGTTGTTCGGTCATCGAGTGTCCCCTTCGGAAACGGCCGCGAGGTCGGCCAGCGTGACGTACGGGCCGGGCCGCGCGGGGCTGTCGTTGGCCAGCACGGTGATCGGCGCGCTGCCCGGGTCACCGAGCGAGTCGACGACGAACGCGGCGCCGGTGAAGTCCTCGTCGGCGGTGTAGCCGTTGACGGTCACCACGCACGGGATCCCGGCCGCCTTCGCCGCCTCCAGGCCGTTCTGCGAGTCCTCGACGACGACGGCCTGCCGCGGTGTGAGTCCCAGCCGCTCGAGGGTGAGCTGGTAGATGTCGGGCGCCGGCTTCTTGTGCGGCACGACGTCGCCGGCCAGCACCGTGAAGTCGTGCGCCCGCTCCTCCCCCACGTCGTGCTCCACCACCGCCCGCACCGACGGCTCGGCCGAGGTCGAGGCCACGGCGAGCGGCCAGCCCGCGTCGTGCGCCTCCTCGACGATCCGGGCGATGCCGGGGCGGGCCGGCAGCTTCCCGGCCTGGACCATCGCCTTGTAGATCTCGGTCTTCCGGCGGTGCCAGGCGGCCACGGCCTCGGCCTGGCCCTCCGGGTCCGTGGGCAGCCCGGCGGCGGCGACGAAGTCCGGTGTCAGCAGGCTGCGCATGCGCTCCTTGCCGCCGCCGATCGCGAGCTTGCGCCCGTACTCCTCCTCGCTCCACCGCACCGGGAGGCCGAACTCCGCGAACGTCTGGTTGAAGGCGGGCAGGTGCCCGTACCGCTCGGTGTCGGCCAGGACGCCGTCGCAGTCGAAGATGAGCGCGGTCACCAGGCCCGCCCCGCGCTGCCGAAGCGGTCGACGTAGCCGGCGGCCATCGCGGTGACGTCCTTGCCCACGTGCCGGAACAGCGACGGCGGGTCCCACTTGCCGCGCTCCTGCGCGTCCTTGAGGAACGCGAGGTTCGACTTCATGTAGGTGACCTTCAGCGCCGTCGACACGTTGACCTTCGCGCAGCCGCGGGCGATCAGGTCCTTGAACTGCTCGTCGGTCAGGCCGGTGCCGCCGTGCAGCGCGATCGGCACGCCGGTCGCCTCGACGAGGTCGGTGACCCGCTGGCCGTCGAGGTCGGGGGTCGTGGAGTAGACGCCGTGCGCGTTTCCGATCGACGGTGCGAACACGTCGACCCCGGACGTCTCGACGAAGTTCACGGAGACGTCGAGGGACTGCCGCTTGGACTCCTCGTCGGAGCCGACGTCGTCCTCGACACCCTTGATCGCCTCGATCTCGCCCTCGACGTGGGCACCGTGCGCGCGGGCCTCGGCGACCACCTCGACGACCTGCCGCAGGTTCTCCTCGACGGGCAGGGTCGAGCCGTCGAACAGCACCGAGTTCCAGCCCTTGTCGAGGCACTCGGTGATCACGGCGCGCTCCGGGCAGTGGTCGAGGTGGAGGCAGACCGGCACCTCGATGCCCGCGGTCATCGCCCGCCACATCGTGAACAGCACGTCGGACCCGATGGACTTCACGGTCTTCACCGACGTCTGGACGATCATCGGGGACCGGCGTTCGACGGCGCCGGCCAGCACGCTCTCCAGGGTCAGGTCGTTGACGATGTTGATCGCGGGCACCCCGTACCCGTCGCGCATCGACCGGTCGACGATCTCCTTGAGCGACACCACACCCATGAGATCGACGCTAGGAGGGGCGCCGCGGCCGCCGCATCAGGGAAAACACCCGCGCGGCATGGGTGAGGTCCCTACCGCCCGTGGGCGATCAGCTCGGCGCGGCCGCGCGCGCCGGTCTTGCGCAGCACCGCACCCACGTGCTTCTCCACCGTCTTGACGGCGATGCCGAGCCGCTTCGCGATCAGCTTGTCCGGCAGGCCCTGGCAGACCAGCGCGTGCACCTCGAGCTCCCGCGCGGTCAGGCCCGCCGGGTTGGGGTCGGTCGTGAGGCGGCCGGCCCAGACCCCGTGGTCGGGCACGAGCGACTCGCCGCGCGAGGCGGCCACCACCGCGCGGGCCAGCGTCGGACCGTCGGCGCTCGTCTCGACACAACCGTGCGTGCCGGCGAGCAGCGCCTCGGCGACCGCGCGATGGTCGCCCGCGGCGCACATCGCGACGACCGCCGGCCCGGCGGCGGTGATCCGGTCGACCACGTCGACCAGGTCCGGGCCGACCACCACCACGTCCGGACGGAGGGCGGCGGTGGCCGCGAGCGCGTCGTCGGCGCCGGCCGCCTCGCCGACCACGGCCAGTGTCTGCCCCGACCAGGCCAGCAGGCGGGAGATGCCGGCCCGGAGCACCGGTTGGGCGGCCACCACCAGCACGTCGACGCGGTCGGGGTCGTCGGCGGCGGTGCGCTGGTAGGGGAACGAGGCGCGCACGCTGGTGCCCCAGCCGGGCACCGACTCGACGGTCGCGGACCCGCCGACGCTGCCCGCGAGCTCGCTCATCCGGCGCAACCCGAGACCGGCGCGCTGGTCGACGGGGTCGGCCTCGAAGCCCTGCCCGTCGTCCTGCACGAGCAGCGCCAGCGCGGCCGAGTTGTAGACCAGCCCCAGCCGGATCGTCGCCGCGCCCGAGTGCCGGACGATGTTCGACACCGCCTCCTGGGCGACGCTGAGCACGTGCTCGGCCAGCCCGCGGTCCAGCGGTACGGGCGCGCCGGCGACCACCAGCCGCACGTCGGCGCCGCGGGCCCGGTGCGCCCACCCGAGCTCGGCGCGCAGCGCGTCCTCGAGGCTGCGGTCCTCCAACGGCGAGTGCCCGGCGGCGCCGAGCGACCGGCGGACCTCGGTCATCGTGCTCTCCGCCTCGGCCCGGGCACGGCGCAGGCAACCCGTCACCGCGGCCGGCGCGAGCCGCTCGGCCCGCTCGAGCTCGGCGTTCAGGTCGACGAGGCCCTTGTCCAGCAGGCCCTGCACCTCGACCAGCAAGCGCTCGCGTTCGGCGCCCGCGGCCTGCAGCCGGGCCCGTTCCTCGGCGGCCTCGTGCGAGCTCGCGTTGACCAGCGCGACGGCGGCCTGCCGGGCGACCATCTCCAGCAGCTCGGCGTCGGCGGCGGTGAAGGCGCGCTCCCGGCTGAACACCACGCAGGCGCCGATGACCGCGCCGCGCCACTCGATCGGCGCGCCGATGACGCCGCGCAGCCCGGCCTGGTCGGCCGCGCCGAGATGCCCGCCGGCGACCTCGTCGTACGAGTCGAACCGGACCGGCCCGCGGCGCCGTACGACCTCGCCCGTCATGCCCTCGGTCACCGGGAACACCCGGCCGGCCTGGCACTTGACGCCGACCTCGGCCTCCTTGCGGTAGGTGCCGGCGGCCTCGTCGACGCTGGAGACGGCCCCGGCGTCGCCGCCCAGCAGCTCGACACTGCGGCGCAGCACGCGCTCGAACAACGGCCGCGCCACCAGCTCGCCGGCCAGATCCTCCGCGACCGCGCGCATGGCCTCCCGCGCCTCAACCGCCTCTCCGGCACCGGTTCGCACTCTGGCCATGACCTACACCCCCGCGGGATCGAGCCGCTCTCCCGATCGTCATCCCGGGCCACCGGAGGGTCAACCGGAACCGCTCAACGGGCGTGGCGCAGCGCCCAGTCCAGCACCTCGTCGGCGATCCGCTCCCAGCCCCGCTGGGCCGGCAACAGGTGCGCGTAGCCCTCGTACTCGCGGATCTCCGTGATGGTGTCGGATTTGTAGTGCCTGTGGTTCGAGCGCTGGATCTCCGGCGGCATGATGTGGTCCTCGGATCCGGAGACGAACAGCAGCGGGGCCCGGTCGTCGTTGTGGTAGTCGACCCAGGTGTCCTGGTGGCCCGGCTGGAAGTTGGCCAGCACGCTCCCCCAGAGAATGCCGCCGTTGGCCGGGATCGCATACCGCTCGTAGAGCGCCCGGGACTCCTGCGCCGTGAACGTATTGGTGAAGGCGTACGTCCACTGCTCCAGGTTCAGCGGCACCGCCTTGTGCCGGTTCGCCGGGCTCTTCAGCACCGGGAACGTCGACTTCACCTGCGAGAGCGGGACCACCCGGACGCCCTCCGTCGGCGCCGAGTTGAGGGCCACACCGGCCGCGCCGTAGCCGTGGTCGAGCAGGATCTGCGTGAACGCCCCGCCGGCTGAGTGGCCCATGATGATCGGAGCCTCGGGCAGCGCCCGGATCTGCTCCTCGAGATGCGCGATGATCCGCGGGACCGTCACCTCGAGGATCGGTGCCGGGTCGGCGTTGAGCGCCTCGACCTCCACCTCGAAGCCCGGGTACGCGGGCGCGATCACCTTGTGCCCCTTGGCCTCGTAGTGCGCGACCCAGTTCTCCCAGCTACGCGGCGTAACCCAGAACCCGTGGACAAGAACGATCGGTTTCATGCGCCGATCCTGGCCCGCCGTCGATGGGGGCCGAATCCCGTGTTCCGCGTAGTCAGTCGTGCAGGGCCTCCCGCAGCGCCCGGCGAGACGTGACGCCGAGCTTCCGGTAGACCTTGCGGAGGTGGTAGTCGACCGTGCTGGCGCTGAGGAACAGGTGCGCGGCGATCTCGGCGTTCGTGCCACCGGCCCGGGCCAGTCGCGCCACGGCGGCCTCCTGCGGGGTCAACACCGGCTGCCGCTCGGGTACGGGTGACCGAAGGGTCTCGCCCAGCGCGGCCAGCTCCCGGCGCGCGCGATCGGCGAATGCCTCGGCTCGTTCCGCCTCGAACATCTCCAGCGCGGTGGTGAGCCGCTGCCTGGCGGCCCCCCGCCGGCGGCGCCGGCGCAGCCACTCGCCGTGCAGCAGGTGGGTCCGGGCCAGGTCGCCGTGGGCGAGCGTGCCGGTCAACGCGTCGACGGCGCGCAGGTAGTGCGGTTCCGCGTCGTCGGCGCCCGCCAGCAGGGCCTGCGACCGGTGCAGCAGGCCGGCCGCCCACGGGGTGCCCGCACCCGCCGCGGCCGCCGCGAGGTCGGCACAGGCCGCCTCCGCGGTCCGCCGGTCACCGGCCCGCAGCGCGGCCTCGACCAGGTCGGGCAGGGCACGCGCGTACCGACCGGGCAGTCCCGTGCCGGTCAGCGGCACCAGCCGGTCCCGGGCCGCCGCGTAGTCGCCGTAGCCGATGTCGAGAACCGCGAGACTGTGCCGGGTCAGGGACACCATGGCGCCGACACCGGCGCGTTCCATCAGCTCCAGCGCGGGTCGCAGAGCCGCCTGCTCCCCAGAGCCGAGCCGCCATACGGCCAGTTCGGGATGCCGCCAGATCAGCTCGCGTTCGGTCGTGATCCCGATGGCGCGCCGCAGCCGGATGCCGGTGGTGTCGTGCCGGTCGGCCTCGGTGAGCCGGCCGAGCGCGGTGTCGCTGAGCACCGCCATGAAATGCACGACGGCCAGGGCCTGGAGGGCACCGGTCCGGCGGGCCACCGTCTCCGCCCTGTCCAGGATGGACAGTCGAGTCCGCTCGTCCCAGAGCAGCGTGCACAGGTTGACCGCCACCACGACGTGCGGCAGGAGCTCGGCGGCGGGCCGGCGCGGGTCGGTCGCGGCGGCGACCGCCCGGCGCGCGGCCGGCCCGCCCCGCGCGACACCGCCCTCGGCCACGGCGGCGTAGCCGGCGAGCAGCAGCGCGGTCAGGCCGTCGGGGCGCTCGCCGGCGAGCCGGCGGGCCACGGTCGCGAGCTCGGCCTCGGTGGTGTCCAGGATGAGGTGCTCGACGGCGAGGGCGTGCTCGACGGCGTGTAGCACCGCGGCCCGGGCCGGCTCCGGCCGGGTGGCACCGAACGCCTCGGCCGCGGCCAGACAGACCGCGGACGCGCGCTGGTTGGCCTGCGGCACGCCGGCGGTGACGGAGGCGTTCGCCCGGAGCAGCAGCGCCGTGCCGCGCGCGGCATCGTCGAGGTG
>NZ_BONE01000062.1 GCF_016862555.1 Asanoa siamensis | reverse complement strand
AGGGGAAGATGAGCTTGCATCGTCCACTGCAATGCGAGAGCCTGCGCGCAATCCGCTGGGAACAGCAAGCCAGCACATCTCGGCGGGCTCATCCCGGCAGCGTGGACTCGACCCCGGTGCGAGAATAGCTGTTCTTCCTACATCACCGGCGAGGAGTGGCGTGGCGACTGCGACAATCAGGGCTCGCGGGTGGGCGCTGTTCGATGAGATCGTCGCCGCGGCGTCCCGCGAGGGCTACACCAACCCTTGGCGACGACCGGACTCTGGGGGCGACCCGATCTACGAGCCTGACTACGACACGCTGGAACGGTTGCTGGGGGTGCCGCTGCTGCTTGGGGCTACTAGCCAGACCGGTGTTCCGGCACTAGCGCTCGATGTCTGGGCGGCCTATGAGCTACGTCGGTCGGGCTTCAGCCCTGACGTTGTCTGGCCGAGGGCCGAGGCCCCACGAGTGCTGCCAACCGACGTTGCGTTGCTCTTGCGTTCGCTCCCTCTGTCGCTCCAAGGCCAGGTGCGGCAAGCCGTTGGCCGGGGCGCCGGAAGCGCCAACGCGAACATCCTGGGAAAAAATTACGTCAAACAGGTGGACGTCGGCATCAGTGCATGGAACACGGGACCAGAGCTGCTGATCTCGACAAAACGTATGGATTCCTCGTTCGGCAAGAACGCAGCTAACCGGGTCGAGGAGAGCTATGGAGACGCAAAGAACCTTCGACTGCGCCATCCTCTCGCTGCGCTTGGCTTCTTGTACGGGTTGCGCTCAACTGCGTTGACAACGGAGCCTGAGAAGGCGGCGTGGCTGATCGACCTTCTTGCAAAGCTTGGCGAGGAGGACGACGCGTACCACGCGGTTGGTTTGCTCATACCCCACTGGGGGGACGACCACGTGGAGCCGCCGTCAGACCAGGTGGGAGAGGACCCGCGGGACGATCCGCTTGTCGCGGCGGGTGTTCAGGCTCCTCTGCTTGATGCGCCAGAGGGTGCGGATGATCGTAACGACAGTTTAAGCGCCGACTTGGACCGCCTGCCTACGGTGATTTTGCTCAGGGGTCAGGTTCCGCCCGAACTCGATCCCGGACGCTTCCTCGGACTGATGGTCTCGCGAGTTCTGAAGCACAGTCCGATCAACTTCCATCTCGAAGCCCGCGAACGACGAGCCAGCTGCGATGTGCTTCCGGCGGGCGGCGAATCGTTGTCACTCTGGTAGATGAGACATTCCGTACGCCTCAAGAGCGGCCGCAGTGGCTGCGGCGCGGTCGCGGACTTGGAACGCTTCCCGTAGTGCAACGGCGAGGCTGGCGTCGATGCGATCTGGCTGGGGTGCACGGACGCGTCGAAGGTACTGCGCCTGAAATCGAAGGGTTCGCCCGCGCATCTTGACGCAGTAAGCCGCGACTTGCCGCTCCACCACTTCCGACAGGAGAAGCCCGCCTAGCACTTCGAGGTCCCACGCGTCGGACACGATGTAGTAGAGGTTGTGGTGCGGGTAGGTGTCGCCGGGCTCTAGCACCGGGCTGGCCTTGGCTTTTAGATCCTCCAAGAGCAGCTTGCGCTTCCCTTTGATCTCGAGCGAGACCCTGTCGATCGTCCGGTACCAACGAGCCGGATTATTCTTCGCGACGGCGCGCCTACGTACGACATCGCCATGCCTTTGCAGGTAACGCGACAGCAATGGCCAGTCGTCGAGATCAACCAAGCCGTCATCATCCCAAGGATTGATCAAGAATTGCTGGTTCCACTCAAAACTTCCGGACCGTATGTCGGCAGGCATGGCAAGCGGCAGGAGCCTATCCTCTTCTACGGCGTTTGGGTCGCGGGTGACGTATACGGCGTCAGCACCCGTGGCAACGCCGATCCGAATTCTGGTACCGGTTGCCTCGTCCTCCAGAACCGGGAGCTTTTCGGCCAGCGATTCCAACCACGCCAGCGTAGAAGGTGTGCCGTCCGGCCAAGAGTCGGCCGAGTCATGCCAATGTGGAAGGATCGCCGCTGTCACTGACTCGCTCTTGAACGGCCGCGCACCGGGTCGTTGCGCCCACTCGACAAGATTCGCCGCTGCAGGCCCGTCGAAATTCTCGCTGGCATCCCCGACAACCGCAGACCGCTGTGCACCCCGGCGGATAACCGTGATGGCGGGATATGCCGAGACGTCAGCTTCGAACGCAGCGACGTCGTGCATCACGAGGCATGTGTCGATCGCGTAGCCCTCGTTAAGGATCTTAGCGCGCAGAGCGCGGCCGTACTGGTTTCGCATCCATCTGTCAGCGCAGATAAAGCCGAGTTGGCCGTCTGCGGCCAGCAGGTCCAAAGCTCGTTCGTAGAAGCCCACATAGATATCGGCCCGGCCGCCCATCGTGGGGCGCGCCCGCCGGTAGGCGGCAAGAAGGTCCGCTTCGAGGTCCTCGATGCGCACATATGGCGGATTTCCTACTATGACATTAAATGACGTCGTTGTTATGTCATCCAAGAGGAAATCGGCTCGACGGACCCAAGCCGACGCGAGTTGCGCTGCTTCAGCAGCGGGGCAGCCCTCGTGACGCAAGCGGTCTGCCACTGCCTCTCGGCACATGAGGACGTGGCGCTGCTCGATGTCGACCGCAGAAATCGCGGAGGAGAGATCCGCCCAGCCCGTGGGCTCGGCCTGCCGTGCGCGAGCCGCGAGAAGCCGGTCAAGCGCAACCGACAGGAACGCCCCGGCACCTACAGCCGGGTCGAGTAGACGGAGCCCGGTCAGATCCTTGTCATCGGTGTAGCCGCACAGGTCAAGGATGAGCTCAACGATCCAGCGTCGAGTGAAGACCTCGCCTCGGCCTGCGGTCGTACCCATCTTGGCGAGACGATCGGAACGCGGGTTCGTTTCGTCTGCCGTGATCGTCACAGGGCCACGTTAGCCGACCGCAACCTGGCCGCCAGTCGGTTGGCGCGCTGCGTCGCCCACCTGTTGCGCTCGCCTCACTGGCGGAGTCGTGTGCAACACCGTAGGGTTACCAACGGTCATCACTGGGTCAGCGCAGCGTAGTGCCTGCGTGTAACCCTCAGGGATTGCGACGAGGCCGCCACCGGCGGACGCACCTGCTTGCGTCGCCTTGAGGCGAGCACGCAACAGGGCGCTCGGATCGTTCGATTTGACTTTTACCGACGCAGGTTGGCTGCTAGGCGGGCGACTACGCTGAATTGGGGGCGGGGGTCCGCTGGGGTTGCGCGGACGTTGAGCCAGCGTGGGACCGCTCGCATCGCAGTCTGGGAGCCCGTTGTCGTGAGGTCGCCGGCGCGGACAGCTTCGCGCCAGCTGAGCTCGCCGCGCCAGAGCAGTGTCATGCAGCGCAAGGTCGTCTCGACTGTCACGGCTACTGGCAGGCCCGGGTCGAAGTCGCAGACGTCTGCGTCGTCTGATGACAGGACCAGCCACCAGCGTTGGCTCTTCGGCGTCACGTCGCCGAGCAGGACGTGGATTACCGTGCGGCCTGGGGGGAGCGCCTCGCGGGTCACCTGGCGGCGCATGTCCCAGAAGAGCAAGTGCGGGTCCAGGTCTTCGTCGCCCAGCTCCGGTAGCCAGCGCATCGACCAGTCGCCCAAACCGTCGACAATGGCCTGCAGATCCTTGCCCGCCGGCGTCAAGCGGTAGATCACCTTGTTGCCGTCCGGGAAGCGTTCGATCACGCCTACGCGTTCCAGCCGCTGCAGGCGTTTCACGAGCAGCGCCGGGGACATGCGGGGGACGCCCCGGCGGATGTCGTTGAAGTGGCGGCTGCCCATCAGGAGTTCGCGGACTATCAGCAGTGTCCAGCGTTCGTCCAGGACCTCCAAGGCCTTGGAGACCGGGCAGAACTGGTAGTAGGTACCCACCTACTCAACGTAGGACCGAAGGGCAGTACAGAAACAGAACTGGTTGGCTTCATTTCGTGAACTGACGGCCGAGCCCGTCCGGGGGTGAGCATCGGATCCATGACTGACATCAAGGAATCCGTAGGGTCCATGTTGGGGCTGCTCGCCGGCTACGTCGGCCACCGCACCGTCGCCACCGGGCTGCGGGCCGGGCTCATCCACGCGCTCGCCCAGCACGGGCCCGCCACCCCGGACGAGCTCGCCGAACGCACCGAACACGATCCGTTCTACACCTTCGCCTGGTGCCGCGCCGCCTACGGCGCCGGTGTCTGCGACCGCCAGGGCGACGTCTACCGGCTCGCCGACAACCTCGACACCGTGCTGCTCGACGACACCTCCCCCGCGTACGTCGGCGGTGTCTTCAAGGTCCTCGAACAGCCCGAGATCTTCGACCGGTTCGAGGCGAGCCTCGCCAACGGCGAGCGGCTGTGGTGGGACGGCTGCTCACCCGATTTCATCCAGGCCGTCGGCGGCACCGGCCGGCCGTTCTACCGCCGCCTGGTCCCGGACGGGCTCGCCCGCGTGCCCGGCCTCGAAGCCAAGCTGCACAGCGGAGCACGCGTCCTCGACACCGCCTGCGGCTCCGGGCACGGGCTGGTCATGCTCGCCGACGCGTACCCGAACAGCACGATCGACGGTGTCGACGGTGACGCCCACTCGATCGACGTCGCCTGCGGGACGCTTAAGGCGAAGGGGCTCCAGGACCGCGTCAAGGTCTGGGACAGTCCACTGGAGAAGCTCGCCGTCAGCGAGCCCTACGACGTCGTGATCAACAACATCAGCATGCACGAGTGCCGGGACATCGACGCGGTGGCGCGCAACGTCAAGGCGGCGCTGAAGCCCGGTGGCGTGTTCGTCATCTCCGACTTCCCGTTCGCGGACGACGACGAGGGCCTGCGGACCGTGCCCGGCCGCGTGATGTCCGGCATCCAGATCTTCGAGGCGCAGATCGACGACCAGTTGCTGCCCCGCCGCGTCTACGACGACCTGCTGACCCGGCACGGCTTCACCGACCTGGGCTTCGCCTCGATCACCCCGATGCACGCCCTGACCTGGGGACACGCCTAGGAAGGTAGACCAACCACACATCGGACTGCGACGATATGCGCACTCTCAATGCAAAAACTGGAGGTGCCGTGCGTATACGTCTGCTCTCCGTCACCACCGCGGTCGTCCTCGCCGTCGCCGGTACGCCGGCGGCGGCGGCGCCCGAGCGCGGCTCGCATCACCGCCCCGTCATCTTCGTGCACGGCAGCGCCGGATCCGCGTCGCAGTTCGACTCGCAGGCCCGGCGGCTGACCAGCAACGGCTACCCCATCGACCGGATCGAAGCACACGAGTACGACAGCCCGAACATCGCGACGATCCTCCCCACCGTCTTCGCGGGCCTGGACGAGCGGATCGCCCGGCTCCTCGAGCGCACGAAGACCGACCAGGTCGACATCGTCGGGCACTCCCTCGGCACGTTCGTGATGCAGAGCTACCTCGCGAGTTCGCCGGCCAGGGCCGCCCGCGTCGCGCACTACGTCAACCTCGACGGCCGCACCGCGACCGCGCCGCCCGGCGGCGTGCCGACGCTCGCGGTCTGGGGCGAGGGCGACCAGACCCGCGCGATCACCGGCGCGACCAACGTCTACCTGCCCGACCAGTCACACACGCAGACGGTCTCCTCCGCGGAGTCCTTCCGGGCGATGTTCCGGTTCCTGACGGGGCGCGACCCGCGTACGACGACGATCGTGCCGACCGCCACCGCGCGGATCTCCGGTCGGGCCGTGCTCTTCCCGAGCAACGCCGGCGTCACCGACGCGACGCTCGAGGTCTACCGGGTCAGCCCGCTGACCGGCCGGCGCCTCGACCGCCACCCCGTGCATCGCGCCGCTCTCACCGGCGACGGCGCGTTCGGACCGGTCACTCTCAAGGGCAGCCAGCGGTACGAGTTCGCGGTCGTCCGGCCCGGCGCCGCCACGCACCACTTCTACTTCCAGCCGTTCCTCCGCGACGACGCGCTCGTCCGCCTGCTCACCAGCCGACCGGGCGAGGGCCTCGGCGCGCTCGTGGAGACCGGTGACCGGCACACCGCGCTGACCGTGCAGAGGCAGAAGGAATGGTGGGGTGACCAGGGCGCGGACGGCGACCGCCTGTGGGTCAACGGCACCGACATCCTCAACGCGGCCAACGCGCCCCGGGTCAAGCGGGTGATCGGGATCTTCGCCTTCGACGCGGGCAAGGACCGCAGGACGGACCTGACCGCACCGCTGCCGGCGTTCTTCGCCCAGACCTTCATCACGGGCATGGACGTCTTCGTCCCGGCCGCGCCGGCCCACCTCGGCCTGGTCTCGATCGTCGTCGGCCAACGCGGCGGCGGCTACGACCTCGCCAACGTGCCCAACTGGCCCTCGTCCGAACACCGGATCACGGTGAACGTCGACGACTTCTAGCCTGCGGGAGTGCTCGAAGGCGCCGCACTGCTCGTCGCTCCCACCGGTGAGATCGTCCGCGCCGGTGGGAGCGTCGACCCGCGTACCCGGTTCCAGGTCGCGTCGGTGAGCAGACCGTTCGCCGCCGCGGTGACACGGACATGGCCGGCCTCGACTCGCGACCGGCCGGGTCGGCCGCGACCTCATCAGGCAGGAGCCGCTGCTCGACCCGCCGGGGGCGGCGTCCTGGCGCGGATGCGGCAGCCGCTGGTGCTGCTGGCCTGCGGGCGTCGCGGGCTTAGGCGGACGGGCGGGGCTGCGGGACCGTGGTGGGGACCGTGGACTCGCGGATCACCAGGCGGCACGGCTGGCGGAGCACGCCCGTCGACGGGGTGCCGTCCAGCGCGCCGAAGAGGTGTTCGACCGCCGTCGCGCCCAGGTGTTCGAGGTTGAGGTCCACGGTGGTCAGCGGTGGGCGGCAGTCCGTGGCGAAGTCCTCCCAGTTGTCGTAGCCCACGATCGCCACGTCGTCAGGGATGCGGCGGCCCAGGTCGAGCAGCGTCTGGGAGACCCCCGTGGCGATCTGGTCGTTGCCGCAGAAGATGGCGTCGATCTCCGGCTCCGCCGAGAGCAGCATCCGCGCCGCGTGCCGGCCCCAGCGTTGCGACCATTCGCCGAACAGCGGCTCGCCACCGGCCAGCGCGAGGTCGTGCTCGGCCAGCACCGCGCGCAGACCCGTCACCCGGTCGCGGGCCGCCCGGTAGGCGTGCGGACCCGTCACGTGGGCGATCCGCCGGCGACCCAGCGCGACGAGGTGCTCCACCGCCAGCCGGGCCCCGCCCTCGTCGTCGGCCAGCAGCGAGAAGTCGCCCGGGTCCGCCGACTCCCCGTACACGTAGACGACCGGCACCGGGATGTCGCGGGTGAGGGACGGGCGGATGTCGTTGCTGTCGCCGAGCACGATGAAGCCGTCGACCCGGCGGGCGAGCAGCGTGCGGATGTAGTGCTGCCGGCGGATCGCGTCGCCGCGGGCGTCGCACAGCAGCACCGACATCTGCTCGTTGCCCAGCGCGTTCTCCGCGCCGAGCAGGATCGGGATCGAGAACCGGCCGCCGAGTTCGTCGGTGAGCAGGCCGATGGTCCGGGTGCGGCCCACGATCAGGCCGCGGGCCAGCGCGTTGGGGTGGAACGACAACTCGCTCGCGGCCTCCAGGACGCGTTGCCGGGTCGCCGCCGCCACCTGGGCGCGGTCGTTGAGCGCCTTCGATGCCGTGGCGACCGAGACGCCTGCCCGGCGCGCGACGTCGGACAACGTCACAGCCTGCGAACGGTGCCGCCCCATGGAAAACCTTTCGCCGACGTTTTCAGGTGCTGAACGCAACGTAGCAGCCTGAAGAGCGAGTGCGCGCCAGCCGATTTGGCATCTTGCCGAAAAGGTTTTCGGCGTTCAGAGTGAGCGCCATCACGAAACCTGGAGGTAACACGGTGGCAGCTTCCGACCCCACCGGCGGCCGGCCGGTGGACCCGTCCCGGGGTGCGCTCCGCCCGCTCGGCCTGGCCGAGGCGCGGATCACCGCGGGCTTCTGGGCCGACCGGCAGCGTGTCATCAGCGAGGGCAGCCTGGACCACGCCCGGGCCTGGATGGACAAGGTCGGGTGGACCGCCAACTTCACCATCGGCGGCGCGACCGGCCCGGCCGAGCACCGCGGGCGCGAGTTCGCCGACTCCGAGGTCTACAAGCTGATCGAGGCGATGTCCTGGGAGACCGGCCGCACGCCGGACCCCGCCCGGAAACGGGAGATCGACGAGCTCGTCGCGTTGGTCGGCGGCGCCCAGGAGAGCGACGGTTACCTCAACACCGCCTACGGCCGGCCCGGCCAGGCGCCGCGCTGGAGCGACCTGCAGTGGGGCCACGAGCTCTACTGCGCCGGCCATCTGCTGCAGGCCGCGGTGGCGCACACCCGGGTGCACGGCCCGGGCCCGCTGCTCGACATCGCCCGTGGGGTCGCCGACCACGTCTGCGAGACATTCGGTGAGACCGGCAGCACCGGCGTCTGCGGCCATCCGGAGATCGAGCCGGCGCTGGTCGAGCTCTACCGGGTCACGGGAGAGCGGAAATACCTCGACCAGGCCAAGCTCTTCGTCGGCCGGCGCGGGCACCAGACCCTGCCGGCGCACCAGTTCGGCTGGTCCTACTTCAGCGACGACATCCCGGTCCGCGACGCGACCGTCCTGCGTGGACACGCCGTCCGCGCGCTCTACCTGGCCTGCGGTGTGGTCGACGTCGCCGTCGAGACCGGCGACGACGCGTTGCTCGGGGCCGTGCGGGAGCAGTTCGACCGTACGCTCGCCCGGCGCACCTACCTGACCGGCGGCATGGGCTCGCGGCACATGGACGAGGCGTTCAGCGACGACTTCGTGCTGCCCTCCGACCGCGCCTACAGCGAGAGCTGCGCCGCGGTCGCCGCCGTCATGCTGTCCTGGCGGCTGTTGCTGGCCACCGGCGAGGTCCGCTACGCCGACGTCATCGAGCGCATCCTCTACAACGTGGTCGCCACCGCCATCGAGGACGACGGCCGCGCCTTCTTCTACGCGCACACGTTGCACCAGCGCACGCCCACCCGCGCCCTGCCGGACGACGAGGAGCAACTCGGCTTCGGCGGCGGGCCGCGGGCGCCCTGGTTCGAGGTGTCCTGCTGCCTGCCCAACGTGTCCCGCCTGCTGGCCAGCCTCGGCACCTACCTCGCCGCGGGCGACGACGAAGGCCTGCGGATCATGCAGTACGCGGACGCGACGGTCGACACGCGCCTCGCCGACGGCCGCCGCGTGGCACTGGAGGTCGCCACCGCCTATCCCGCCGACGGCGACGTCACCATCCGGATCACCGCGACGGACGGCGGCGAGTGGCCGCTGACCCTGCGCGTGCCCGAGTGGGCGCACGGCGCGACGGTGACGGTCGACGGCGTCACCGAGCAGGCGGAGAGCACGATCACCGTGCGGCGCGCGTTCGCCGTGGGCGACGAGGTCCACCTGCACCTGCCCGTGGCGCCCCGGTTCACCACGCCCGACCCGCGCATCGACGCCGTCCGCGGCTGTGTCGCGGTCGAGCGCGGTCCCGTCGTCTACTGTGCCGAGTCACCGGAGCGCGAGCCGATCGGCGACCTCGACCTGCTCCGGGTCGACCAGGGCCGGGCCCCGGCCGATGCCGGCGACGGCGTCGACGTCTGGGGCGGCCTCGCCACGGCGGCCGACAACGCCTGGCCCTACGACCACCCGGCGGGCGACGACCCGCCGCTCGGACTGATCCGGCTGTTGCCCTATCACCGGTGGGCGCGCCGCGGCCCCGCCACCATGCGGGTCTGGCTGCCCACCGTCCAGTCCCCTCGGCGAAGGAGTACGGATGGCTAGATACCGAGCACGACGCGTCGTCGCCGGCCTGGCGGCGGCGCTACTGGTCACCGCTGTCGCGGCCTGCGGCAACGACGAGGAACCCGCCGGCGGAGGCGCACAAGCCTCGGCCGACGACGGCGCCACGTTGACCCTGTGGACCCGCGCGGCGACAGAAGCGGTCTCCAAGGCGTACGCGGAGAAATACAACGCCACGCACAAGAACAAGGTGGAGGTGACCGCCTACCCCAACGAGGAGTACCCGGCCAAGTTGGCGTCGGCGGCCGGCGCGAAGGCGCTGCCGGACCTGTTCGCCTCCGACGTCGTGTTCGCCGCGCAGTACGCGTCGCAGGGCCTCTGGGTCGACCTGAGCGACCGGTTCGGCGCGCTCGACGTCAAGGACAAGGTCGCCCCGGCGCACGTGAAGGCCGGCACCTGGGAGGGCAAGACCTACGCCGTCCCGCACACCATCGACATGTCGGTGATGCTCTACAACAAGGACCTCTACGCGAAGGCCGGCCTCGACCCCGAGAAGCCGCCGACCACGCTCAAGGAGTTCGCGGAGCACGCCCGCAAGATCGACAAGCTGGGCGGTGACGTCAACGGCACCTACTTCGGCGGCAACTGCGGCGGCTGCGTCGAGTTCACGTTCTGGCCGTCGGTCTGGGCCGCGGGCGGCGCGGTGCTGGACGCCGAGGGCAACAACGCGAAGATCGACTCCACGGAGATGGCGGACGTCTTCGCCCTCTACCGCTCGCTCTACGACGAGGGCGTGGCCGCGCCGGCGTCGAAGGACGAGGCCGGCCCGACCTGGCTCGGTGCCCTGCAGGGCGGCAAGGTCGGCATCGCGCCCGGCCCGTCGGTCTGGCTCGGCCTGATCGAGGAGAAGGGCGTGAAGATGGGCGTGGCCCCGATTCCGGGTCCCGACGGGGGCGAGTCGACGTTCGTCGGCGGCGACGCGATCGGCATCGGCGCCACCAGCACCAAGGCCGCGCAGGCGTGGGACTTCCTCGCCTGGACCATGTCCGACGAGGCGCAGATCGAGGTCGTCGCGAAGAACAAGGGCGTGCCGACGCGTACGGACCTGGCCTCCAACAAGTACTCGTCGACCGACCCGCGGGTCGTGCTGATCAACTCGCTGATGGCCAAGGGCCAGACCCCGTACGCCCGCAACTTCAACGCCTCCTTCAACGACCCGCAGAGCCCGTGGCTGCAGACCGTGCGCGGCGCGCTCTTCGGTGACGCGGCGGCGGCGCTGAGCCAGGGCAACACCGACATCACGAAGTCCTTGCAACAGAGCTGAGACCCGGGGCCCCGGTAGGCCGTTCCGGGGCCCCACCCACCAAGCAAAAGGACGACGATGACGACCGTGATCTCCCCACGCCGGGAACAGCCGGCCGCACAGGCAGGCCGGCGCACGGTCCGCCGCCCGCGGAAGCGCCAGACGCGGCGCGCCTGGCTCGGCATCGCCTATGCCGGCCCGGCGGCGGTCATGGTCGCCCTGTTCTTCCTCGTCCCCCTGGTGCTGGTCGGCTGGATGTCGCTGCACCGGTGGCCGCTGCTCGCACCGCCCACGTTCAACGCCCCGGAGAACTTCACCGACATCGGCGACAACGAGCTCGTCCGGTCGGCGACCTGGTTCACCGTGAAATACACGGTCGTCATCACCGTGCTGCTCTTCGCCGTCGCCCTCGGCCTGGCCCTGCTGGTCCAGCATCGCCGGCCGGGCGTCGGCTTCCTGCGTACCGCCTTCTTCCTGCCCATGGCGGTCGGCTTCGCCAGCGCCTCCCTGCTCTTCCTCGGCCTGCTCAGCGACGAGATCGGGCCGGTCAGCGACCTGTTGCGGGCGGTCGGCCTGATCGACGGCTACGTCTCGTGGACCAGCGGCAGCGCCAACTCCGCGCTCGGCTCGGCCGTCGTGCTGGTGCTCTGGCGGTTCGCCGGCTTCAACATGCTGATCCTGTTGACCGGCCTGCAGGCGATCCCGCCGGAGATCTACGAGGCGGCCCGGGTCGACGGCGCCAGCCGCTGGCAGACCTTCCGCCGCATCACGCTGCCGCTGCTGCGCCCGACGATCGCCCTCGTGCTCACGCTGATGGTGACCGGGTCGCTGCTGGCCTTCGACCAGTTCTGGATCCTCACCCGCGGCGGGCCCGACAACAGCACCACCTCGCTGGTCATGGTGATCTACCGGGAGGCGTTCATCCGCCTCGACCTCGGCTCGGCCGCCGGCATCTCGGTGGTGCTGCTCGGGGTGCTGATCGTCTTCAACGTCATCCAACTCGGCGTCCTGCGCCGCCGGTCGAGCTGAGGGCAGCGCGATGAACCGTTCCCGCATCGGCTGGTCGGTCACCGGCGCCGCGCTGGCCATCCTGTTCCTGTTCCCGCTGCTCTGGAGCGGCTGGGCCTCGGTGCGCACGGGCTCCGGCTTCGGCCTGGAAAACTACGACCGGCTGTTCACCTCCGACAACGGCGTGCGGCCGCACCACGTGATCAACAGCCTGGTGGTCAGTGCCCTGACCGTCGGCGGCACGCTGTTCGTGGCGACGCTGGGCGGCTACGCCTTCGGTCGCTTCCGCTTCCCGGGCCGCGACCTGCTGTTCCTGGTCACCCTCGCGATCCTGATGGTCCCGTACGCGACGATCCTGATCGCCCTCTACGTGCTGCTGGGCTGGATCGGTCTCGAGGACACCCTGATCGGCCTGAGCCTCGTGCTGATCATGTTCCAGCTGCCCTTCTCGATCTTCATGATGCGCAACTCGTTCGAGGCGGTGCCGCACGAGTTAGAAGAATCGGCGCAGCTGGACGGGTGTGCCAGCGTCGGCACGCTCGTCCGGATCATGCTACCGGCAGTGAAACCGGGCCTGATCACGGTCGGGCTGTTCGCGTTCCTCACGTCGTGGAGCGAGTTCTTCGCGCCGCTGATCCTGCTCAACTCGACCGACAAGTTCACCACCACGCTCGCGGTCGTCAACATGCGTACGGCCAGCCACGGCTCGATCGACTACGCCGCGCTCGAGGCCGGCGTGGTCTTCATGGCCGTGCCCTGCCTGATCCTCTTCGCGTTCATGCAGCGCAGCTACGTCCGGGGCTTCACCTCGGGCGCCATCAAGGGGTAACACACCAGACTCCGGCGGCTCCATGGGCGGACTCTGGCCTTAGAAATTGATCTACATCTATGCAAGGAGAGGAGTCCCATGAACACCCGAAAAGCCCTGGCCAGCACAGCGAGCATCCTGGTGGCGGCCGGGCTCGCTCTCGTCGTCGGCGGCGCCCCGGCGAAAGCCGCGCCCGGCGACAACCTGGCCTGGACGGCCACGCCCAGCGCGTCCTACACCTCACCGTGGGAGAACGTCGCGGCGATCCGCGACGGCATCGACCCGACCCGGTCCAACGACACCGCCAACCCGCGGTGGGGCACCTGGCCCAACCAGGGCCAGCAGTGGGCCCAGCTCACCTGGACGAGCGCGCAGACGATCGGCGCCGCCGAGGTGTACTTCTTCGACGACGGCGGCGGCGTCCGGGTGCCCGCCTCCTGGCGCGTGCAGAGCTGGAACGGCAGCGCGTACGTCGACGTCGCCGGCGCGAGCGGCTATCCCGTGGCCGCCGACCGCTACAACCAGGTGACGTTCACGGCGGTCAGCACGACCCGGCTCCGCGTCGTCCTCCAAAGCGGAGCCGGATCGGTCGGGCTGCTCGAGGTGAAGGCACACGGCAACCCACCGACGGGCGGCAGCGGCTGGAACCCGCCCGGCAACCTGGTGACGCCGCTCAACCAGGTCTGGACCCACCAGGAGCAGACCTACAACAACGGCAACCTGTACGAGTTCCGCAACTACGGCTGGGACCAGCTGTTCGCCAACCGCGGCTCCATCAACTACTGCGTGCGCTGGGACTCGTCGGCGCCGGTCACCGCCGCCCAGCGGGACCAGGTGCACGCGGCGCTGGCCCGGCAATATCGCAAGTGGATGGACGTGATGGTGGGCCACAACAACTGGCCCTACACCGACGTCCCGGTGCGGGTCGTCGGCTGGGCGGTGCGGGACCGCGCGCAGCTCCAGTGGTCCGACACCAGCGTCGACATCTACGTCGGCGACATCCGCGAGAACGCGCCGCAGTGCGCCGCGCCCTGCGGCCGCTTCTTCAACCAGGGCGGCTCCTACCCGAACTGCCCGGGCGGCGCCGCGCGCCACTACGACCACTCGCTCTGGCTGACCGACGGCTTCGGCGGCGGCGCGGGCGGTGACTGGGGCCAGCGGATGGGCCGCGAGTACTTCATGAACAACCTCAACGCCGAGAACATGACGATCCTGTTGCACGAGATCGGGCACACCTACGGTCTCGACGACTTCTACGACTGGACGCCCAGCGGTGTCGGCGGCTTCATCATGCGCGCCGGCAGCGCTTCGTCGATCACCGAGTTCGACGCGTGGATGCTGCGCGACTGGTGGCGCCACCTGAAGAACCGGTACGGCTACTAACCCTTCGTGAAAGGTGCCGCGCATGCACAGACCCCCGCTGTCGCGCCGGACCGTCCTCAAGGCCGGCGCGGCAACGGCGGTGGCCACCACCGCCGCCGTCGCGCTACCGAGCACCGCACAGGCCGCCCGCCCGGACACCGGTGTCTCGGCGTACGCCTTCCCCCTCACCGCCGTCCGCCTGTTGGCGGGACCGTTCCAGGCCAACGCCGGCCGGACGATGTCCTACCTGACGTTCCTCGACGCCGACCGGCTCCTGCACATGTTCCGCGTCAACGCCGGCCTCGCCTCGTCGGCGACCCCGTGCGGCGGCTGGGAGTCGCCGACCACGGAGCTGCGCGGGCACTCCATCGGGCACGTGCTGACCGCGCTGGCCCAGGCGTACGCCAGCACCGGCGACGCCTCCTACAAGACCAAGGGCGACTACATCGTCACCCAGCTCGGCCTCTGCCAGGACCGGGCCGCCGCCCGCGGCTTCAACACCGGCTACCTGTCCGCGTACCCGGAGAGCTTCATCGACCGGGTGGAGACCGGGCAGACGGTCTGGGCGCCCTACTACACGCTGCACAAGATCATGGCCGGCCTGCTCGACATGCACCTGCTGGCCGGCAACGCCCAGGCGCTGACGATCCTCAACCGCAAGGCCGCCTGGGTGCAGTTCCGAAACAGCCGGCTGACGCTGGCCCAGCGGCAGGCCATGCTGCGCACCGAGTTCGGCGGCGTCGGCGAGACCCTCTACAACCTCTACCAGTACGGCGAGAACGCCGCGCACCTCACCACGGCCCACTATTTCGACCACGCGCAGATCTTCGACCCGCTGGCCAACAACGTCGACCAGCTCAACGGGTTCCACGCCAACACCCAGATCCCCAAGGCGCTCGCGGCGATCCGCGGCTACCACGCCACGGGCACGACGCGGTATCGCGACATCGCGAACAACTTCTGGAACTTTGTCGTCAACCAGCACTCGTACGCGATCGGCGGGAACTCCAACGGCGAGTACTTCCAGCAGCCGTTCGCGATCGCCAGCGAGCTCTCGGACACGACCTGTGAGTGCTGCAACTCGTACAACATGCTGAAGTTGACCCGGCAGTTGTTCTTCACGTTCCCGGCGCGCGCCGCGCAGCTGATGGACTTCTACGAGAAGACGCTCTACAACCACCTGCTCGGCGCGCAGAACCCGAGCTCGTCGCACGGCTTCCACTGCTACTACGTGCCGCTGCGGGCCGGTGGCATCAAGACCTACAGCAATGACTACAACAACTTCACCTGTTGCCACGGCACGGGCATGGAGACCAACACGAAGTACGGCGAGAGCATCTACTTCCACAACGGCAACACCCTGTGGGTCAACCTGTTCATCGCGTCCACCTTGACCTGGCCCGGGCGCGGCATCACGATCCGGCAGGACACCACCTACCCGGAGGCGGCGACCAGCCGGCTCACCGTCACCGGCTCCGGCGCGATCGACCTGCGGGTGCGCATCCCGGCCTGGACCTCGGGCGCGACGGTGCGGGTCAACGGTGTCGTCCAGGGCACGGCGACGCCGGGCAGCTACCTGGCGATCAACCGCACCTGGGCCAGCGGCGACACCGTCGACATCAGCCTGCCGATGTCGCTGCACACCGAGCCGACGCCCGACAACTCCGCCGTCCGCGCGGTCAAGCACGGGCCGATCGTGCTCGCCGGCCAGTACGGGTCGACCAACCTGAGCGGGCTGCCCACCCTCAACGCGAGCACCCTCGCGGCGACCAGCACGCCGTTGCAGTACACCGCGACGGCTTCGACAGGCTCAGTGACGCTGCTGCCGTTCTACAAGACGCACGGCGTGCGCTACACCGTCTACTGGAACGTGACGAACACACCGACGCTGCCGGCGTTCGTCGCGCACTACCCGTTCGACGAGTCGTCGGGCACCACCGCGGCGGACGCGACCGGAAACGGCCGCACGGCGACCCTGGCTGGCGGCGCCGGGCGTACCACCGGGCGCAGCGGCAACGCGGTCAACCTCAGCGGCTCCAGCCAATATGTCAGCCTGCCGTCGGGAATCCTGGCCGGCGCCACCTCGTTCACCATCGCCACCTGGGTGCGGGTCACCACGCTGGCCAACTGGGCCCGGCTGTTCGACTTCGGCACCGGCACGGGCACCTACCTGTTCCTCGTGCCGCGCAGCGGCAGCGGCACCGCCCGGTACGCCATCACCGCGGGTGGGGCCGGCGCGGAGCAGCGCATCGACGCGCCGTCCGCGCTGCCGGCCGGTGTGTGGACGCACGTCGCGGTCACGCACACCGGCAACCTCGGCGTCCTCTACGTCAACGGTGCGGAGGTCGCGCGCAACTCCGCCCTGACGACGCGGCCGTCGGGCCTGGGCACGACCACGCAGAACTGGATCGGGCGTTCGCAGTACAGCGGCGACCCGTACCTGAACGGCGCCGTCGACGGCTTCCGCGTCTACAGCCGCGCGTTGTCGGCGAGCGAGATCGCCTCCCTCAACTCCTCGGGTCTGTGAGGTCTTCCATGCGTAAACGTCTGGCGCTGGCCAGCGGGGTGGTGACGCTCGCGGCCGCCGTGCTGTTCGGCGCTGCCGCCCAGGCCGCCAACCCTGTCGTCACCGCCATCTACACGGCCGACCCGGCACCGCTGGTCGTCGGCAACACCATGTACATCTACACCGGGCGCTACGAGGCCTCGACCAGCCAGCAGAACTTCGTCATGCGGGAGTGGCACGTGCTCTCGTCGACGGACGCCGCGACCTGGACCGACCGCGGCGCCAGGGCCAACATCGCCACCTTCCCGTGGGCCGGCGCCGACGCGTGGGCCAGCGAGGTGGAGCCCCGCAACGGGCGCTACTACTGGTACACGTCGGTCAACGGCAACGGCGCGGGCTGGATGAACATCGGTGTCGCGGTGGGTGACAGCCCGCTCGGCCCGTTCACCGACGCCAAGGGCGGGCCGCTGATCAGCGACAGCACGCCCAACTCGTCGGGGCTCAACATCGACCCGACCGTGTTCGTCGACGACGACGGCCAGGCCTACCTGTACTGGGGCGGCTACTGGGCTCCCCGGGCGGTCCGGCTCGCCTCGAACATGATCGACACGGTCGGCTCGGTCGTCACGCCGCAGGGGCTCACCAACTACTGGGAGGCCCCGTTCATGTTCAAGCGCAACGGGCTCTACTACATGATCTACGCGGCCAACGACACGAACGGCTGCGTGACGTCGTCGAGCTACGCCTGTCAGCGGTACGCGACGGCGACGAACCCGATGGGGCCGTGGACCCACCGCGGCATCGTGCTCGGCCAGGTCTCGTCGACCACCAACCACGCGGGCGTCGTCGAGTTCAACGGCCAGTGGTACATGGTCTACCACAACGCCAACGCGCCCGGCGGCGGCAACTTCCGGCGGTCGGTGGCGGTCGACCGGATGTTCTTCAACGCCGACGGCACGATCCAGCGGGTGGTGCAGACGACCACGGGGCCGCCGGCGAACCCGGGCGGCGGTGGCGGTTCCGGCACCAATCTGGGACCGAGCGCCACCGCCTCGACGTCGTACGTGTCGTCGTGGGAGTCGCTCGCGGCCGTCAACAACGGTGGCACGCCGGCCAACTCGCAGGACCGGTCGAACCTGGCGTACGGGAATTGGCCGCAGCAGGGCACGCAGTGGATCGAGTACCAGTGGCCCTCGGCCCGGTCGATCAACCGGGTGGCCACCTACTGGTTCGACGACAACCAGGGCATCGACGTGCCCGCGTCGTGCCAGGTCCAGTACTGGAACGGCAGCGCCTACGTCGCCGTGCCCGGTCAGTCGGCCTGCGGGGTGGCCGGCAACACGTTCAACTCGACGACCTTTAACACGGTCAGCACGACCCGGTTGCGGCTGTCGATCACCTCTCGCTCCGGACTTTCCACCGGCGTCCTCGAATGGCAGGCCTTCCAGGCCTGATCCTCCTAGGAGGTGAGCCCCATGTCCCTACGTGTCAGACGTCCGAAGCTGGCCGCCGGCCTCGTCGCCGTCCTCGCCGGCAGCCTGTTGAGCGTCATCGCCGCGACCCCCGCGGCCGCGGCACAGACCATCGGCTACCCGACCTTCGGCAACACCGGCTCGATTCCCCAGCCGCCCGTCGGCTACAACGCCAACAACACCATGCAGGCCATCTACGACGCCGAGAGCGGCGGCACCGACTTCTGGATGGACCGGTTGCTCGGCCGCTCGGGCAACGACCCGGCCGGCACCTGGCTGATGACCCGCGGCCGAGGCGCGTACATGAACACCCACACGCCCTCGGTGATCGGGTTCGGCGGCAACGCCGCCTACTGGGACAACATCAGCAGCCAGGGTGCCTACAGCATCGTGCCGTCGCCGGGCACGTTCACCGAGCAGGCCTCGCAACGGTTCCAGGCGCCGAGCTACTGGCGCAGCGTGCACGCGAGCGGCTCGATCCGGATCACGGTCACGAAGTTCATCACCCACAACAACGTGCTCGTGACCAATATGGACATCGCGAACACGGGCTCGGCGTCCGCGACGCTCTCGCTGCGGGCGACCTCGCCGTACGCGACGACCGCCAGCGGCTCCGAGCTGACCGGCACCCGGGCGGTGAAGAACAACCTCACCACGCTGTTCCCGCGGTTCTCCGGTGACAGCTTCACGGTCAGCAGCGGCGGGCTCACCCGCTCGGTGACCGTCGGCGCCGGCCAGACCGTGACCGCCAAGGTGCAACTCGGCTTCGTGGCCAACGAGATCCCGGCCTCGCTGACCGAGTACAACAGCTACCGCGGCTTCACGCCGGCGACGGCGTTCGCGACCCACGTGCGGGCCTACAACCTGTGGTGGGCGCAGAACCTGCCGTACATCGACGTGCCGGACGCGGCCATCAAGAAGAACATCTACTACCGCTGGTGGCTGATGCGCTACAACTACCTCGACGTCGACATCCCGGGGCAGGACTTCCAGTTCCCGCAGTCGATCGAGGGTGTCACCGGTTACAACAACGCGATCGTGCTGACGCAGCCGATGCACATCGACGACCTGAAGTATCTGCGGTCGCCGGAATACTCCTACGGGCCGTGGCTGTCGATCGGGCAGTATTCGGCCAACGGGCGGTTCGTCGACAACCCGGGTGACCCGGAGAACTGGTCGAACTCGTACACGCAGTATGTGTCGGAGGCCGCCTGGAAGGCCTATCAGATCCACGGTGGACAGCCGGGGCTGCTGCAGAACTTCGCGCGTTACGCCGAGGGTGACGCCAAGGGCCAGCTCGCCTCCTACGACACCAACAACAACGGCGTCATCGAGTACGACTGGGGCGCGATGACCGGCAACGACGCCGACGCGGTGTCGTTCCACTGGCGCTCCGGCAACCTCGACCGGGCCGAGACCGCGTACGTCTGGGCGGGTGCGGTCGCCTCGCAACAGGCCTACGCGCTGCTCGGCAACTCCGCCAAGGCGAGTGAGATGCAGACGCTGGCCGACCGGATCCGCAACGGTGTCATCAACACCCTGTGGAACCCGTCGCGGCAGCTCCTGGAGCACAAGCACGTCAGCACGAACGCCTTCGTGCCGTGGAAGGAAATCAACAACTACTACCCGTACTCGGTGGGCCTGATGCCCAATACCGCGCAGTACCGCGAGGCGTTGCGGCTCTACGCCGACCCGGCCGACTACCCCATCTTCCCGTTCTACACCGCGAACCAGCGGGACAAGGCCGCCGCGGCGGCCGCCGGGCAGCCGGGTAGCAACAACTTCTCGACCATCAACTCGACGGTGCAGTTCCGTCTCTACTCGTCGGCGCTGCGCAACTACCCGAACTCGTGGATGACCACCGAGGACTACAAGAAGCTGCTGTACTGGAACGCCTGGGCGCAGTACCCGAACGGCGACACCCGGTATCCGGACGCCAACGAGTTCTGGGCCGACTGGAACGGCAGCAGCATCCAATATCGTTCGTGGATCCACCACAACATCCTCGGCAGCAGCAACTGGACCGTGATCGAGGACGTGGCCGGCCTGCGTCCGCGGGTCGACACCCAGATCGAGCTGTCGCCGATCAACATCGGGTGGAGCCACTTCGCGGTCAACAACCTGCGCTACCGCAACGCGAACCTGTCGATCGTCTGGGACGACCCGGCCGACGGCGTGACGCGCTACAGCGGCATCCCGCAGGGCTACTCCATCTTCCTCAACGGCACCCGGGTGGCCACCGTCGACCGGCTCACCCGTGTGCTCTACAACCCGTCGAACGGGTCGGTCACCTTCCCGTCCGGCTCCGGCGTGGTCACCTTCAGCACGTCGTTCTCGGGCCTGCAGGCGCCGCAGAACGTCAACCTGAACAGCGCGCGGATGGTGGACGTGGCCGCGAAGGCCGGCGTCGACCTGACGTCGTCGCTGCCGAACCTGGCGTCGGGGGCGTCAGTCTCGGCGTCCTACACGGCGTCGGGCACGTCGCCCACCGGTGCCGTCGACGGCTTCCCGACCAACGCCCCGATCTGGGGTGCCTACGGGAGCCCGAACAGCAGCGACTGGTACGAGGTGAACTTCGGGACCAGCCGGGCCGTGGACGAGGCCCGGATCTACTTCCGCAACGACCGGGCGACCAACCGCTACCGGCCGCCGTCGTCCTACACCGTGCAGTACTGGAACGGCAGCGCGTTCGTCGCGGCGGGCAACCAGGTGAAGTCGCCGGGATCGCCGCAGTCCAACTACAACAAGGTGAGCTTCACACCGGTATCGACGACCCGGCTGCGGATCTCCTTCACGCACGCGTCCGGGTCGGCGAAGACCGGGTTGACCGAACTGAAGCTCTACAACCGCGGCGGGACCAACCCTGACCCGGATCCCGATCCGGAGCCCGGCGGCAACCTTGCGCTGTCGGCGACGCCGTCGGCCTCGTACACCTCGTCCTGGGAGAGTGTCGCGGCCATCAACGACGGCATCGACCCACCGTCGTCCAACGACACGGTCAACGACCGCTGGGGCACCTGGCCCAACACGGGCGCCCAGTGGGCGGAGCTGACGTGGTCGTCGGCGCAGACGCTGCGTTCGGCGCAGGTCTACTTCTTCGATGACAACGGAGGCGTACGCGTCCCGGCGTCGTGGACCCTGCAGTACTGGAACGGAAGCTCCTATGTGAACGTTCCGTCGGCGAGCGGGTACCCGGTGGCGCTCAACGCGTACAACACCGTCACCTTCGGCCAGGTGAGCACCACCCGGTTGCGGGTCGCGCTGCAGAGCGGCGCGGGCTCGGTCGGGCTGCTCGAGGTGAAGGCCTTCGGTTAGACCGGTTCATCGGTGGCGGGTCCCGGAGTCGCGGGGCCCGCCACCGCTACCGGCCGGGGCGCGGGCCAGTGGTCTCGCACCGCGTCTCCGGGCGTCTTCTCGCCGAGCCGGCCCAGGCCCCACGTGGCGAGCGCGTCGAGAACCGGTGCGACCTCGGCGCCGGCGTCGGTGAGCGTGTACATCCGCACGCCGCCCCGCTCTCGGCTGACCAACCCGTCGGCCTCCAGCTCGCGCAGGCGGGTGGCCAGCACGTCGGTGCTGATGCCGGGCAGATCCGCCAGCAGGTCGCTGTAGCGGCGCGGCCCCGCCAGCAACTCGCGGACGATCAGCAACGCCCAGCGTTCGCCGAGGTGGTCGAGCGCGCGGGCGATCCCGCAGTAGTGGTCGTAGCTGCGCCGTGGCATGGACCGCACCCTACCAAGCAGTTGGTTGGACTTTCCAAGTAGCTGCTTGGTATAACCAAGCAATGCAGCTGGACCAGTCCGCGAAGCTCGCCGGCATCCACTACGACATCCGCGGCCCGGTGCTGCGCGAGGCACAGCGGCTCGAGCAGGAGGGCCACCACGTCCTCAAGCTGCACATCGGCAACCCGGCCCCGTTCGGCTTCGAGGCGCCGGTCGAGCTCCTCCAGGACATGATCCGCAACCTGCCACAGGCCCACGGGTACGGCGACGCCAAGGGCCTGCTGTCGGCGCGCCGCGCGGTCACCCAGTACTACGAGCAGCGGGGCGTCGCCGGCGTTGACGTCGAGGACGTCTATCTCGGCAACGGTGTCTCCGAGCTGATCGTGATGGCCCTGCAGGCCATGCTGAACCCGGGCGACGAGGTGCTCATCCCGGCGCCCGACTATCCGTTGTGGACGGCCGCCACCAGCCTCGCCGGTGGGCGGCCCGTGCACTACCTCTGCGACGAGTCCGCCGGCTGGTTCCCGGATCTGGCCGACATCGAGGCGCGGATCACGCCGGCCACCCGGGCGCTGGTGCTGATCAACCCCAACAACCCGACCGGCGCCGTCTACTCGGACGAGCTGCTCGACGGGCTGGCCGAGTTGGCCCGCCGCCACCAACTCGTGCTGCTCTCCGACGAGATCTACGACCGGGTCCTCTACGACGGCGTCACCCACACCTCGATCGCCGCGCTCGCGCCCGACGTGTTCTGCCTGACCTTCGGCGGACTGTCCAAGGTCTACCGGGTGCCCGGCTTCCGGTCGGGCTGGCTCGTGGTGTCGGGCCCCAACCAGCACGCCCGCGGTTACCTGGACGGGCTCGACACGCTCGCCAACCTGCGGCTGTGCCCCAACGTCCCGGCCCAGCACGCGATCCAGGCGGCGCTCGGCGGCCGGCAGGACATCGTGGACCTGCTGCTGCCCGGCGGCCGCCTGGTGGAGCAGCGCAACCGGGCCGTGGAGCTGCTCAACGAGATCCCCGGAGTCTCCTGCGTGCTGCCGCAGGGCGCCCTTTACGCCTTCCCGCGCATCGATCCTGACGTCTACCCGATCGCCGACGACGAGCGGTTCGTGCTCGACCTGTTGCGACGGGAGAAGATCCTCGTCATGCACGGCACGGGATTCAACTGGCCGCGGCCCGACCACTTCCGCGTGGTGACGCTGCAGCCCGTCGACGACCTCGACGCCGCGATCCGGCGGGTCGGCCGCTTCCTGGCGGGCTACCAGCAGTAGGTCAGGCTAGGCCGGCAGGCGGTTGACCAGCGTGAGCGTCGCCTCGATGACGTGCTCCGGGTCGTAGCAGGTGCCGGCGTCGAGGGTGTCGCCGTGGCGGCGGGCGAAGGCGGCGCTGCCGTAGCGGCTGCCGACGAACAGGACCGTGCGTTCGTGGACGAGCGGGTCCGTCTCCAGGAGCGGAATGCCGCGGATGCGGCCGCCGAGGTCGTGGGGGAGGTTGGTGCCCAGCACGAACACGTCGATGCCCCGGTTGGTCAGGTAGGTGTGGCGCAGGCGGGCCTCGTCGTCGAAACCCCCGTCACCCACGTTGACCGTCAGGATCGCCGGGCTGGACGTCTGCTTCGCCTGGTACTCGATGTGCTCGGCCATGTTCTCGAACAGGTCGTCGGTCGTGGGATGCACGTCGGTCGTCGGCGCGAGCACCTCGAACGGCGTCGTGCGGGAGACCCGGCGGCTCTTGACCCGGGCGAGCTCGTGCTCCGAGCAGCGCACGTCCTTCGGCGGCAACGGGCCGGGCCGGCCGAACAGCCACCCCTGGCCCAGGGTCGCACCCAGCGAGCGGGCCACGGCGACGTGCTCCCGGGTTTCGATGCCCTCGGCCAGGATCTGCGCACCCCGGCGGTTGGCTTCGTCGAGGACCGCGTTGACGACCTGCGAGACCGCCCACGAGTTCGCCCGGCTCTGGATGATCGACCGGTCGAGCTTGATGATGTCCGGGTTGATCAGGGGCATCGCGGCCAGGCTGCCGGGCTCCGCCCCGACGTCGTCGAGGGCGATCCGGGCGGTGCGCCGGCGCGCGTCGAGGACGGCCTCGAGCAGCCGTGCGGGCTCCCGCATGACCGACTGCTCGGTGATCTCCAGGACCACCGGCCGCTCCTGGGTCAGCCCGGTGTACTCCTTGATCACCTCGTCGGGTGGGTCGAGGACCAGGGTGTCCGGGTTGAGGTTGACGAACAGGGCGAGCTCTTCCGGCAGTTCCGCCGTGCGGAAGTGGCGCCCTGCCGCCGAGGCGCACATCCAGTCGAGCTCGGCCGCCCGGCCCGCCCGGGTCGCGGCCGCGAAGAGCGCCGCCGCCTCGCGGAACGGCCCCTCGGGACCACGGGCGAGCGCCTCGAACCCCACGGGCCGCTCGTCGGCCAGCGCGACGACCGGCTGGAACACGGGCTGGATCAACCGTCCCGCCAGCACGGCATCGAAGTCCACGTCGAGCGCGGGCCGCACGTCTTCCTGCACCACCTTCGCCTTTCCACTCCTGGGGCGGGCAAACGCGCTGGGGCTGCCGGTGCTGGTGGGTCAGGCGTGCTTGCGGGCGAGCACGAGCCGGCACCGCGGGCTGCCGTCGCTGTGCTCGCCGAGCCCGGTCAGCGCGACGGCCTCGACGGTGAACCCGGCGGCGGCCAGGTCGGCGCTGACGGCGGGCACCGCCCCGGTCCGGTAGTACATGACGAAGGGCGGCTTCCAGACGGCGTTGCGCACCCGCATGGCCACGTCGAAGCCGAGTGTGACCCAGTGGGCGACCGAGGTGGCCGGTGGCAGGGTGCCGACCGGGAACGCGAAGAGCCCGCCCGGCCGCAGCGCGCGATGGACGCCCGCGAACAGCGCGGGCCGCTCCGCGGGCAGGAAATGCCCGAGTGCACCGAACGTCACGGCGAGGTCGAACCCGGCCGCGAACGGCATGGCCCGGGCGTCGGCCCGCACCCAGGTGCCGTCGGGATGCGCCACGCGGGCCTGCCCCAGCATCCCGGCGCTGAAGTCGACGCCGGTGAAGCCCCTCGTGCACAGCGGCCGGAGCACCAGCGTCCCCGCGCCGGTGCCGCAGCAGACGTCGAGCCCGCGGCCGAACGGCCCGAACGTGGAGAGCACCTCGGTGGTCGCCCCGAGAATGCTCGAGGGGGTACGGAACGGCGTGTAGTCGAACTTCGGCGCCAGCAGGTCGTAACCGTGCTCGACCGACGACAACGCCTGGACGCACAGTTCACCCAGTGACGGACCGCGAGGCGAGAACACAGCCCCGAGGGTAGGCCATCTCAGCCCTTCGCGGCCCCGGTGCTCGCGCGCGCCACCAGGGCCGGTTCGACGCGGGGGTAGGTTTCGACCACCGTGGCGGGGGGTGCGTCGAGCAGGTTCAGCAGCATCGCCAGGCAGCGGCGGCCGACCTCGTCGAAGTCCTGGCGGATCGTGGTCAGGGGCGGAGACATGAACTCCGCCTCGGGAATGTCGTCGAAGCCGACCACGCTGACGTCGTCGGGCACGCGCACGCCGCGTTCGTGGAACGCCCGCAGCACGCCCAGCGCCTGTTGGTCGTTGGCGCAGAACACCGCCGTGACCCGCGGGTCGCCGGCGAGGCGCAGGCCGGCCTCGTAGCCCGAGCGGGCGCTCCAGTCGCCGTCGATGACCGGCGGCACCGGGGCGCCGGCGGACTCCAACGTGGACCGCCAGGCGTCCTCGCGGTCGCGGGCCTCCAACCAGTTCTGCGGGCCCCGCACGTGCCAGACGGTCTCGTGGCCGAGGTCGAGCAGGTGCCGCACCGCCAGCCGGGCGCCGGCGACCTGGTCGACCGAGATGGCCGGCAGCGCGCCGCTGGTGCCCGCCTCGACGACCACCGCAGGGATGCCGGTCGGCAGCGCCCGCAACGCCGCCGCCGCGTTGGTGAACGGGGCGATGATGACGACCCCGGCGACCGACTGCTCGGCCAGCGCGTTCAGCGCGTCGCCGACCCCGTCGTGGTCGAGTTGCTCCAGGGTCACGATGCTGACGCCGTAGCCCGCCGCGCGGGCCGCCCGCTCGACGCCGAGCAGGGTCGCCGCTGGTCCATAGAGGATGGTGTCGAAGCTGACCACGCCGAGCACCCGTGAGCGCCGGCCGGCCAGCCCGCGGGCGAGTGCGTTGGGGCGGTAGTTGAGCTGACGGACGGCGGTCAGCACGCGTTCCCGGGTCTCGCTGCGCACGCTCGGGTGTCCGTTGAGGACGCGCGAGACGGTCTGGTGCGAGACGCCGGCCAGTCGCGCGACGTCGATCATCACCGCCGGTCGGGGCGGAGACGGGTGATCCATGGCAACTCCTCGGCGGGCAGTCTACCCGCCTTGTCGATCATAACCGCGCTGTGAACGCTAACAATCGGCCTTTCGGAGCTATTGACGTCGATTATGAGAGCGCTAACACTCTCGCAACACGCGAGCCATCGACGTACGTGAGGAGGAAAGCCGTGCTCAGAAAGGTGTCCGCGGTGGTGCTCGGTGGCGTGCTCGTCGCTGCCACATTGACCGCCTGTGGCGGTCAGGAGCGAGGCGCCGGCAGCGGTACGGGTTCCGGGGCCGCCAAGGACGACGGCCAGATCACCATGGGCTTCTCCCAGGTCGGCGCCGAGAGCGGCTGGCGCACGGCCAACACCAAGTCCGTCCAGGAGGCCGCCGCGGCGGCCGGCATCAAGCTTCAGTTCTCCGACGCGCAGCAGAAGCAGGAAAACCAGATCAAGGCCATCCGCAGCTTCATCTCGCAGAAGGTCGACATCATCGCCTTCTCGCCGGTGGTGGAGTCCGGCTGGGACACCGTCCTCAAAGAGGCCAAGGACGCCGGCATCCCGGTGATCCTGACCGACCGGGCGGTCGACTCACCCGACAAGACGCTCTACAAGACGTTCATCGGCTCCGACTTCGTGCTCGAGGGCAAGAAGGCCGGCGAGTGGGTCAAGCAGGAGTTCGCCAGCGCGAGCGGCCCGGTCAACATGGTCGAGTTGCAGGGCAACACCGGCGCGGCGCCGGCGATCGACCGCAAGGAGGGCTTCAAGGGCAAGGAGGTCATGGAGGCGTTCCTGCGCGCGAACCCCGACATCGACCTGCTCTACGCGCACAACGACGACATGGGTCTCGGCGCCATCGAGGCGATCGAGGCGGCCGGCAAGAAGCCCGGCACCGACATCAAGATCGTGACCGTCGACGCGGTGAAGGACGGCATGCAGGCCCTCGCCGACGGCAAGATCAACTTCATTGTGGAGTGCAGCCCGCTGCTCGGCCCACAGCTCATGGACCTGGCGAAGAAGGTCGTCGCCGGTGAGACGGTGCCCGAGCGGGTGCTCACCGAGGAGACCACGTTCACCCAGGAACAGGCCAAGACGGAACTGCCCAACCGCAAGTACTGAGTGCGAAGGGGTGACCCAGGGTCAGGCCCCGAAGGCAGACACTGCGTCACCCCTTCCCGTTACGGGAGAGGGCCATGTCGGAAACGGAGCCGGTGCTCGTCATGCGCGGCATCGGCAAGCGGTTCCCCGGCGTCGTCGCGCTCGACGGCGTCGACCTGCGACTGTTCCCGGGCGAGGTGCACGCCCTCATGGGCGAGAACGGCGCGGGCAAGTCGACCCTGATCAAGGTGCTCACCGGCGCCTACCACCACGACCAGGGCGACATCACGCTCGGCGGCGAGCAGGTCGCCTTCGCCGGGCCCCACCAGGCCCAGCAGGCCGGCATCAGCACCGTCTACCAGGAGATCAACCTCTGTCCGAACCTCTCGGTCGCCGAGAACGTGCTGATCGGGCGGTCGCCCACGAGGTTCGGCCGGATCCGGTGGTCGGCGATGCGGCGCCGGGCCGAGGACCTGCTGGCGCGCCTCCACCTGTCCATCGACGTCGGCTCCGACCTCGGGACGCATTCGATCGCCGTACAACAGATGGTCGCCATCGCCCGTGCCCTCGACGTCGACGCCAAGGTGCTGGTGCTCGACGAGCCCACCTCGAGCCTTGACGCGTCCGAGGTGGACCAGCTCTTCCGGGTCATGCGCGGGCTCAAGGACGAGGGCATCGCGATCCTGTTCGTGACGCACTTCCTCGACCAGGTCTACGAGATCGCCGACCGGATGACCGTGCTGCGCAACGGCCGCCTGGTGGGCGAGTTCCGCACCGCCGAGCTGAGCCAGCTCGACCTCGTCGCCGCGATGATCGGCAAGGAGCTGGCGGCGCTCGAGGACATCGAGGAGGCCCCGCGCCGCGAGGTCGCCGCGCTGGAACGGGGCACGCCGATCGTCAGCGCCGAGACGCTCGGCCGCACAGGCGCGATCGCGCCGTTCTCGCTGGCCATCCACAAGGGCGAGGTGGTCGGCCTGGCCGGCCTGCTGGGTTCCGGCCGCACCGAGATCGCCCGCCTGCTCTTCGGCGCCGACCGCGCCGACCAGGGCCGGCTGCGCGTCGACGGGGCGCCGGTGGCGTTCCGGGGCCCGCAGTCCGCGATGCGGCACAGGATCGCCTACTGCCCCGAGAACCGGCGCACCGACGGCCTCGTCGAGGACCTGACGGTCCGCGAGAACATCATCCTGGCGATGCAGGCCGCGCGTGGCTGGGCCCGCCCGGTGCCCCGCGGCCGGCAGGACGAGCTGGTCGCCCGCTACGTCAAGGCGCTCGACATCCGCCCGGCCGACCCGGAGCTGCCCGTCCGCAACCTCAGCGGCGGCAACCAGCAGAAGGTGCTGCTGGCCCGGTGGCTGATCACCGAGCCCAAGCTGATGATCCTCGACGAGCCGACCCGCGGCATCGACGTCGGCGCCAAGGCCGAGATCCAGCGTCTCGTGGTCGAGCTCTCCGACGGCGGCATGGCGGTGCTGTTCATCTCCGCCGAGCTCGAAGAGGTGCTGCGGCTCAGCCACAAGGTCGCCGTGCTGCGCGACCGGCGGCTGGTCGCCGAGCTGGAGAACACCGACGGTCTCGACACCGACCGGGTGATGGCGGCGATCGCGAGCGGAGGCGCGGCATGACGACGGTTGTCCGGCACCGCCTCTTCTGGCCGCTGGCGATGCTGGTGTCGCTGCTCGTCGGCAACCTCTTCTTCACGCCCGACTTCTTCGCCGTCGAGGTCCGCGACGGTCACTTCTACGGCGCGCTGTTCGACATCCTCCGGCAGGGCGCACCGCTGCTCCTCGTCGCGCTCGGCATGACGCTGGTCATCGCGACCGGCGGCATCGACCTCTCGGTGGGCGCCGTCGTCGCGATCTCCGGAGCGCTGGCGTGCCAGCAGATCAGCGGCCTCGGCGACCAGGGCGCGGTCGGCGGCGTCCTGTTCGCCGTGGCGCTGGCCCTGCTGCTCTGCGCGGGCCTCGGGCTGTGGAACGGCTTCCTGGTCGGCGTCGTCGGCATCCAGCCGATCATCGCGACCCTGATCCTGATGATCGCCGGCCGCGGCGTCGCGCAGCTCATCACCGACGGCCAGATCATCAACGTCAACTCGCCTCCGTACAAGGCGATCGCCACCGGTTTCCTGTTGGCCGTCCCCGTGCCGATCATCATCGCGGCCGCGCTGGTGGCGATCGTCGCGGTGGTCACCCGGCGCACCGCGTTCGGGATGCTGCTCGAGTCGGTCGGCGGAAATGCCGGAGCCAGCCGGCTCGCCGGCATCCGGTCCCGGCGGTTGATCATCATCGCGTACGTGGCCTGCGCGGTCTGCGCCGGCGTGGCCGGGCTGATGGTCAGCTCGACGGTGTCCAGCGCCGACGGCAACAACGCGGGCCTGCTGATCGAACTCGACGCGATCCTCGCGGTGGTGATCGGCGGCACTTCGTTGCTGGGCGGTCGGTTCTCGATCGCGGGCACCGTGATCGGCGCGATCCTGATCAAGACGCTGGACACGACGGTCTACACGATCGGCATCCCGCCCGAGGTCACGCTGCTGTTCAAGGCGGTGGTCGTGGTGATCCTCTGCCTCGTGCAGGCACCCGCCTTCCGCGCCCGGTTCACCCGTCGCCAGCCAGCGGAGGTGGCGCGCGCATGATGGATCTCGACACCAAGGTCGCGCCGGCGCCTGTCACGGCCCGCGTGCGCCGGTTCGTGCCACGCCAGAAATACCTGCCGGTCACCGCGACAGCGGTCCTGATCTCCCTGATGTACGGGATCGGCGTCGTCAACTACACCGGCTTCAGCGACACCCAGATCGTGCTCAACATCTTCATCGACAACGCGTTCCTGCTCGTGGTCGCGGTCGGCATGACGTTCGTGATCCTGACCGGCGGCATCGACCTCTCGGTCGGCGCGGTGGTCGCGTTGACGACGATGGTGGTCGCGCTTCTCCTGGAGAACGGCTGGCCACCGGCCGTCGTGCTGCCCGTCGCGCTGCTGATGGGCTCGACGATCGGGCTCGGCATGGGCCTGATGATCCATTACTTCGACGTGCAGCCGTTCATCGCGACCCTCGCCGGCATGTTCCTCGCCCGCGGGCTCTGCTACGTGATCAGCACCGACTCGATCCCGATCGACGACCCGTTCTGGGTACGCGTGTCCAACGCCCAACTCTGGTTCGGCGGCTGGTTCATCTCGATCAGCGTCCTCGTCGCGCTCGCCGTCGTGCTGATCGCCGCCTACGTGCTGGCATACACGACCTTCGGCCGCGACGTGTACGCCGTGGGCGGAGACCCGCAGTCGGCACGCCTGATGGGCCTGCGGGTCGGCCGCACCCGGGTCGCGGTCTACACGATCAGCGGGCTCTGCTCGGGCCTCGGCGGGGTGCTGCTCAGCTTCTACATGTCCTCCGGCTACGGCCTGCACGCGTCCGGCATGGAACTCGACGCGATCGCGGCGGTGGTCATCGGCGGCACGCTGCTCACCGGCGGCTCCGGCTATGTCCTGGGCACGGTGCTCGGCGTCCTGGTGCTCGGCCTGATCCAGACGATCATCACGTTCCAGGGCAATCTCAGCTCCTGGTGGACGAAGATTTTCATCGGACTGTTCCTGTTCGTCTTCATCGTCCTGCAGCGCGTCGTCACGCGGCGGCGCCGATAGGGGGTGGGCTGTGCCCGACTACGTGGTCGGCGTCGACTTCGGCACGCTTTCCGGCCGGGCCGTGGTGGTCCGGGTCTCCGACGGCGCGGAGGTCGGCTCCGCGACGCACGAGTACGCGCACGGCGCGGTCGAGCGCGCCCTGCCGGTCAGCGGGCGTCCGCTGCCGCCGAACTGGGCGCTGCAGGTGCCGCAGGACTGGCGGGACGTGCTGCGCGAGGCGATCCCGAAGGCGCTGGCGGCGGCCGACGTCGCCCCGACCGACGTCGTGGGCGTCGGCACCGACTTCACCGCGTGCACCGTCCTGCCGACCCTCGCCGACGGCACCCCGCTCTGCGAGGTCGACGGCTTGGCGGACCGGCCGCACGCGTACCCGAAGCTCTGGAAGCACCACGCCGCCCAGGGCCAGGCCGACCGGATCAACGCCGTCGCCGCGGCCCGCGGTGAGCCGTGGCTGCGCCGCTACGGCGGCAAGATCTCCTCGGAGTGGCAGTTCGCCAAGGGCCTGCAACTGCTCCACGAGGACCCGGAGCTCTACGCACTGGCCGCGCGCTGGATCGAGGCCGCCGACTGGATCGTCTGGGAGCTGTGCGGCGCGGAGACCCGCAACGTCTGCACGGCGGGCTACAAGGGCATCCACCAGGACGGCGATTACCCCTCGCCGGACTACCTGGCCGCCCTCGACCCGCGCTTCGCGGGGTTCGTCGACAAGCTGCGGCAGCCACTGTCCCCATTGGGCGGTCGGGCCGGCTCGCTGACGGCGCGGGCGGCGGCGCTCACCGGGCTGCCGGAAGGCATCGCGGTCGCCGTCGGCAACGTCGACGCGCACGTCACCGCGCCCGCCGCCCGGGCCGTCGAACCCGGCCAGCTCGTCGCCATCATGGGCACCTCGACCTGCCACGTGCTCTCCAGCGACCAGCTCGCCGAGGTGCCCGGCATGTGCGGCGTGGTGGCCGACGGGATCGTCGAGGGCCTCTGGGGCTACGAGGCCGGCCAGAGCGGCGTGGGCGACATCTTCGCCTGGTTCGCCGCGACCTCGGTGCCGCCCTCCTATGTGGAGGCGGCGGCGGCGGCCGCCGGCCGGGACGTGCACGAGCACCTGAGCGCGCTCGCCGCCGCACAGCCGGTCGGCGCGCACGGTCTGGTCGCGCTCGACTGGCACAGCGGCAACCGGTCGGTGCTGGTCGACCACGCGCTCTCCGGCGTGATCCTCGGCCAGACCCTGGCGACCCGGCCCGAGGAGCAGTACCGCGCGCTCGTCGAGGCCACCGCGTTCGGCACCCGGATGATCGTCGAGACGTTCGAGGCCGCCGGCGTGCCGGTCCGCGAGGTGGTCGCGGCGGGCGGGTTGCTGAAGAACGCGTTCCTCATGCAGGTGTACGCGGACGTCCTGCGCCGGCCGATCGCGGTGGCCGGATCCGCGCAGGGGCCGGCGCTGGGCTCGGCGATCCATGCCGCGGTGGCCGCCGGGTGCTATCCCGACGTCCGGGCCGCGGCCGCGGTGATGGGCAGCCGGGCGCCGGAGGTCTACCGGCCCGATCCGGAGCGCGCCGACGCGTACGACCCGATCTACGCCGACTACCGCGAGCTGCACGACCACTTCGGGCGCGGTGCCTCGAAGGTGTTGCACCGTCTGCACGCCCGCCGCGCGGGCGCCTGACCACAAGGAGTACGCGGATGCGTCTGTGGTTCCTCACGGGTAGCCAGGAGCTCTACGGGCCCGACACCCTGCGCCAGGTGGCCGAGCAGTCGCAGGAGATCGCCGCCGCCCTCGACACCAGCGCCGACGTGCCGGCCCAGGTCGAGTGGCAGCCGGTGCTCACCTCGTCGGAGGCCATCCTGCGGTGCTGCCGCGCCGCCGCGTCGACCGACGACGTGGTCGGCGTGATCGCCTGGATGCACACGTTCTCGCCCGCGAAGATGTGGATCGCCGGGCTCGACGCGCTCGACCTGCCGCTGCTGCACCTGCACACCCAGTCCAATGTGGCCCTGCCGTGGGCCGACATCGACATGGACTTCATGAACCTCAACCAGGCGGCGCACGGCGACCGCGAGTTCGGCTACGTGCAGACCCGGCTCGGCGTGCCCCGCAAGACGGTGGCCGGGCACGTCAGCGACCCGCGGGTCACCGCCCGGATCGGCACCTGGACCCGGGCCGCGCTGGGCCGGGCCGAGATGCGGTCGCTGCGGCTGGCCCGGTTCGGCGACAACATGCGCGACGTCGCGGTCACCGAAGGCGACAAGGTCGAGGCGCAGCTGCGGTTCGGCGTCTCGGTCAACACGTACGGCGTGACCGACCTCGCGGACGCGGTCGACGCCGCATCGGACTCCGATGTGGACAAACTGGTCACGGAGTACGACCAGGTCTACCGGCTCGACCCGGTGCTGCGTCCGGGCGGGGAGCGGCACGAGTCATTGCGCTACGCCGGCCGCATCGAGCTGGGGCTGCGGTCGTTCCTGACCGCGGGAGGCTTCGGGGCGTTCACCTCCAACTTCGAGGACCTGGGCCGGCTGCGCCAGCTCCCGGGTCTGGCGGTGCAGCGGCTGATGGCCGACGGCTTCGGCTTCGGCGGCGAGGGCGACTGGAAGACGGCGGTGCTGGTCCGCACGCTCAAGGCGATGTCCGTGGGGCTTCCGGGCGGCACCTCGTTCATGGAGGACTACACCTACGACCTGACACCCGGCCACGAACGCACCCTCGGCGCGCACATGCTGGAGATCTGCCCGTCGATCGCCGGCGACACGCCACGCGCCGAAATCCACCCGCTGTCGATCGGCGGCCGCGAGGACCCGGTGCGCCTGGTCTTCGACGCGGCTCCGGGCCCGGCGGTCGTGGTCGGTCTGGCCGACCTGGGCGAGCGCTTCCGCCTGGTGGCCAACGAGGTCGACGTGGTCCCGGCGGACCACCCGCTGCCGAAACTGCCGGTCGCCCGGGCGATCTGGGTGCCCCGGCCGGACCTGCTGACCGCGGCCGAGGCCTGGCTGACCGCCGGCGGCCCGCACCACACGGCGCTGTCCCAGGCGGTCGGCGCGGCGGAGTTGCACGACCTGGCCGAGATGACGGGCACGGAGCTGGCCCTGGTCGACGGCACCACCACGGTCCGCCGCTTCGTCCAGGAACTCCGCTGGACGGCCGCGTACCACCGGCTCAACCGCGCCCTCTGACACCTCGAGGTTGTCGGTGCTGCCAGGTAGCGTTGCGCGCCGTGGACGAGACATCGAGAACCCGAGAGGCTGTGCGCGTTTACGTTGACAGCGCCGAGCAGCGCGACTGGCAACGGCTGAGCGACCTGCTCACCGAAGACATGGTGTACGAGATGCCGCAGACCCGTGAACGGATCCGTGGCAGGTCGGCTTTCCTGCGGTTCAACAGGGAATACCCCGGGGACTGGCACCTTCGGATACGTCTCATCGTCGCCGACGGCCGCCATGGCGCGGCGTGGATCGATGCACGCGTCGACACCGAGCACCAGGACGCCTGCGTGTGGTTCGAGCTGTCCGATGACGGGCTGATCACCCGGGTCGTCGACTACTGGCCGGAGCCATACGATCCGCCGCCAGGCCGCGAACATCTGGTGGAGCGCTGGTAGACGTCTCGCTGCGCACTTCCTGCCGCAGATCGCCCGCACGATCCAGACGCCGACGATCCGGCCGGAGACGATCCTGGAGGTGGCGGAGTCGATCGACGCGCAGGCGCGGGGGGTCGAGGAGGCCGTCCGGTACGGGCAGGCGGCGCGGGCGGAGGTCGTGACCGCGATCGTGACCGCGAACGAGTCGATGTCGCAGTCGGCGGCGCAGCTCAGCCGGACCGTGGTGGAGCTGGTGGCCCGGGCCAAGGAGCCGGTGGCGCTGCCGGCCGGGCCGGAGCTGCCGGCAGCGATCCTGCAGCAGGCCCGGCCCGGGAGCGCCCTTAACGCTTGACGGGCATCAGCAGGGAGAACGCGCGGTCGTCGGCCGGGCGGCGGATGGCCAGCGGGCGGATCGGGCCGTCCAGCTCCAGGACGAGCTGGCCGTCGCCGCCCGCGGCCAGCGCCTGGAGCAGGAACTCGCGGTTGACCGCGACGTGCTCGTCCTCGCCGGCCTGCCATTCGGCATCGCCGACGACGTCGATCCCGCCGGTGTCGCCGACGGCGAGCACGACGACCTCGTGGTCGACGCCGTCGTGCCGGCGGACGACCCGCGGCGTTCCGGGGTCCTCGATCGCCGCCCGCAGGCTCGCCGCGTCGACCGGTGCCCGGCGCGGGTCGCCGCCGGCGCTGCGGGCCTCGATCGCACGGCGCCAGTCGGTGTAGTCGTACCCGAGCGGGGTGCCCTTGATCGTCCACCCCGCGCCGGCGGCCTCGATCGCGGTGCCGGACAGGTGCAGGGTGACCGGCTCGTCCCGGCCGCGTCGCCCGCGGATCTCGTCGACCCAGTCGAGCGGGGCGATCACCCGGACCGGGTCGCCGTCGACGGTGCCGGGCTCCCGGTGGATCGCCATCCGGAAGCGGTCGGTGGCCACGAAGGTGATCGCGCCGGGCTCGGTGTCGAGCAGGACGCCGGCGAGCATCGGCAACTCGGGGTCGGAGCCGGCGGCGAACCGCACGGAGTCGCACGCGGCGGCCAGGGCGGCGCTGGTCAGGGTCATGCTGGTCATGGGGATCTCCTGCGTGTCGAGAAGGGCGTGGACACGGGAGAGCTCACGGCGGGCATCGGTCAGCCCGGCCTCGAGGCGGCGCAGGTGCGCGTCCACCAGGCCGTGCGCCGTCGGTGTCCCGGCGGCCAGCACGGCGGCGATCTCGGCGACCGGCATGCCGACGCGGCGCAGGCCGGCGACCAGCCTGGCCTGCCGGACCTGGTGGTCCGTGTACCAGCGGTAGCCGTTGACCGGGTCGACGAGCGCCGGGACGATGACGCCCGCGCGGTCGTAGAACCGCAGCGCGCTCACGCTCAGCCCACTGGCCCGGGCGGTGTCGCCGATGCTCCGCATGTCGCTCTCCACGTCCCAGCACCCTGGTGCCTCGACCAGGTAGAGGGTCAAGCTTGCTACGGACCCGTGGGGCGCGGGAGGTGGGCCTCGCGTGGGCGGCGGTCCGGGCGCAGGCCGCGCCAGGCCGGGTGGCGGAGGCGGCCGTCCGGGGTGACCGAGCGGAACACGACCTCGCCGACCAGCTTCGGGCGCACCCAGCGCACGCCACGCCTGTCGGCCGTCGGGATGTCCTGCGCCAGCGGCGACGTGTCGGTCTCCAGCGGCCGCACCAGGTCGAGCAGTTCGGCCAGCATGTCCTCGGTGAAACCGGTGCCGACGCCGCCGCAGTAGACGAGGCGTTTCCGTTCGTCGTAGGCGCCCAGGGTCAGCGAGCCGATCGTGCCCGCGCGGCGGCCGGCGCCCGGTTTCCAGCCGACGATCACCACCTCGGTGGTCTGGATGAACGGGGTCTTGAGCCAGGCGGGCGACCGCCGGCCCGGGTGGTAGACGGCGTCGACCCGCTTCGAGACCACGCCCTCCAGGCCGCGCTCCCGCGCGGTCGCCATCACCGCGTCCGGGTCGCGCTCGAAGTACGGGGCGACCAGCACGGGCAGCTCGTCGATCCCGAGGTCGTCCAGCACGGCCCGGCGTTCGTGCCAGGGGCGGGCGGTCAGCGGCTCGTCGAGGAAGAGCACGTCGAAGACGCCGTACACGACGGGTGTCGACGAGATGAGCGTCGGGCTCGGGTCGATCACGTGCATCCGGCGCTGCAGCGCGGAAAACGACGAGACGCCGCGCCGGTCGAACGTGACGATCTCGCCGTCGAGGACGACCCGGCGGCGACCGACGAGGTCCGCGACCACGCCGAGTTCGGGATAGCTGGCCGTGACGTCGAGGTCGTTGCGTGACCGCAGCCGGATGCCGCCGCGCCCGTCGGTGTAGGCGACGGTGCGGACGCCGTCCCACTTGAACTCGTAGGCCCAGCCGGCCGAGGTCGGTATCTCACCCGGGACGGCCAACATCGGCTCGATCACCGGCGGCCAGCCCAGCCCGGGCGGCTTGCGGCGTGCGGCCGGGCTCATCGGGCCGCCCCCTCCAGCTCCGGCTTCGGCGGTGGGGCGCCCTCGATGTCGAGCCGGGGCAGGATGCGGTCGAGCCAGCGGGGGATCCACCACGACCGGTCGCCCAGGATGGCGAGGATCGCCGGCACGAGGATCATGCGGACGATGCTCGCGTCGAGCAGCACCGAGACCGCCATGCCGACCGCCAGCATCTTGATCGTCGGGTCCGGGTCGGCGACGAAGCTGATGAACACCACGATCATGATCAGGGCGGCGGTGGTGATCACCCGGGCCGTGCCGCCGATGCCCAGGGCCACGCTACGCCGGGTGTCGCGGGTGTGCAGGTAGGCCTCGTGGATGCGGGACATCAGGAAGACCTCGTAGTCCATCGACAGGCCGAAGACCACGGCGAACATGATCATCGGTACGTACGCCGGGATGGACAGCGGCATGTCGACGCCGATCCAGGACGCCGCCCAGCCCCACTGGAAGACGGCGACGATCACGCCGTACGCGGCGCCGACCGAGAGCAGGTTCATCAGCGCGGCCTGGATGCCGATCACCAGCGACCGGAACGCCGTGGTCAGCAGCAGCAGGGAGAGCACGACGACCGCGAGGATCAGCCACGGCAGCCGCTCGACGGTGCGCGCGGTGAAGTCGTCGTACCCGGCCGTCTGTCCGGTCAGGAAGGTCGTCGCGGGCACGTTCGGCAGCACGTCGGCGCGGATCCGGTCGAGCAGGTCGTTGGTCGCCGGGTCGGTCGGTCCGGTGGTCGGCACCACGTTGATCAGCGCGGCGGTGCCCTGCGGGTTGACCAGCGGCTGCGTCACCGAGGCGACGCCGGGCTGCTGCTCCAGCGTGAGCTGGGTGCTGGTCAGCAGGGTCTCGGGGTCGGTGCCGGCCGGGATCTCGACGACGACGGTCAACGGGCCGTTCGCGCCGGGACCGAAACCCTGGGAGATCAGGTCGTACGCGCGGCGGTCGGTGTAGCTCGTCGGGTCGGTGCCGGGGCCGAGTTGGCCGAAGTCGATCCAGATCAGCGGGATGGTGATCACCAACAACGCCACGACGGCGCCGATCGCCCAGGGCCAGGGCCGCCGCGTGACGTAGCGCCCCCAGCGCGCGAACGCCCCACGCTCGTGCGCGGGGTGGGTGACGGAGTCGGTCCGCGCGCCCTGCGGTGCGCCCGCCGCCGCGCCCGGATCTGCCGCGTCGGGTTCTCCCGCATAGCCGGCGCGGGCCGGGTCGTCAGAGCCAGGCCCGGCGCCGGTCGCCGGTGGCTGATCCCGCCGCGGCGTCGCCTCCTCCTGCCGCGGGTGCGGCGGCGCCGACGGCACGGCCGCACCTCCGCCGGCCGCACCTTCGCGCCCGGCCGCACCTCCGCCGCCGATTCCCGGCCGGCTGCGGCGGTGGAACCGGATCGCCCGGACCGTGCGCCCCGCGAGGCCGAGGAACGCCGGAATCAGCGTGAGCGCGGCCAGCATCGTCATCGCCACGCCCAGGGCGGCCGACACCCCCAACGCGCTGATGAACGGCAGGCCGGCGATGTAGAGGCCGAGCATCGCGATGATCACGGTCGTACCAGCCACCAGGATGGCCATCCCGGAATGCCCGTTGGCGCTCGCCGCGGCGCCCGTGTAGTCGGAACTGTCGGCGAGGTCCTCGCGGTGCCGGGCCACCTGGAACAGCCCGTAGTCGATCGCCACGCCCAGACCCAGCAGCGTCGCCAGGGTCGGGCCCGTGGTCGGGACCGTCATCGCCAGCGCCAGCAGGCCCAGGATCGACAAGGCGCCGAGCACCGAGAAGACCGCCGCGATCAGGGGGATCAGCGCGGCGACGACGGAGAAGAAGATCAGGAACAGCAGCACGAACGCGACGATGATGCCGACCAGTTCGGAGCCCAGGTCGTTGGTGCTGCGGTCGATCAGGCCGGAGGCGGCGCCGTACTCGACGGTGAGGCCGGCCGCGCGGGCCGGCGCCACCGCCGCGTTGAGCTGGTCGAGATATTCGGCGCCCAAGGTGTCGGTGGAGATGTCGTAGTCGACGGTGGCGTACGCGATGGTCCCGTCCGGCGACACCGTCGGCGGGTTCGTGGCGAACGGGCTGGTCGCGCTGATGACGTGCCCGAGCGTCCCGGCGTTGGCGGTCGACTGGTCGATCACGCTCTGCTGCGCGTACAGGGTCGACCCGGCCGGCGCATGGAACACCAACTGCCCGACGAACGTGCTCTGCCCCGGGAACTCGCCCGAGATGATCTCGGCGCCCTTGTCGGACTGGCTGCCCGGCACCGTGTAGTCGTTGAGGTAGTCCCCGCCCAGCCGGTTGTTGCCGACCGCCAGACCGACCACCAGCACGAGCCACGCGCCGATGACCACCCAATGGTGCCGGGCGCAGGTGCGGCCGAGCCGAGCCAGGAACGCGTGCATGCGGGTCCCTCCGCGGGCGGTCCAGGCTCGCCCAGGGACCGGGCATACAGCTTAAAACGGTCAAGTCGCCCGGAGGTCCTCCTCACGGAACTCCGTCGCCGGGCGACCGCCGGCCGCGTACGCGTCGTGGTCGCCGGTCCGCAGCTCGACGCGCCGGATCTTGCCGGACAGCGTCTTCGGCAACGGCCCGAACTCCAGCCGGCGGACCCGTTTGAAGGGCGCGAGGTGCTCCCGGCAGTGGGCGAAGATCGCGGTCGCGGTCTCGGCGGACGGCTCCCACCCGGCGGCGAGCACGACGAACGCCTTGGGCACCGCCAGCCGCACCGGGTCCGGGGACGGCACCACCGCCGCCTCCGCGACCGCCGGATGCTCGATCAGCACGCTCTCCAGCTCGAAGGGCGAGATCCGGTAGTCCGACGCCTTGAACACGTCGTCCATCCGGCCGACGTAGGTGATGTAGCCGTCCGCGTCCCGCGATCCGACGTCGCCGGTGTGGTAGAAACCGCCGGCCATCGCCTCCGCGTTGCGCGCGGGGTCGCCCTGGTAGCCCACCATCAGCCCGAGCGGCCGCTCGGTGAGGTCCAGGCAGATCTCGCCGTCGTCGCCCGGCTCGCCGGTGACGGGGTCGACCAGGGCCACCGTGTAACCCGGCGTCGGCCGGCCCATCGAACCCGGCTTCACCGGCTGCCCGGGCGTGTTCGCGATCTGCACCGTCGTCTCGGTCTGCCCGAACCCGTCCCGGACGGTCAGGCCCCACGCGCGGCGTACCTGCTCGATGATCTCGGGGTTGAGGGGTTCGCCGGCGGCCACCGCCTCCCGCGGCGGCGTGTCCAGCTTGCGCAGGTCGGCCTGCATCAGCATGCGCCAGACGGTCGGCGGCGCGCAGAACGTGGTCACCCCGCAGCGGTCCATCTGTGCCATCAGCGCGGTCGCGTCGAACCGGGTGTAGTTGTAGAGGAACACGCACGCCTCCGCGTTCCACGGCGCGAACACGTTGCTCCACGCGTGCTTGGCCCACCCCGGCGACGAGATGTTGAGGTGCACGTCGCCGGGCCGCAGGCCGATCCAGAACATGGTCGAGAGATGACCCGCCGGGTACGACGCGTGCGTGTGCTCCACGAGCTTCGGCAACGCGGTGGTCCCGGAGGTGAAGTAGAGCAGCAGCGGATCGCTCGCGCGGGTCGGCCCGTCCGGCGTGAAGGCGCGCGCGGCGTGCTCCGCCGCCGCGTAGTCGAGCCAGCCCGCGGGCGCGGCCCCGCCGACCGCGACGCGGGTGTAGTCACCCGCCACGTCGGCCAGCTTCCCGCTCGACGCCGAGGTCGTGATCACGTGCCGGGCGCCGCCGCGGTCGAGCCGGTCCCGCAGGTCGGCCGGCCCGAGCAACGGCGTCGCCGGGATGATCACCGCGCCCAGCTTGGCGCAGGCGAGGATCGTCTCCCAGAGCTCGACCTGGTTGCCGAGCATCACGATCACCCGGTCGCCGCGGGCCACCCCGGCCTCGTCGCGCAGCCAGTTGGCGACCTGGTCGGACCGCTCCGCCAGCTCGCGGAACGACCGTCTCGCCTCCGCGCCGTCCTCCTCGATGATCCACAGCGCGGGCTTGTCGTTGCCCGCGGCGATCGGATCGAACCAGTCCAGCGCCCAGTTGAAGGCGTCCAGCCGCGGCCAACGGAACTCGGCGTAGGCCCGGTCGTAGTCGTCGGCGGCGGCGAGGAGGAAGTCCCGCGCGGCCCGAAACGCTTCTCCGCTCACCGACCCAGTCTGCTCCCGATCACCATGACCCGCGCCACACTGAAGGGCATGAAATACCTGATCATGGTGTACGGCAACCCGCGGTCCCGCGCCGTCTGGGACAGCTTCACCGACGAGCAGCGCGCGGCCGGCATGGCCGAGCACACGGCGCTGCGCGCGGCGATGGACGCGGCCGGCGAACTGGTGCTCGCGGAACGCCTCGAGGACCCGTCGACCGGCACCCGCCTGCCCGCCCAGCCGGCGGCGCTGGCCGCGCTCGGCCTGCCCAGCGACGGCCCGTTCGCGGAGGCGAAGGAGCACCTGGCGGGCTTCTACCTGGTCGACTGCGCGTCACCGGAGCGGGCGCGGGAATGGGCGGCCGGGATCCCGGAGGCGGCGCTGGGCCTGGTCGAGGTGCGCCCCGTCTGGGCCGGCTAGCGCCGCCCGCCGAAGGTCCAGTTGTGCACCTCGACGTCGGCGTAGCGGTCCGCGGTCAGCAGCGCGCGGGCGGCGTCCGGGCCCGGGGTGCGCGCCAGCAGCGCCGTGCCGAGCCAGGCCGTGCCGTCGTCGGAGAGCAGTGGCCCGTACGCGACCAGGTCCGCCGAGTCGGGCACGGTCAGGTCGGCGCCGGGCCCTGCGCCGAGGCCCAGCACCAGATAGCCGTCGCCGCGGCCGCCCGGGAACTCCCACATCGTGCGGCCCAGCAGGTTGCGCCACCGGCGCAGCAGCACGTCGCGGTAGACACCGGCCTGGTAGTTGGGCTCGTCGAAGGCGAACGCCCGCGCCGCCGCCGGGTCGCGCAGATCGACGATGTGGACGCTGCCGGTGGGCGTGTCGCCGTCGTCGGCGAGCGTCGGCCCGCGGGCGATCAGCTCGGCCTCGAAGCGGTCCATGTAGGACCAGTGGGCCTCGACCAGCTCGTCGCGCAGCGCCACCGAGCCCGGCCGGTCGCGGTGGTAGCAGAGGAACTCCATCCCACCAGTCTCACCATCGGTCGTTGTGCATACCGCTCGGGCTCCAGGACCATGGGTACGCCCGGTTCGCGACGGTCGTACGGGGGGCCACGTTGGTCGAGGTCATAACGCGTGCCGTTACCCGGCTAGCGCTCTCCGCGTTCTGCGACGTTGAACGACCCATCCCGCGAGGATTAGCGCTAGCGCCCACGCAGCATTGCTTATCAACATCGTGATGGTGAAAGCGTCGCCATGATCGACAAGAGCGGTACGGACCGCTGAGGGTATTGCCGCTGCCGGTGGCGGCACCAATGCGAGCACCGCGAGTAGTGCGATCGGCTCATCGCCGGAAGCCGCGACCACCCAACCAAAGATCCCGAGGGGTACACCCCAGAACACCGTGGAGATGGCCATGAGTGGCACGAGCAAAACGGCAGATCCGCGTAGTGCCGGCGCGATCAGGTTCCCGAGGCCAACCCCGGCGAGCGCCGCGAGCGGAAACGCGGCCAGACCAGCGGCCAGGACGTGTTGGAGTTGTTCATCGGCAAGTAGGTCGGCGGGGACCGGCATCGAAGAGTTCTCGAGCCACCACGCGAGCCGACGGCGGACGTGCGCGGACGTGTGCCAGGCGACAGCGAAGTTGACCGCAGCGAGGACCGCACCAGCGAGCACGGCTGCTGCTAGCGCTTGCAACATCCCGCGCAGCCGTGCGCCTAGGAACGCGCCCAGGAAGAACACGATGAACTGGTTCCAGAAGAAGCCAGACGTGTGGGCCATGAACACGTCGACCATAAGCCAGTCGCGTTGTTCCTCGCTGGTCTGTGGATCGTTGTAGATCCAGACTTCGTAATATTTGGCGTTGCTGGAAGCCAGCGCCGCTGCGATGAGCGCGACAAGGACCCCCGCGACCAGAACCGCGACCCATGATTCGGGGACGCGCCGCCAACGCGACGTCCGGGCAATGGCCAAAGGGATGCTCTGCCTCCTAGTCACTGTCGCTCCTCGTGGTGTGGACGCATCTCCAATGTGGAAGTAGACGTATGGGCCGAGCCGCTAGTGGGCTCGCTCCCGAGACGCCGATGCGCCGAGGATCTCGCGGAAGGTTGACAGCGACATACGTTTCCCTCCGCGGGGACCGTCTCGAGGGGATAGATCGTGCCAGAAGCCGCCCACCGCAGCCGACCCCGATTCCAATGCCAGCGGCCTTCCCTTAACTCTGATGTCGGGGCCGCCGGGTCGCGTGTACGACTGGTGCCAGGAGCCCGGCGGCACGGAATCGGCTGAGCTAGGTGCGACGAACCGAGCCGGCACCTCAGGCCAGCCGTCGCTACCGCCGGGTACCCGCGGCTCATCCGCTTCGCGGTACACCGGCCGGCGGGTGTCGTCGTGCCCGTCGATGAGGACGCGGTCGGCGAGCGGCTCCGGCAGCGTGATCTGCACTGTGGCAAGCAGGTTCTCGTTGGTGCACCCGACGCTGTTCCCCGAGCCGTCGGAGACTGTGACGGTGACCGCGGCATTCGCCATCGGACTCAGAGAGCCCTGGCAAGGAGGACTGTCGAGCGTCCGCGACAAAAGAGGGTTATTCGTATTCCGTTCCGGTCAACCCGCGCCATCCACAAGGTGAGCGCGGCTCTGGCGGTCGTAGTCGGTCGATTAGAGCCCGCGGTCATCCTGCGCTGTCGACCGTCGAGGGTGAAGGCGTACCACAGTGCCGGTCCGGTCAGCAGGATCAGCGTGACGACTGCGGCCAAGGCCGCGTTGCGGCGGACACGACCGCGCCGTGCCAACGTAGGAAGCTCCGGCAGTCGTGGCCGACGCATGTCCCACGGGATCTGGTCAAGCAGGCGCGCCACGCGATCGTGGCTCATGGGTTCATCTCCCCAAGCAGCACGGCCGCACAGTGGGGTCGGCGCGAAGCGCGGCGAGCGCGCGGGCGGTGCCGCATTTGACACTGGCGTTCTGTAGTCCCCTTTGCCCGCCAGCGGCGCCGCCGCCAGTTTAAATTCGTGGTCGCGGGCATCGCGCGCACGTAGGCATCGGGCGCCCCGTACGCCTCGAGGTCAGCCTCCGTCTCGTCCACCAGTCCCTCCCACACGTATACAGGGCCACACCCGTCGGAGGAGGCTGCAATTGACGGCCGTCAAGTCCATCGCCATACCTTGATGGCAGATCAAACCAGACGATGCCTTCACCGAGCTTTCACCTGCCGGGCAGCGGCCTGTTCCGCCGCCCAACCCGCCACGGACAATCCCGCACATAGCGGTGGCTAGCGCAATGAGTTAGTCGCGCCGCGAACCTGAGGAACGCAGAACGACAAAGTCCTACCAGCGCCCTATTTCCTGCTTTCGCAGTCGCTACACGAACGTGCGCGACAATCGTGGGCCGCCAGGGACTCGAACCCTGAACCTATGGATTAAAAGTCCACTGCTCTGCCGGTTGAGCTAGCGGCCCGCGGGGCTTAGGGTACCTGACCTGCGGGAAAACGTGGAGCCTGTTCCCGCGTCAAGCTCGTTCAGCCCGGCCAGCCGGACGCTCGAGCAACTCTCGAGCACCCAACTTGGTTGCCGCTGGGCAGGTCAAGGCAGATGCTCCGGCGCGAGCCGCGTTTCGTGGCGTGGCGCTGGCGGTGTGTGTGGGCCAGGCCACGTCTCCGCCTGGCTTGGCC
>NZ_BONE01000061.1 GCF_016862555.1 Asanoa siamensis | reverse complement strand
CGACCGGCATCAGGCTTTCCCCCGGCACGACCCAGACCTCGGGTGTACGCCTCGGCGGCGCGGGAGCACCCGTGCCGGAGTCGAAGCGGACCCCGACGAGGAAGCCGACGCCGAGCGCCGCGGCGAGCCCGACGCCCACCGCGACACCCGCCGTCCCGACCTCGGCCCCGGCGACGGCGACGCCGGCGGCCGGGCCGACCGGGGCCGACGTGCTGGCCGGCGACGAGGCCGGCCTCGGCAGCCGCTGCGACTGACGAACCTGGCGGCGACCGGTAGCCTGCTCGCTCGTGACCGAACCCGCGTGGGAAGAGACCGGCTACGTGCCACCCAAGCCGTCGCGCCGGGGCTGGGTCGTCCTCCTCGCCGTGCTGGGCGTCCTCGTCGCGCTCTGCGCCGCCGGCTTCGTCTGGTTCTTCGACAGGGAAGGCATCTCGCGGGATCTCGAGGCCTACGAGCACATGGCGGTCGGCACCTGCTTCGACGTCCCGAAGAACCCGGCGTCGCTCGACGTCCCGATGGTCCCGTGCGACGAGGACCACGACGGCGAGGTGATCGCCCAACTACGGGTCTACGACGCGCGCGACTGGCCGGGCTTCGACTGGTTCGACGCGGAGTTCGCCCCGCGGTGCGCGGAGGCACTGAAGGCGTACGCACCCGGGGCGGACCCGGCGGTCGAGTCGAGCTGGATCGCGACCGACGAGGCCGGCTGGCACAAGGGCGCCCGCTGGGTGTCCTGCGTCGCCACCGACCCGGCCGGGAAGCGCTCCGCCCCGTTGCGCTGGGCTCCTAACCCTGTTGCAGGATCCGGATCGCGTTGCCCGACGGGTCCCGTAGGCCCATGTCCGTGCCGTAGAAGTGGGTCGTCGGCTCCTGCGTGAAGTCGGTGAAGCCCTTCGCCTTCAGCGACTCGTACAGGCCGCGCACGTCGTCCGTGTTCAGGACGAGGCCGTTCATGGCGCCCTTCGCGATCAGCTCGCGGAGGTGCCCGGCCGTCGCCTCGTCGTGCAGCGGAGGCCCCGGCTGCTCCAGCGAGATCTCCGTGCCGTCGACACCCGGCACGCGGACCGTCAGCCAGCGGTAGTCGCCCTGCTGGACGTCGTTGCCCTTCTCGAGGCCGAGCTTCCCGACGTAGAACTCCAACGCTTCGTCCTTGTCGAGGACGAAGATGGACACGACGTTCAATTTCGTGATCATCGTGTCAGGTTAGAGAGACACCACCGGCGGGCGCTTATCCGGAACTGCTGGATCGGGCGCGGCGGGTCGCGGCCGGGTGTTGGCCATCTGTACGCACTGCGGCACGACGACCGGCCGGTGACCGCGCCGGTAGCGCGACGGCGTCTCGCCGACGATCGCCCGGAAGGTGCGGCTGAAGGTGCCAAGGCTGTTGAACCCGACGTCGGCGCAGACGTCGGTGACGGGCCGGCCGGTCTCCCGCAGCAGGAACATCGCCCGCTCGATCCGCCGGCGCTGCAGGTAGCGGTGCGGCGTCTCGCCGAAGACCGCGCGGAAGCTGCGGCTGAAGTGCGCCGGCGACAGGTGGGCGACCGCCGCGATGGCAGGGACGTCGAGCGGCTCCGCGTACGCCCGGTCGATGGCGTCGCGGGCGCGGAGCAGGCTCCGGTTGAGCTCCTCGACCGCCCGGCTCACCTATTGGTCGCGGCCCATCAGCAGGCGCATCTGGGCGTCCATGTGTGCCTTGAGCATCGCGCGGTACTCGCGGCCCAGTTTCTCGAGCTCGGCGATCTGCTGCTGGGTGGCCGCGCGATCGACGGCGACGGCGTCGACCGACTCCTGGTGCCGGCGGCGGGCGTCCCGCTCGAGGGCGGCGGCCTTGCTGAGCGCCTGGCCGGTGATCTGCTGGGCCGTCTCGCGGGCGCTGGACAGCAGGTCGTCGGCCTCGCGCCGGGCTTCGGAGATGTGGGTTTCGGCGCTGCGTTCGGCCATGGTGAGCATCTGCGGGAGATCCGGGCCGCTGCCGGCGGGCGGACGGGCGGCGCGCGCCTCGCTCAGCTCGGCCTCGAGCGCCCTGGCCGCCTGCACGGCGGCGTGCCGGCCCGCCTGGAGGCGGTCGAGCGTGGCGGAGAGCTCGTCGACGGCCGTCGCCAGCCGCGGGTCGACGGTCCCGCCGCCGGGCGTCTCACGCGCGGCGGCCGCCCGCAGCGCGTAGTTCTCCTCGATGAGGCGGACGAGCTCCTGCTCCAGCGAGTCGAGGAACGCGTCGACCTCCTCCTCGTCGTAGCCGCGCTTGCCGATCGACGGCCTGCCGAAGGCGATGTTGTGGATGTCGGCCGGCGTGAGCGGCATCGAGACTCCTCGGGACGGCACGAACTGTTCCATCATGGACACACACCGCGACCGGAAGATGTCTCGGGCGGTGGCGATCGTATCGGATGCCGCCCGTGCCCTGCCTGCTGCGGCCGGCGCTGTCCGCGCCGGCCGCCTGACGGGCACGGGCACCGCGGCTGCCGTCGTCGCGTACCGTGTCGCCGCGCTCACCCGTCACGTCGACGGGCCGCCGCCGTCGTCCGCGCGCGACGACCACAGCGGGCTGTCCACGTAGTGGTTGTCGTAGCGGTCCTGGGTCTCGCCGACCTGCTGCCAGGTGGCTTCGCCCCGGTGCACGTCGTCGAGCAGGCGGTAGTAGTCGAACCGGGGCTTGCCGGGCGTGATCACGACGAGGAAGTCGGCGTCCTGGCCGGGGGCCGGGGCGAAGGCGTGCGGGGTGTTCGGCGGGACGAAGAGCGTGTCTCCGCTGTGCAGGACGTGCACCTCGTCGCCGACGAGCATCTCGAGGGCGCCGGCGATGACGAAGAACAGCTCGCCCGAGTGGGCGTGCAGGTGGGGCGGGGCGCCGGCGGTGCCGTTCTTGAGCAGGGTGCGGTTGCTGGTCAGGGCGCCCCCGGTGTGCTCGGGGTCGAGCAGCAGCGTGATCACGCTGGTGGGGTCGCTGTCGAGGATCTCGGCCCGCGCCGCGCGTACCAGTGTCATGTCGGCTCCTTCGGTGTTCGCTGTTTCCTAGACAATACATATCCAGGATTAGGTCGCGCCAGCGATCATGACGGGCGTCACAAATCCTGGACAGGTAAAGTCCAGAAACATGCGGACGAGCCAGGGCGTCGAATGGGCCCTCCACACGTGCCTGAACTTGAGCTGGTTGGACGCTCCGGTGCCGACCGGCGTCCTCGCGGCCTTCTACGAGCTGCCGCCGGCGTACCTGAACAAGCAACTCCAGGCCCTGGTCCGGGCCGGGATCCTGACGTCGACCTCGGGACCGCGCGGGGGATTCCGGTTGGCGCGGGACCCCGGCGCGATCTCCGTGCTGGACATCGTGGCCGCCATCGAGGGCCCGGAGGAGCTGTTCCGGTGCGATCAGATCCTGGACCGGGGTCCGGGCGACCACGCGGGCGTCGACTATCGACAGTCCTGTGCGTTCGCCCAGGTCATGCGCGGTGCCGACCTGGCCTGGCGGCGAGAGTTGGCCGGCCGGACCGTGGCCGACGTGCGGGCCGACGTCGAGCGCCGGCACCCGCGGTCCCCGGACGACACCCGCGCCAGGATCGCGGAGCTCCGCTGAGCACGACACGCCAAATCTATGCTCGAAAACCTAGACATGCTCGGTGTCGGCCACTAATGTAACTCGTGTCGAGAGTGGACCAACAAAGACGCTGACGTTTCCGCCCGCACGCGGCGAAGGGGCAGGCCGAGGAAGACGCGCGGCCCGCTCGCCAGAGGAGATGTAGGAAGACAGAGGAAAGGGAGGGTCTTACACCGTTGGATCGCCCGCCGCCGGCCGCACTGACGGGCCCGGGCGCGCGGACACCGCTGTTTCCATCGAACGAGAGGTGGTCACCGGTCACGCTTACGCGATCCTCGCACCCGAAGGGCCCGGACGGGCCTGGTGCGGCTACGACAAGCCGGCAGCTCTGCCGGTAGATGGTGTGTCAGTCCCACAACCCTTGGGCCCCGGTGCTTGCGGCACCGGGGCCCTCGTCATGGAGGGGTGCATGGACAAACCCGGCGACATGCTGGACGACGAGGACTATCCCGCCTACACCATGGGCCGCGCCGCGGAGATCATCGGCTGTACGCCGGACTTCCTGCGCCGGCTCGGCGAGGCGAAGCTGATAGACCCGTTGCGCTCGGGCGGCGGGCATCGCCGCTACTCCCGCTACCAGGTGCGGCTGGCCAGGCGGGCCCGGGAGATGTGCGATCAGGGCACGGACATCGCCGCCGCCTGCCGCATCATCATCCTCGAGGACCAGCTCGAAGAGGCGTTGCGCGAGAACAGGGCGCACCGGGCCCGCCAGCAGGACTGACCGCCTATGGCGCCCGGCTCGCGTGCCGCGGCAGATCGACGAGTCGGCGCAACGCCTCGACGTGGCGGTCGAAGGCGGTGCGACCGCGCGGGGTCAGCGTGACCAGGGTGCGGCGCCGGCGACCGGCGCCTTCCTTGCGGATCTCGGCGTACCCGGCCTCCGTCAGCGTCGAGACCTGTTTCGAGAGCGCGGAGTCGGTGAGCTCCAGGCTCTCCTTGAGAAAGCTGAACTCGACCCAGTCGGTCGCCGCGAGGAGGGCCATCAGGGCGAGCCGGGTCGGTGGGTGGATCAGCTCGTCGAAGCCTTCCGGCGTGGTCACGCCGACGTCCGGTGCTGCAGCGTCCGATAGAGCGGGTCGCCGGCCGCGACGAGGGCGGTGAGCAGCACACCGACGAGCGTGTAACGCAGCGGGAGATCGGTCCGGTCGGCCAGCCACAGCCCGCCGTAGGCGACGGCGCCCGTCGCGAGGGCGAGGCCACCGAGGACCGCCCAGAACCTGCCGGTCAACTGGGACCGGTGCAGCTGGACCTTGCCGCGCCGCCCCGCACGGGTGAAGCAGGCGAGCGCGACGACGGTGGCGACGCCGAGCAGCGTCAGCTGTGCGGCCGGGGGCAGGGGAAGGTCCAGCGCCGCGAACCCCGCGATCATCGCGACGGCCCCGGCGGCGTCCCAGCCGCGGTGCCGACCGCGGGACGCCCCGTCGACGACCTGGTTGCGCCGCTTGGCGATCTCGGCGAGCCCGGCCCGAGCCTCGTCGACCTGATCCATCGTCGTTCCTCCGCAACGTTGACTTGCCTGCCAGGAAAGTCAAGTTTCCACTTTCCTGGCAGGCAAGTCAAACGCTATGTCGCCGGCACCACGTCGGTCGGACGTTCGACCGTCGCCTCGACGCCGTAGTCGAACAGCACCAGCGTGGAGACCGACGTGCCGGAGGCGTTGCCCTTCAGCGTCGTTCGCCAGGTGTCGGTGATGGTCACCTTGCCGATCCGGCCGTCGGCGTCGAGCGTGACGTCGCCGCTCGTGGAGTTCGAGCCGTCGGCGTGCCGGGTTTCGAGCGTGAAGTGCAGCGTGCCGTCGCTGTTCTCGGTGACCGTCGCGTTCGCCGTCTGCAAGAACGCGTAGAGTGCGGCGGGATCGGGGGTGGCGGCGCCCAGGACGCTGCCCGGCTCGGCGTAGAGCGACAACCGGTCATGTGTGCCGGGGTACTGGCCGTACCGGCCGTACGTCTCGCCCGGGCCCTGCTTGTCGGACGGCAGCGGTCCGGGCAACCGTTCGCCGCCCGTGTACCTCGTGCCGTCGACCAGCAACTCCGTCTGCACCGAGTCGTCCAGCGTGACCTCCACGTATCCGGTGTCGGTCGTCGGGTCGAACGCGCCCTCGTAGGTGAGGTCGCCGCCGCCGCCCGCGGCACCGGTCGTCAGCCGTACCCGGTAGCTGATGTCCGTGCTCGTCGCGAAGGCCGAAGCGAGCTTGAGCTGCGGTGAGCTGGCGACGGTGCCGTGGCTCGCCGGTCCCGGCCGCGCGACGGTCGCGACGCCGGCGGTGGCCAGCGCCAGCACGGCGAGCGTCGAGCCCGCCACGACGGCCCGGCGGCGGTGCCGGGCGCGCCGCCCCCGCTCCAACAGTGGCGCAGCACCACCACCGCCCGCTGCCTGGGTGGCAGGGACAGCAGCGCCAGGCGAAGGTGGCGTTGCCAGGCCGCTTCGACGAAGGCCACGTACGACGCGTCCGCCGTGGATAGTGGCTCGGTGTGGTCCGTCACGCCCCTACCACGGTCCGGCGGGCCGGAAGGTTGCCTCGGATCCGGCCGGGTTCGTCAGAGCTGGATGTCGCGCAGCGTCAAGAGCTCGACCGGCTTCGGGTCCTCCGCCTCGCCGTGCGGCGGGCTGGTGGGGTCGTGGTCGCGCAGCGGGCCGAAGTCGATGCCGGTGCGGCTCTCGATGTGCCGCACCTGCGTCTGGTAGGTCCGGTACGGGCCGAACGGGGCCGCCGATGCCGAGCGCTCCAGGTCGTCCAGGAGGTCCGTCTGCTCCAGGAGGTACGCCGTGGCGTGGACCGCGCCGTCCGCCGGCGCGGCGGTGACGATCTTCCAGTACGCGCGGGGGATCTGGACGCCCCGGTAGAGCGGGTCGCCGGCGTCGAAGACCGGGCCCGTGTAGACGTTGGCGCGCAGCCGGTGGTCAGCGACGGTGTCGAGGAGGTAGTCCTCGAGGCCCTGCCAGGTCGTGTCGTTCTGGTTGAAGTCGCGGTGCTGCGGCGCGCAGTTCGTGTAATGGTAGGTGTCGGCCACCGCGTCCGCCGCCTCCGCGGGCGAGTCGCCCCAGAGCATGTCGGCGCGCCGGGTGAGGTGGCCGCGGTCCAGGTCGTTCCCCGCGTACAACTCGTTGCCGGTCTGCGCCGCGGGCAGGCGGGGGTCGACGACCCACCGGTCGGAGCCCGGGACGTGCGCGAAGCGCCGCCGGCCGTCGAGGTTGGCGGCGGCGTAGATCGCCAGCCGGCGCTCGGCGTGCATGACGACCGTGAAGTGGTGGTAGTGCAGCCGGCCGTCGGGCGCCTGCGGGCCGACCGCGACCTGCAGCCGGCGGTCGGGAGTGGGCAGCGCCAGGCGTGGGCCGAGGAACGTCGGGTCGAAGCCGCGGCGGGCGGTGTAGTCCGGGTCGACCCGCAAGGGGAGTGGTGTCTGCACGCGTCGTCCTTCGTCCGCGACCTGCCGTCCGATGAGAAGGACTCTAGGGCCGCCGGGCGGCACGGCGGCGTGTCCTGCCGCCTACCCGACTCGTCGTCATGGTTCGCCGCCGCGGCCGAGGTGACCGCTGATGGTGATGGTCGTCCCGGAGGCGCCGCTCTCGATGCGCATCTCGTCGCTCGCCTGCTGGGCGAGCCACAGGCCCATGCCGCCCGACGGCGACGGTCGTGGGCGCTGCTCTGGTCGCAGGTAGGAGGTGGGGTCGAAGCCGGGGCCGTGGTCGATGACCTGGCACATCAGCGCGCCGTCGCGCCAGAGGAGGAGCCGTCCGGTGCCGCCGCCGTGGCGTACCGCGTTGGTCATGGCCTCGTTGACCGCGACGAGGAAGTCGTCGAGCGCCTCGGCGCTCATCTCGCAGCGGTGCGCGGTGGCCTGGACCTGGCGGCGTACCGGCGCGACCGAGGCACGGTCGAAGGCAGCTTCCAGGACCAACGTATAGCCGTCCTCCGTGGGATCGGTGTACTTGACGGTCACGCCACCTCCGCTGCGCCAGCCCCGGCGACAGCGCTTACTTCCCAGGTCGCCGACGATCCAAACGGCTTCACCGGGGGTTCGTTTGGCGATTTACCTGGGATACCTCATACTTTCGGTCTAGCAATTAATCGGCCGACCGGCTACGGTTCGTACAGCCGAACGGCCGATCAGCCAAGCGGGCCTGGAGAGTGCAGGTCGAGGGGATACATGACCACAAACCTGGCAACCGCCGATTCGCGTACGAGCGACCTCGCCGTGCGGGAGACCGCTGACGAGCGTTTGCGGCTCTTCCTGGAGCTGCCCGCCGACCACCCCGGCCGGGCCGCCGCGCGGGAACGCGCCATCGAGGCGTGGCTGCCGCTGGCCCGCCACCTCGCCCGGCGCTACCACAACCACGGCGAGCCGGCCGACGACCTGGTCCAGACCGCGGCCGTCGGGCTCATCAAGGCGATCGACCGGTTCGAGCCGGAACGCGGCATCGAGTTCACCGGCTACGCGATCCCGACGATCCTGGGCGAGATCAAGCGCCACTTCCGCGACCGTACGTGGGCCGTGCGCGTGCCCCGCCGGCTCCAGGAGCTGCGCCTGGCGATCTCGAACGCGAACAGCACGCTGACCCACACGCTGGGCCGGTCGCCGACGGTCGCCGACATCGCCCTCCACCTCGGCGTCAGCGAGGACGACGTGCTCGACGGCCTCGAAGGTGCGCTCGCCTACCAGACGACGTCGCTGTCGACGCCCGTCGGCGCGGAGGGTGCCGGCGAGCTGGGCGACATGCTGGGCGCGCCCGACCAGGAGTTCGAGCTCGCGGACCTGCGGGTCTCCCTCGGCCCGGCCCTGGCCAAGCTCGACGAGCGGTCGCGGAAGATTCTCACGCTACGGTTCTACGGCAACCTGACCCAGACCCAGATCGCCGAGCAGGTGGGCATCTCCCAGATGCACGTGTCCCGCCTGATCACCCGGGCCCTCGCCCAACTCCGCGGCGACCTGGAGTCTGCGTAGTGCCGCGACCCTGACGACGCGTGACGGAGGGTGAATGAGCCAGAGCTGGGCTTACGTGTACGAGCATCCGGGCAGCGACCCGTCGGTCGATCGGCACGTGGTCGAAGGCGGCGGCCAGCGGACGGTGCTCGTCGCCGTGCCGGACGCGGGCACGGCGGTCGAGGTGGCGCGCGCGTTGGTCGACGACGGCGTCGGGCTCATCGAGCTGTGCGGCGGGTTCTCGACGGCCGCGGTGGCGGAGGTCGTGCGTGCGGTCGGCGACCGGGTCCCCGTCGGTCATGTCACCTTCTCCGTCGAGAACGTGCCGGGGGCCGCGGCCTACAGCGCGGCGTTCACGGCCGAGCAGGGCTCAGGGCGTCGGTGAGTGCCCGCGGCGTGATGTTGCGTCCGGAGACGACGGCGACGACGGGATCGTTCGACGGCACGAGGCCGGCGAGCACCGCGGCCACCGCGGCCGCGCCGGATCCCTCCGCGACGATGCCGCGGTCGAACGCCAGGTGACGCAGGGCGTCGCGGATCTGGTCCTCGGTCACGGCGACCAGCTCGTCGACGTGGTGGGCGACGAGGCCGACGGTCACGGAGCCGGGCTCGATGTTGCCGGCCATCCCGTCGGCAAGCGTCGGTCCGACCTGGACGGTCACGTGCTGACCGGTGCGCACGGCCGTCGACACGGCCCGTGACGCGGCGGCTTCGACGCCAACGACGCGTACACCGGGCTGCCGGGACGCCCACAGCCCGAGCCCGGACGCCAGCCCGCCGCCGCCCACTCCACACACGACGGTCATGGGGCCGGGCGCCTGGGTCGCCAGCTCGAACCCGATGCTCGCCTGGCCGGCGATGACCGCCCCGTCGTTGTAGGCGGACACGTAGTGGGCGCCCCGCGACGCCAGGTGCAGCGCGTGCGCCTCGGCCTCGTCGTAGCTCCCGCCGACCTGGACCAGCTCCGCACCGAGCGCCCGTAGGGCGTCGACCTTGGCCGCGGACGCGGTCGTGGCGGTGACGATCGTCGCCGTGCGCCCGAGCCGCCGCGCGGCCCAGGCGACACCGAGGCCGTGGTTGCCGGCGGAGGCGGTGACGACCGCGACGTCGGGAGCCAGCCAGGAGAGCGCGACGAGCGCGCCACGCACCTTGAAGGACCCGGTGGGCTGGAAGCTCTCGACCTTGAGCCGCGGCCCGGCGCCGCCCGCGTCCAGCAGGGGAGTCGGCGGCAGGGTGCCGGACACGACGGCCCAGGCCCGTTCCAGATCGTCGAGGGTGGGTTCGGTGACAGCGCGTGAAGTCATCGATCAGCTTTCTCGTGCCGGCAGGTCACACCAGTGTGCCGCGTCGTTTGGTGGGCCTTGTCGCAGGGAAATACACGGACGTCACCAACGTGGCGCACACCCTCGAGGAGGAACCCCCCATGACCGCAGGTGGGATCATCACCGCGCTGATAATCGGTCTGATCATCGGTGCTCTGGGTCGGCTGGTCGTGCCCGGGCGTCAGAACATCCCGTTGTGGCTGACGCTCGTGATCGGTGTCGTGGCCGCCCTGATCGGCTCGGCGATCGCGCGGGCCGGTGGCTTCGCCGACACCGACGGCTGGATCGACTGGCGTGAGCTGCTGCTGCAGATCGCCCTGGCCGCCGTCGGCGTCGCGATCACGGTCGGGGTCGCCGGCCGAGGTCGGCGCGGCGTCACCCGCTGACTTCTCTTACGGTGCCCCGGCCGACCCGGCCGGGGCACCGCTGTGTCCGAAGCGGACTAGCCGCGCGTGCCCGACGGGTCGACCAGGCGGCGCCAGCCCGCCTCGCTGTAGCAGAACGGCTCCGTCGCGGCCAGGAACGCGCGCAGGTGCGGGATCAGCCGCTCGGGCGCCGTCTCGTGCGGGAAATGGCCGGCGTCGGTGATCTCCGCCGTGTGCAGCGCCGGCAACCGCCGGGCCACCGCCCGCTGGTGGTCCGGTGGGATCGTCCGGTCGTCGCTGCCCCAGGCGAGCAGCACGGGCAGGTCACCGAGGAGCGTCAGGTGCGGTGCGGCACTGACCGTCTGCCCGTGGCGGTCGATGACCGTACGGGCCGTGCGGACGAACGTCCGCCGCTGCCGTGCCCCCGCCAGGCCGTGCAGCGCGTCGGCGACGGTACGGGTGTCCTGCCGGGCGAGGAAGGCGGGCAGCGCCGACAGCACCCCCCGGACGACGGTGCCGGGCAGCCGCGCCAGCCCGGCGACGGCCCACTCGGCGGAGGGGAGGGTGGCGGCCCGCAGGGCGGGGCTCACCTGCGTGCCCAGCCCGCCGCTGCTGATCAGCACGAGCCGGTCGGTGCGGTCCGGGAACTGGTACGCGAACTGCATCGCGATCCCTCCGCCGAGGCTGTGTCCCACGACGGTGGCCGACGGGTGGCCCAGGGCGACGAGCAGGTTGCGCAGCGCCGCGGCGTGGGCGCCCAGCGAGTAGTCGCCCGGCGGGGCCGCCGAGTCCCCGTGGCCCGGCAGATCCGGTGCGATCACGGTATGCGCCGCGGACAGCGGCTCGACGAGGTGACGCCAGGTGTGCCGGGTGCCGCCGAGTCCGTGGACCAGCAGCAGCGGCGGGCCGCTGCCGAGGATGGTGCAGGCGATGGTGCCGCTCGCCAGGGCTATGTCGGTGCCGCGGTGCGGCAGGGCGGGGCCGGTGATCGTGTCTCCTGGAGGTGAGGGCGGGGCGGGCTACGACGGGTGCCCGGCCCGCCACAGGCCAAACACCGGATCCGGACAGGACGACGTGACCCGCGACACGGGTGCCGCGGCCGATTGGACCCGCCTGGCTCGCAGCCAACGACCTGACCCGGCCTGCCTGCTCGGGCGCTCCTTCGGCGCCGAGGTGGTCGCCGCGACCGCCGCCGCGGCGAGCGATCGGGTGCGGGCGGTGGTGCTCGCCGCGCCGACCAGCGACCCCGCCGCCCGCAGCCGCACCGCGCAGATCCTGCGCTGGCTGCGCGACGTGCCACGGGAACCGCTGTGGCAGGTGCCCCTGTTCGCCCGCGACGCCTCACAGGGTGCGCAGCGCGTCGGTGGGGGAGAGGCGGGCCGCCCGTAGGGCCGGGTACAGGCCCGCGCAGCCGCCGATCAGGAGCGCGGCCAGGAGACCCGCCCCGACGGCGTACGCGGGCACCAGCGTCTGCCATCCCCGGGCCGTCGCCAGGGCGAAGGTGACCGCCGTGCCCAGCATGATCCCCGCCAGGCCGCCTGCCGCTCCGAGCAGCAGCGACTCCACGAGGAACTGCGCGCCGACGTGGCCGCGGGTGGCGCCCAGGGCGCGGCGCAGGCCGATCTCGCCCCGGCGTTCCAGCACGGAGATGACCAGCACGTTGGCGATGCCGATGCCGCCGACCAGCAGCGCCACCGCGCCGAGGCCGAGCAGCAGCACGGTGGTGCCGTCGGCGACCGCGAGGCGGGCGGTGAGCGCCTCGGACGGCCGGCTGACGGCGACCTCCTCGGGGTGCGCGGGGTTCGCGGCCCGGGCGAGGAGGCCGGCCACCTCGTCGGTGCGTTCGGTCTGGGCGCGTACGAAGATCCTCGTCGGCCTGCCCTCGTAGCCGAACTCCGTGCGGGCCGCCGTCGCCCCGATGATGGCCGCGGTGTCGAGTTCGGGCGCGAGGTCCACCGGGGCCAGCACGCCGACCACCGTGTACCAGCGATCGCCGAGGTAGACCCGCGGCTGCCCGGTGACGTCGGGGATGCCGAGCACCGTCGCGGCGTAGCTGCCGAGCACGACGGCCGGATAACGGCTCACCGCTGCATCCAGGAAGCGGCCGTGCAGCACCCGGCCGTCCAGGGTGATGAGCAGGGCCGGGTCGGCGACCCGGACCGACAGGCCACCGGTGCGGCCGCTCGGGATCCGGTCGTTGCGGTAGACGCGTACGGGCAGCGTCGCGGTGGCCGACGACGACAGGACCCCGGCGGTACGCGCCACCCCCTGCCCGGCGGTGACCGGCAACTGCGCCTCGGCGCCGCCGGTGGTCTTGCCGGTGGCGACGGTGAGCAGGTTGGTGCCGACGCGGTCGATCTGGGCGAGCACCTCGGCCTGGCTGGACCGGGTCACGCCGAGCACCGCGACCATGGCCGCGATGCCGATGGCGATGCCGAGCACGGACAGCGCCGCCCGGCCGGGCCGCGACCGCAGGCCCACCGTGCTGACCGGCAACAGGTCGACGGGACGCAGGCGTGACCTCATGACGCGCTCCCCGTGTCCAGGACGACAAGCCCGTCGCGCAACTCGACGCGGCGCCGCATCGCCGCGGCGACCCGCTCGTCGTGGGTGATCACCACGATGGTGACCCCGTCGGCGTTGAGCTCCCGGAGCAGCCGGATCACGCCCTGCCCGGTGACGGAGTCGAGGTTGCCGGTCGGCTCGTCGGCCAGGAGCACGGCGGGCCGGCCGACCAGGGCCCGGGCGATCGCCACCCGCTGCCGCTCGCCGCCGGAGAGGTGCGCGGCCGGGAAGTCGGCGCGGTGCGCCAGGCCGACGCGGTCGAGCGCGGCCCGGGCCGCCGCCCGCCGTCGGGCGCCGGGCACACCCCGGTAGAGCAGCCCGGTCGCGACGTTCTCCGTGGCGCTGAGGCGGTCCAGCAGGACGAACTGCTGGAACACCACGCCGAGGTGGTGCGCCCGGACGCCGGAGAGTTGCCGGTCGCCGAGCTTCTCGACCGGGCGACCGGCGATCCGCACGGACCCGCCGGACGGCCGGTCCAGCGCGGCGGCGAGGTTCAGCAGGGTGGTCTTGCCGGAGCCGGACGGGCCGAGGACGGCGACCAGGTCGCCGCCGCGCACGGTGACCGTGACCCCGCGCAGCGACTCGACCGGCGGCGGGCCCGGATAGACCTTCCGTACGTCCAGGAGTTCGAGGACCGCGGTCATGAGGCCGGCACCTCCACCGACTGGCCGTCCGCCAGGCCGCTGACGATCTCCACCTGCCCGGTGCTCTCGTCGAAGCGCCCCGGTTCGACCGGCGCGGTCCCGCCGCCGGCCAGCCGCACCTGGTAGCCGCCGCCCGGGGCCGCCAGCAGGGCGGCGATGGGCAGGAGCAGCACGTCGCGCTGCTGCCCGGTGGTGACGTCGACCGTCACCGGCGCCTCGTCCAGGCTGAAGCCGCGCGGCAGGCTGAGCGTGACGGTGATCTGGACGGTCGCGGCATCCGGATTCGCCTGCTGCTCGTCGCCGGCCGGTGCCGTGGCGACCTGGCCGATCGCGGTGACCCGGCCGGGGACGGCGGCGGTGTCCGGCAGCGACACCCGCACCTCGTCCCCGACGCGGACCCGGCCGCGGGCGGCGGTGTCGAGGCTGGCCACGACGGCCCGGTTCGTCGAGGTCCCGGCGAGCACCGTCGCTCCGGGCGCGACCGCGGCGCCCACCCGCGCCTGCGTCGCCGTCACGCGCAGCGGTGCGGGCAGGAACACGACCTGCCCCTGGGTGAGCCGCCCGGTCCGCGCGTACGCCCCGCGCCCCCAGGAGGCCTCCCAGCGCCTGATCGCCGCGGCCGTCGCCGCGCTGAAGTGCCGGTCGACCGTGCCCGGGCGCAGGCCCATGGCCGCCAGGTTCGCCTCGAGTTGCCGCACGTCGGGGCCGTCGCTCATGCCGGACCGGAAGTCCCGGTAGACGGGCACGTCGCCCAGCAGGAGGCGGACCGGCGCGTCCGACACCCGGAACAGGATGCCGCCGCGCCCCACCGTCGTCCCCGGCGCGGCCGCCGCCGTGAGCACGCCCGGGACACCCTGGTAGTCCACCGCGTAGGTCCCCGTGTAGGCGAGCGTGCCCTCGACGCGGACGGTCCGGGTCAGGGTGCCCCGGGTGGCCGTGGCGGTCCCGGTGGCGATCGGGGCCGTGGGCGTCGTGGTGGCCGTGGGCTCGGCCCTGACCGCGTAGGCCACGCCGACGGCGAGCGGGACGGCGACCACGAGCGCGACGACCGCGCCGGCGCCGCGCCGCCATCTCATTTCTTTCCCCCGCCGGAGTTGTCGCGGACGTTGACCTCGCCGCTCCAGACGCTGCGGCACGCGTCGTTCGCGCTGTCCATCAGGTTCCCCGGCACACCGTCGGCCAGCGGGGTGTCGGAGAGGTCGAACACGCCGTCGGAGTCGGGGTCCGGCCAGGCCGGGATGCCGTGCGTGCGCAGGCAGTCCGCGTACTCGCCGAGCTTGCGCAGGTCGTCGGCCGTGAGCTGCTGCCGGGGACGGAACGCGTTCGGCGGGTACCTGTCCTCGATCGGCTTGCACGCCTCGATGACGTCGGGGCGTTTCACCGCGTCGTCCTTCCAGTTGTAGCCGTCGGCGGGCGGGAAGGAGAGATAGCCCTCCTCGCTGAGCTGCGCGTCCGGCATCCGCGGCAGGCCCTGGTCGCGCATGCACCGCACCCATTCCTGGCCGAGCGCGAGCAAATGCTGGCCGCTCGCCGACGGGGAGGCCGACGGCGTGCCGGAGCCGGTCGCCGCGCCGGCCTGGCAGCCGGCGAGCCCGGCCGCGACCAACAGCGCGAGGAACGCAGTGGACTTCGTTCGCGTCATGGCCCCAGCCTGGCCGCCGGCGGGCGTGACCTCGTCCGACCACCGTTCCAGGTTCGGCCGCGGGTGGTGCCGCCGATGTAGTACCTGAGTCTGACGGCGCCGGCGGCCGGCGTTCCTACGATGGGAGGCATGTCCCGGGCCGTGCCGCGCCAGTTGCTGACGGATGCCGGCCTCGCGTTGGCGCTGCTGGCCGTGACCGTCGGGCCGGGGCTGGTGAGCGGGCTCCTCACACCGCAGAAGGTCGGCGACCCGACCAGCTTCGCGAGCCGGGCGGGCATCCCGCCGGACGTCGCCTGGTGGGCGTGGGCCGCGCTGGCGCTCGCCGGCGTCGTGATCAGGCGCCGGCGGCCGGCCGTGGCGCTCGTCCTCACGAGCGTCGGGACCACCGGTCACCTGCTGCTGCAGACCAAGTTCCAGCTGCTGGTGCTGGCCCTCCCGCTGGTGCTCTACACGGTGGCCACGGTCGCCCGCCGGCGCCGGCTCGTCCTGGGCGCGCTCGCGGCGACGATGATCCTGACCTATCTCGCGATGCTCGGCAGCCGGCTCGACCTCGTGCACGACCAGGCGGCGGCGGCCAAGAAGCTCGCGCAGCAGCACGTCGCGCCGGTGGAGGCGGTGCGGCCGACCACGGCCGAGGTCCCCGTCGACGCGCTCGTCGACGCGGGCCAGAGCGCGCTCGAGATGTGGCTCCTGCTGGTCGCGGCGTACGCCGTCGGCGACAGCGTGCGCAGCCGCCGCGCCCACCTGGCCGCCGTCGAAGCGCGCGCGGCCGACCAGGCCAGGCAGGAACGCCAGCGGGCGGCGCTCGCGGTGGCCGCCGAGCGGACCCGCATCACCCGGGAGCTGCACGACGTCGTGGCGCACGGCATGTCGGTCATGGTCGTGCAGGCGCAGGGCGCCGCCGCGGCGCTCGACCGGCATCCGGAGCGCTCGGCCACCGCGTTGCGGCACGTCATCGAGGTCGGGCGGTCGTCGCTGTCCGAGATGCGCCGGCTCCTCGCCGCCGAACGCACCGACGAGGCCGAGGACGCCCGGCTCACCCCGCTGCCGGGCGTCGGCGTCATCCCCGATCTGGTCGACCAGCTGCGGTCGGCGGGGATGCGGATCGACCTGGAGATCGAGGGGGAGCCCGCGGTCGTGCCCGCCGCGGTCGACCTGTCCGCGTACCGGATCGTGCAGGAAGCCCTGACCAACAGCCTCAAGCACGCGGGTACGGGCGCCGGCGCGCGGGTGCGGCTGCGGTTCGAGCCGCGGTCCGTGCGGGTGGAGGTGACCGACGACGGCGCGGGGCCGCCCGACGGGGTGGACGGCTACGGCAACGGCCTGCGCGGCATCGCCGAACGGGTCGCCCTGCTCGGCGGCGCGCTGGAGACCGGGCGCGCACCGGACCGCGGCTTCCGGCTCGCGGCGACGCTGCCGCTCGAAGCGCGGCGATGACGATCCGGGTGGTGCTGGTCGACGACCAGACGCTGGTGCGCACGGGGTTCCGGCTCGTGCTCGACGAGACCGACGACATCGAGGTGGTCGGTGAGGCCGCGGACGGTTCGACGGCGCTCGACGTGGTCTCGCTGACCCGGCCCGACGTCGTGTTGATGGACGTCCGCATGCCGGGCGTCGACGGCATCGAGACCACGCGCCGCATCCGGTCGAGCCGGCAGCCCGCCAGGGTCATCATCCTGACGACCTTCGACCTCGACGAGTACGTGCTGGCGGGCCTGCGCGCCGGCGCCAGCGGCTTCCTGCTCAAGGACGCCCTCGCGGCCGACCTGGTGTCGGCGGTGCGGGCCGTCGCCGCCGGCGAGTCGGCGGCGGCCCCGAGCGTCACCCGCCGCCTGATCGCGCACTACGTGAGCCGGGCACCGGCCCCGCGGGCGGCCGACGCGCGGCTCGCGGCCCTCACCGCCCGCGAGCGGGAGGTGCTGACGCTGGTCACCCGGGGCCTGTCCAACGCCGAGATCGCCACCGCCCTCGTGCTGTCCGAGAGCACCGTCAAGACCGACCTCGGTCGGGTCCTCACCAAGCTCGACCTGCGCGACCGCGTCCAGGCGGTCATCCTCGGCTACGAGTGCGGCCTCGCCGCCGACGAGTGAACGCCCCCGGGCCGCGACTACCGTTGGAGGCATGGCAGTTGTGAAGATCAACGCGATCGAGGTCCCCGAGGGCGCCGGCCCGGAGTTGGAGCGGCGGTTCGCCGCTCGGCTGCACGCCGTGGAGAACCAACCCGGCTTCCTCGAGTTCCAGTTGCTGCGTCCGGTGTCGGGCGAGAGCCGCTACTTCGTCTACACCAAGTGGGACAGCGAGGAGTCCTTCCAGGCGTGGTCCAACGGCCCGGCCAAGGAGGCCCACGCCGGTGCCCGCGCCAAGCCGGTCGCGACCGGCGCGAGCCTGCTGGAGTTCGAAGTCGTGCAGAACGCCTGACAGCCTCAGGAACGGTCCTCGGCGCGCCGGGCGCCGCGCTCGTGTGCGGGGCCGACGCCCTCGTCCGAGGCGCGCGTCCGCGGCGCCTGGCTCGCCGGCTGCTCGTCCGCCGGTGAACCCGTCGCCCGGCGTGTCGGCCGGATCCGGTGAGCTCATCTCGGGGTCGCGCACCGGCCCGGTCGCGCCGCCGACCTTCGCACCGTCCTTTGTGGCCGCGTCCGGCTCCCGGACGTCCGCGCCCTCGCGACGGCCTTCGTACGGCGGGATCTCCTTGCCCTGCGTGTCGATCTCGTCAGGACGGTTCGACTTCGCGGTCATGTCCCTCTCCTTCGCTCGGCGGCGGCCGGGCCACGCGCATCAGGAGTGAGAAAGTCCGTGGTGCCGCGAGGGGCCACCAGGTCCACCTCGGGTGCGCGGCGTGCCGATGCCGGGCTCCGAGGCACCGGTTCCAGCCTACTCCCGGCACGGTGACCGGCCACGTCGCCGCGGTCCCGGGACCGTGCGGCCCGTTCCGGGCCGCCACCCCATGGTCAACAGCCGTGGGCGATCGTCCGGCGCGTCACCCGACGGCGACGCTGAGGCGTGGGCGCCGTTTGACCGTGTCGCGCGCGGGTATCCGTTCTCCGTCGTCCTGCATGGACGGGTGGCTAGGAGGCGACACATGCACGCGCGGATCCGGGTGCTCGGGCACCCCGTACACCCCATGCTGGTGATGTTCCCGGCGGCGCTGCTCGTCACCGGCACGATCTTCGACCTGCTGTGGCTGGTCAGCGACAACGCTGTCTTCGGTGAGGTAGGTTTCTGGACCATTTCCGTCGGCATCATCGGCGGAGTTCTCGCCGCGCTGACCGGATTCGCGGACTGGACGAAGATTCCCGACGGCACCCGCGCCAAGCGGGTCGGCCGGCTGCACGGCCTGCTCAACGCCGTCGTCATGGTGCTGTTCGCCGTCGCCTGGTTCGTCCGGGTCGACAACGTCGGCCACGCCGTCGGCGGCGGCGCGTTCGTGCTCGAGGTGCTCGCCGTCCTCGTCGCCGGCGGCGCCGCGTGGCTGGGCGGCGAACTCGTCGACCGCCTCGGCATCGGGGTCGACCCCGACGCCCACCCGGACGCGCCGAGCTCCGTCGCCCCGCGGCAGCGGCGGCCCGCCGACACGACCGTCACCCAGCCCTGAGCCGTCGAGGAGTTCCGCCATGCCCGACCGTACGGTTTCCGACGTCCTCGTCGAACGGCTCACCCAGTGGGGCGTCGACCGCGTCTTCGGCTACTCGGGCGACGGCATCAACGGGGTGATCGGGGCGCTCCGCCGCGCCGGGAAACCCCAGTTCGTCCAGGCGCGCCACGAGGAGACCGCGGCGTTCATGGCGGTCGGGCACGCCAAGTACACGGGCTCCGTCGGTGTCTGCCTGTCCACGCAGGGCCCGGGCGCGGTGCACCTGCTCAACGGCCTCTACGACGCCAAGCTCGACAGCAAACCGGTCGTGGCCATCGTCGGCCAGCAGCTCTCGACGGTGCTGGGCACCGCCTACCAGCAGGAGATAGATCTGGTACGGCTGTTCGGTGACGTCTGCGCCCAGTTCGTCCAGGCGGCGCAGACGCCCGAGCAGGTGCCGGTCCTGGTCGACAAGGCGTTCCGCACCGCGCTGGCGACGCGCAGCCCCACCTGCGTGGTGCTGCCCCACGACGTCCAGACCGCGGCCGCGCCGGAGCCGACGGAGCACCGCCACGGCGTGCTGGTCACCAGCCCCGGGCTCCGGCCGGCCCGCGTCCTGCCCTACGACGACGACATCGCCGAGGCCGCGGCCGTGCTGGACGCCGGCGAGCGGGTGGCGATCCTCGTCGGCCAGGGCGCCCAGGGCGCGGCCGACGAGGTCGTCGAGCTCGCCGAGCGGCTCGGCGCGGGCGTCGCGGCCTCGCTGCTCGGCAAGCCCGTGCTGGACGAGCGGCTGGCGTTCCACACCGGTGTGATGGGCCACCTGGGCACCACCGCCAGCGCCCACCTGATGAAGCGGTGCGACACGCTGCTGCTCGTCGGCACCAACGACCCGTGGACCGAGTTCTACCCGGCCCCGGGCCAGGCCCGGGCGGTGCAGATCGACATCGACGGCCGCCGCCTGGGCGCGCGCTACCCCGTCGAGGTGCCGCTGCTGGGCGACGCGCGGGAGACGCTGCGCGCGCTGACGGCGGCGGTGAAGCCGAGCCGGGACGGCGCCTGGCGCGCCGAGGTCCGCGGCAGCGTGGCGAAGTGGGACGAGATCGCGACCGCCCGCGCGGCGGCCGCCGCGGACCCGCTCAACCCGCAGCTGGTCGTCCGCTCGCTGAACGACCATCTGCCGGCCGACGCGCAGGTCGCGGTGGACGTCGGCTCGGTCACCTACTGGTACGCCCGCCACCTGCGGCTGCCGCCCGGCGTGCCGGCCCACCTGTCCAGCACGCTCGCCTCGATGGGCTCCGCCCTGCCGTACGGGCTGGCCGCCAAGCTCGCCCGTCCGGACCGCCCGGTCCTGGCCCTGATCGGCGACGGCGCGATGCAGATGAACGGCCTCGCGGAGCTCGTCACGGTGGCGGCCCGCTGGCGCGACTGGGCCGACCCGCGGTTCGTGGTGTGCGTGCTCGACAACCGCGACCTGGCCGAGGTGAGCTGGGAGCAGCGCGAGACGGAGGGCGAGCCCCGGTTCGCGGCGTCCCAGGACCTGCCGGCGGTCCCGTACGCGCGCTGGGCCGAGCTGCTCGACCTGCGCGGCATCCGGGTGACGTCGCCGCGCGACATCGGATCGGCCTGGTCCGCGGCCCTGTCGGCGGACCGGCCGACCGTCATCCACGCGGTGGTGGATCCCGCGGTGCCGCTGCTGCCACCCGACCAGCCCACGGAGAAGATCGCGCCGATGTTCGCCGGACTGCGCGCCGAGGACGGCCCGGCGGCGCGGCGGGCCGAGGACCACCTGCGCCGGGAGCGCGCGGACGAGGGCTACGACGAGGGCTGACCGCGTTTCGAGAAGGGAGACTCCATGCCAGCTCGCGAGGACCTGCCGAGCACCCTGCGCCGGTCGTCGAAGAAGGCGCAGGACACGTACGCCGAGACCCTGGACGCGGCGACCGAGCAGTACGGGCCCGGCGAGCGCGCCCGGCGTACCGCGATGTCGTCCCTGAAGCACTCCTTCGAGAAGGTCGGCGACCATTGGGAGCCGAAGGAGCGCAAGGGGCCGAGCGACGCCCAGGCCGCGCGCACCAACCGCGCGCGGCCGGGGAAGACGGCGGCCGGCGTCGACGCCAACGCCTCCAAGGCGCACCTGCTGGACATCGCGAAGCGGCTCGACATCAGGGGCCGCTCCCGGATGACCAAGGCGGAGCTGGTCGAGGCGATCCGGAAGGCCAACGCCCGCGCCGACCGCAAGGCCCGCTCCTAGCCCGGCTCAACCCTTGCGGCCCGTGGTCGCGATGCCGGCGATGAAGTGGCGCTGGGCGAGGAAGAACACGATGATCATCGGGATCGTGGCGATGACGCTGCCCGCGAGCACGATGTGCCAGTCCTGCTCGCCGCCGTACCCCGAAGCGGTCCAGCACGACCTTGAGCCCGCGGGGCAGCGTGAACAGGCTCTCGTCGCGCAGGTAGATCAGCGGTTTGACGAGATCGGTCCAGCTCGCCTTGAACTCGAAGACGAGGACGACCAGCAGCGCCGGGCGGATCAGCGGGAACGCCACCCGCCAGAACAGCGCGGGATAGCTGGCGCCGTCGACCCGGGCCGCCTCGAACAGCTCGCGGGGCAGCGAGAGCAGGAACTGGCGCAGCAGGAAGATGTAGAAAGCCGACCCGAACAGGTTGCCCGCCCAGAGCGGCACCTGGGTGTCGGTGAGCTTCAACTCCGACCAGATCAGGTACGTCGGGATCATCGTGACCGCGAACGGCAGCATCATGGTCGCCAGCACCAGCCCGAAGAGCAGGTCCCGGCCCGGAAACCGGAAGTACGCGAACCCGAACGCGACCCAGGCGCTGGACAGCGTCACCGAGACCGCCGCGGCCGTGCCGACCACCGCGCTGTTGAACAGCCACAGCGGCAGCGGCACCGCCTGGAACGCCTCCCGGTAGTTCTCCGGGTGGAACGGCAGCGGGAGCAGCCCGGTGGAGAACACGTAGCCGGGCTCGCGCAGCGACGCGCTGACCAGCCAGACGAACGGGATCACGAAGATCACCGCGGCGACGACCAGCGCCGCCACGAAGACGATCCGCCACGGCCCGCGCCGCGGCAGTGTCACGATTCCTCGCTCTCGTAGTAGACCCACCGCTTGGAAAGCCGCAGCTGCACGACGGTGATGACGAGGATGACCAGGAAGAGGAGCCAGGCCAGCGCCGAGGCGAAGCCCATGTGGAGGAACTGGAAGGCCTGCTGGAACAGGTAGATGACGTAGAACGTCGAGGCGTCGGCGTCGAAGCGCTGCTGGGTGCTCTGGTTGCCGAAGAACATCGTGTAGACCTCGGTGAACATCTGCAGCGCCGCGATCGTGTTGACGATCAGCGTGAAGAACAGCGCACCGGAGATCATCGGCAGCGTCACCGAGCGGAACCGCTGCCACGACCCGGCTCCGTCCACCGTGGCCGCCTCGTGCAGTTCGCGCGGCACGTTCTGCAGGGCGGCGAGGTAGATGACGACCGTCGAGCCGAGGCTCCACAGGCTCATCAGCACGATGCCCGGCATGACCCAGGCGGGGTCGGTGGTCCAGCTCGGCCCGTCGATCCCGAACCAGCCGAGGAAGCCGTTGACCAGCCCGTCCTGGGTGTTGAGCAGCAGCAGGAACAGGATGCCGACGGCGACCGCCGGCGTCATCACCGGCAGGTAGAACACCGTGCGGAAGAACCCGGACAGCCGACCGACCCGGTTGAGCAGCAGGGCCAGCCCGAGCGAGATCGCCATGGTCAGCGGTACGTGCAGCACCGTGTAGTAGACGGTGTTGCGCAGGCTGCGGGCGACCATCGGGTCGGCCAGCATCTGCCGGTAGTTGTCGAGGCCCACGAACCGCGGCGGGTTGACGATGTCGTAGTCCGTGAAGCTCAGCCACAGGCTCGCGACCATCGGCCCGGCGTAGAACACCAGGAACCCGACGAGCCACGGCGCCAGGAACAGCACCCCCCACCGGGCCTCCCGCCGGGCCAGGGTCGGGCGGCGACGCGGAGCCGCCATCTAGCCGGCGGCCCGGTTCAGCGCGGCCGACGCCTCACGCTGGCCGCGGGCGAGGTCGGCGCTCCCGTCGCCGCCGCCGGACAGGGCGCGGTTGACGGCGTCGTACCAGGCCTTGTCGAACTCGGCCCCGGCCGGCGACGCCGGCAGCGAGAAGCCCTTGTCCTGCACCGACAGGATCGTCGCGACGGCGTCGTCGAAACGCTTGTTGCCGCTCGGCCGGTAGAGCTCCGCGAAGATCCGCTTGTCGGCCTCGACGTTGCCGGTGTAGAGGCCGGTGAACGGCGTCCTGTCGGCGGCCCGCTTGTCGGCGCGTGCCTTCGCGGCCGCGTACCAGGTGTCGGTCGCCGTCATCGTCTTGGCGAACGTGCAGGCGGCGTCCGGGTTCTTGGCGCCCTTCGGCACGACCCAGGCCGACCCGGACGCGAACGTGAGCGGCTGGCCGGCGCGGTCGACGAACGGGCGCACGACCAACTCGGCGTCCGGCGTCTCCCGCCCGGCGACGTTGAGGAACCAGTCCTCCATCGGCCAGACGGCGATCTGGTTCTTCGCCAGCGGGCTCTGCGCGCCGAAGAAGTCGAACGTGTCGCGGAACGCCTTGAAGGCGCCCCAGCCGCCCTGGTCCTCGATCAGCGAGAGGCCGGTCCGCAGCGCCTCGGCGACCTTGGGGTCCGCGAGGTTGGCGGTCCGGCCGTCGGCCGCGAGCAGGTCGGCGCCGTTGGCCTTGGCCCACATCGGCAGGAACTCGGGGATCTTGGGGTCGATGCCGATCCGGGTCAGCTTGCCGCCCTCTACCTTGGCCAGCTTGGCGTTGAGAGCGGCGAGGCCGGCCCAGTCGGAGAGGTCGACGTCGTCGGGCGTCAGGCCGGCCTCGCGCAGGATCGCCTCGTTCATGTAGACGACGCGGACGCTGTAGAACTCGGGGATCCCGTACACCTTGCCGTCGAGGGTGACCTCGTCCTTCGCGGCGGGCCGGTACTGCGCCATGTCGATGCCCTGCTTCGCGACGCAGTCGTCGAGGGGCAGGATCGAGCCCTGCTTGGCGTACGTGCCGATCAGCTTGCGGTTCAGGTAGACGAGGTCGGGCGGGTTCCCGGACGCGACGGCCGAGAGGAACTGCTGCTCGTCGAACGCACCCTCGGTGATGGTGACCGGAATGTCGGGGTGCGCCTTCTTGAAGGTCTCCACCCGGGTCGTGGCGATCTCGTCGGGCAGGCTGAAGCCCAGCGTGCTGATCGCGCCCTTCCCGGCGGCCCCGCCACCGCCGCTGTCGTCGTTGCCGCCGACCCCGCCGCACCCGGCCACCGCGAGGGTGACCGCCGCGAGCACCGCGACGCTACGAACACGTGCCATCTACGCCTCCCCGAACACCAGACCGGCATCGGCGCCGGCCGGGGAGGCGGGTTCCCTATGACAAGCGATTGAAACTCAGTGTCAACCGCTGACCTTGCCTGTCCGTCAGGATCGGTCAGCGGCGGGTGATCCGGGCCGAGGGCGTTCCGTCCGCGCAGGTCACCGTCATCGTGACGTGGTCCTGGCCGTGCCGGAACGTGACCGCCGCGACCGTGGCCGGGCCGGGGTCGACCTCGTCGAGCGCGTAGCCCCTGCCGGGTGTCCAGGCCGTCAACCTCACCCGGTCGGTGGTCGAGCACGCCGCGTCGACGGTGCCGCCCTCGGACGAGAGCCGCTGCGCGGTGCCCCAGGCGGGCGGCTCCGCGGCCGGCGAGGTCGGCGCCGGAAGGGTCGGCGCCGGCGGTGGTGGCCCGGCGGTCGGCCGGGTCACCGGTGGACCGGTCCCCTCCGGTGGCGTGGTGGGGTCGGGCAGCACGACCGGGCCGGCGGTCGGGGCCGGTGCGCCGCCCAGGTCTTCGCGGCCCGCGTCCGCGGTCGGGGTGGCCGTCGGCGACCGCGGTGCCCCATCCACCGGTGCGCGGGCCGACCCGTCCGGGCCGAGCAGCCACCAACCGCCGGAGGCCAGCAGCACCGCGGCCGCCGCGGCCACGGTGAGCGGGCGGCGCAGCGACCGGGGCGCGGGGGAGACCGGCGCCGCGGCGACGGGGAGGTCGTCGTGGACGGTCCGCAACCCGGCCGCGCGGGCCAACGTCGCCGCGACCAGCGCGGCGGTCGGGCGCGCCGCGGGGTCGCGGGACAGGCAGGCGTGGCAGAGGTCGCGCACCTCGGGCGGGACGCCGCCGATCGCCGGTAGCGGCGCGGGGTCGCTGAACACGTGGGCGGTCATCACGGCGCTCTTCGTCCCTGCCGGCCACGGCGTGTGGCCCGCCAGCAGCTTGTAGAGGACGACGCCGAGCGAGAAGACGTCCGAGGCCGGCTCGACCGCGTCGTAGGTGATCCGTTCGGGGGCGAGGTAGGCCGGCGTCCCGTACAGCTCGCTCGCCGGCGCCGCCGGGCCGCCCGGCTGGGCGGGGGCGGCGATGCCGAAGTCGACGACCTTGGCACCGAGCGGGGTCACCATGATGTTGGCCGGCTTGATGTCGCGGTGGACCAGCCCCGCCTCGTGCGCGGCGGACAGAGCGGCGGCGACCTGGGCGCAGAGGCGGAACGCCCCGGTCGGGGTGAGCGGGGCGTGCTCGCTCAGCGGCCGACCCGTCACCAGCTCCATCACCACGAACGGCGCGCGTTGCTCGTCGTCGGTCTCGCCGAAGTCGTGAACCTGGGCGATGTGCGGGTGTGACAGCGCCGCGGCCATCCGCGCCTCGTCGCGGATCCGCCGCCGGGCCGGCTCGTCGATGGACTGCGCGTCCGAGAGGACCTTGACCGCGACGGCGCGGCCGAGCACGTCGTCGTGGGCGGCCCAGACCACCGCGGTGCCGCCGTCGCCGAGCCGCTCCAGGAGACGGTAGCGACCGATCAGCACTCCGTCGTCCCGCATCGGCCCAGTCTGCACATATTGATGATCGACTGCATCTCGGTGGGCGTTATCGGACCGGCAGCGGGAGCGTGTCGCCGCGGGCGATGGGGTGCACGGCGGCGACGTCGCCGGCGCGCGCGACGAAGTCCGCCAGCGGCGAGGTGAAGACGCTGTAGTCGTCGTAGTGCACCGGCACGGTCAGCGCCGGCCTGATCAGCCTGGTCAGCTCCGCGCCCTGCCGGCCGTTCATCGTGAGCAGCAGTCCGGCCAGCCGGGTGCCACCGAGGTGGATGATCATCGCGTCGATGTCGCCGTACCTGCGGGGGATCTCCGCCAGCACCGGCCGCAGGACCGTGTCCCCGGTGATGTAGAGCCGCAACCGGTTGGTTCCCTCGGTCTCGAGGTCCACGACGGAGCCCATGACGTCGGGCAGCAGGCGGTCGACCAGCCCGGGACCATGCCGGCCGGGCACCGCGGTGATCCGCAGCGACTGCCCGTTCCGCTCCCGGGAATGCGTCCGCCAGGTCGGCAGCCCGTGGACGTCGGTGAAGTTCCAGCGCCGCAGCCGCCCGGTCGCCTGCGGCGTCGTGACGATCGTGAGGTCGTGCGGCAGCTTGTCCCGGGCGACGCCGTCGAAGTGGTCGCCGTGCAGATGCGACAGCAGCACCGCGTCCAACGGCGGCAGCTCCTCGATGCCGAAGGCCGGGCCGCGCAGGCGGCGGGTGAAGGCGCCATAACCGAGATGGACCCGACTTCCCGCGGGTACGAAGTTCGGATCGGTCAGCAGGGTGAACTCACCGAGCCGGAGAACCGTCGTCGCGTTCCCGACGAACGTCACACTCGCGCCGATGGTCGGGTCCATCCGGCCCGCGTACCCGCGCTCCGGCGATGTATGCGTCGTGGTTTGGACCCGGCCGGTCGGTGGAACACGCGATGCGTGACCGTTCACGTCGGGACGTCGGGTTGGAGCTACGACCACTGGGCCGACGTCCTCTACCCGCCGCGGCTGCCGCCGGCGCGGCGCCTGGCCACCTACGTCGAGCACTTCCGGACGGTCGAGCTCAACGCCAGCTTCTACCGCTGGCCCCGGCCCGCCATGTTCGCCGGTTGGCACCGGCGCCTGCCGGCCGGCTTCGAGATGGCGGTGAAGGCGCCGCGCTGGCTGACCCACGGCCGGCGGTTGCTCAACCCGGACGATTGGGTACGCCGCATCGAGGAGGGCCTGCACGAGCTCGGCGACAGGCGTGGGCCGCTGGTGGTGCAGCTCCCGCCGGACCTGGAGCGCGACGACGGCCGCCTCGACGGTTTCCTCGGCCTCGTGCCGACGTGGATCCGCGTCACGGTCGAGTTCCGCCACCCGAGCTGGCACGACGAGGCCGTGTTCGCCCTGCTCGAACGCCACGGCGCCGCCTACTGCGTGATGAGCGGCGCGAAGCTGCCGTGCGTGCTGCGGGCCACGGCGCCGTTCGTCTACGTGCGCCTGCACGGCCCGGACGACCGCCACCTCTACGCGGGCTCCTACTCCGACGACAGCCTGCGCTGGTGGGCGGAGCGGATCGGGGAATGGCGGGCGCAGCACCGGGACGTCTACGCGTATTTCAACAACGACGGCGAGGGCAACGCGGTCCGCGACGCGACGACGCTCCTGCGGCACCTGCGCTGACGATCGCCGTCAGCTCGTCCCGGACTTCGTGACGAAGGCGCGCAGGGCGTGTGTGACGAGTGTGTCGAGCTGGGCCGCGTCGGGCATGCCGAGGTGGAAGACGAGACGGTGGTAGATCGGCCCGTAGACGAGGCCGAGCGCGACGTCGAGGTCGGCGTCGGCGGGAAACTGGCCGTCGCGCTGGGCCTGGCGCAGGCGCTCGTCGAAGCTGTCGATCCGTGGTCGGATGAGGCGTTCGCGCAGGTCGTGTGCCAGCTCGTCGTCGTGCATGGCCTCGGCGATCAGGCCGGCGACGGGGGACCGGTCCGACGGCGTGAGGAGCGCGACGACCGCCGCGAGCTGGTTGCGCAGGTCGGTCGCGAGGTCACCGGTGTACGGGTGGGCGGCGACGGCCTTCGCCCGTTCGTCGACGGCGTCCAGCATGACGGCGCCCTTGGAGGGCCACCACCGGTAGATCGTCTTCTTGCTGACGCCGGCGCGGGCCGCGATGGCCTCGACCGTGAGCCGTCCGTAGCCGACCTCGGCGCACAGCTCCAGCGCCGCGTCGAGGATCGATCGGCGACTGGCCTCGTTGCGGCGCAGCGGGTTGGGCGGCGTCGGCACGACGCCAGCATACCGGGAAACGACACGTGTCGTGTTGACACATGAAGGAAACGACACGTACCGTGTCGTCACCGCTGGACCAGTCGAACAGAGAGATCAATAGATGCCGAACGGTGTGGGTACGCGGGTCTGGTTCGTCACCGGTGCCAGTCGTGGCCTCGGTCGCGCTTTCACCCAGGCCGCGCTCGACGCCGGCGACCGGGTCGTCGGGGCCGCCCGCGACGTGTCCTCATTGGACGCTCTCGCCGCCGTACACCCGGATCGGCTCTTGACGTTGGCTCTGGACGTGACCGACCGCGCGGCGGTCTTCGCGGGAGTCGAACACGCGATCGCGCGTTTCGGCCGACTCGACGTGGTCGTCAACAACGCGGGCGCGTTGTACGCCGGGATGGTCGAGGAGTTCACCGAGTCCGACGCCCGGGCGCAGCTCGACCTGAACTTCTTCGGCGCGCTCTGGGTCAGCCAGGCCGTTCTGCCGCACCTGCGCGCGCAGGGCAGTGGGCACATCGTGCAGATCTCCAGCATCGGCGCCCTCGGCGGCTTCCCCAGCACCGGGCTCTACAGCGCGAGCAAGTTCGCCCTGGAGGGGATGAGCGAGGCACTGGCCGCCGAGGCCGGCACGTTCGGGGTCAAGGTCAGCATCGTCCAGCCGGGCGGCTACTGGACCGACCTTTACACCAGCAGCCGGGCGACAGACCCGAATCCGGCGTACGACGACCTGCGCGCGGAGTTGGCCAAGCAGTGGGCGGAGGGGTCGATCGACAGCGAGCCGACGCTGGCCGCCGAGGCGCTCATGAAGCTGGTCGACAGCGACGACCCGCCGCTGCGGCTCCTGCTCGGCAGCATGGTCTACGACCTGGCCTTCGACATCTCGAAGCGCCGCATGGAAACCTGGGCGGGCTGGGAAGCGGTCAGCCGCGCCGCCGAGAAGGCGGTCCCGGCCCCGACCGGCGCCACCGGTCAGGCGGAGCTGTGACGAGCCGGTTCACCGAGCTGACCGTCGACTGCCACGATCCGGAGCGGCTCGCGGCCTTCTGGTGCGCGGTCCTCGACTTCACGGTGATCGACCGCGGCGAAGGCAAGGTCGAGATCGGCTCGTGGGTGCCGACGGTCGAGGACGTCCGCGACCGCCAGATGCCGCCCACCCTGCAGTTCATCCGGGTGCCGGAGGGCAGGACGGTGAAGAACCGGCTGCACCTCGACGTCAGCCCGATCGACGGCAGCACCGCCGACGAGGTGTCCCGGCTGCTCCGCCTCGGTGCCACCCGGGCCGACGTGGGCCAGGACCCGGACCGGAGCTGGGTCGTCCTGGCGGACCCCGAAGGCAACGAGTTCTGCGTCCTCCGCACGCTCGCGCCGCCGAGTTAGCCCCGCCCGAGCCCGTTCCGTGGCACCCAGACGTACCGGAAGGGTGCCGTCGCGCGGGCCCTGATCGCTTCGAGCTCGTATCGTCCCGAGGTGTCGGCGTCGACGAGGTTTCCGCCCTGGGCGATGACGAGGTCCAGCTCCGTTATCTGCTCGGGCGGCAGGCCGAAGTCGTCGACGTCGACCAGGAAGTGGCGGCCGTGGAAAGGTCCGCCCGCGCACGGGACGCCCAGCTTGGCCACGCCTCAATGATCGCGCGGCCGCCGGTCGCCGCGTGGCGGAACGGCGAGGCCCGTCGGGGGACCGGCGGCCGTCGTGGTGTCCGGCGGCCTCGTGTCGACGCGGTTTCCGTCGGCGTCGGCGGTCACGCGGATCGGGGCGCGGCGCCACCAGGTCAGGCAGCGCCAGGCCCATTCCGCCGGACCGTAGCGGAACCGGCGCAGCCACCACGCGCTCCACAGTGCCTGCACCGCGAGGATGCCGATCGTCAGGCCGACGATCCGCGGCCAGTCGGCGGGGCTGTCGATGCCCAGCAGCGGGCCGAAGACCAGGAACAGCACGGTGGCGCTGAGGTAGTTGGTCAACGCCATCCGGCCCATCGGGGACAGCACCGCCGACAGCGCCGGGCCGAGCGGGGTGCGCAGCAGCAGGAGCAGACCGCAGCAGTACGCGAGTCCGGTCGCGATCCCGGCCAGCGGGCCGAGCAGGTTGACCCCGCCGCCGGGGCCGCCGACGACGTTGACCATCGGGACGTGCGCGCCGCGAACGTCGAGCACCATCCACGTGGCGGCCACCGCGGCGCACACCGCGAACGCGAGCGCGACCCGGTGCGGCCGTCGCTCCAGGGCCTCGGGGACGTCCAGCCGGGCCAGGGCGTACCCGAGCGCCAGCAGCCCCGGGATCGGCCCGTAGCCGACGATGAGCTGCGCGCCGACGAACAGCAGCACCAGCGCGACGGCGAGGGCCCACCGGCCGCCGACGTAGCTCAGCGGCAGGAGCACGACCAGGCCCGCCAACGCGTACGCCGTCAGCGCCTCGCCCGGGTGGAACACGAAGTGCAGGGCACCGATGAGCAACAGGAACAGCAGCCGGCGAGCCAGCACCAGCCGCGGCCGGTCCGTCCGTCGGGCCGCCCGCCGCAGGAAGATCCCGAAGCCGATGCCGAACAGGATCGCGAAGACGGGATAGAACCGCTCGTAGAACAGCAGTCGCACGGCGTCGGGCAGCAGCTCCGCCTTGCCCGCCGCCACGCCGCGCCACACGACCTGCTGATAGATGTTGATGATCAGGATGCCGCACAGCGCGAAGCCGCGCAGCGTGTCCAGGGCCCGGATGCGGGGCCGGCGGTGGAGACGTCTGGCTGCATGCGGTTGCGGTTCCCCGCGGGCAGGTCGCGCACGCGCTACGTCGGTCGGCATCGCACCCTACTTTCGTCGCACGGCCGGGGCGCGGACGACGGGTTAGGCTGCTGGCATGGTGCGCGTCCGGGCACTTCATCGCGGCGTCGACGTGTTCCTGGCGCTGGTCGCGGCGGTCGTCGGCAGCGGGCTGGAGCTCGCGGACCCGGACGTGGCGACCAAGGCGATCACGGCGCCGACCTGGTTCTACGTGGCGCTGCAGGTCGCCGCCGCGGCGATGCTGCTGGCGCGCCGCCGGCACCCGTATGCAGCCGCGCTCACGATCGCCGCGATCAGCCTCCTCGCGCCCGCCTGGGCGGCGGTCCTGGTGCCCTACGCCGTCACCGCGTACGGCACCGGGCGACGGTGGCGGCCCTGGGCCGTCGTCGCGGCCCTGACCGTGGCGTTCATGACCGGCGCGCACGCGTGGGCGATCGACGACCCGATCACCGCGCCCACCGTCATCGCGGTCTCGGCGGTGCTCGGCCTCTACGCCCGGGCGCGGCGCAGGCTCGCCGACGAACTGGCCGAGCAGGCCCGGGCCGAGGAGCGGGTCCGGCTGGCCGGCGAGATGCACGACGTCGTCACGCACCGGATCAACCTCATGGTGCTGCAGGCCGGCGCGCTGCGGGTCACGGCCGCGGACCCGGCGACCCGCGCCGCGGCGGAGGAGCTGCGGGTGACCGGCTGCCTGGCCCTCACCGAGCTGCGCGACCTGATCGGTCTGCTGCACGACGGATCCCGCCCGGTACGCGCGGTGCGCGAGCCGGCGGCCGGCTCGCTCGAGTCGCTCGTGGACGGTGCGCGCGCGGCCGGCGTTCCGGTGCGCCTCGTCGAGGACGGCGACCCGACGGTCGTCGACCCGGCGGTGGGACGCACCCTCTTCCGCGTCGTCCAGGAGTCACTGACCAATGTGGCCAAACACGCTCCCGGTGCCGACACGCTCGTCACGGTCCACTATGCCGGCGACGGGGTGCGGGCCACCGTGGCGAACCCGCCCGGTCACCTCCCAGCTCGTCCGGAGGTCACCGCCGCGGGTGCCGGCCGCGGTCTGGCCGGCCTCCGGCACCGGGTCGAGGTCGTCGGCGGCACGCTCACCTCGGGATCCACGTCGGACGGTGGGTTCGCGGTCCACGCGGTGCTGCCCGCCCACGTACCGGCGGCGGTCGGCCGATGACGCGGGTTCTCGTGGTCGACGACGATCCGATGGTGTGCGCGCACCTGCGTACCATCCTGACCGCGGCCGGGTTCGAGGTGGCCGGCGAGGCCCACGACGGCGCCGAGGCGGTCGAGGCGGCGGTCGGGCTGGCCCCGGACGTGATCCTGATGGACCTGCGCATGCCGGGCGTCGACGGCCTGACCGCCATCGGGCGCATCACGGCGCTGCCCGACCCACCGACGGTCATCGCCCTGACGACGTTCGACGTCGACGAGTACGTCGTGCGGGCCCTGCGCGCCGGCGCCGCGGGTTTCCTCGTCAAGTCCACGGCCCCGGAGGACCTGGCGGACCTGATCCGCGTGGCCGCCGCGGGCCACACCGTGTTGTCGCCGGTCGCCGCGCGGCGGCTGGTGAGCCGGACACCCGACCACGACCGCGCCCTCCGCCTCGTCGGTTCGCTCAACGAGCGTGAGATCGAGGTCCTGACCGGTCTGGGGGCCGGCGACTCGAACCTGCGGATCGCCCGCCGGTTGCACCTCGCCGAGGCCACGGTCAAGGGCTACGTCTCGCGCCTGCTGGTCAAGCTGAACTGCCCGAACCGCACCGCGGCGGCCCTGCTCGCCCACGAAGCCGGCCTGCTCGAACTTCCCCCGCCATGGGGAGGCGGACGGGGCGCGGCCGGCGAAAGCTGAGGGCATGCGCAATGCACGGTTGGCGGTCGTCGCGTCGGTCTGGCAAGTGGTCTACGGGGTCGTACACGTCTGGTGGGCGGTCGACGCCCCGCAGGGCCTCGCCCGCGAGTCGTATTTTCCCGGTGGATGGCTGCCCGTGGGCATCGCGGTGGTGGCCTTCGCGGGGTGTGGGTCGGTTGCGGTCGGCGCGGCCCGCGGGCTCCGCCCGGCCGGCCGCTACGCGGTCGCCGGCCTCAACGCGCTCGCCGGCATCGCGCTGTGCGCGTACTCGTTTCTCTTTCCGGTCATGCTCGCCTCGATCCTGTTCGAGGACGTCACCGCGGACACCGTGACACGCCTGCTGGCCAGCGGCAGCGGTGCCGTCGGCGGGGTCCTCTGCCTGGCCCTCGCGGCACGCGAGCGACGAGCGGCCGCGCGGGCGTGCGCGTCGTGCGGACGGGTGCACGGCCGGTCGCCGGAGCACCGCGACGAGCGGTCGCCCGCTTGGGCGTACGCCGGTGCCTACCTCGCCGTCGCCGGCTACCTGGCGCGCATGGCGGTGTGGCTGGACGCGGCGATCGCCGACACGTGGCCGTCCGCGGCGAGCAGGGCCAACGGCATCTCCGTACCCGCGATGGTCGTCTTCCTCGGGTTGATGGGCCTGGCCGGGACGCTGCTGCCGCTGGCGCTGGCCCACCACTGGGGGCGCGTCTGGCCGGCGTGGCTGGGTCCGCTGGCCGGACGGCCGGTGCCGCGCTGGCTGGTCCTCGGCCCGGGCCTGTTCATGGGCGGCAGCCTGGCGGCCTACTTCGGTGTGGCCGGCATGAGTGCCTGGGCACGCGGCGACATCGACGGCCCGTTCCTGACGCTGCTGCTGGAACTGGGCGGCTACACGCTCTGGGGGATCGGCCTGCTGGTGGCGTCCGCTTCGTACTTCACGCTTACCAAGCCCCCGTGCCCACAGCACGCGGTCGGCGGAAACGGCCACCAGCGCCGGAACTCGTCGAGGTCCCTCGCGTAGGGCAGCGGGGTCCGTCATCGGAGCGACCAGGTCCGTGGGACGCCGGGGTGTCGAGGCGACCGCGGCGTACGACGCTGCCAACGAGGAATCGCAGGGTGAACGCGAACGTCGGGCTAAACGTCCGGTTCAACGTCCTGTTCCGCCGGAGGCGCCCACGGTGTGATGAACCGGTCCCGGCCGGCCGCGGTCCCGGGCACGGCATGACCAGCAGGAGGACGGCGTGGTAAATGCTCCGGTGAAGCGGTGGCTGTACGCGTGGGTGGCCGCGGCCGTCGCACTCGCGGCGGGTACGGTCTTCGTGCCCGCGGCGATCTCCGCCCCGGCGGCCGCGGCACCCGCGTGCGTGGCGTCGACACCGTCCGAGAAGGACGCCCTGGCTGTCGCCGCCGCGTGCGGGCAGCAGGTCGTGGTCGGCACCTCGCAGTCCGAGTACACGCAGGTGGTGGCGCAGCCCGACGGTCGGCTGACGTTCGAGTCGGCGGTCGTGCCGCAGCGTGCCCGACGCGCGGACGGCTCCTGGGCGGCACTCGACCTGAGCCTGCGCGCCGGCACCGACCGCCTGCTCCGCCCGGCGGCGTCGGTGGCGGACGTCGCGTTCTCCGCCGGTGGCGACAGCCCGCTCGTGTCGCTGACCCGCGCGGGCAGGAAGCTCCGGTTCTCCTGGCCCGACCGGCTGCCGGCGCCGACTGTCTCCGGCGACTCCGCCACGTACGCGGGAGTGCTGCCCGACGTCGACCTGGTCGTCCGCGCCACCGAGACCGGGTTCACCCACGTCCTGGTGGTGAAGAACGCCACCGCCGCCGCGAACCCGCGCGTACGAACCCTCTCGCTAGGGGTCAGCGGTGACGCGCGGGTGGAGCGGACGTCCGACGGGGCGCTGCGCGCGGTCGCCGGCTCGACCGTGCTCGCCGCGGCCGAGCCGGCGGTCATGTGGGACTCGTCGCAACCGGCCACGATCGACGCGCACGACGGCTCGGTGCGGTCCAGCGCCGCCGCGGCCGGCGACGGTGCCCGTACGGCCCCTGTCGACGCTCGCATCGCCACCGGGGGCGGCCTCGAACTGGTGCCGGACGTGCGGCTGCTGCAGGGCCCGGACGTCACGTACCCGGTCTTCGTCGATCCGGCCTGGTCGGTGACGAGGTCGAAGTGGGCCTACGCGACCAGCAACGGGTGCACCAACACCGACTACTCGGTGGCGCGGGTGGGCCTGAGCCCCGACGGACCGTGCGCCGGCGTGCGGTTCCGGTCGTTCTTCGAGTTCCCGACCACCAACGGCAGTGTCTCGCTGAAGGGCAAGCACATCGAGTCCGCGTACGTCCAGATGAAGCTCGACCATTCGTGGTCGTGCGGCAGCACCTGGGCGCACATGTACCTCGTCCCCGCCATCAACACGACGATGAAGGCCTCCTGGTCGTCGATGCGGCTCAAGTCGTGGCTGGACTCGGCCGAAGGCCACGCCAACGAGGGGTCGGGCTGCTCGGACTCCCCGCAGCCGGACATGTACATGAACTTCACCGGATCGCGGGTGACCAGCCAGGTGCAGACGGCGGCGACCGGCAACTGGCCCACCGTCACGGTCGGATTCTGCGCCTGCAACGAGAACGGGGAGTGGGAGTCGGCCCAGGACCGCTGGAAGAAGTTCTTCCCCGCCAGTGCGAAGCTGGTCGTCGACTACGACTCCCGGCCGGGCCGCCCCACGAGCCTGCGGGTCGCCGGCGTCGACTGCCCGACCTCGGGCGTGCTGACCACCGGCACGCTGACACCGACGTTGTCGGCGGTCTACCCCGACGGTGACACGGGTCAGACGCTGACCGGCACGTACGAATGGGTCGAGGTGCCCGCCGGTGGCATCGGCGCGGTCACCGACACCTCGCCGCCGCGGCTGCCCGCACCGCCCCGCGCCCCGGCCACCGCGAACGGCCGGGCGACCACCGCGCCGGTGTCGGCCGTCAAGAACAAGACGTACGCCTTCCGGGTCACCGCCGTCGACCCGGCCCCGTACTCGCAGTGGAGCGGCTGGTCCGCCTGGTGCCAGTTCGCGGTCGACACGTCGGTGCCGCCGGCTCCGGTGATCACACCGGGCGCGATCCCCGGCCCCGGTAAACCGATCACCTTCACGTTCTCCAGCACCACGCCCGACGTGGTGAAGTTCGCCTACGACTGGTCGAGCTCGCCGGTCATCGAGGTGCCCGCCTCCGGAACCACCACCAAGACGGCCACCGTCACGCTCACCGTCCCCCGGTACGGCGAGAACATCCTGTGGGTGCGGGCGATCGACGCCGTCGGCAACCTCGGCAACGTCGGCTCGCGCGCGATCACGGTGGCCCGGGCCTCGCCCCCGGTCACCCGGTGGGGACTGGAGACCTACCCGGGGGAGACACAGGCGCAGGCGTTGCAGGACAAGCAGCCCTCGCTCAGCTTCGACACCCCGCTCTCCGCGCGGAACGTGACCTGGCTCGACGGGATCCGGCTGGTCGGTGGCCAGAGTGCGACCTTCAACGGCACCTCGTCGCAGGCGGTGACGTCCGGTCCCGCGGTCGACACGTCGGCGTCGTTCAGCGTGGCCGCGTGGGTGCGCGTGGACTCCTTCGCGGGCTGCGTCAATCTCTCCGCCGTCTCGGCCGATAGTGGTCCGTCGAGCGCCTTCCGGCTCGAATACGACTGCTGGGCCGGGAAGTTCAGGATGCGCGTCGCCGACAAGGAGGGCGGCGTCCTGGCGGAGGCGGCGTCTCCGGCCGCGGCCCCTGTGCGCCGATGGGTGCATGTCGCGGGGGTGTGGGACGAGACGGACCGCAAGATCAAACTCTATGTCGACGGAAAGCGGGTCGCCTCGGTGATGCCGTCGGCCACCTGGCTCGCCGTCCGCGGTGCGGGGTTCATCGCGACGGGCGCCGTCGCCGTGGGTCGTAGCCGCGACCTGGGCGTCGACGGCGACTGGTTCCGGGGCCAGATCGCCGATGTCCAGCTCTTCGACCGGGCCCTGGTCGACCAGGACCTCACCGGTCAGCTCGCCGCTCCGGAGAACGGCAATGTGGACGAACCGGGAATCCTCACGCCGATCGAGGTGGGCCGTTGGGAGTTCGAGCTGGCCCGGGACTGCCATGTCCAGGACCGCGCCGACACCTGCGACGCCGGCGACGGCACCCCGTTCGCCCGTTGGCTCGCAACCACGCGCGGTGCCGCGATCCAGGCCGGACGGGTGGACAACGGCCTGCATCTCGACGGCTACTACTTCCCCGACGAGAACCCGGAGCCGTGGGGCGCGACCCAGGAGTGGGCCCGTTCCGCTGCCAAGGCCGGACTGACCCCACCGGACGGGGACGGATACCAGAAGACCGTCTGGCAGGACCGGGCGGTGCTGCGCACCGACGAGTCGTACACCGTCTCCGCCTGGGTGGCACCGGATCGCCTCGCCGGGGAACAGACGGTGCTGGCCCAGCGCGGTTCCCACGAGAGCGGCGTCTGGCTCAAGGCGACCGCCTCCGGCACATGGACGTGCGCCATCACCGACGAGGACGTCTCCGGCTCGGTCACGGCCAACGTCACCTCGACGTCGGCGGTGCAGCTCGACGTCTGGACCCACCTCGCCTGCGTGTACGACGCCGGCCGTAACCAACTGCGCCTCTACGTCGACGGCGCACCCGACGGCTCGATCACGCCCTCCTTCGCCCCGATGGCCTCCTCCGGGCCGCTGCTGGTCGGTCGCACGTTCTGGCGCGATCAGCTCCGGGACCCCTGGACCGGCACCCTCGACGACATCGCGGTCTTCCAGGGTGCGATGACCGACGCCCAGGTGAGCGCGGCGTACGACGCCGCCGCCGGCCGGGCCGCGTAAACCAACCAGTCGCTGACTGGCAGACGTCTCGTGGAGGCATGGGTGTTCGACGTACAGAAGCCGCCCGCCGGCTCGGTGCGGGGCGGCAACGGCCGTCGTCGGCTGCGCGCGCTGGTCGCCGTCAGCGTGGTCGGGGCGCTGGTCGGCGGGGTGCTGGCCGTGACGCCGGCGCAGGCGCAGCCCGATCCCGCGTCCGGCGGCCCGACCCGGTCCGCCGGCCCGGCGCCGCAGCTCGAGAAGCCCGACGCCGACGGTGGCCCGGTGCGCCACCGGGCGTGGCCGCACACCCCGCAGCGGCGCGTGGCCGTCCCTCCGCCGTCCTGGCCCGCGGCCGGCACTGCCCGCGTCAGCCTCCCGGGGACCGCGCAACGACAGCCGGTGCGCGCCGGCGGGTTGCCCGTGCACCTCGATCGCGCCGCCGGCGCCGCGGGGGAGCGGCTCTCGGCGGTCGGCGTCCGCGTGCTGGACCGCGCGACCGCACCGCAGGGGTGGCGGGACGGGGTGCTGCTCCGCGTCGGCGCGCCGGCGTCCGCCGCCACCGGCACGGCCGAGCTGTCCGTGGACTACGGCGCCTTCCGGCACGCGTACGGCGGTGACTGGGCCTCCCGGCTGCGGCTGTGGCAGCTGCCCGAATGCGCGGTGACCACGCCGGCCGCGCCCGGCTGCGCGGCCCGGCCGTTGCCCTCCCGCAACGACGGGAACGCCGGAACCGTCACCGCCGACGTCCCGGTCGGCGCCGGCGACGCGGCGGCCGACACGGCGGCCGGCACCCTGATCGCTCTCGCGGCCGGACCGTCCGGAGCGGGCGGCGACTTCACCGCGACCGCGCTGTCGCCCTCCGCGACCTGGTCCGCCGGCGGCAACGGCGGAGGCTTCACCTGGAGCTACCCGATGCAGGCTCCGCCGGCGATCGCCGGGCCCGAACCCGAGCTCGCGCTGGCCTACTCGTCCTCCAGTGTGGATGGCCGGAGCGAGGTCACCAACAACCAACCCTCGTGGGTCGGCGAGGGGTTCGACTACTGGCCCGGCTACATCGAACGCCGGTACGTCCCGTGCGCGGAGGACATGGGTGGCGGCGCGAACAACACCCGCAAGACCGGCGACCTGTGCTGGCGGTCGGACAACGCGGTGCTGAGCCTGGGCGGTCAGGGCACCGAGCTCGTGTACGAGGCGGGCAAGGGGTGGCACGGCCGCCAGGAGAACGGATCCCGGGTCGAGAAGCTCACCGGGGCCGGCAACGGCGACGACAACGGCGAGTACTGGAAGGTCACCTCCACCGACGGCACCCAGTACTTCTTCGGTCTCGACAAGCCGTCCGGCCAGTCGACCGCGACCAACTCCACGTGGACGGTGCCGGTCGCCGGCAACCACCCGGCGGCGGGGACCAGGCCCGAGGATCCCTGCCACGCCACGACCTTCACGAGCTCCTTCTGCGCCCAGGCCTGGCGCTGGAACCTGGACCACGTCGTGGACGTGCGCGGCAACACGATCTCCTACTGGTACGCCAAGGAGGCCAACAGGTACGCGCGCAACCTGACCGACGGCGACGCGGTCTCCTACACCCGTGGCGGCACGCTGACCCGGATCGACTACGGCACCTGGGATCGCGGAGCCACCGACCGTTCGGTGCAGCCGACCGCGCAGGTGCTGTTCGATGCGGCGGACCGGTGCGTGACCTCGTCGTGCGGGTCCCACAACGCGGCGAACTGGCCGGACACACCGTGGGACCAGGAGTGCACCGGCAGCAGCTGCCCCAACAAGTACTCGCCGACCTTCTGGTCGACCAAGCGCCTCGCGAAGATCACGACCCGGGTCTGGGACACCACCAAGCCGACGGCGGCGTGGCAGGACGTCGACTCGTGGACGCTCACGCACTCCTTCCCACCGCTCGGGGACGGCTCCGACCACGCCGGGCTGTGGCTGGAGAAGATCGTCCACGCGGGTCTGGTCGGCACGGCGATCACCATGCCGCCGGTCACCTTCGCGCCGGTGTCCATGCCCAACCGCGTCCTGACCATGAACACCACCACCAGCAACTGGCAGCGGATCGACTACATCGTCACCGAGACCGGCGCCAAGATCGACGTCACGTACGACCGGACCGAGTGCACCGAGTCCCGGCTGCCGGCGTCGCCACAGGACAACGGGATGCGCTGCTACCCGGTCATGGTGACCGACCCGGACGACCCGCAGGGCGAACGGGTCGTCGAACAGTGGTGGCACAAGCACCGGGTCACCGCGGTGTCGCAGTCGGACCTTCCGTCCGACCACACCGGACACCCGGCGCCCCCGGTCTTCACCTACTACACCTACGTCGGCGCACCGGCGTGGCACTACGCCGACGACGACGGGCTCACCAAGCCCAAACGCAAGACCTGGAACCAGTTCCGGGGGTACGCCACCGTCGAGGTCCGCACCGGCGACGTCCCCGGCGCACAGACGTTGACCCGGACCCGTTACCTGCGCGGGATGCACGGCGACCGGGCCAACGCCGCCGGCACCTCCACCCGATCGGTGACCGCACCCGCCTCGATCGGGACGGAGACCGTCTACGACGAGGACCAGTTCGCCGGGATGGTCCGGGAGGAGGTCGTCTACAACGGGGTCGACACGAAACCCGTCTCCCGAACCGTCAACGTCCCGTGGATGTCGCCCGCGACCGCCTCCCGCACCATCAACGGCGACACGGTGACCGCCCGGTTCACCAACACCAGGGCCACCTACCGGTCGACCGCCCTCGGCGTCGACGGCGCACGCGGCTGGCGTACCACCCGTACGCAGTCCTGGTTCGACGACACCTACGGCACCGTCGAGCGCAATCAGGACGACGGGAACTTCGCTGCGGGCGGCGACGAGACGTGCACCACCTTCAGCTACAACCGCAACACCGGCAAGAACCTGACCGACGCGGTGCGGCAGACCACGACGACCGCCTTGCCGTGCGGCGCCGCGCCCACCCGCGCGGACCAGATGATCTCCGACAGCCGCAACTACTTCGACGGCGCCACGAGCGTCGCGACGGCGCCGACGTACGGCTCGGTGACCATGATCGAGCGTCTCGACGACTGGAGCCCGACCGGCGGAACGGTGTGGCGGATCAACGACAAGGCCACCTTCGACGCCTTCGGCCGGGTCAGCAGCACCACCGACGCGAAGGGCGGCACCACGCGGATCGGCTACACGCCGGCGAGTGGCGGGCCGGTGACGCGCATGACCACGACGACACCCGCCCCGTTCAGCTGGGTCACCACGGCCGACGTCAACCCGTACTGGGGGTCGACCACGAAGAAGACCAACCAGAACGGCGGCGTCACCGACGTGGCGTACGACGGGATGGGTCGGGTCTGGCGGGTGTGGAACGTCGGTTGGCCCAGGGCGGGGCACGAGTCGATGCCGTCGGAGGAGTACACCTACTCCTTCGCGCCCGACCGCGACGCCTACCCGTACACGACGTCCCGGACGTTGCATGCCGGCGGCGGGTATCGCACGACCTACCAGATCAGCGACTCACTGCTGCGTTCCCGCCAGACGCAGGCCGCCGGCATCGGTGGTGAGCGGGTCGTCACCGACATCAACTACGACAAGCTCGGCCGCGCCGCCTCGAGCTATGCCGCGCACGTCGAGCCCGGCAACCCCTCCGGCACGCTGTGGTGGGAGCCCGAATGGTCGGTCCCGGCCGTGACCCGCACCGTCTTCGACAACGCGAGCCGGCCCGTCGCCGAGATCTTCCTCAGCGGCGACGGGACCGACAACCTGGTCGAGCAGTGGCGCACCACCACGGCCTACGAAGGTGACCTCACGAAGGTGACGCCACCCGAGGGCGGCACCGCCACCACGACCGTCGTCGACGTCCGCGGCCGCACCACCGAGCTCCGCCAGCACACCACCGATCAGGGCGTCGGCGGTGCCTACCAGTCCACCAGCTACACCTACGACGGCCGCGGCGATCTCACCCTCGTCGCCGACCCGGCCGGCAACAGGTGGACGTACGCCTACGACGTGAAGGGCCGCCCGTACGCCTCCACCGACCCGGACAAGGGCCGCACCTCCACGGAGTTCAACCAGTACGACGAGGTGCAGAAGACCACCGACGCCCGCGGCGAGTCCCTCTGGTTCGGCTACGACACGCTGGGCCGCAAGACCGAGCTACGGGACGACTCGTCGACGGGCCGCCTACGGGCCAAGTGGAAGTACGACACCCTCTACACCGGATCGACCGCCGGCGCGAAGGGGCAGCTGACCGAGACCTACCGCTACGAGTACGACTCGACCGGCGCGGCCAGCATCTACAAGTGGCAGGTCGGCGGCTTCAACAGCCGGTCGCAGCCGTCGAACGTCAACTACGTGATCCCGGCGGTGGAGGGCGCCGACCTGGCCACGACCTGGAGCTTCGGGTACGGCTACTCGGCCTTCGACGGCAGCCCCACCAGCGTCCTCTACCCGGGCGGTGGTGGCCTGACCAACGAGACGGTGACGACCACCTACGACGCCACCACCGGCCTGCCCACCCGGCTGGGCACCACCGCGGTCGGGGTCAACGCGTACGTGTCCGCGCAGGACTACACCCGCTTCGGCGAGCCGACCAGGACCGTGCGCAAGACGGCCAACGGCCGCTACGTCGAGGACACCACCTTCTACGACGAGGCGACCCGCCGGATCCGCCGCACCACCGTCAAACCCGAGGGCGCACCCGGCACCGTCTCCGACCGTGGCTACGACTACTTCGACTCGGGCGCGATCCGCGCGATCGCCGACACTCCGCAGGTCGGCAACGGCGACAACCAGTGTTTCCGGTACGACGCCCTGCGCCGGCTCACCAGCGCCTGGACCCCGAAGGCCGGCGTCGCCTGCGGCACCGCGCCGAGCGTCGCCAATCTCGGCGGCCCGGCACCGTACTGGCTGGACTGGGCGTTCGACGCGGTGGGCAACCGCACCAAGGAGGTCTCCCGCGCCGCCGCCGGCGACACCACGCGCACCTACACGCTGCCGGCGGGGGGACCCGACGCGGTGCGCCCGCACGCCGTCACCCGCGTCACCACCTCGGCGCCAGGGCAGCCCGACCTCGTGACGAACTACGGATATGACAACAGTGGCAACACCACCTGCCGACCGACCGGCACGGCGGCGAACGCGTGCCCGACCGGCACCACCTCGCAGACCCTGAGCTGGGACGCGGAAAGCCGGGTCGCCGGCATCACCGCCTCGGGAAGCACCGTCGAGTCCAACGTCTACGCCGCCGACGGGGCACGCCTCGTCCGGCGTGACAGCGGTGGTGTCACGCTGTATCTGCCGGGGCAGGAGCTGCGGCGGGACAAGTCCGGCACGGTCACCGGCACCCGTTACTACACCTTCGCCGGCAAGTTGGTCGCGAGCCGCACGGCGAGCGGGCTCACCTGGGTCTACTCCGACCACCAGGGCACGCAGCACACCAGCGTCGACGAGCTGGGCCAGGCCGTCACCGTCCGCCGGCAGACGCCGTACGGACAGAACCGCGGTGGCGATCCCGCCTGGGCCAACGCCAAGGGCTTCGTGGGCGGTGACCGGGACGCGACCGGCATGACCCAACTCGGCGCGCGCAAGTACGACCCGGCGCTGGGCCGGTTCATCTCCGTCGACCCGGTCCAGGATCTCGCGGATCCGCAGCAGTGGCACGGGTACAGCTACGCCAACAACGATCCGGTGACCCGCAGCGACCCGACAGGTCTCGCACCGTGCGAGCCGGGCGAGGACTGCTCCGGCTACAAGCCTGGGAACGAACAGGCCAACCGGGACGAGAAGGAGAAGAACCCGTGCTGGCCCACCACGTGCGGATCGACGGGCGGCAGCAGCGGTGGGGGCAACGGCGGTGGGGGCAACGGTGGCGGAGGCAACGGCGGAGGCAAGGGAGGCGATGGCTGGCGCGGCGTGCCCTGGGCGTACAAGCCGGTCAAGCCGAAGTTCACGCTCGTGACCGTTTTCCCGCCCGCGCGTCCGTGGCGGACGACGCCGTACACGCGGCCGTGTCCCACCGGCAACAACTCGGCCTGGGCGTCGCCCGCCGAGTGTGAAGAGGCCCATGCGGCCGCCGCGGAGGAGTACGCCGCGAAGACGAAGCAGTACGAGCGCGACAAGTGGACACGCGAGGAGATGTGCTGGTTCCCGCTCAGCGCGGCCTGCCAGGTTCGGCCGACCAAACCGGAGTATCCCAGCCCGAAAGAGGCGCTGGAGCGCAAGCGTGCGGCCGACCAGCCGAAGCTGAAGGGCACGTGGTCGATGAACGGCAGTGGCGGCCTCTTCTGCTTCATCGGCTGCGGCGGCATCCAGATCGAGCGGGGCGGAATCGCCTTGCAGGTCGGCTGTTGCGGCATCGGCGGCAAAATCAACAAGCGACCGAGCCTCGATCCAGGAGCCGGACTCGGTGTCCAGTACGCCGAGGGCAAACCGGGGCCGTGGTCACTGCAGGGCTGCGGCGGGATCGTCGGAAACGTCTGCGGGCAGACGGGACCCACGGAAGAGGGCGGCGGGTTCCTGAACGTGACACTCAACTCCGGCACGATTCTGTTCTTCGGCCCGATGTACACACACCCCATCGTCGAGTTACCACAGTAGACCGACGTCCTGACTTCCCATCCCTCCGACGTACCAGGAAAGGCAGCGATGCGCGCGTTGCGCATATTGGTCCCGCTCGTGATCGTGCCCGGCATCATGCTGTTGCCGGCACCCGCCCAGGCCGCCGCCAACCCGAATCCCGCCCGGATCACCGACGCGTCCTGGTGGCTGATGGAACAGCTGCTGGCTCTCGAGCCCGGCACCAGGAACGGCGGCACCTACGTCGACAAGCCCGGCTACCACAACACCCGCGCCGGCAACGCTTCCGACAACTACTCGGTCAGGGACGCCGAGGACAAGGGCGGCCCGTCGGACAAGACCGCCGCGTACGACTGGACGTTCCCGGAGGCGCAGGGCTTCGCCGGCGACATCTCTCCCCATTCCGACGAGCCGATTCCGGCGAGGACCCTGGCCGTCGACTACAGCAACATCGCCCGCTACTCCAACCGCCTGCTGGCCTCCGCGAAGAACGCGAACGACCCGCGGCTGGACGGCTGGCGGGAGTTCTTCGGCCAGGCCGACAACGACGACAGCGTCGAGGGCTGGGACTTCCGGTACAACCGCGCCGCCACCTCAGGGCCGACGCACCTGTGGCACATCCACCTCAGTGAGGACCGCGACAAGGTCACCAGCTTCGACAACAAGCGGGCTCTGCTGAGCGTGCTCCGCGGCGAGACCGTGGACCAGTGGCGGAACGTTCGTACCGAGGACATCCCGATCTCTGGCGACTGGAACGGCGACGGTGTCGACACGGTGGGCGTCTTCCGTCCGAGCAACTCGACGTTCTACCTACGCGACGTCAACAGTGGGGACGCGACCACCATCTTCAAGTTCGGTCACGGCGCCTCCGGTGACATCCCGGTCGCGGGCGACTGGAACGAGGACGGCAGGGACACGGTCGGGGTGTTCCGGCCGGGCAACTCGACCTGGTACCTGACGGACGGCACGACCAGCCTGGACCACGAGTTCAAGTTCGGTCACGGCGCGTCCGGCGATCAG
>NZ_BONE01000060.1 GCF_016862555.1 Asanoa siamensis | reverse complement strand
TCGATCCCCTTCGCGCACAACCAGTCGACGACGGTCCCCTTGCCCGCGTCGCCGTATCCCAGGTCGGCTACCAGCACGTGGTTCATAGCCGGCTGATCCGGTCGTCGCCCTGCAGCGTGGTCGGCAGGCCCCAGGTGGAGAGGACCCGACCGCCCCGATCGACCGGCGCCAACGCGGAGGACACGGCGCTGGTCACCGTGCTGCCCGCGTCGGCCAGGTCGGCCAGCCCCGACTCGAGGTCGATGGCCGACTCGCCGAGCCCGACCAGGAGGGCGATCGTCTCGCTGACCGCGTCCGGGTCGTCGAGCTCGATCGCGTTCTGGCCGAGCAACCCGCGCCAGAAGTCCAGCACAGTGCCGTTGCCGGCATAGTTGGCGCCCTTCGGGAGCAGGTAGTAGGTGTCGTACTTGCGGCGCACCTCCGAGACGATCCGCCGCAGCGGGATGTCCTCGCGCAGGTCGTCGCCGCAGACGTTGCGCACCTCACGGGCCTTGACCCGGTCGTACGCAAGCTCGTCGCCGATCACGAACAGGTAGCCGCGCCGGCCGCGCTTGGTGAAGCAGTCCAGCTCGGTGTGCCGGGCGAGGTAGTAGAACGCCAGCTCGTACGACTCGGACATCTGCCCGCCGCCACCGCCCTCGAGCACGATCCGGCCGAGGTGGTCGTCCATCCGGTTGTCGGACTCGAACTGGCCGATCTGCAGCGGCACCCGGTCGCAGGTGGCGTCCCCGACCGCGCCGAAGAGGATCTGCGGGTCGCGGGCGTAGTTCTTGCGCAGCAGGAGGCTGAGGAGCTTGGGCAGCTTGGTCTGGAGCACCCGGGGCACGTCACCCATGGAGCCGGTGACGTCGAAGATCACGGCGATCGAGAGCGACTCCGGGTGCTCGGTCGAGTCCCGGCTCTCCCGGACGGTGTTGTGCGGGTCGAGGGTGGGGTGGACGGTGCGTGCGCCGCTGTCGCTGTAGGCGAAGGCGCTCCGGCCGGTCGAGCGCCGGTAGCGGTCGGCGGCATCGTAGACGTCGGTTGACCAGACTCCGCTGCCCATCGCGGGCCTCCTTAAAGGTTGAGCGGGCGGAACTTCCGCTCGCCGTAGAGTCCTTCGAGCACGCCGTCGAGTTCGGCGAGAAGCTCCCATGCGTCGTCCGGCCGGGACTGCTGCGACGGGAGCGCACACCCTCGGGCGAACGCCACCAGCGCCGCCGGCGCGTGCCCGCCCATCAGCGCGGTCATCGACCGCGCGGCCATCGCGATGTCGGTGCCCGGGCTCGGCGTCTGTCGCTTGTGCACCTCCGGCGGGTACCAGTCGGCGTAGCGCGGAACCATCGCCGGCACGTGGTCGAGACCGTCGATCACGGAGTAGCACCAGTCGACCAGCACCACGCCGTGGTCGGTGGTCTCGACCAGGATGTGCTCGGGCAGCACGGCGCCGTGCACCACGCCGGCCCGGTGCGCCAGGCCCAGCGCGACCAGCAGCCGCCGCCAGATCCACGCGGCGTCGCGCGGGTCGAGTCCTTCGGGCTTCATCCGGATGAGGTCGGCCACGCTGCACAGGTGGGGCACGGAGCCGAGCACGTTGACCCGGCGCTCCGCGCCGCTGCCCGGGTCACGGTGCCGGAACGTGTCGACCAGGCGCGGCACGTAGGGCAGGTAGCGCGGGTCGCCTTCGGCGGCGATCCGGCGCAGCGCCGCCGCCTCGCGCTCCATCAGGTCGTTGTTGGCGGGCAGCCGCGGCTGCTTGAGGAACAGCCCGTGGCCGATCGCGTAGAGGTTGGCGAGGTCGCCGGTGTGCGCCACCCCGCCGACCCGGTAGCGGCCGAAGAGCACCGTGCCCCGGGCCCGCCAGCGGTTGGTCAGCGCGACGAACGCGTCGGTGGCCGCCGCCCGGGCCGACGGCGCGGCCCGGTCGGGGTGCAGCAGCGCGGCCAGCCGCAGGTAGCCGCGGTGCGGGTCGGTGGAGCCGAACAGTTCCTCGTCGCTGTTGGCCGCGTGGACCAGACGAATCGCCTCGTCGATGGTCGTCATCGGACGGTCTCCTCTCGGGCGGGCCGGAGCAGGGCCGGGTGCAGCAGCCGGGCGTCGCCGGCGCGGTAGAGGCGGGCGCGGGGCCCGCCGCGGGGGCCGCCGTGCTCGGTGGTGGCGCCGGTGCCTTCCACGAGCCCGGGGACCGAGAGCACCTTGCGGTGGAAGTTGCCGGCGTGCAGCGGGTGGCCCCACACCGTCTCGTAGACGGCCCGCAGGTCGGCGATGGTGAACTCCTCGCCGACGAACCGGGTCGCCAGCGGCGTGTATTCGAGCTTCGAGCGGGCGCGCTCGATGCCGTCTTCGATGATCTTGCGGTGGTCGAAGGCCAGCTCGCGGGTCGGCAGCGCGGTCAGCGCGAGCCACTGGGCGTCGCCGGCGTCGGAACCGGCGGTCGGCTCGGGCAGGTCGGGCGCGAAGGCGAGGTAGGCGATCGAGAAGATCCGCATCCGGGGGTCGCGCTCGGGTGTGCCGTACGAGGCGAGCTGCTCGAAATGCACCCGGCGCAGCGGCTCGCCGCCGAGGCCGGTCTCTTCGGCGAACTCCCGACGGGCGGCGACGCCGAGGTCCTCCTCGGGCCGGACGAAGCCGCCCGGCAGGGCCCAGAAGCCGGCGAACGGCGGCGCGGCGCGCTGGATCAGCAGGACCTGGAGCTCGTTGTCGCGGATGGTCAGGGCGACCACGTCGACCGTGACGGCGACGGCGGGGTAGGCCCGCGGGTCGTAACCGGCCAGGAACTCCTGCTCGTTGACCACAGCTCCCCTGTCCTTCTCGCCCTAAGAACTTCTCTGCCTAAGAATAACTCAAGCTGAGAATAACCCTGGGCTCGGCGCGGCGACAAGGGCGCTACAGATGTGTCAGTTAGCTCATGGTGCCGATGAGGTGGGGCGCGCCGCTCTTCGGGTCGTGCAGCGCGAACGTCTCGCCCGGAGTCGCCGAGAAGGCGACCGTGCCGGGCAGCAGGATGGGCCGCTTGAAGGCGACCTCGACCGTGTACGCGTCGGGCAGGCGGCCCTCCATAGCCGCCAGGCAGCGGGCCTTGCTCCACATGCCGTGGGCGATCGGCCGCGGGAAGCCGAACAGCCGGGCGCCGAGGCGGGAGGTGTGGATGGGGTTGCGGTCGCCGGAGACCCGGGCGTAGTCGACACCGATCCGGGGCGTGACGCGCCACGTGGCCGAGGCCGGCGGCGGCACGTCCTGTGCAGTCTTGGGGGCTTTGTCGGGCGTTCGGCCCCTGCGCAGGTAGGTCGACACGTCCCGCCAGACCTCCTCGCCGTCGACCGTCGCCACCGCGACCACGTCGAACTGGCGGCCCCGCTCGTGCGGGCGCAGGTCGACCGCCCGCACGGACAGGTCGAGCCGCTCGTTGGCGTCCAGCGGCCGCAGTTGGGTGATCTTGTTGGCGACGTGCACCAACCCGACCACCGGGTACGGGAAGTCGGCGCTCGTCATCAGCCGCATCGCCAGTGGCGTGGCCAGCACGTGCGGGAACGTCACCGGCAGCCGGTCGGTCAGCCGGAATTCGCAGACCCGGTCGTAGTCGGCCAGCCGGCTCCGGTCGACCTCGACGCCGCGCAGCACGAGCTCGACGTCGGGCAACACCTGGATCGGCGGCCGCCGGTCGGTGCCCGGCACGAGGCCGATCCTGGGCAGCGCGCGGATCGCCGCCCGCCGGTAGAGCGGACCCAGCTCCGGCGGGCCGTCGAGCTCGACGATGGACATCTAGGCACCCAACCACATCTGGCCGCAGACGCGGATCACGTTGCCGGTGATGCCGGACGAGCCGGGCGCGGCCAGCCAGGCGATGGTCTCGGCCACGTCGACCGGCAGGCCACCCTGCGACAGGCTGTTCATCCGGCGGCCGACCTCGCGGGTCGCGAGCGGCATCCGGGCGGTCATCCGGGTCTCGATGAAGCCCGGCGCCACCGCGTTGATCGTGACGCCCTGGCTCGCCAGGATCGGCGCCATCGACTGCACCAGCCCGATCACGCCCGCCTTCGAGGTGGCGTAGTTGGTCTGGCCCCGATTGCCGGCGATGCCGCTCGTCGACGAGACCGCGATGATCCGGCCGCCCTCGGGCAGCAGCGGGATCAGCGCGTCGTTGATCCGCTCCTGGCTCGACAGGTTGACGTCGACGACCGCGTCCCACTGTTCGGCGGACATCTTGGCGATCGTCTTGTCGCGGGTGATGCCGGCGTTGTGCACCACGACGTCGACCTTGCCGTGCCGGCTCAGCAGCTGGGCGGCCAGCGTCGAAGGCGCGTCGGGCCGGGTCAGGTCGAGCTGCAGCGCGGTCCCGCCGATCTCGTTGGCGACCCGGGCCAGCGCCTCGCCGGCGGCGGGCACGTCCAGCGCGACCACCCGGGCGCCGTCACGGGCCAGCACGCGCGCGATCGCGGCGCCGATGCCCTGGGCGGCGCCGGTCACCAACGCGACCTTGCCTTCCAGCGGGTGCTCCCAGTCGGTCAGCGGCGACGACGTCACCGGGCCGATCCGGATCACCTGACCCGACACGTACGCGGAGCGGCTCGAGAGCAGGAAGCGCATCGCGGAGTCGGTGAACTCCTCGGCGCCGGGTGCGACGTAGATGAGCTGTGCGGTGCTGCCGCGGCCGAACTCCTTGCCGATGCTGCGGGTCAGCCCCTCCAGCGCGCGCTGGGCGGTGGCCTCCCGCGGCGAGGCGCAGGCGGCGGGCGGCGTGCCGAGGACGATCACCCGGCCGTTGCGGGCCAGGGCCTTGGCGTTGCCGTGGAAGAACTCGTAGAGCGGGTGCAGCGCGGCGGCGTCCTGGACGCCGCTCGCGTCGAACACCAGTGCCGACCACGGCGGGCCGCCGTCCATCGGGACCTCGGCGACGGTGAGCATCTTGCGCACCGGGCCCTCGAGCCGGCCGCCGGGCGCGGCGCCGACCAGGACCGGGCCGGTGACCAGCGGATCGCCGGGCCGGAAGCGGCGCAGCACCGGCGGATTGGGGAGCCCGAGCCGCTTGACCAGCATCCGGCCGGGACCAGAGTTCGCGAAGCTCGCGTAGCGGTCGCTCATGGAAGTAGCCTACTAATCAGTAACCCTTCAGGGAGGCGACTGATGGAGACCAGACGAGTCGCGATCGTCGGTGGCAACCGGATCCCGTTCGCCCGCTCCAACAGCCGCTATGCCGCGGCCAGCAACCTGGACATGCTCACCGCCGCGCTCGACGGGCTCGTCGCCCGGTTCGGGCTGGCCGGGGCCCGGGTCGGCGAGTTGGTCGCCGGCGCGGTGCTCAAGCACTCACGCGACTTCAACCTGACCCGCGAGGCGGTGCTGGGTTCGCGGCTCGACCCCACGACGCCGGCGTACGACATCCAGCAGGCCTGTGGCACCGGGCTCGAGGCGGCGATCCTGGTCGCCAACAAGATCGCGCTGGGGCAGATCGACGCGGGCATCGCGGGCGGTGTGGACACCACCTCCGACGCGCCGCTCGCGCTCAACGAGGACCTGCGCCGCACGCTGCTGCAGATGAACGCGGCCCGCACGGTCGGCGCGCGGCTGCGCGCGGCCACCCGGATCCGGCCGCACCACGCCTTCCTGCCGGAGGCACCGCGCAACGCGGAGCCGCGTACCGGGCTATCCATGGGTGATCATGCCGCGATCACCGCGTTGCGCTGGAGCATCGACCGGGCCGCGCAGGACGCGCTGGCGCTGGCCTCGCACCAGCGGCTGGCGGCGGCGTACGACCGGGGCTTCTTTGATGATCTTGTTACGCCTTATCTGGGATTGACCCGCGACCAGAACCTGCGCGCGGACACGTCTCTCGAGAAGCTGGGTTCGCTGCGGCCGGTGTTCGGCACCCGCGGCCCCGACGCCGCGCGGGCGACGATGACGGCCGGCAACTCCTCGCCGTTGACCGACGGGGCGTCGACCGTGCTGCTGGCGTCCGACGAGTGGGCGGCCGCGCGGCGGTTGCCGGTGCTGGCGCACTTCGTCGACGCGGAGACGGCGGCGGTCGACTTCGTGCATGGCGACGAGGGGCTGCTGATGGCGCCCGCCTACGCGGTGCCGCGCCTGCTCGCCCGGCACGGGCTGAGCCTGCAGGACTTCGACTACTACGAGATCCACGAGGCGTTCGCGTCGCAGGTGCTGGCCACGCTGGCCGCCTGGGAGTCGCCGGAGTTCTGCAAGGAGCGGCTGGGGCTGGACGCGCCGCTCGGGTCGATCGACCGGGCCAAGCTCAACGTCACCGGGTCGTCGCTGGCGGCCGGGCACCCGTTCGCGGCCACCGGTGGGCGGATCGTGGCGACGCTGGCGAAGCTGCTGGCCGCGCGCGGGAGCGGGCGAGGGCTCATCTCCATCTGTGCCGCCGGTGGCCAGGGTGTCGTGGCGATCCTGGAGCGGTCCGCTGTCTCGTAATCACTGTCAGTGATCGTTTCTGCTTCGGTTGCCGCGACAAAGGCCACACATCGTGCATACCGGGTGGACGATCGTTGCCGAGAGTAGTCACTATCGGTGCATGCTCGATGGCCGAATGCCCACCGGTGGCGGTCCCGAACACACCGGTCCCCTAGGTCGCATGCTGCACTTCGACGACATGGACGTGCCGTCCGACGTCGTCGACGCGCTGGCGCTGTCCAGCTTCGTCTCCGGCGACCAGCCGTGGGCGCGGACCAAGCGCCTCGACCGCGTCCGTGCCGAAGCCACGCTGCTCCCCGTCGGCGCAAAGCTCGCCCGGGTCGCGGTCGACGAGGGCCGCGACGCGCGCCTGGCGATCGGCGAGGGCTGGACGGTCCGCGCGGTCCGCTGGCGTACGGGCGGCGCCTCGATCACCGTGACCGCGGTCACGGAGGAGCTCGCGGAGTCCGTACTCGCGGAATGCACGACCGGCGCCACCGAGCCGGAGAAGGTCGACACCGGCGAGGTGGAGATCGGCTTCTGGCACCAGTCGCAGATGGGCCCGACCCGCACCGCCCGGAACGTGGCGTGCGACGAGTGGTCGACGATCCGCGACAACTACGAGAAGACCGCCGGCGACGCGATCGAGCGCCTGGTGGACCTCACCCCCACGACCGTGCACGGCCGCCTGCTGATCATGCACGGCTCCCCCGGCACCGGTAAGACCACGGCGCTGCGCTCGCTGGCCCGCGCGTGGCGCGACTGGTGCCAGGTCGACCTGGTGATCGACCCCCAGCAGCTGTTCACGGACCCGTCGTACCTGGCCAAGGTCGCGGCCGGCGGCCCGACCGACAGCCGCCGCTGGCGGCTGCTGCTGCTCGAGGACAGCGACGACCTGATCCGCGCCGACGGGCTGGCGACCAACACCCAGCAGCTCTCCCGCCTGCTCAACCTGACCGACGGCCTCCTCGGCCAGGGCGGCAACGTGATCGTCGCGGTGACCACCAACGAGAAGATCGGCCGCCTGCACCCCGCGGTGCTGCGGCCGGGCCGGTGCATGGCGCAGATCGAGGTCGGCCCGCTGCCGTTCGAGCAGGCATCGGCCTGGCTCGGCACGTCGACGGGCGTCGGCGCGTACGGTGCGACGCTGGCCGAACTGCTGGCTCTGCGCGACGGCAAGCCGTCGGTGGCCACGCCGGTGACCCCGGCGTCGAGCGGCTTCTACCTCTGACGGAGCTTGCGCAGGAAGCGTCCGAGGTGCGGGTCGAAGAGCCCGGGATCCGCGCGGTCGACGTCGTCGAGCGACCACCACCGCGCCTCGGTGAACTCACCCGCGTCGGTGACGAGCGGTTGGTGACGGTCGGCGAGGACGGGATACCAGAGGCTCACGTCGGTATGCCCCTTGTCGATGCCGACGGTGGTGGTCACGGTGATGAAGATCGGCTTTCCTACGGTGACGTCCAGGCCGAGTTCCTCAAGCGCCTCACGCCGGGCGGTCTCGGCGGGGTCCTCTTTGACCTCGACATGGCCGCCTGGCGGCAGCCAGAGCCCGGCGTTGATGTGGTCGATCAACAGGATGCTGCCGTCGCGTCGGTCGACGGGCACGACGTAGGAAACGAGATGGCGGGGTGGCGTGTCGGGCTTGGCCCGCCGATAGACGTCGTCGGTGTCGCGCAGCCAGGCGAGGACGTCGGCGCGCTGGTCGGCCTCGGTCTGATCGCCGGCGACAAGCCCCTCAACAAGATCCACCAACGCCGCGATACTCATCGGGCCGAGTATCCCGGCCCGATCATGATGGCGCTCGCCTGTTTCTCACTTGCTGCCGCCGCTTCGTTCTTGGCCGCCGTGGCCCACCCGAGGATTGGCCTGTTGTGGTCCGGACGGACGCGCGTTGGTGGCGGTGGCTGGCGCGCGAGCGTGAGTCGCTCGGCCGTACCCCTGCGGGTGTTCAGGACTCTTCTTGTGGGACGTTCAGCTTTGTGGCGTAGGCGTCGTGGAGGGCGTCCCAGCCGTGGGCGCGGGCCGCTTCGCCGCGGATCGGGCCGATCGGGTTGCCCGTCAGCAGGTGGTCGGCGACGTCAAGGCAGATGTGCCAGCCCGCCGCCACCTTGGCGATCCAGGACGGGTCCTCGAGCGTGTGGCGCAGGGTGAGGCGGGTGCCGGCCGCGGTCGGCGTCAGGTCCCATCGGAGCGTGTCGGTGCCCCAGCTGTAGACCAGCGTGCGTTCCGGGTCGACCCGCGTCACCTCGACCGCGATGTCCGTGCGCGTGTCGCTGTCGATCATGGTGAGCGTGGCCGGGCCGGTGGTGGCGAGGTCGCGGTCGGCCGTGTACGGCGCCCACTCGCCGATCTCGCTCGGGCTCGTGAGCGCGCGCCACACGCGGTGCGGCGGGTGGGGGAAGTCGCGGACGAACACGAGGGTTGCGCGGCCGTCGGCCGCCTGCTCGACGCTCGCGTCTGCCAGGGTGCTGGGTTCGTACGCTTCCATCACTGCTCCATCCTGTCGAGATGGCGCGCCAGTTCGTCGAGGTGATTGGTCCACAATCGACGGTACGGCGCGAGCCATTCGTCGAGCGCCGCGAACTGGGTCGGCTCGACGTGGTAGATGCGTTGCTGTGCGGCGGTGCGGGCCGAGACGAAGCCCGCGTCGCGCAGGACCTTGAGGTGCTTGGACACCGTCGGCTGGCTGATCGTCAGTGCGACGACCAGCTCACCGACGCTGCGGTCGGCGACCCGCAGCTCGTCGAGGATGCGGCGGCGGGCCGGCTCGGCGAGGACCGCGAACACGTCGGTTGGCACGTACCCAATATGGCCCTTCAGGCATATGCCTGTCAAGGAATATACGTCGGGTCGGGGTTATCCACAGGCCTCACTGCGGCGGCTGCGCGCTGGCTACGCTCAGCGGCATGTCACGGGTGGTGGTAGTCAGCGGCGGCGGCACCGGCATCGGTCGCGCGGTGGCCGCGTCCTGTGTGAAGGACGGCGACGCCGTCGTGATCATCGGTCGGCGACCCGAGGTCCTGGCCTCGACGGCCGCCGAGATCGACGCGCACGCGATCGTCGCCGACGTCGGCGAGGTGGCCGAAGCGGAGCGGGCGGCGACCGAGGTGGCCAAGCGCTTCGGGCACGTCGACGTGCTGGTCAACAACGCGGGCGGCAACGCGCTGCTGGCCCTCACCGACCCGGCCCCTGCGACGAGTCCGGTGGCCCGTGCGTCCGCAGCCTGGCTGGCCAACCTACGGTCCAACGTGCTGACGGCGGTGCACCTCACCGAGGCGCTACGCGACGTGCTCGCAGACAACGCCCGGGTCGTCCTGCTCAGCTCGATCGCCGCGTTCCGCGGTTCGGGCTCGGGCTCCTACGGCGGCAGCAAGGCGGCGCTGCATCCCTACGCGATCGACCTGGCGGCCGCCCTCGGCCCGCGGGGCATCACGGTCAACGTGGTGGCACCGGGCTACACGACGGATACCGAGTTCTTCGGCGCCACGATGACCGACCAGCGCCACGACCTGCTGGTCGGGCAGGCCCTCAACAAGCGCGCCGGCCACACCGACGACGTCGCGGCGACGATCCGCTGGCTGACGTCGCCCGACGCCGGTCACGTCACCGCCCAGATCATCCAGGTGAACGGCGGAGCCCTACCCGGCGTTGACGAAGCGGCGGGTCAGGGTCCGTGGCCGGGCCCCCGTGGCGGCGGGTCAGGGTTCGTGACCGGCCCCTGGTGGCGGGTCGGGGTTCGTGACCGGCCCCTGGTGGCGGCGGGTCAGGGCCCGACAACCACCACCGCGCGCACCGCGACGACGGCACCGGCCCGGCGCCCGACCCACCGCGCGGCGGCCGGTCAGGGCCCGACGACCACCACCGCGCGCACCGCGACGACGGCACCGGCCCGGCGCCCGACCCTCGGCGCGGCGGCCGGCCCGGGCTCGACGACTGCGCCGGGCTGCGGGCGTCTTGAGCTGCCCGAATGTAGGCGGTCGCGCTGTTGATCACGCCTTCGCCGCCGTACCCGATGGCCGTTTTCCGACCTACCGTGAACGTTCCTCCGAGCGCCGTTCCGCCGATCCTCTCTCGTGTTACGACGACATTTCCGCTGATTGCCCATCGCGGATGCCCACGGGGCGCTCGTGGCCCTATCGTCGTCCCATGAAGTTGCTCGTGACCGGCGGTGCCGGATATATCGGGTCCGTCGTCGTGCACCAATTGCTCGATGCCGGCCACACGGTCGAGGTCATCGACGACCTGTCGGCCGGGCACGTCGGCTCGCTTCCCGGCGAGGTCATGCTGCACAAACGCGACCTGCACGAGGTCGCCGAGGTGCTCACCCCCGGCGCCGGGTTCGACGGTGTGCTGCATTTCGCCGCCAAGATCGCCGCGGGCGAGTCGGTGGAGCGGCCGGAGATCTACTGGCACACCAACGTCGCCGGGTCGCTGGCCCTGCTCGACGCGATGCGCCTCGCCGGCGTGCAGCGTCTGGTGTTCAGTTCGACCGCCGCCGTCTACGGCAACCCGAGCACCCTCCCGATCACCGAGCAGGCGCCGGTCGCGCCGACCAACCCGTACGGCTGGACCAAGCTCGCCGTCGACATGGCCATCGCCCACGCGGCCAAGGCGCACCAACTCGGCGCGACGAGCCTGCGCTACTTCAACGTCGCCGGCGCGGCCCTCGACGGCCCGATCCCGCTCGGCGAGTGTCACGAGCCCGAGACACACCTGATCCCGGCCGCGCTCGAGGTGGCCGCCGGGCTGCGGCCGAGCCTGCGGATCTTCGGCGGCGACTACCCGACGCGCGACGGCACCTGCGTGCGCGACTACATCCACGTCGAAGACCTGGCGGCGGCGCACCTGCTCGCCCTGGAGGCGATCGAGCCGGGCCGACACAAGATCTACAACCTGGGCAACGGCAAGGGCTTCTCCAACCTGCAGATCGTCGAGATGGTGCGTCAGGTGACCGGCGAGGAGGTGAAGGTCGCACCCGCTCCGCGCCGCGCCGGAGACCCGGCTACGCTCATCGCGTCGTCGGTCCGCGCACGCGCTGAGCTGGGCTGGGTCGCCGCGAAGCCCGACCTGGCATCGATCGTGGGGGACTCATGGGCCTACTTCCAGACGCGCCGCATCGCCGGCTCAACCGGCTGACCGGCGAGTGGGTTCAGGTCTCACCGCACCGCACCGCTCGACCCTGGCAAGGCCAGATCGAGGAGACGACACCTGAGAAGCGCCCCGAGTACGACCCGTCGTGCTATCTCTGCCCCGGCAACACACGGGCCGGCGGGGTGCACACGCCGGTGTACGACTCGACGTACGTGTTCGACAACGACTTCGCCGCCCTGCTGCCCGACGCGTCGGGCGGCGGAGTCGACGACGGCCTGCTGGTCGCCCGGCCGGAGCGCGGCATCTGCCGCGTGGTCTGTCTCTCGCCCCGGCACGACCTGACGCTCGGCGACATGCCGCTGGCCGACGTGCGTACCGTCGTCGACACGTGGGCCGCGCAGACCGCGTCGCTCGGCGCGCTCGACTGGGTCAGCCACGTCCAGATCTTCGAGAACCGCGGCGCGATGATGGGTGCGAGCAACCCGCACCCGCACGGCCAGATCTGGGCGACCGAGAGCCTGCCGAACGAACCGGCGAAGGAACTCGCGCAGCAGGCGACCTACGAGGGTGCCTGTCTGCTCTGCGACTACCTCGCGGCCGAACTGAAGGACGGCTCCCGGATCGTCGACACCAACGAGCAGTTCGTCTCGCTCGTACCGTTCTGGGCCGTGTGGCCGTTCGAGACGCTGGTGCTGCCGCGCGCGCACCACGGTGCGCTGACCGACCTGGGCGACGCCGACCGCGACGGCCTGGCCGACGTCCTCGGCAAGGTCACCCGGCGGTACGACCGGCTGTTCGGCATCACGTTCCCGTACTCGATGGGCTTCCACCAGCGACCCACCGACGGCGGCGAGCACCCGAAGTCGCACCTGCACGCGCACTTCTACCCGCCGCTGCTGCGCTCGGCCACGATCCGCAAGTTCATGGTCGGCTTCGAGTTGCTGGCTGGTCCGCAGCGCGACATCACGCCGGAAAGTGCCGCCCAGCGGCTGCGGGACCTCGACAACGATTGATTCCCGCCGCCGGCGGGTACGTTTCTCCCTCCCACATCTGGAAGGGGGTGCGCCATGGGCCTCACCGCGCAGGAGCGGGCCGAACTCCGATCCAATGTGGAGCGTCGGTCGGCGGCTCCGGTCGGCTGGATCGTGTTGGCGTTGGTGCTGGGCTTCGCGGCCCTCGCAGCGATCTTCGCGACCCGCGGCGGCACCGACGGGCTGTCTTCGCCCTGGAACGTGGTGCTGCCGTTCATTCCCTTCGCGGTCTTCGCTGCCTTCTTCGTGCCGTTGCTGATCCGGCTGCGTAAGCGCGGGCCCGGGCCGTTGGTCGACGGCGCGGATCCGGCGACGCGCAAGGCGGTGCTGCGAGCGATCACCGCCGGCTCGTCCACCGATGAGCGGATCGATGATCTGGTGGTCGACCTGCGAGACGCCGGCACGGCCCGACAGCTCGGCTGGACCGCCGCGGCCTTGTGCGCCGGAGGCGTGGGGGTCGCGGCGGCCGCGGTGATCGGCGAGGAGACCTTCGCCCGGGTCCTCCTGGGCGGATCCGCCGCGGCTCTCCTGACAGCAGCGGTCCTGCTCCTGCGCCGCCGGCGACAGCTGCTGGGCTATCGGCCCGGCGGTGTCCCGGCGGGTTCGCGAGGTGGCACTCCGACCGATGCGCCCGCCGCGGGCCGACCCGTCCCGCTCGCCGGTCCCGCCGCAGGCCAGCCCGTCCCGCTCGCCGGTCCCGCCGCAGGCCGACCCGTCCCGCTCGCCGGTGAGGATCCGGCTCGATCCCCGGGAGGAACTCCCACCGACACGGACGACCGCACACCGCTCCCCGCGCCTGGGGATACCGAGGCTGGTGGTGGGCCGCCGGCCGCTGCGAAGGGCGATTGACAGCGGCCGGCGGAGTTCGGGTCAGCTCGCATAGACCTCCAGCTCGGAGAGCTGGCCCGCCGGCCAGCCCGTGTTGCCGGTGACGTTGACTCGGACATACCTCGTCGATGTCGCCGTGAACGTGATCGTCACCGCGTTGCCGGACGCCGGGTTGAACACGCGGCCGGCGGAGCCCGCGAGCGTGCTCCACGACGACCCGTTGGTGCTGCCCTGGATCGACAGCGTCTGGGTGCGGGTCTGCCAGGCAGCCTGCGGCGGCAGCTTGAGCACGACCCGCCCGACCGCCGGCGCCGCGCCGAGGTCGACCTGCACCCATTGCGGGAACGCGTTGTTCGGGCTCTCCCAATAGCTGTTGGCGTTGCCGTCGACGACGTTGCCCGAGCCGTAGTTCTGCGTGTGTCCGCTCTCCGCCGTCGGCCGGCCCAGCGCCAGGTTGGTGTTGGCCGGCGGCGCGTCGGTGGTCACCGTGACCACATTGGAGGAATTCGACACGTTGCCGTTGTTGTCCTTCGCGACGACCGAGAACGCGTACGCGGTGTTCGGGCTCAGGCCGCTGACCGTGTGCGACGTGCCGCTGGGCGAGCCGACCACGGTGCCGCCCTGCCGCACGTCGTAACCCACGATCGTGCCGTCGTCGGACGACGCCGACCACGACAGCGACACGCTGGTGGTGGTCTTGCCGGTCACCGTGAGATTGGCGGGCGCGGTGGGCGGGCTGCCCGGCTCGGTGACACCGCCGTACACCTCGAAACCGGCGATCTGGGCGGCCGGCCAGCCGGTGTTGCCGGTGACGGTGAGCCGGACGTAGCGGGCCGTCGTCGCCAGCACCGACAGTGTCGCGCTGTTGCCGGTGGCGGGATTGAAGGTCACACCGGCGCTCGGCACGAGGGTCGTCCACTGTGATCCATTGGTGCTGCCTTGCAGCAGGATCGTCTGCGTACGCGTCCCCCATCCGGGCGGCAGCTTCAGCACGACCCGGTTGACCTGGGCGGAGCTGCCGAGGTCGACCTGGAGCCATTGCGGGAAGGCGTTGTTGGCACTCTCCCAGTAGCTGCCCGCGTTGGCGTCGACGGCATTGCCGGCGACGAAGCCGCCGTTCTGCGAACTCGCCGACGTCGGCTTGTTGAGGGCGAGGTTGCCGGTCGGCGGGTCCGGCGGACCGCCACCGGTCGTCGGTTGGGTGGGGCGATTCGGCGTCAGGGCTAGCTGCCCCTTGAGCATCCGGCCGCCGTCGGCCGTGATCCGCAGGTAGTAGTCCGACGAGCAGAACACGCCGTCCTCGTCGAGCGCCCGGATCCCCGGCGGCGTCGTGGCCGCGCTCTCCGACGTCTTGGCGATCTGGTTGCCCTCGTTGTACTCGTCGAACATCGACACATACAGCCCCGCGGACCCCAGCCGGATCATGTTGTAGAGGTGCCGCCAGTAGAAGTCACCGTGCCGCCGATGCCCGGAGGACAGGTCACCCGGCATGACGCACGGCTGGTAGTCGATGCCATGCGCGTCGCAGTCGGCCTTGTCCGGCACGTTGACGTTGTTGTAGAAGGAGTCCAGCCCGGGAAGATCACCGGTACGGCCGACCATCCACGGCGAGATCATGTTGAACGCGTGGTAGACCTCGGAGAAACCGGGGCGCGAGTCGTTGATGCCCTGTCGCCAGTAGGTGGGCACGCCGCCGATCACGTAGCAACCCTGCGCCTTGAACCAGTTGACCACGTCCAGGCACGGCGCCGGCGCGAACGGGCGACCGTCGTCGTTGAAGCCGAAGCCCCAGATGCAGACGACCGGCTTGCCGTTCTGTCGGGCGTACGCGGATGACGCCGTGTGCGCCGACATCTTCGACGTCCAGTCGGTCTTGATCTGCGACTGCATGCTCGTCCAGCTCGTGACGTCGTACATGATGTAGAACTTGCGCCCGTACTTCTCGGCCGCCGCCCGTACCTTCTGCGCCATCGCGTCCCGGGTCGGCCCCTCGTCACCGACCGGGTTGAACCGCTGCAGCGCGGCGGTGTCGCAGTTGTACTGCTGCATCCACTTGAAGTGGGTGTCCACCGTCTGGTCGTCGTAGCACGAGAACAACTGGGCCGGCTGCCCGTTGCCGAGATTCGGGTACGCGGTCGTGTAGCCCCGCGTGTACTCGCGCATGTCGGGCCAGGACACGATCGTCGTGTTCGACGGCGACGGCGGCTGGAACCGGTCGCGCGACCAGTGCCACCAGCCACCGATCGGGGCACCGTCACCCGGGCAGGCGAACCAACCCTGGTAGCCCACGGAGATCTTGCCGACCACGTCGCCGGGCGGACTGGCCGCACTCGCGGGACTGGCCAGGACGGCGGCCAGTTCCGTCGTGGAGACAGCGGCCAGGGCGGAGCCGGCCGCCACTGAGGTCACGAATCTTCGGCGCGAAACCGCCATGTCTGCCGCTCCTTGAGGGGTCGGGACGGGATATCGATGGTCATCGTGCCAGGACGCGACGCACAGGCGCAATAGTCGTACTCATCGTTGAAATCTATCGACAACGCCTCGCAAGATTCATACGCTCTTGCTCATGCCCGATGTCCTCGTGGAGGCGGCCGGCCTCGTCAAGCGCTATCCGCCCCGCGACCGTCATGGGTCCCCGTTCACGGCGGTCGACGGCATCGACTTCACGCTGCGTCGCGGCGAGTCGTTCGGGTTCCTCGGCCCGAACGGAGCCGGCAAGTCGTCGACGATGCGGATGATCGCGTGCGTGTCGCCGCCGACCGCGGGCACGCTGCGGGTACTCGGGTTGAACCCGCTCACGCAGGGCCGCCAGATCCGGGCGCGGCTCGGGGTGGTGCCCCAGGACGACGCGCTGGACCGGGAGCTCACCGTTCTGGAGAACCTGCTGATCTACGGCCGCTACTTCGGCCTGCCGAAGTCGACCATCGCGGCCCGAAGCGCGCACCTGCTGGAGTTCGCCCAGCTCGCGGAGCGCGGCCGCGACCGGGTCGACGCGCTCTCCGGCGGTATGCGGCGCCGGCTCACCATCGCCCGCTCGCTGATCAACGAGCCGGAGATGCTCCTCCTCGACGAACCCACCACGGGGCTCGATCCACAGGCCCGGCACGTGCTGTGGGACCGGCTGTTCCGGCTCAAGCAGCAGGGCGTCAGCCTGATCCTGACCACGCATTACATGGACGAGGCCGAGCAGCTCTGCGACAGGTTGATCGTGATGGACAAGGGCCGCATCGTGGCGCAGGGGTCGCCGGCCGAGTTGATCGCCGCGCACTCCACGCGAGAGGTGCTCGAACTGCGCTTCGGGATCGGCGAGCAGGACAAGGCCGTGGCCAAGCTCCGCGACGCCGCGATCCGGGACCGGCTGGAGGAACTGCCGGACCGCGTCCTCTGGTACACCGCCGAGGGCGAGGCGGCGCTGGCGATCGTCCATCAGGTCGGCCTGCGGCCGGTGACGGCGATGGTCCGCCGCGCCAGCCTCGAGGACGTGTTCCTCGCCCTGACCGGCCGGACTCTGGTGGACTGATGGCGACCGCCGACCCGATGGCGCTCCGCGCGTACCAGTACTGGATCCTGCGCTACCGCCGCACCTGGCGCGGCACCGTGGTGATCAGCATCGCCAACCCGTTGCTGTTCCTGGTCGCGATCGGCGTGGGTCTCGGTCGCCTGATCGCTCCGGACTCGGCAACCCTCGGCGGCGTCGACTACCTCGCGTTCTTCGCGCCTGGCATATTGGCCGCCGCCGCGATGCAGAACGGCATCGTGGAAGCGGCATTCCCGGTGGCGGTGAACCGCGGCCCAGGCGGCGCGTACCCGGTCGCCGCCGGCACGCCACTCGAACCCGAAGACATCCTGCATGGTCATCTCCTCTTCATGGCGTCGCGCGTCACGTTGAGCGCCGCGGTGTTCGTGGCGGTGATGGTCGCGTTCGGCGCCGCCCACTCGCCCCTGGTGCTGCTGGCCCTGCCCGCGGCGGCGCTCACCGCGATGGCGTTCGCGCTGCCGTCCGCTGCGTGGGCGGTGACGCTGCCCGACGTGCGGCCGGTGAACGGCATCTTCAAGTGGGTGGTCATGCCGCTCTACCTGTTCTCCGGCACGTTCTTCGCGGTCGAGCAGCTGCCGTCGGTGGTCCGTCCGCTCGTCTACGCCACCCCGCTGTGGCACGGAGTCGACCTGTGCCGCGCGCTGAGTCTCGGCACGGTGTCGTGGCCGCTGGCGGCGGTGCACGTCGGCTACCTCGGCGCGCTCTGCTGCCTGGGCTACCTGGTGGCGCGCCGCACCTACCGACGCCACCTCCACGCGTGAAGGGAAGAGGGACCGTGTCGTCCGCCCACCTGATCGTCGTGCGCCACCTCTGGGTGCTGCGGCACGGCCGGCCGTGGAACCTCGTCGTGAACGGCATCTTCGAGCCCTTTCTGTATCTGCTCTCCGTCGGCATCGGCATCGGTCAGCTGGTCAGCGGGGAGTCGGGCGCCGCGAGCTATGCCGCGTTCGTGGCGCCCGCGCTGCTGGCCACCTCGGCGATGAACAGCGCGGTCAACGAGACGACCAGCAACGTCTGGTGGCGGGGCCGGTTCGACAAGGTGTACGACGCGATCGTCACGACGCCCATGCGGATCGGCGACATCGCGTTGGGCGAGATCGCCGCGTCGGTCCTGCGCAGCACGCTGTCGTCGAGCTGCTTCTTCGCGGTGATCGCACTGCTCGGGATGGTGCACTCCTGGTGGGCCGTGCTGGCCGTGCCCGCGGCGGCGCTGATCGCGTACGCCTTCTCCGCGGCCGGCCTGGCCGCCGCCACCTTCATCCGCGAGCCGCACCACCATCAGTACCTGCAGTTGGTGATGCTCCCGATGTTCCTCTTCGCGACCACGTTCTATCCGTTGTCGATCTATCCTCCCGTCCTCCAGGGCATCGTCGCGGCACTGCCGCTCTACCAGAGCATCGAGCTCATGCGCGGTCTGACCACGGGCCAGTTGGGTGCCGGTCTGCCGATCGCCGTCGCGTACCTCCTCGTCCTCGGCATCGGCGCCACCGCGCTCGCCCGGCGCCGGCTGGCCGTCCTCCTGCTGACCTGATCACGCTCATGCCGCCCGAACTGACAGGCAGTGCGCCCGCACGCCCTGTTGCCGATCGTGGACGGTGGCGGTAGGACATAGAGACGCATGCTGATCCGGGAGGGGCAATGAAGCTCGGAAAGATCGCAGTCGTCGCTGTCGTGGCCGCGGCGGGGCTGGTGGTGCCGGGCTCCGCCCCGGCGCTCGCGCACGGTGGCGGCGAGCCACCGAGGGACGCCACCGCCGTCGGGTACGGCGGGGCCGTCGCCACCGTCGACCCCACCGCCACCGCGGTCGGGCTCGACGTGTTGCGCAGGGGCGGCAACGCCGTCGACGCCGCGGTCGCGGCCGCCGCGACCCTCGGCGTGACCGAGCCGTTCTCCGCCGGGATCGGCGGCGGCGGCTTCTTCGTCTACTACGACGCCAAGACCCGCCGCGTCCACACGATCGACGGTCGCGAGTCGGCACCTCGGGCCATGGGCGAAGACGCCTTCCTGAAGCCCGACGGCACTGCGATGGCCTTCCAGGAGGCCCGGGTCAGCGGGATCTCGGCCGGCGTGCCCGGAACGCTGCTCACGTGGAAAGAGGCCCTGCGCAAGTGGGGCAGCCGCTCGCTGCCCGCGGCGCTCGCGCCGGCCGCGGACGTGGCCCAGCGCGGCTTCACCGTCGACTCCACCTTCCGCCAACAGATCGCCGACAACCAGGCCCAGTTCGCCCAGTTCGGGTCGACCCGCGAGCTCTATCTGCCCGGCGGGCAGCCGCCGACCGTCGGCTCGCGGTTCCGGAACCCCGATCTGGCCGACACGTACCGCGAGATCTCCCGGCACGGCACCGACGTCTTCTACGAGGGCCGGATCGCCCGGGACATCGTGCAGACCGTGCAGCACCCGCCGGTTGCCGCCGACCCCGCGATGCCGTGGGGCTTCGAGATCCGCCCCGGCGAGATGACCCTCGCCGACCTCGACCGGTACGAGCTGCGGTTCCCGGCACCGACCCGCTCCGACTATCGCGGCTACACGGTCTACGGCATGTCGACGCCTTCCAGCGGTGGCATCGCGGTGGGCGAGGCCCTCAACATCCTCGAGCGGTTCGACCTCTCGGACATGAGCGCGGTCGAGGCGCTGCATCACTACCTCGAGGCGAGCGCGCTGTCGTTCGCGGACCGCAACCGCTATGTCGGCGCCGACACCTCGCGCAAGCTGATCGACGAACTGCTGCGCGACCGGTACGCGGCCGAGCGTGCCTGCCTGATCGACCCGGCGAAGGCGCTCGTCAAGCCGGTGGCACCGGGCAACCCCGACGGCCGCTACGGCGACTGCGCGACCGCGGCGGCCGCCGCGGAGGGCAACCCCGGGCAGAGCACGACCAACCTCACCGTCGCCGACAAGTGGGGCAATGTCGTCGAGTACACCCTGACCATCGAGCAGACCGGCGGCAACGCCATGGTGGTGCCGGGCCGCGGCTTCCTGCTCAACAACGAGATGACCGACTTCACCTTCATCCAGACGCCGGGCGCCCCGCCGGACCCGAACCTGCCCGCTCCCAACAAGCGGCCGCGCTCGTCGATGTCGCCGACGATCGTCTTCGACGACGGCAAGCCGTTCCTGGCGCTGGGCACCCCGGGTGGCGCGACCATCATCACCACCGTGCTGCAGATGCTGGTCAACCGCATCGACCTCGGCATGACGCTGCCGGAGGCGATGGCCGCCCCGCGAGCGTCGCAGCGCAACAGCGCCGCGCCGCAGGCCGAGCCGGCTTTCATCACCGCGTACGGCGCTGATCTGCAAGCCCTCGGCCAACCGACCTTCGTCAGCACACCCGAGCTCGGTGCGGCCACGGCGATCGAGTTCACCCGGCACGGCATGATCGCGACAGCCGAGCCGGTGCGTCGTGGTGGCGGTGCGGCGGGCGTCGTACGTCCTGGCAAGCCTCACTAGAACCTCCCCCGCGGATAGATCCCTGGACGCGGCGGCGACGATCGATGTCGCCGCCGCGTCCGCTGTGGTCGGCCCAGTTTGGATCAGCCAGAGGTCACCCGACCGAGTTATCCACAGGCATCGGGTTATCCACAGGCTCGATCGCGGGTCGTTCGTCGTCTGCCCCCGGCCTCTACACTGGCCTCACGGACAGTTACGACCACCGATGCGTCGGTCGCGCTGGCCGCTTCGACAGCGACCCGGGCGGGTGAGATGAAGCAGTTCAAGGACCGACGTTCGCGGGCACGGTGGCTCGCGGCGACGACGGCTGTGCTCACGTTGGCGACGCTTCCGCTGCTCGCGACGCCCGCGCACGCCGACACCGTGCGGTCGCTGTCGTGGCACCTCGACTCGCTCCGCATCTTGCGCGCACAACAGATCACCAAGGGCGCGGGCGTGACCGTGGCCATCGTTGACGGCGGCGTGCAGGCCAACAACCGGGACCTCGTCGGCCAGGTCGTCCCCGGCAAGGGTTTCGCGTCGGACGTGCCCGGCGACGGCCGCGTCGACCCCGACAAAGACCTGAGCCACGGCACCGCCATGGCCAGCCTGATCGCCGGCCGCGGCGGCGGCGACCAGCGCATGCTCGGCATCGCGCCGCAAGCCAAGGTCATGCCGGCCGCGGTCGGCACCGCGAAGGCGACGATGGCCGAAGCCATCCGTTGGGCGGCCGATCAACGGATCGGTGTGATCAACATTTCGATGGAGCCGACGACGACCGTCTTCGACCCGGGGCTCGACGACGCTCTGACCCACGCGCTCCAGCGCGACGTCGTCGTCGTGGCGAGCGCGGGCAACCAGGGCGGTGACCTCGGCCAGATCGCCCGGCACCCGGGCGTGGTGTCGGTCGCCGCCGTCGACCGCAAGGGCAAGCTGTGGGAAGGCACGGCGAGGGGTCACCAGCTCGCGCTGAGCGCGCCGGGCGTCGACATGATCATGTCCGTCAACACCGGCAATGGGTACGGCGTGGGCAGCGGCACCAGCGCGGCCGCCGCCATCACATCCGGCGTGGTCGCCCTGATCAGATCGCGCTTCCCCGACCTCGACGCCACCAACGTCATCAACCGGCTTGTCAGAACGGCCACAGACCAGGGCGAGAAGGGCCGGGACGGCTTCTACGGCTTCGGGCTCATCGACCCGGTGCGCGCGTTGACCGCCGAAGTCCCGGCCGTCGACGTCAATCCGCTCGGCGCGACTGCCCCGTTGCCGTCGGAGTCCGCCGGCGCGGCGGCCACCGGCGAGGACGCTGACGAAGGCTCGGGCCTGGGCATCAACGTCAACGCCGACCCGGGTGGCCTGCTCCTGTACGGGTTGGGCTGCCTGGCGGTCGTGGCCGCGATCGTGGCGCTGGTGGTCTGGTCCAACCGCCGCCGACGCCGGCGATTGGCCGCGTATGGCCCGGGCGGTCCCGTCCCCCCTGGTCGGATGCCGCCAGGCGGCTTCCCGGGTGGCCCGCCGGGCGCGGCGCCACCAGGTCCGTACGCGGGCGGTCTTCATGGCGCACCGCCCCCCGGCCAGTGGGGAGCACCGACTGCGCCAGGTCAGGTGGGAGCACCGCCGCCGGGCCAGTGGGGCGGGCCAACTGCGCCAGGTCAGGCAGGAGCGCCGCCGCCTGGCCAGTGGGGCGGGCCAACTGCGCCAGGTCAGGCAGGAGCACTGCCCCCGGGCCAGTGGGGAGCACCAACCGCTCCAGGTCAGGCAGGCGCACCGCCACCTGGCCAGTGGGGTGCACCGCCGCCGGGTCACCGGGGTCCGATGGCGCCGCCGAGCCATGGCTCCGTGCCTGGGCACGCGCCGCAGCCGCCGTACCCTCCTCAGCCGCCGGCATATGGGCCGCCACCGCAGTCCGCGTTCGGTTCTCCGCCGCCACAACCGGCATATGGGTCGCCCCCGCGAGGAGGCGGTGACGGCAATCCGCCACCACCAGTTCAGTCGACCGGCCAGGGGCCGATGTCGCCGCAGGCAGACGGTGATGCGGGCGCTGGTTCCGGCGCTCAGCCGGCGGAGCAGCGGCAACCGCCGCCGATGGGTGACCGGTAGGGTACGCATTGACGTCCGGCACCAGCAACGGCCGCCGAGACCTGGGGAGTCGCGATGGGGGAGAAGTTCGAGTCGGGCAACGAGGAGCTTGACGCGAAGGTCGACAGCTTCCGGCGAATCGACCAGAACACTGTGGAGCTGACGCTCAAGGATGGCTCGGTCATGACCGTTGACAACAACGGTGACCGGATCAGCGCCGACTGGGACCGCCCGTTCGCCTTCGACCTGCATTCGGACCAGGCCAACGTCGGCACGTCACGCCCCGACGTCGCCCCCAGGGGTTTGACCGAGGCGGCGCCCGGCGCGCAGACCGGTGTCGACCTCGCGTCGCTCGAGTCCACGCAGGACTGGTTGCGCGAGCGGGCCGCATACCTGGGCCGGCTCTACCACGCCATGCCCGGCATCCTGGAGAAGATCGACGGGCCGGCAAGTGCGGGCGCTCCGACGCTGGGCCAGTTCCCGGGCGCGGGCAAGGTCCATCTCAAGCACACCGAGGTCTACGAGTCCTTCCGCAATGGGCTCGAGCTCACCATCGAGCAGATCCACGACACGGTCGACGCGCTTGGCAAGATCAAAGAGAACTACGCGGCCGCCGAGGAACGGAACGCGCTCACCGCGCAGCAGTGGGCCTCGATCTTCACCGAGGCCTCGGCGAAGGACCACCAGATTTAGCGATCTGCCAGGGGGAGGAAAGAGCAGATGCCGCCAACCGACTGGACGACGATGGTCAACCACGTCGTCATCGCCGGCCGTCCCGGTGATGTGGAGGATGCCGCGCTCGGTTGGCAGGAGCTGATCGGCAACGTACGCGACGTCTGCACCTCGCTGGAACGCGACATCAAGGGCATCGACGCGTTCTGGACAGGCAAGGCCGCGGACGCGTTCACCGAGCGGGTGAAGTCCGTGAGCAAGGAGCTCACCAGGCTCACCGACAGCGCCGCGCCCGAGAGCGGTGTCGGCATCGTCGAGACGCTCCGCACCGCGGCCCAGGACCTGCAGGCCGCGCAGGCCGCGATGCCGGTCCCGGCGAGCATGCTCGGCGAGATCATGGCCGCGCGCGACGCGCGCATCTCCTTCGGCCCGGGGGCGCTCGAGGTCGAGCTCGAGGCGGGCTTCTTCAACAACGCACCGATGAGCTTCGCGGGTTGGCTGGGCGACCAGTTCCGCAAGCTGCTCACCGACGTCGAGGGCGACGCGCGGGCGGCGTACGACACGGTCAGCGCGCAGCACCAGGCCGCGGCCGACCGTGCACCCAACGCGGCCGTGGTCGGCACCGACAACATCCCGGGCCTGGAGACTCCCGACCTGGGCGGTGGCGGCCCGGGCGTCGGCGGTGGGGGCGTTCCCGGCATCGGTGGCGGCGGGGCAGGTGCCGGTGCCGGTGGCCTGGACCTACCCAAGCCTGGCGGCAGCGGAGTGGGCAACATGCCGGGCCTGCTCGACGGCTCCCCGATCGACAAGCCCACCAGCCCTGACCTGGGCGAGTTCGAGCCGGGCTCGGGCCTGGCGGGCGCGGGCGGCGGCCTGACCACCGGCACTCCCCCGGGTTTGGGCGGCGGCGGCCTCGGCTCGGGCGGGCTGGGTACGTCCGGGCTCGGCGGCGGCGCGGGTCTCGGCAGCGGAGGCATCGGCGTCGGCCCAGGTGGCCTCGGCAAGATCCCTGGCGGCGGATCGCTCGGCAAGCCCGTCACGCCCACCATCGCCCCGATGGCCGGCGGCGCGGCGGGCCGTGGTGGCGGCGGCACCGCCCGCGCGGGCAGCGGTCGACTGGGCGCCGGCGGCGCAGGCGCCGTGGGTGGCATCGGTGCCGGCGCGGCTGGCGGCGGTCGCGGCGCCGGGCGCGGTGCGGGCGGCATGGCCGGCATCGGCGGCGTCGGGGCGGGCGGCGGCGGCGCGGGCCGCGGTGGAGCGACCGGCAAGGGCGCCGCGGGGCGCGGGGCCGGCTTCATCGGCGGGCCCGGGGCAGGAGCCGGCGGGCACGGTGAGGAAGACGAGTACGACAGCTGGCTACACGAGGACGACAACGTGTGGAGCGACAACAACGACGCCCCACCGCCCCCGGTCCTCGGCAACTGACCGGTCGAGGCGTCGCACATGTCCACGTCCAACGTCTCTCCGACATGGTCGTCGCCTTGGCGTCTCGGTGCCCCGCGCGCTGTGCGGCTGATGGCCGGGGTCGCCGGTGCGGCGGTGATTGCGGCCGTCGCGGCCGCGGGTATGAGCGTCCCGGCGGCGGCCGCGGGTATAAACGTAACGGCGGCGGCCGCGGGTATGAACGTCCCGGCGCCGGCTGCGCGTGTGAACGTCCCCGCGGCGTCCGCGGGTATGAACGTCCCGGCGGCGGCCGTGCGTGTGAACGTCCCCGCGGCGGCTGCGGGGCGGGCGCCGTCGTGCGGGCCCGATACGGGGCAGGCGATGACCGAGACGCCGTGGCCCCTGCAGCAGTTGCGGCCTGATCTCGCATGGCCCATCAGCGAGGGTGCGGGGATCACGGTCGCGGTGATCGATTCGGGGGTTTCGGCGACGCACCCGGCATTGGCCGGCAAGGTCCTGGAGGGGCGGGACTTCGTCGAGCCGTCGGCCCGTGGGCAATGTGACGAGGTGGCGCACGGGACGTTGGTTGCCGGGGTGATCGCCGGGCGTACGCCTCAAGGCTCGGTGTTCAGCGGCATCGCGCCGAAGGCGGAGATCCTGCCGGTCCGCGTGCTGCGGGATCTCACGAAGGACTTCAACCCGAGCACGTCGGCGGACATCGCTACGGCCATCAAGTGGGCTGCCGACCAGGATGTCGAGGTCATCAACCTGTCGCTGACCACGGATCCGACGGCCGGTTTGGAGGACGCGATCGAGTACGCGCTCGATCGTGGCGTCGTGGTCGTCGCCGCGGCCGGCAACGACGGCGGGAGCAACGGGAGCGAGCAGACGGCTTATCCCGCGGCGTACGAGGGCGTGATCGCCGTCGCCGGCATCGACAAGGTCGGGCATCACGTCAACACGTCGACGTCGGGGCCCTATGTGGACGTCGCGGCGCCCGGTGCCGAGGTTGACGGGCCGATGCCGCGAGGCGACAAGTACGCGCAGTTCAAGGACGGTGGGACCAGCTTCGCGGCCGCGTACGTGTCGGGGCTCGCGGCGCTGATCCGGTCCGCCGAGCCGACGCTCACGCCGGCGCAGGTCGCGGCGCGCATCACCGCGACCGCTGATCACCCGGCCGAGGGCCGCAACAACCAGGTGGGCTTCGGCATGATCAATCCCTATCGCGCCCTGACCGCGATCGCCGGAGCATCGGAGCCATCGCCCGCCGCGGCGGCCCTCGCCCCGGTCGCGCTACCCGAGGATCCGATGGGCGGCACCCGCGCGCTGGCCACATGGACGGCGACCGGGCTCGCGGCGCTGGCGCTCGTGATCGCGATCAGCGCAGGAGTCGCCCGCCGCACGCGTCGCCGCGGCGTCCTGGCAGGAACGGTCGGCGCACAAGCGACAAAGGTTGGCGCACCGGCGAGAACGGGCGGCGCGCGGGCGGGAACGGCTAGCGCACCGATAGGAGAACCGGTGACCGCTCCAGCAGCGCGTCGGTCTCGAAAGGACCACGCAGGTCAGCCTTCAGAAGCGGCGGTCTCCGGTATGAAGGCTCGTCTTCGCGGAGACAAGGGGGCCGAGGAAACGTCTGGCCGGCATCAGCCGCTCAGCTGGCAACCAGATGCGCATCAGCAAAGTCCGACGCCGGAACGCCGCCAACCGCCGAATCAAACCAGCTCGAATTACAGCGGACGGGCCCAAGTGCCGCCGTCCTGACTCGAGCGGCGGGCTGGCGGGCGGCACGGGCGGCACGGGCGGCACGGGCGGCGGCAGTAGCCGCATTACTGAGAACCTCTCCGACTGGTGGGCGAACCGTGCCGATGACGAGCGGACATTCCGTGGACGTCCAGCAGTCACCTGAACGATCGACGTCCGGATACGTAGCCGATGTGGGTGCCTCGCGATTCCTTTCGGGCACCTCCGCGGTCTGTACTGGCATGGATGCGATAAGGGAGATGTACGCCCGGTGGGCCGTCGGGGACATGGGTGCGGATGACCAGTGGGGCGACGTGACGGCGGAACCGCGCGGCCTGGATTACGCGGAGGTGTCGGCGGGCGGCGTGCCGGCAATGTGGCTCGTCCCGCACGACGCCGACCGCGACCGGGCGATCCTCGCGCTGCACGGTGGCGGTTTCGTGGGCGGGTCGCTGTATACCCACCGCAAGATGTACGGGCACCTCGCGAAGGCGGCCGGCGTGCGGGTGCTGCTGGCCACCTACCGGCTCGCTCCCGAGTTCCGCTACCCGGCGCAGATCGAGGACGCGGTCACGGCGTTCCGGTGGGCGGCGGCGCGCACCGCTGCGGTGGCGCTGGCCGGTGACTCCTCCGGCGGCGGCCTGGCGGTGCAGGTCGCCCTCCGCGAGCCGGGCGCGGCCGCGCTGCTGTTGCTGTCGCCGTGGATCGATATGGACCCGGCGCAGACCGCGACGTCGTACGAGGAGAACGCCGGCACCGACCTGTTCTTCACCCGACCGATGGTGCAGGGTCTCATCGAGCAGTACCTGGCCGAGGGGACGAGCGGCTTGGCGCCGGAGGTCAACGCCTTCTACGCCGATCTGTCCGCGCTGCCGCCGGTGTACGTGCAGTGCGGCGGCGACGAGAGCGGTCGGGGTGACAGCGAGCGCCTCGCGAAGCTGACCGACGCACGGCTCGACGTCTTCGACGGGCAGCTGCACACGTTCCAGATGGCCGCCGGACGCTCACCGGTTGCCGACGAGGCGATCGGGAGGTTGGCCGCGTGGGTACGCCCGAAGCTGGGGCTCTGACCGAGGCGTTCGAGGCGGAACGCCCGGGGTTGCTCGCCCACGCATACCGGATGCTGGGCGCTTATGACGAGGCCGAGGACGTGGTGCAGGACACGTACGTGCGGGCGCTGCGCGGGTGGGCGACCTTCGAGTCGCGTTCGTCGCTGCGCACCTGGCTCTACCGGATCGCCACCAACGTCTGCCTGACCGCGCTGGAGGGCCGCGGGCGGCGCGCGCTCCTGTCCGGTCTCGGACCGGACGACCTCGATGCGCCGCTGCAGCCGTTCCCGACGGATCCGGCCGACCTGGTGGTCGCGCGGGAGAGCGTGCGGCTCGCCTTCGTGGCCGGGTTGCAGCACCTCACCCCCCAGCAGCGGGCGGTCCTGCTGCTGCGGGAGGTGCTGGCCTTCTCCGCGGCCGAGACCGGCGAGGTGCTGGGCATGTCGGTACCGGCCGTGAAGAGCACCCTGCAGCGGGCCCGGGCCCGGCTCGCCGAGGCGGCACCGGCCCGCGACGACGTGCTGGACGCGGCCTCGCCCCGGGCCAAAGCGCTGCTCGCCGGGTACATCGCCGCTTGGGAGGCGTCCGACGCCGACGCCTTCCGTGACGTGCTGCGCGCGGATGCGGCCATCGTGCCGGTCGGCTCCCCGACCTCGTACACCGGTCGTGAGGCGTGCCTGGCCTTCGCGACGCCGTCAATGGGCGCCCCGGGGGAATGGCGGATGGTCGCGACCGAGGCGAATGGCCAGCCGGCCGCGGCGGTGTGGTTCCGCGGCGAGCCCTTCGGCGTGGCGGTGCTGACTGTCGCCCAGGAAGGGATCGTCACGATCGCCCTCTTCGGAGACCCGAAACTGACGGAACCCTTTACACCGAGGCCTTGAGTACGAGCTGGCTGTCCTCGAGAACCAAGGAGACATCATGAGCACAGTGCCATCTGACGAGGAATTCCGGACCTACAACCAGGGCGTCATCAGCGAGTTCCGCGCTAATCACGGCAGGGTCAGCCAACCGCCGTTCCCGATCCTGCTGCTGACCACGACCGGCGCGCGGACGGGACGGCAAGCGACCGTGCCACTCGGCTTCCAGGTCGACGACCAAGGCCGCGTGTTCGTGGTCGCCTCCAAGGCCGGTGCTCCCAGGCATCCCGCCTGGTTCCACAACCTGCGAGCCAACCCAGCGGTGACGGTCGAACTCGGCGGCAACTCCTACCGCGCCCGAGCCGTCATCGTGGCAGGTGAGGAACGCGACCGGCTCTACCGCACGGTCTCCGACGGCACTTCCCCCTACGAGCAGAACACCAACCGGGTATTCCCCGTCATCGTCCTCGAAGGCGTTCCCGCTACACACGCGGCCTCAACCTCGAACGTCGGCCATGATCCCGAACGGGGGCTGCCGTTCTAGAAGGGCGTCACACCCGGTCCGTTGGGCGCGGGCCGCCGCAGGGTGCAGCGTGGCCCGGGCGTCGCCCGGGCGTCGGCTGCGGATGGCGTTGGGGCGTCAGCCCCAGACCTTGGCGTTGTTCGCCTCGGTCGTGATGTAGTTCTGGTTGGCGACGCCGACGGCGGCGCCGATTTCGCTCAGGATTGCGTTGATGTCGGCTACTGCCGCGTCCCACTGGGCCTGGTAGGCCTGGTAGGCCTCGCGGTCCGAGCCGTTCCACTGCATCTGCTGCAGCTGCGAGCGGAGCGCGTCGAGGCGGCCGTCGATGGTCTTCGAGATCGACTGCATCTGGGACTGCGCGTTTTCGAGCGCGGCGTAGTTGACTTGGATCTGCGACATGATCTCGGAATCCTTCGCTCAGATCACGGGTTCAAGGCCGAGTTGAACTTGTTGAGCATCTCGTTCTGCTGCTCGTCGTTGACCTGGTGCGTGGTGCCGCCCTGGTCGAGCAGGTCCCCGATGTTGTCCAGCGCGGTCAGCAGCTTGGAGACGTCACCCTGCCAACGCGTCATCAGGTTCTGGAAACCGGCGGAGGCCTGGCCCTGCCATGCGACAGCCAGATCGTCCAACACGCCCCAAAGCCGCTTGAGATCACCGTCGACATCAGACCTTGTCGACCGCACATCCCCCGCAGCCTTGTGGAGCGTCGCGGCATCAACCGAGAACGGCTGACCCATAACACTCACCCCTTGCTTGACTCGTGCGACATGTCCGGACTCACCGTAACGGACGCGGCCGTCACAGCGCAGCCCCGGATCGTCATGGCTCTATCCAGGCGGTCTGGACCAATTGCTGCCCGTCCTGGCGGCGGACAAGCGTGCCGCGGCCCGGCGGTTGCGGGCTCGGCTTGAGGCTGCCGACCAGCGCGCCCTCCTCGGGCTTGCCGGACATGAGGAAAACGGGTGTGTCCAGCTCGCGCATCCGCTGGATGACCTGCTCGTAAAGGGCTCGCGCCGCGCCGCCGACCCGGCGGGTCAGGATCAGGTGCAGGCCCACGTCGCTGGCCTGGGGCAACAGTTCCAGCAATGGTGACAGTGGATTGTTGCCCGTCGTGGCGACCAGGTCGTAGTCGTCGACGATCACGAACAGCTCTGGGCCGTGCCACCAACTGCGGCTGCGTAGCTGGTCAGGCGTGATGTCGGGGCCCGGCAAGCGTTGCTTCATCGAGTCGCGCAGGAAGCCGACCATCTCGCCGACCACAGTGGCCGACGGCGCGTAGCCGAGCAGGTGGTCGCCGGAGACCGCGTCGAGCAGGCCTCGGCGGTAGTCGATGATGACCAGCCGTGCCTCCTGCGGCGTATAGCGATCCACAATGGAGCGCGCGATCAACCGCAGCAGGTTGGTCTTGCCCGACTCGACGTCGCCGAAGACCAGCAGGTGCGGGTCGACCGAGAAGTCGAGGCGCACCGGCGCCAGGTGGGAGTCGTTGAGGCCGATGGCGACACCCGGCGCGTCGGTGCCTGCCAGCTTGACCAGCTCGTCGGCCGGTAGTCGGCGCGGCAGCAGGCGGACCTTGGGTGCCGGCGGGTGCACCCAGGACTCCGCGACGGCCGCCACCATCGCGGCCGTGCCGTCGACCAGCGTGTCGGGGTCGCCCATCCCGTCGGCTCGCGGCAGCGCGCTCAGATAGTGCAACTTGTCGCGCGTGAGGCCGCGGCCCGGCGCGCCGCTCGGCACGTTGACCGCGGCGCGGCGGTCGATCTCGGACTCGGTCGGGTCGCCCAGCCGCAGCTCGAGCCGCGTGCCGAACAGGTCGCGGGCGTTCATCCGCAGCTCGGCCCAGCGGTTGACGGTGACCACCACGTGGATGCCGTAGCCGAGGCCGCGCGCCGCGAGCCGGGTGATCCGCGTTTCCAGCTCTTCGAAGTCTTCCCGTAGCGTGCCCCAGCCGTCGACGACCAGGAACAGGTCGCCGAACGGATCTTCGGGGAACCGGCCGGTCGCCCGCATCCGGCGGTAGGCGCCGATCGACTCGATGCCGCGCTCGGTGAACCGCTGCTCGCGCTCGTCGAGCAGGGCCGTGGCCTCGCCGACCGACCGGCGCACCGCCTCGACGTCGCGCCGGCCGGCCACCCCGGACATGTGCGGAAGCCCGGACAGCCCGCGCAGGGTGCCGCCGCCGAAGTCGAGGCACATGAACGCCACCTCGCGCGGCGTGTGCGTCAACGCCAGCGACGAGATCAGCGTGCGCAGCAACGTGCTCTTGCCGGACCGCGGCCCGCCGACGATCACGGTGTTGCCGGCCGCGGCGGACAGGTCGACGACCATCGGGTCGCGGCGCTGGTCGTAGGGCCGGTCGACGACGCCGACGGGCACCGCGAGCCGGGCGGCACCCGGCCAGCCCGCCGCCTGCAGGCCCCGGTCGGGGTCGCGCTGGAGCTGGGGCAGCAGCGCGTCGAGCGGCACCGGCTGGTCGAGCGGCGGCAGCCAGACCTGGTGGGCCGGCGGCCCCTGGCCCCGCAGCCGGCCGGTGACCACGTCGAGCATCGTCACCTGGCGCGCCGCCTCGGGCCCCGCGGGCGCCGCCGGGACGGGTTCGGCCGGCACCGGGGGCGCCTTGGGCAGTGGGACGTGGGCCATCGTGTAGGGCACGACCTGACCGCGTACCCGCGCCTGGGCCGCCGACCCGGTGGCGTTGGCCTGCCGATAAGGCCCGGAGACGTACGCGCCGCGGAACCGCAGCATCGTCTGCGTGTCGATCTTGAGATAGCCGTGCCCCGGCGCGTTGGGCAGCTCGTAGGCGTCGGGCACGCCGAGCACGATGCGGCTCTCGACGGCGGAGAACGTACGCAAGCCGATCCGGTAGGACAGGTGCGTGTCGAGCCCGCGCAGCCGCCCCTCCTCGAGCCGCTGCGACGCCAGCAGCAGGTGGATGCCGAGCGAACGGCCCAGCCGGCCGATCTGCAGGAACAGGTCGATGAAGTCGGGCTTGGCGGCCAGCAGCTCGCTGAACTCGTCGCAGATGATCAGGAGGCTGGGCAGCGGCTGGAGGTTCTCCCCGCCGGCGCGGGCCCGCTCGTATTCGTGCCGGGAGACGTAGTTGCCCGACGAGCGCAACAGCTCCTGCCGCCGCTGCAACTCGCCCGCGATCGCGTCGTGCATGCGGTCGACCAGCGGCAGCTCGTCGGCCAGGTTGGTGATCACGGCGCTGGTGTGCGGCAACGCGTCGAGCGACGCGAAGGTCGCACCGCCCTTGAAGTCGACGAGCACGAAGTTGAGCTCTTCGGACGAGTGGGTGATCGCCAGCGCGGCGACGATCGTGCGCAGCAACTCGCTCTTGCCGGAGCCGGTCGCGCCGATGATCAGGCCGTGCGGGCCCATGCCCTCGAGCGCCGACTCCTTGAGGTCGAGCTCGACCACCGCGCCGTCGGGCCCGAGGCCCAGCGGGATGCGCAGGGTCTCGCGGACCGGGCGCGGACGCCAGTTGCGGCGCGGGTCGACGGCCGCGGCGTCACCGACGCCGACCAGCTCGGGCAGCTCGGGGCTGCGGGACAGCGGCTCCTCGCTGGTGGTCTGGTGGGACAGCCGGAAAGGAGCGAGCTGGCGGGCCAGCGACTCGGCGGCGGACAGCGCCAGCGTGTCGGCCCGGCCCAGCGACGTGCTCCGGTTGCCCTGGTTGACCTCGATCCGGTCGCCGTTGACCGTCAGCGCCAGCAGCCAGCGGCCGGCGTCGCGGGGCACTACGCCGGACAGGTCGAACACCGTGGTGCCGAGCAGACCGGGCCCGGTGAGCTGGGCCGCCGCCGGAGCCTCACCACCGTCGAGGATCACCACCAGGTGCGCCTGGGTCGTCAGCGCCTTGGCCGACGGGTTGAACCGGCCGCGACTGGCGAGCTCCTCGTCGAGCGCGTCCTCCAGCTCGGTCATCGACTCGAAGACCAGCCGGGCCGAACCCGCGCCGTCGACGACGCGGTCGACCTGGGCGTGTGGCAGCCACTTGACCCAGTCCCACTCGGCGACCCGCTCGGGCGCGACGACCAGCGCGATCCGGACGTCTTCGGGCGAGTGGAAGGTGACGAGCTGGCCGATCGCCGCGCGGGTCACCGCCAGCACCTGCGCGCGGTCGCCGCGCAACGACACCCGGCCGAACGCCCGCAGCGACAGCGCGATCGGTAGGTCGGGCACGGCGCGGAAGGTGTTCATGAAGCGGCGCAGGGCGATCGCGGACATCGGCTCGAGGTCTTCGACCGGCTTGGTCTCGGGCGGGGTCACGTCGACGGCGAGCTGCTGCGGGCCGACCGCGATGCGGACCTGGCCGAAGTCCTCGTCGGTCGACCGCCGCTCCCACATGCGCCGCGACGCCGCCAGCGACCAGAGCGCGTCGGGCGCCGGGTGCACCCACATCGCCGCCGCGCGTTGCTGGTCGGACGCCCGGCGTACGCGTTTGCGGATCTGGGCCAGATAGCGCATGTAGTCGCGGCGTTCCGCGTCGAGCTCGGCCTTCTTGTTGCCGCCGTTGCCCATCGTGCCGATCGCCATGCCCAACATGGACACACCGAACAGGCCACCCGCGATCCAGGTGACCGCACCGCCGCCGCGACCCGCGTAGAGGAAGGCCATCGCACCGACGCCGCAGACCATCGGCAGCACCATGAGCAGCTGGCCGATGCCGCGGGGCAGCTGCTCGGGCAGCTCCGGCGGCGACTCGACCAGCAACTCGCCGCGCGGCATGGCCGGACCCGGCCGGCGCGGTGGCCGACGGAACAGGACGGTGCTCACGCCTCTCCTCCCCAGGGCGGCGCTGGCGGCCCGGGTGGACACCGGGCCGGGGCCATCGTATGTACTCTGCCGGAAGCGGTGGCGCCCGCGATACGCCCGGGCGCGGCCTGTGGACGAGGAGGACATCGTGGCGGGCGCCCCGACGGCCGGATCGAGCCGCGTGACGATCGTGGCTCCGAAGACCCGCGTCGACCTCGCGCTACCGTCCGATGTGCCGCTCGGTGACGTGTTGCCGACGCTGCTGCGGTTCGCCGGTGATCGCCTGGCCGACGAGCCCGACGGCCGGTACGGCTGGTCGCTGGCCCGGTTGGCCGGCCCGGCGCTCGACATCGCCCAGTCGCCGGCCCAGTTGGAGATCCGCGACGGCGAGTTGCTCTACCTGCGCCCGCGCGGCGGCGAACAGCCCGAGCCCGTCTTCGACGACGTGGTCGACGCGATCGCCACCGCCACCCGGATGCGACCCGGTCGCTGGTCGGCCAGCAGCACCAAGGTCTTCGGCCTCGGCCTGGGCGCGGCCGCGCTGGTCGGCGGTGCCGTCGCCCTCGCGCTGACCGGCCCGCCCCGCGGCGTCGCGCCGGCCATCGCCCTCGTACTCGCGCTGCTCCTGCTCGCGACCTCGGCCGTCGCGGCGCGCGGCTTCGGCGATCACCGCAACGGCTTGCTGCTCGCCCTGGTGTCCATGGTGTACGCCGCCGTCGGCGGACTGACCCTGTTCGCGGGTGACCGCGGACTCGGCGCCCTGGCGGCCCCTGACCTGCTGGTCTGCGCGGCCGCCGTGGTCTTCGTGTCAGCCGTCGCGGGCAGTGCCGCCGTCGCCGCGTACGGCCAGGTCTTCCTCGCCGCCACCGCCGCGGCCTTCGGGCTGGGCGTGGCCGCCGCCATCTGCATGATCTTCGGTGCCACACCGGCCGGGGCCGCCTCGATCGTCCTCGCGCTCGCCCTGGTGGTGGTGCCGGCGATGCCGATGATGTCCTACCGGCTGGCCGGGCTGCCCGTGCCGACCGTGCCGTCCGGCACCGACGACCTGCGCAGCGACACCGAGACCGTCGACGGCGCGCGGGTGCTGCGGCTCGCCGAGCGCGCCGACGACCTGCTCGCCGGCATGCTCGGGGCGGTCGGCCTGATCGCGGCCGGATCCGCGATCGCGCTGGTCACGACCGGAGGGACGGCCGGGTACGCGCTCTGCGCGGCGCTCGGCCTGCTGCTGTTCATGCGGGCGCGCTGGTTCATCTCGATCGCGCAACGGCTGCCGTTGCTCGGCGCCGGGGTGATCGCCATCGCCGCGCTCGCGGTCGCCGGCTTCGTCGACGCGAGCATGGTCGGCCGGCTCGCCCTGATCGTCGTGGGGCTCCTGGTGGTCGCCGCGATCAGCGTCGGCGCGGCCCTCGGCGCCGGACGCCGCCAGTCGCCGCTGCTCGGCCGTACCGTCGACATCCTGGAGATCCTGCTGATTCTCGGCATCCTGCCGCTGGTGGTCTGGGCCAGCGGCCTCTACGGCTGGATCCGGGCCATCCGGGAGAGCTAGAGGCGGCCGGGCGGGCCGAACATCTGCTGCTCGATGTCGGTCGCGGAGACCCAGGCGACCCTGACCTGGCCGTCGCTGAGCAGCGCGACCGTGTCGTCGGGCAGAGTCTCCACTTCGGACGCCGCGTCGGGGTCGACGCCCAGCCGGGCCGCCACGTAGACCGCCTGCTGTGCCCACATCCGTTGCACCAGCGCGGCATCGGCCACGGAGAGCGCGTCGGCCGCGGTGTCGGTGAGCTGCGCGGAGATCGTCAACGTGGCCTGCCAGGCCTCGTCGGGGCGCAGATCGAAAACCCGCTGACCTTCGACATCGTGTACGTGCAGCACGGGCTCGCCGAACCGGCCGGCGACCGTGGGACGGCCACCGGTGACGACGCGTACGCGATCGGGGTCGCCGACCGCGACCTCGCCGAGGCCGTGCCAGCGCCGCTCGTCGGAGGTGCGGACGAAGACCCGCGCACCGAGTGCCAGCGCGCGGAAGACGGCGACCCGGGCCAGCCACAGGCCGCCGATCAGGGCGATCCGCGTCGGCTGCGGCCGGAACAGGCGCAGCAGCACGGCGTCACCGTCAGCACCCCGGCCGAGCAGCAGGCCCGTGTGCTCGGCGCGCAGACCGATCGCGCCGGCCGACGCGGGTGGGAGCGGGTGGCCGATCACCATGCGCCACCGCCCGTCGGGGCGCTGGCGTAGGCGGCCGGGCCCTGCAACCCGTCGAGCCGGCGTAGTCGCAGGCCGAGTTGGCTCGCCCGGCCCGACAGCGTGCGGGCCAGGTCGGGTAGCTGCGGTGCCGGGGCCGACATCCGCACCACCGTGCGCGCCAGCACCGGGCCGCGGTCGTCGTCGCGGCCGGGCCTGGGGCGCAGGTCGACCGAGAGCACCACCTGGGCGGCGGGTGCGCGCAGCAGCGCGGACAGCGGCGCCTCCCGCGGCGGCAGACCCTGCACCTCGAATGCCAGGTGGTGCAGGCCGGCGGCGTAGAACGTGGTCCAGTCCTCGGCGGGCGGCTCCTGCTCGTCGACGCCGGCGCAGAGCCGCACGGCCGCCGCGAGCTGCTGCGGGCCGAGGATCTCCGTGGCGACGCCGACGCTGTTCAGCGCCTTGCTCACCCGGCCGACGGCGGCGGCGACCGCGCGGTGCACGCCGTCGACACCACCGCCTCGGCGGTGCGCGGCGACAGCGCCGTCGGCCACGTCGAGCCGCACCGCGACCCAGTCGCGCTGGTCGATCGGGGCCGGGCCGGCGGGCAGCAGATCCGCGGCGAGCTGCTGGTAGGAGGCGACGCTGGGCACCTGGCTGGGCAGCAGGTGGTGCGGCGCGGGCGCGGCCCAACTGACCACCTGGATGCCGCTGACCGGCAGGGTCACGTCGTCGAGCAACTCGGCGAGGCGGTCGACCGGGACAGGGACGCCGCGGGCGCCGTTGACACCGCGCGGGGGTGCGATCGCGACGGCCGCGTACCAGCCGCCCGCGTCGCAGCCGATGCCGACACTGGTGCCGCGATCGTCGTACCCGTTGATCGAATGTTCCTGGAGCGCGCGACCGGCTCCCCGCCTGCGCCGCCAGCGGCGACGGGTGCGCAGCGAGGCGGTCCACCATCGACCGTCGCGGCGCGCGTAGCCGAGACCGACCGCCAGCAGCGCGAGCACCACGGCCACGGCCAGGACGACGAGGGATCCGCTGAACGCGGCGAGGGCGATGGCGACGATGGCGATCTCGGCGACAACCAGTCGCCACACAGCCGTGCGCATCGCGTCCTCCTCCCCAGGGGCGGGGACAGCGTACGACGAGTCACCTATCGTAGGGTGGCCGCGAGCCTGGGGAGGGTCGTCGATGCGCAGCCGGCAGGAACAGGTGCAGGCGCACCGGTTCATCACCCGGCGCATCGTGTCGGGCCTGCTCAGCGGCGAGCCCGAGACCACCGAGCTGCCCATGCGGCGGTTCGGGCTCGCGATGTTCGGCAGTGTCATGGTGGCCGCCATCGTGTTCGCGATCATCGGCGTGATCGGGCTGGTCAACCCCGGCGGCGGCCGGCCGGCGACCGGTGAGCTGATCATCATGCGGGAGACCGGCGCACGGTACGTGCTGGTCGACGAGACGCTGCACCCCGTACTCAACTGGAGTTCCGCCCTGCTCTTCGCGGGCAACGACAAACCGGCCATCCGGCAGATGTCGCGCGACTCGCTCGGTGCGTACGCGGTGGGTGAGCCGATCGGCATCCCGGGCGCGCCGGACCCACCGCCCGATCGTGGCGCGCTGCTCGGCCTGCCGTGGAGCGTGTGCGGCGCGCCGCCGCAGGGTGCCGGCGGGCCGACGACGATGGTGTTCGTGGGTCGCGAGCCGGCCGGCGGCACGTCGCTCGGGCCTGACACGGCACTGCTGGTCAGCACGCCGGCCGACACGAGCGGGCCCGCGGCGACCTATGTGGTCTTCGGTGATCGCCGGTTCCGGGTGGTCGACGAGATCACGCTGACCGCGCTCGAGTTGGCGGCGGTCGACCCGGTGCCGGTCGGCAAGGCGTTGCTCAACGGCATCACCGGCGGGCCTGACCTGCGGCAGCCGGTGATCGACGGTGCGGGGCAGGCCAGCCCGCGGCGGGTCGGCGGGGCGCGGGGTGACATCGGCCAGGTCTACCGGGCGGGGCAGCAGCGCTACGTGCTGACGCGCGAGGGCCTGGTGACGATCGGCGACGTGTCGGCGAAGCTGCTGCTGGCCGACGATCCGCAGGAGACCGTGATCTCGGCCGCTGAGGCGGCGGCGGTGCTGGTCCGGGACGCGTCGGTGGAGCCGGCCGGTTTCCCGCGGACGTTGCCGGCGATCGCGCCCGGGCAGGCGGCGCCACCGCTGTTGTGCGCGGTGCAGACCGGTGGGGTCGCGCCCGCGGTCCACCGCTATGCCGCGGTGCCGGCGGGTCTGCCGGGCGGTGCCGGCTCCGCCGCTGGTCAGGGCGCTGACGGCGTGGCCACCGCCGACCGGGTGATCGTCGCGAGCGGCAAGGGCGCGCTGGTCCGGGTCGAGCCGGCGCCGGGCGTACGCGTCGACACGACGACGTATCTGATCACCGATCAGGGCCTCAAGTTCCCGTTGCGGAACGACGGTCAGGTCAACGCGGCGACGGCGCTCGGTTATGGCGGTGTCGATCCGTTGCCGGTCCCGTCGGCGCTGCTGGCGCTGGTACCGAACGGTCCGGTGCTGGATCCGGCGGCGGCGCAGCGGTTCGTCCGGCCGACGGGTTGACGGGTCGAAAAGTGTCGTTGCCTAGCGCTAGTCTCGACTGTGGAGCGTGAGGTTCTTAATCGGCTCGGCGACCCCGGCGAGCGGGGCCACCCGGATAGAGACTGGACATCTGATCGATGGGGAACGAACAGACCAAGGTCGACATTCTCTCACTGGAAGACTTCCGTCGAGCGCTCGACGCGCGCCTGACCGAGGCCGAGACGCTGCTGCGGACCGTCAACGGCACCGCCGCCGCCCGGCCGCCGCTGGGCGGGTTCGCCGACGCCAAGCGGATCACCGACACGCATGACACGCGGCAGGACGCGCAGGTGGCCCGGGTCCGGCGCCTGATCGACGCGATCCGCGCGGCACGGTCGGCCACCGACACGATCATCAGCAACTACCGCACGACCGAGGCGCGCAACGCGGCCAACTCGGCCGACATCGCCGACGTGCTCGGCGGGGTGCAGCGGGCTCTGGGGGGTTCGAGCAATGGCTGACTACGCGGGGATGAGTCACCGGGAGCTCTACGACCAGTTGTTCGCGGGCGTCCCGTGCCAGGTCGAGAACACGATCGCGGCGTGGAAGTCCGCCGAGCAGCAGGCCGACACCCTGGCCGGCGCGATCGACCGCGACCTGTCCCGGGTGCTGGCGGGCTGGGAAGGCGCGGCCGGCACCGAGTTCCGCGACCGGGTCGGCACGATCGCCACCTACTCGCGCCAGTTGTCGGGCAACTTCCTGGCGACCCACAGCGGCCTGAGCCAGATGAGCACGGCCCTGGCCGACGCGCAGGCCAAGGCCGAGACGCCCGAGGAGCACGACGACAACGACAAGCTGTGGAGCGGGGTCGTCAGCGGTGCGGGCAAGGGCTCGGTCGCGGGGCCGGTGGGCACGGTCGGTGGCGCGCTGATCGGCGGCATCATGGGCCACAACCAGGACGAGGAAGAGAAGGAACGCGCCCGGGAGCGGATGGCGGCGCTGGTCGCCGGCGTGGCCGCCCAATACGAGGTAGCCGACCAGGCTGACTGGCGGCCGTTCCCGGCGCCGCCGTCCGGGCTGCCGGAGGGTGACCCCCATCGGGCGTCGACGCCGGCCGGCGGGCCGCGGGTCGGGGCGCCGGCGCTCGATCCGGGCACCGGTCCGGGTGGGTCCGGCCAGACCGGGGGCATCCACAACCCGGCGCACGTGGCCGCCGACCCTGGCCTGGCCGGTGGGCCGGGGACGCCGGGCGCGGCGACCGTCGACACCGGCACGCAGGTCGGCTCGCAGCTCACCGGCAGTGGCGAAGGGGCTTTGGCGGCCGGCGCGGTGACGGTCGGCGCGCTGACGCAACTGGGCGGCATGCCCAACGCGACCTCGGTCACCGGCACCGGTCTGACGTCGAGCACCTTGCCGCCGGGCGGGGTGCTGGGCCAGGTCACCAACGGCACGCCGGGCGGCGGCCCGACCACCGCGGCGTCCGCGACGGGCAAGGGCGCCAACACGGTCAAGCCGTCCCCGGCCTCGGGGCAGGCGGCGACGGGTCCGCGGGGTGCGGGTGGCCGCGGCGTCGGGGTGAGCGGGTCGCAGTCGGCGGCCGGGCGACCGGGCGGTGGCGCCCAGGGCGCGACCGGCCCGGAGGGTCGGGGCAACAGCACGTCGGCGGCGGGTCGGGCGGCGCAGGCGGCGGCCGGGGCGCGGGGCACCCAGCCGCACGAGGACGAGACCGACGAGCACACCACCTGGCTGACCGAAGACGACCTGGTCTGGCGCGACTCCGACGACGTCCCACCGCCGGTGCTGGGCACCGCCTGACCGATGGGCCGCGGTTTGTCGGTGCGGCGGGGCAAGATGGGGGCGTGCAGTTGCCCGTCATGCCGCCGGTGCAGCCGATGTTGGCCCGGTCGGTGACCGAAATCCCCGACGATCGGTTCTACGAGCCCAAGTGGGACGGGTTCCGGTCGATCGTGTTCCGCGACGGTGACGAGGTCGAGGTGGGCAGCCGCAACGAGCGGCCGATGACCCGCTACTTCCCCGAGATCGTCGCGGCCGTGCGGGAGAGCCTGCCGCCGCGGTGCGTGGTCGACGGCGAGATCGTCATCGCGAGCACCGACACGCGCGGGCTCGACTTCGGGGCCCTGCAGTTGCGGCTGCATCCGGCCGCCAGTCGGGTGCGGCTGCTGGCCGAGCAGACGCCGGCCAGCTTCATCGCGTTCGACCTGCTCGCGCTCGGCGACGACGACTACACCGGTCGGCCGTTCCACGAGCTGCGGGCGGCGCTCGAGCAGGCGCTGCGGGGCGCGCGGCCGCCGGTGCACCTGACGCCGATCACCACCGACCGGGAGGTGGCGCGCCGGTGGTTCGACCTGTTCGAGGGCGCCGGGCTGGACGGGCTGATCGCCAAGAGCGGCGAGGAGACCTACCAGCCCAACAAGCGGGTCATGGCGAAGATCAAGCATGAGCGCACCGCGGACTGCGTGGTCGCGGGCTACCGGGTGCACAAGACCGAACCCGAGGCGATCGGGTCGCTGTTGCTCGGGCTCTACGACGACCCGGCCAACCCGATGCTGCCGGCGGCCTACCGCGAATACGGCGGCGGCTCCAACCTGAGCTCCGTCGGGGTGATCGGCGCGTTCCCGATGGCCCGGCGCAAGGAACTGTTCGCCGAGTTGCAGCCGCTGGTCACCGACTTCGCACACCATCCGTGGAACTGGGCGGCCGCGTTCGAGGGCACGACCAGCGAGACGCGGCGCGAGGCGAGCCGGTGGAACCCGGAGAAGGATCTGTCGTTCGTGCCGCTGCGGCCGGAGCGGGTGGTCGAGGTCCGCTACGACCACCTCGAGGGCCACCGGTTCCGGCACACGGCCCAGTTCGTCCGATGGCGACCCGACCGGGAGCCGGAATCCTGCGGCTACGACCAATTGGACCAACCGGTACGCTTCGACGTCGCCGACGTCCTCGCGGGCCGGATCGCACCGGAATAGCCCCGCTTCCGCGTGACGACAGCCCGGGAGCACCCTGGGTAGTGGTGGAGTTTTCCCGACCCTGAGCGGTGGGCCAGGACATTCCCCCCACGTACGTCGGGGCTCGATCCAAGGGGTCGACCCGGGCGCTTCCCGATGTCCGTGAAACGGCCTGGCCGGAAGCCTTAAGGGCATGCAGAAGACCACCGCCGCCCGGGTTTTCGGAACCGTCTCCATGGTTGGACTGGTCACCGCTGTCGTGGCCACGGTGATCGGACACATCGGACTTGGTCCCGGCTACGACCCTCTCAAGTTGACGATCAGTGACTACGCCCTGTCCAACCGCGGGGTGACGATCGAGATCGCGATGGTCGCGCTCGCGCTCGGTGCTCCCGCACTGCTGGCCGGTCTGCGCGCCGTCGGCGTCGCGGTCCGCGGCCTGCCGGTCTGGCTCATGTCGATCTGGTCGGTGGGGCTGCTCGTCGCCGCGATCGTCCCGACCGACCCGCCGGGGATCCCGGTCATGTCGACCGCCGCCCTGGTCCACCGATACGCGTCGGTGGCCGCGTTCGTCGTCCTGCCCATCGCCGCCACGGTGATCGCCGCCCGGTTCGCCGGACTCGGCCTGCGGATGGCCGCCGCCGTCCGGTGGCTCTGCGTCTCCTGCGCCGTCGGTGTCGGGCTGCTCTGGTACGTCGCCTTCCCCGGCGAGCGGGTGATGATGGGCCTGGTCGAGCGGTCGCTGGTCGTGGTCGAGATCGCGATCATCGCGGTCCTCTCGATCGGGGTCTTCCGCGCGGCACGCCCGGCCCGGACCGCGGCCTCCCTGGCCACGGCGGTCAGCCCGACCGCCGCAGCCACTGCGGTCCGCCCCACTGCGGCCACCGCGGCCAGCCCCACCGCCGCGGCCACCGCGGCCAGCCCCACCGCCGCCACCGCGGTCAGCCCGACGGACACCCCGATCAGCGCTCGTGACCTGGTCGGGGCGGTTAGCGGGCCCGGTCACCGGGGTAACCCGGTCGCATGACCGACGACCGTGCCAAGTCCCGAGCCGAGCACCCGCTCCCCGAAGAGGAAGTGGTGGGCAGCGACGACTTCCAGGAACAGTCGGAAGCGATCCTGCTCGAATCGGACATCCGGGAGGAAGAACCCGAGGCCACCGAGCAATCGGTCCTCCAGCACGAGGACCCGGAGAAGATCGAACGCCGTACCTCTGAAGAAGCAGCCGAATAGCAGGAAGATCCCGGCGGAGCCCGCCGGGATCTTTCACGTGCGGGGTCAGACGGCGGTCGACCGCAGATAGGCGTGCGCCCGCGGGAAGTCCCGCAGCCGATCGGCCATGACGTCGAACGTCAGCCCGACCGTGTGCAGCGGCACTCCCCGGCTGGCCAGCACCGTGCACAGCCAGCTCACGAACTCGCCGAACAGCGTCACGTCGTCGACGTAGACGGCCGCGGCCAGCGAGTCGACGATGTACCCCAGATCGGCGACGGTCGCGTCGATCTGTGCCGGCGAGTAGCGGGACAGGTCGAGTCGCTCGAGCACCAGGTCGATCAACTCGACCCGGGCCGCGACCAGGCCCGCGTACTCCGCATCGCCCAGCGGCGCCGGCTCCTCGACGCCGGCCAGCACGGGCGCGGCCAGCAACGACGACGCGGCCCGGGCGTCGGCCGCGAACGGCACCCCGAGCGTCCGCGCCCACCGCCCGTCGGTCCCGAACCCGCGGCCACCGACGAGCACCGGGACGTCGGTGCGCCGGCAGGCCTCGATCGCCCGGTACGCGAACGGCAGCCGCATCGGCAACGCGCACGCCAGCAGCACCGCCCGCGGATCCTGCCGGTGCAGGTAGGAGACGAGGTGCGGTGACGGCACGCTCGCGCCGAGGAACGTGACGTCCCACCCGTCGAGCCGCAGCACCTCCGCGACGAGTCGGGCGGGCAACGCGTGCCACTCGCCGTCCATGCAGGCGACCACGATCCGATCGCGGTGCGGCCGCGGCCGGACAGTGGTGGCCACCGCCGCCACCACCCGCTCGCTGACGTGCGTCGCCGCGTGTTCCTGCGCGACGCTCCACTCGTTGCGCTGCCAGAATTCGCCGACCTGCGCCTGGGCGGGCGCGACCAGACCGAGCAGCACGTCCTCGGCCGGCACGCCACCCTCGATCAGGGCGAGCGCCAGGTCGATCGCGCCGTGCTCGTCGGCGGCGTCGAGACAGCGGAGATAGTCGGGGTACGCCTCGCGCACCGTCGGCGACAGCACCGCGGTCACTACGCCGACCGCCGATCCGGCACGGCGTGCAGATGCCGCGCGGGCGACCCCGGCGCCACGGCCCGCACCGCGAACACCGCGATGTCGTCGTGGTTGCGGCCGCCCAGCCAGTCGCCGATCACCTGCTCGACCCGCTCGGCCAGCGCCGGCGCCGGCATCCGCTGGCAACCGGCCAGCGCGTCGACGAGCCTGTGCGCACCGAACTGCTCGCCGCGCACACCACCCCGCGCCTCGGTGACGCCGTCACTGAACAGCAGGCAGGTCTCCCCGGGCGCGAGTTGCAGGGTGACCGACGCGATCCGCGGATCGGGCACCACGCCGATCAACATGCCGCGCAGGTCGACGGTCTCCACGGTCCCGTCGCCGCGCAGCACCACCGGCGGCAGGTGGCCCCCACTGGCCAGGGTCAGGGACAACCCGCCACCCGGGCCGGGGTACGCGCGCCCGAGCACCATCGTGGCGAACCGCCCGTGCCCGTGCGCCCGCGTGGTCTCCAGCACCGAGTGGTTGAGCAGCGTGAGCAGCCGCGCCGGCTCGGCCTCGATGCGGCGCAACGCCTGCAGCCCCTGCCGGATCTGCCCGGTGAAGACCGCCGCGTCGACACCCTTGCCGGACACGTCGCCGAGATAGAACAGCGCCCCGCCGTCCGACAGCTCGTGCGCGCCGTAGAAGTCACCGCCGATCCGCAACGAACTCTGCGCGGGCCGGTACGCGGCGCCCCACTGCACGCCGCCCACCTCGGGCGGCTCGGTCGGGGAGAGGCTGGCCTGCAGCGTATCGGCCACCTCGGCCTGGTCGCGGTAGAGCACGGCGGCGTCGAGCGCCGCACCGGCCCGGGCCGCGAACCCGCGCAGCATCTCCATGTCGTGGTCGTCGAGGTCGTGGGAGCGCACGACCAGCAGGGCTCCGGTCGCGGACGCGCTGCCGGGCAGGGTCACCACCCGCACGGCCACCCGGGCCGGGTCGCGGTCGCCCAGCCAGCCCGCCTCGGCGAGCTGGTCGGCGAGCCAGTCGGCCGCGGACGGCTCGGCGCCGCGCATCGCCTCGTCGAGCGCGGGCGGCAGCTCGTCGGCGGGTTGCACGCCGCCGTCGACGATCGGGGGCGCCTCGCCCTCGCCGGCGGTAGCCCGCCACCACCGGGCCCGGCCACGCCGCGGCGCGAGCACGACGACGGCGACCTCACCCAGCGTGGGCACGGCGAGCCGGACCGCCGCCCGGGCCGCCCGGTCCTCGTGCAGCGGGTTGCCCAGCTTCTGACTCGCGGTCGCGAGGAACCGGGCGCGCCCACGCTCGGCGAGCAGGGCATCAGAGCGCGCGACGGCATCGGTGACGTCCTCGACGTACCAGGCGATGCTCGTGGTGCCGGCGACCGTGAGCTCGACGCGGCGGCACCGCACGCGGCGCTCGCCGAGGGTCAGCTCGCCGGGAGCGAGTGGGCCTTCGCCGCAGCCGGCAAGGGTCCGGCCGACGACCAGCCCCGGCATCAGCCGCGCGGCGGGCCGGCTGAACTCGCGAATCACGCCGGCGGGATCGGTGACGACGACACCTTCACGAAAGCCGTCGACGAGCGCGTCGGCGGTCGGCAGAATCGCGGAGGCCCGCCGAGCGGCCGACGGCGTGCCCGCGGACCAGTCGGGCGCCGCCGCGGCTGGCACCGGGCGACCCCCCGACTCGGATCCCGCTACGTCGGCGGTGTTCACGTCGGTCCGCAACTCCCTGATCGGTCAGCCTTCGGAAACCCACCCTACGCTTACGTTTGTCATGCGGCATGCGTCGCCAACTGACGTGATCACCCGTTCGACCGTACGCCCCCATGCCACCAGGCGGTCTCGTCATGGTTGCCCTACAGTGGACCAGTCAGAAACGGCACGGAGGTGGCAACGGTGAGTCGGCTGGTCCCGGACCAGACCCCGCTCGTGGTCGAAGTCACGGACGGCACACACGCGGTAGTCACCATCCGCGGCGACCTCGACTTCCCCTGCGCCGACGCCCTCCGCCTGGCCCTCACGGCGGCCTTGGACCGCGGCCCGACCACGCTGACGATCGACGTGGAACGCCTGACCTTCATCGACAGCACGGGCTTAGCAATCCTGATCCACGGCTGGCGCCGCGGCCAGGACGCGAACATCCCGGTCACACTGCGCAGCGTGCCGCCGTTCCTACGCTCAATCCTCGACATCACCGGCGTGGGCGAGTTGCTTTCTCGTCCCGCCACCCAGCCGGCGGCCGACGCGGCCACCGCTTGATTCCGTAGGTCACTCGGCGTCCTTCACCGCCTGTTCTTGGCGAAGATCAAGATCTGGATCGGTTCCCGGGTCCGTGGTGGGCACGACCGTTGCTCCCGCCGGACACCGGGCCGGGCCCAAGGGGGCCCGTCCCTGCCAGGCCCGCGGCGGGAGACGTTAACGAAGAGTCGCGAACCTCAGGGCAACCGCAAGATCCACGTCCAACGCACGACACATGCTCCTCAGCACTCCGACGCCCTAAGCGACCTTAGAAAGGCCCGAGGCAGCGCGACGCCCGGTGGGCGCGGAGCGTGGCGGCCCGGCGCGGAGCGGCGCGGAGCGGCGCGGAACAGCCCGGCGCGGAGGGATGCTGACCGTGGCGGCCCGGCGCGGGAGAGCACGGCGCGGGGCGGGACGGTGTGGCGCGGGGCGGCGTGGCGCAGCACGGGACGCGGCCCAGCGCGGGACAGCGCGGCGCGGCCCGGGACAGCACGGCGCGGCCCGGGACAGCGCGGCGTGGCGCGGGGTGGCGTGGCGCGGCGCGGGGCGGCGCGGGGCAGAACGGCGCGGGGCGGCGCGGCGCGGGGCGCGTGGCCCGGGGCGCGTGGCGCGGCGCGGGGCGGTGTGGCGTGGGGCGGCGTGGCGCGGAGCGGGACGGTGTGGCGCGTGGCGGCGTGGCGCGGCGTGGCGCGGCGCGTGGCGGCATGGCGCGGCGCGCGGCGCGTGGCGGCGCGGGCGGCGCGTGGCGGCGCGGGCGGCGCGGGCGGCGCGTGGCGGCGCGGGCGGCGCGTGGCGACGCGGGGCGACGCGGGGCGACGCGGGGCGACGCGGGGCGACGCGGGGCGACGCGGGGCGACGCAGGGCGACGCGGCGCGGGGCGGCGCGGGGCGGCGCGGGGCGGCGCGGGGCGGCGCGGGGCGGCGCGGGGCGGCGCGGGGCGGCGCGGGGCG
>NZ_BONE01000059.1 GCF_016862555.1 Asanoa siamensis | reverse complement strand
CCGGCTCCCGCTCGCCGCGTGGCGCCGGCTCCCGCTCGCCGCGTGGCGCCGGCTCCCGCTCGCCGCGTGGCGCCGGCTCCCGCTCGCCGGCCGGCGCCGCGGGCCGCGGGTCGTAGCCGCTCACCTCCGCACCGGCCCGCACCAGATCGGCCGCGAACCGCCCACCCGCCTCACCGAGCCCCAGCACCGCGAACGCGGTCATGCCGACTCCTCGCCCGCGACGCACGGCGACGCCGGTCGCGCGCAGGTGCCCGGCTCGGCCTCGCGGCGTGGGCGCCGGCCCGTCATGGCGTGCCGTCCAGGGTGTGCAAGGCGTCGATGACGCTGGCGATGTGGGCGCGCATCGCCGCCTCCGCCGCCGCCGGGTCGCGGGCCAGGATCGCCGTGATGACGTGTTCGTGTTGCGCGAGCGAGACCGCCGGTCGCCCGGGCAGGAGCGAGAGCATGAACTGGTGCCGGACCAGTTGCCCGTGCAGCCGGCCGATCAGGTCGTCGGCCGTGCGGTGCCCCGCGATCCGCCGGATCAGCGCGTGCAGCCGCTGGTTGAGGTCGCTGTAGCGGCGGAACTCGCCCGCCTCGACCGCCGCCCGCATCAACCCGCCGACCTCCGCCAACTCGGCCGCGCCGGCGTCGTCGACGGTGGCCGCCGCCCGGGACGCGACCAGGCCTTCGAGGACCATCCGTACCTCGGTGATCTCGATGGCCTCCGCCAGGGAGACCTTGCGGACGTGCGCTCCGCGGTGGGGCTCGGCCACCACGAGGCCCTCGCCGGCCAGGTCGCGCAGCGCCGCCCGTACCGCGGACCGGCTCGTCTGGAAGTGCGCCGTGAGCTGCGCCTCGACCAGTCGCTCGCCGGGCAGGTAGGTGCCGCCCAGGATCGCCGCGCGCAGCGCCGTGCGGGTCTGTGCGGGGGTCATGGCGCGACGGTAAGCCGGAACGCATCGACGGGACAAGATGGTCGACAGGATTGTTGACAATCCGCCGCCCGAGCGCGCATCGTGGCCCGTGAATGGGAAAGGGGGCGCCGTGCGTACCGTCGTGATCACCGACCCGCCCCGCGCGGACGTCGCCGTCGCCGCGGACCTGGCCGGGCACGGGGTGGCGACCGTGCACGAGGCCCTCGGCCGGGTCGGCTATCTCGGCCCGGAGTTCCGGCCCGCCTGGGCCGGCGCCCGAACCGGCGGCACCGCGGTCACCGTGCTCTGCTGGCCCGGCGACAACCTGATGATCCACGTCGCGGTGGAGCAGTGCCGCCCCGGCGACGTGCTGGTCGTGGCGACGACCTCGCCGTCCACCGACGGGCTGTTCGGCGAACTGTTCGCGGTGTCGCTGCGCCGGCGCGGCGTACGCGGGGCGGTCCTGGCGACCGGGGTGCGGGACGTCGCGGCGCTGCGTGAGATGGAATTTCCCGTCTGGTCGCGGGCGGTCAGCGCGCAGGGGACCGTCAAGGCCACCGCCGGCGCCGTCAACGTGCCGATTGTGCTCGGCGGCCAGACCGTGCACCCCGGCGACGTGGTGCTCGGCGACGACGACGGGGTGCTGGTGGTGCCACGCCTGGACGTGCCGCGGGCCCTGGCCGCCGCCCGCGCGCGCACCGAGAAGGAGGCCGCGACCCGGGCCGCGTTCGCGGCGGGGGAGGTGGGCCTCGACCGGTACGGGCTGCGGGAGCGCCTCGCCGCGCTGGGCATCGAGTACGAGCGCCATGGCGGGTGACTACGACGCCACCGGGGTGCGGTGCATGATGCTGCGCGGTGGGACGTCCCGGGGCCTCTACTTCCTCGCCGACGACCTGCCCGACCCGCCCGACGAGCGCGACGACCTGCTGCTGCGGCTGATGGGTTCGCCCGATCCCCGGCAGATCGACGGCCTTGGCGGCGCGACGTCGCTGACCAGCAAGGTCGCGGTCGTCTCGGCGGGCGCCGACGGCGTCGACTACCTGTTCCTGCAGGTGGGCGTCGAGGAGGCGACGGTCAGCGACCGGCAGAACTGCGGCAACCTGCTCGCCGGGGTCGGGCCGTTCGCGGTGGAGCGCGGCCTGGTCGCCGCCGACCCCTCGGAGACCAGCGTCCGGGTACGGATGGTGAACAGCGGAGCCGTCGCCGTGACCACCTTCCCGACGCCGGGCGGTCGGGTCGAGTACCGCGGCGACGTCGCGATCGCCGGCGTGCCGGGGACGGCGGCGCCTGTGCTGGTGGCCTTCGAGGACACGGCCGGCGCGCGCGGGTTGCTGCCGACCGGCCGGGTGCGCGACGTCGTCGAGGGGATCGAGGTGACCTGCGTCGACAACGGGATGCCGGTCGTGCTGGCGCTGGCGTCGTCGTTCGGGCTGACGGGGTATGAATCACCATCCACTTTGGAGGCTAGCGGTGCGCGGATCGACGTCGTGCGGCGGGCGGCCGCCGTCCTGATGGGACTCGGCGACGTCGCCGCCGCGCCCGTCCCCAAGACCGTGCTGCTCGCGCCGCCCCGCGCCGGTGGGCAGGTGTGCACGCGGTCGTTCATCCCCGTGCGGCCGCATACCGCGATCGGGGTGCTCGCCGCCGTCAGCACGGTGACCGGGATGCGATTGCCGGGTGCGGTCGGCCACGCGCTGACCGCCGGTTGGGCCGGGCCGCGGGTCGAGGTCGAGCACCCGACCGGCTCGATGCTCGTCGACGTCGTCGTGGACACGGCCACCGATCCGCCCCGCGCCGTCCGCTCCGGCGTCGTGCGTACCGTCCGCAAGCTCTTCGACGGAGTCGCGTACCCCCGCTGAAGGAGACCCATGCCACCCTTGCACGACGTCGCCCATCTGGCCCATGTGGAGCTTCGCACGCCCGTACCCGAGGAGAGTCTGCTGTTCTTCACGCGGTTTCTCGGGCTGCACGAGAACGGCGCGGCCGGCGACTCGGTCTTCCTGCGGGCGTTCGACGACTACGAGAACATCACCGTCAAGCTGACGGCGCACACCACCTCCGGCGTGGGGCGCACGAACCTGCGCGCGTCGAGTCCCGCGGCGCTGGCGCGACGGGTCGCCGCGGTGGAGTCGACCGGGCGGGGGATCGGTTGGCAGGACGGGGATCCGGGCTACGGACCGACCTATGTGTTCACCGACCCCGACGGGCACGAGTTCGGCCTCTACCACGAGAGCGCCTGGTACGAGCCGCCCGCCGAGTTGCGGCCGGCGTTGAAGAACCAGGCCTCGGCGTACCCGGGTCGCGGGGTCAGCGTCCGCCGCCTGGACCACGTCAACTTCCTCGGCGTGGCGGTCGAGCCCAACCGCGACTACCTGCGCGACACGCTCGGCGCGATGGTGACCGAGCAGATCGTGCTCGACGGCGGCGCCGTGGCCGGAAGCTGGACGACGTTCACCAACAAGGGGTACGACGCGGTCTACACGCGGGACGGCACCGGCACGGCGGGGCGGCTGCACCACCTGGCGTTCGCGGCGGACACCCGCGAGGACATCCTGCGGGCGGCCGACATCGCGCTGGAGCAGGGCGTGTTCATCGAGACCGGGCCGCACAAGCACGCGATCCAGCAGACCTTCTTCCTGTACGTCTACGAGCCCGGCGGCAACCGCATCGAGCTGTGCAACGCCGGCGCGCGGCTGGTCCTGGCGCCGGACTGGCAGCCGGTCGACTGGACGGAGGCGGAACGGGCCAAGGGTCAGGCGTGGGGCCTGAAGACGATCCCGTCGTTCCACACGCACGGCACGCCGCCGGTGACCCCGTGATCATCGACTGCCACGGCCACTACACGACGGCGCCGGCGGCCCACACGCGGTGGCGGGCCGCCCAGCTCGCCGCCTACGACGCGGGGGTCGCGCCGCCGCCGTACCCGGTGTTGTCCGATGAGGACCTGCGAGCGTCCGTCGTGGACAGTCAGCTCGCGCTGATGCGGGCGCGGGGCGTCGACCTGACGCTGTTCTCGCCGCGGGCGTCGGCGATGGGCCACCACGCCGGTGACGAGTCGGTCAGCGTGGCCTGGACCACGGCCTGCAACGACCTGATCGCGCGGGTGGTCGGGTTGTTCCCGGAGTCGTTCGCGGGCGTGGCCCAGCTCCCGCAGTCGCCGGGGGTGCCGATCGCGCGGTCGGTGGGCGAGCTGCGGCGCTGTGTCGAGCAGCTCGGCTTCGTGGGCTGCAACCTCAACCCGGACCCGAGCGGCGGGCACTGGACGTCGCCGCCGCTGACCGACCGTGCCTGGTATCCGCTCTACGAGGCGCTGGTCGAGCTGGACGTGCCGGCGATGGTGCACGTGTCCGCGGTGACCAACCCCAACTTCCACGCGACGGGCTCCCACTACCTGAACGCGGACACGACGGCGTTCATGCAGTTGCTCCAGGCGGTCCTGTTCCACGACTTCCCGACACTGCGGCTGGTGATCCCGCACGGCGGCGGCGCGGTTCCGTACCACTGGGGTCGTTTCCGTGGCCTGGCCGACATGCTCGCGCGCCCGGCGCCGGAGGACGCGCTGCTGGGCAACGTCTTCTTCGACACCTGCGTGTATCACCAGCCGGGCATCGACCTGCTGTTCGCCGTGCTGCCCGTCGAGAACCTGCTGTTCGGCTCGGAGATGATCGGCGCGGTTCGCGGCATCGACCCCCGGACCGGCGACCACTTCGACGACACCCGCCGGTACGTGGACGCGCTGGCGCTGGCGCCGGCCGACGCCGCCGCGGTCTACGAGCGCAACGCCCGCCGGGTCTATCCCCGCTTGACCACAGGCAGCGGAGGCTGACCTGATCACAGGTAGCAGAGGCTGACCAGCGCCGAGGTGAGGCCGAGCGCCGCCGCGTTGCGGAAGTTGCGGCCGAGGTCGCGGGCGCGGATGTGCATCGTGACCGCGATGGCGAAGTAGGCGACCAGGGCCGCGCAGGTGAGCACGCCCAGGTACGGGACGACCAGGCCCAGCAGGAGCCCCGAGCCCGCCGCGATCTTGATCGGGGTGAGCAGGCGGCGGACCAGCGGCGGGGCGTGCACGTCGTCCAGGCAGCGGCGGACCGCGTCGACGGGGCGCCAGCAGACGGCCGCGTCCACGTACTGGATCGTCGCCAGGAGCGCCACCGGCCAGATCGGGTCAGCGAGGATGGGCATGGTCACAGGACGGGATGACCATGCGGGACGTGACATAGGTTCGACGGCGTGCGATGGGTGATCGTGGGTGCGGGCGCTGTCGGTGGTGTGGTCGGTGGGCGGTTGGCCCTCGCGGGACACGAGGTCGTGCTGGTCGCGCGCGGTGCGCACCTCGACGCGATCCGGCGAGACGGGCTCGCGCTGCACTCGCCGGAGGGCCGCCGGACCCTGCGGCTGCCGGCCGTCGGCGCCGTCGACGCGCACGAGTGGCGGGCCGGCGACGTCGCGGTGCTGGCCGTGAAGGGCATGGACACCGACGGCGTGCTGCGCCCGCTCGCGGCCGTCGCGCCGCCCGAGACGCCGGTGCTCTGCCTGCAGAACGGCGTCGCCAACGAGCGGGCCGCACTGCGGCAGTTCGCCAACGTGTACGGCGTGCACGTCATCCTGCCCGCCACCCACCTCGCTCCCGGTGTCGTGGTCGCGCACAGCGCGCCGACCCCCGGCGGCCTGGACCTGGGCCCCTACCCGGGCGGCGTCGACGAGACCGCCAGGACGCTGGCCGCCGGGTTGCGGGAGGCCGGGTTCGCCAGCGAGGCGCGGGCGGACATCATGCGCTGGAAGTACGCGAAGCTGCTGATGAACCTCGGCAATGCCATCCAGGCCCTGTGCGGCCCGGACGCCGACGGGATCGACAAGGTCGACGCCCTCCTGCGCGCGGAGGCCACGGCCGTGCTCGACGCGGCGGGCATCGACGTGGCCAGCCCGGCCGAGGACGCGGCCCGCCGTGCCGGCCTGCTCACGATCAAGCCGGTCGACGGCACCGCCCGGGGCGGCGGCTCGACCTGGCAGAGCCTCACCCGCGGCACGGGCTCGGTCGAGGCCGACTATCTCAACGGCGAGATCGTGCTGCTCGGCCGCCTGCACGGCGTGCCGACGCCGGCCAACGAACTCGTCCGCCGCATCGTCAACCGCGCGGCCCGCGACCAGGCGCGCCCAGGCGCCCTCACCCCCGATGCCTTCCTCGCGATGGTGCCGTGACGCGGCGTCAGGACGACACCCGGTAGGTCAGGTAGGCGAACGGGCCCGACTGCTCGACCCCGGTCAACGCCAGCCTGGCCGAGGTCAGGCGGCGGGGTAGGAGTGGGGCGCCCGAGCCCAGCGTCACCGGTGCCACGCCCACGATGATCTCGTCGAGGAGGCCCGCGTCGGCGAACGAGCCGACCAACTCGCCGCCGCCGAGCAGCCAGATGTCGCGGTCGCCCGCCGCCTCGGTCATCGCGGCGTGCACCGGCCGGACGTCACCCGAGACGAACGTGATCGCCGCGCCCGGGATCCGGGGTAGCTCACGGTGCGTGAACACCCAGGCCGGGCGGTCCGCATACCACTCCTGCCATTTGGCCGGCTGCTCCAGCAGCTTCTCGTGATCGAGCACCCACTCGTAGGTCGTGGCGCCCATCGCCATCGCGCCGATCGACGCGAAGAACGGGCTGAACTTGTCGTCGCGCTCGCTGACCTCGAAGAGCCAGTCGAGCGAGTTGTCAGCATCGGCGATGAAGCCGTCGAGCGAGGTCGCGGTGTAGTAGCGGGTAGCCATGCGACAACGAGACCACGGGGGTACGACAGAAAATCAGAGGCTGCCGCGCCAGGGCTGTGTGACCCTCGCGGCGTGGAGGAGTGGCTGCAGCACGGGTACGGCGTGCGGTTCGACTGGGGCCCGGAAGGCGCGCGCCGGCTCGCACCGGGCAGCGCGTACGCCGTGATCGTCGACGTCCTCTCGTTCACCACCTCGGTGTCGGTGCTCGTCGACGCCGGCACCCGGGTCCACCCGCGCGCCTGGAGCGAAACCCGGACAGAAGGCGGCCCACCGGTCGCGGTCGGCCGCCGCGCCGTGACCGCCGATCGGCCGTGGTCGCTCTCGCCGGCGGCTTTGCGCCGCGCGCCGCGCGTCCCGGACCTGGTGCTGCCGTCCCCGAACGGCTCGGCCATCGCGGCCGCCGTCAAGGATTACTGCGGCCTCGTCGCCGCGAGCCTCCGCAACGCCGGCGCGGTCGGTCGGTGGTTGCGAGAGCAGGGCGTGGGTACGCCCGACCGCCCGCTGACCGTCATCGCGGCGGGGGAGCGCTGGCCCGACGACACCCTGCGCCCGGCCCTGGAGGACCTCCTGGGCGCGGGCGCGGTCATCGCCGCGACGGGCGCGACGGACCTCTCGCCGGAGGCCCGCGCCGCCGCGAGCGTCTACAAGGGAATCGACGACATCGCCCGCGCCGTCGTCGACAGCGCATCCGGACGCGAACTCGCCGCGCAAGGCTTCGCCGAGGACGTCGCGATCGCCGTCGAGACGGACGCGAGCGACGCCGTCCCGGTCCTGCGCGACGGCGCGTTCACCGCAGCAGCCCCCGGATCGGGTGTGGACTGACCTTCACCGCGCCGCCCCACGGGGCGTCCCGGATGTCCCGCATCGCCACGCGCCGCGTCGCCGGGTCGAGCCGGTCCAGGAACAGCACGCCGTCGAGATGGTCGGTCTCGTGCTGCAGGCAGCGCGCCACCTCGGCCGTCCCGACCACCTGGGCGGCCCGCCCGTGCTCGTCGACGCCGCGCCCGACCGCGTGCATCCGCCGTCGCGTGTCGTAGTAGAGCCCCGGAATCGACAGGCATCCCTCCGGCCCGACCTGTTCCTCGTCGGACGGGAAGTCCAGGGCAGGGTTGACGAGATGCCCGCGTACGCCGTCGACGTCGAACACGAACACCCGCAGCGGCACGCCGATCTGCGGTGCGGCGAGCCCCGACCCCCGCTGGTCGCGCAACGTCTCCGTGAGGTCCTTGACCAGCGTCCGCAAGGACTTGTCGAACTCCGTGACCGGCTCGGCCGTCATCGTCAACACGGGATCGCCGAAGAGCCGCACCGGCCGGACCGTCACCGCTGACCTCCTCGCAAGACTTTGCAAAGCTTTGCAAATCAGAGGGTACGATGCGAGGCGTGATCGGGCAAGAGTCGGAGATGGCGCTGCGGCACCCGCTGCGGGTGGCGCTGCTCGACCTCCTCGCGGACGCCGGCTCCGTGACCGCCAACGAGGCCGCCCGGCGGTTGGGGGAGAGCTCCGGGGCGTGCTCGTTCCACCTGCGACAGTTGGAGCGCTACGGCTACGTCGAGCCGGTCGCCGGCGCGCACGGCCGCGCCCGCCCGTGGCGGCTGCGGGCACCCACCCCGCCGCGGCCCGGCGCCGACCTCGGTCCGCTGGCCCGCGAGCTGGAGGACGAGGGCTACCACCGCTGGCTGGCCCGCCGGGCGACGGCGCCGGAGCGGTGGCAGCGCGACGAGGCGTTCAGCGAGGTGCTGCACCTGACCCCCGCCGAGCTGACGACGGTGGCCGACGAGATCCGGGCGGTGCTGGCCCCCTACGCCCGCCGCCGCGCACCCCGGGGCAGCGCTCCGGTCGGCGTCGTCGCCCGCGTCTTCCCGCTGCTCCCGGAGGCGGACGCGTGATCGAGCTGATCCACACGAGCGCCGCGGCGCCGGCCGCGCTGGGCGCCGCGTACCGCCTGCTCGAACTGGTCTTCGAAGGCGACTTCGGCGCCGAGGACTGGGAGCACTCGCTCGGCGGCATGCACGCCCTCGCCTGGGAGGGCGACACGCTGGTGGCACACGGCAGCGTCGTCCAACGCCGGCTGCTCCACAACGGACGGGCGCTACGCTGCGGCTACGTCGAGGGCGTCGGCGTCCACCCGGACCACCGCCGCCGCGGCTACGGAGCGGCGGTGATGGCGGCACTGGAGGGCGTCATCCGCGGGGCTTACGACCTGGGCGCGCTCGGCACGACGGACGAGGGCGAGCCTCTGTACCGCGCCCGCGGCTGGCTGCCCTGGACGGGCCGACTCTCGGCCCTGACCCCCACGGGCCTGACCCCAACCCCGGAGGAGGAAGGCGCGGTCTACGTCTTCCCGGGCGTGCTCCCCCTGGACCTGACGGCCCCGTTGACCTGCGACTGGCGCGACGGCGACGTCTGGTAACCGACGGGCTGGCCGTTCCCGGGCGCGAGGTCGCTCGTCGTGAGCGCCGCCTCGACCCCCGACCCGCGCGACGGAGCGGGCTCGTAGCCCTCCTCCAGGTAGACCGGCGTGTTCGGGTCCAGCGCCGCCACGACCCGGCGGGACAGGCGGGGCGGGAGGAACGATGGCAGGTCCGTCGGTGGCACGAAGCGGAACTCCGACAGCTCGTCGGCCGGCAGCACGATCCGGGCGGTGACCTCGGGGTCCAGGACGCCGCCGTCGAAGATGAACATCAGGCCGGCGTCCCATGGGGGTGTCGCGGCGATCCAGTCCAGCACCAGGAGGCGGCCGATCGGGGCGGTCACGCCCAACTCCTCCCGGACCTCCCGGTGTGCTGCCGCCAACGGCGACTCGTCGGCCTCGATGCCGCCGCCCGGCACCTCCCAGCCGTCCTTGTACGTCGGGCGGACCAGGAGCACCCCGCCCGCCGCGTCGCGGAAGAGCACGCCCGCGGCCGATCGGAGGCGGGGTAGGCCGGCGATGTGGGCCAGCAGGTCGAAACTCACCCGGAAATTCTTCCCGAGGGATGTCGAGAATCCGGCGCCGGGTGGCACGTACCAGGTGAAGGCAGCATTCGAGGAGGACGAGATGAGCGAGCTTCGTACGTTGGTGTCCGGTATCGCGATGGGTGAGTCGCCCCGCTGGCACGCCGGGCGGTTGTGGTTCTGCGACTGGGGCGCCGGTCAGATCGTCCGGGTCGAGTCCGACGGCGCCGCGACCGTCGTCGCCGAGGTCGGTGACATGCCGCTCTGCATCGACTGGCTGCCCGACGGCCGGCTGCTCGCCGTCTCCAGCCAAAAGGGGATGCTGCTGCGGGTCGGCGACGACGGCACCCTGGAGCGGCACGCCGCGCTCGGCGCCGGGCAGTGGAACGAGATCGCCGTCGACCGGCGCGGCAACGTCTTCGTCAACGACATCGGGTTCGAGTTCCCGGGTGGCGAGTTCCGGCCCGGCCGGATCTGCGTGCTCACCCCGGGTGCGGACGGGCCGCGCGAGGTCGCCGGTGGGCTGGCCTTCCCGAACGGCATGGTGGTACGCGGCGACACGCTGATCGTCGCCGAGTCGTACGCCGGCCGCCTCACCGCCTTCGACATCGCCCCCGACGGCGCCCTCGAGAACCAACGGGTGTTCGCGGCCGTCGACGGCTCGGCGCCGGACGGCATCTGCCTCGACGTAGACAACGACGACGCCGCCGTCTGGTTCGCCGACGTCCCCAACCAGCGCTGCGTCCGCGTGGCCGAAGGCGGCGAGATCCTGTCCACCGTGGACGCCGACCGCGGCTGCTTCTCCTGCGCCCTGGGCGACGAAACCCTCTACATCACCGCCAACCGGTGGAGCGACCAGGGCGTCGGCGACGGTGTCGTCTTCGCGGCAACGCTCTAAGCACGCAGCACCCGGGCGAGCACGTCGAGCGCCGCCGGATACCGGCTCTCGCTCGGCGTGCCGTACCCGATGATCAGCCCTTGTGGATGGTCACCCGGCGCGTGCCAGTGACTGCCGAGGTCGCCCAGCGCCAGCCCACGCGACGCCGCCGCGGCCAACACGTCCCGCTCGAGCGGCCCGCCCGGCGGCAGCGGGAACAGCGCGTGCAACCCCGCCGCGACCCCGCCCAGCGCCGCGCCCCGCAGCCGGGCCAGCAGCAGATCGCGGCGCGCCCGGTAGCGGGACCGGACCGCCCGCACGTGCCGGTCGTACCCGTGGCTCGTGATCAACTCCGCCAGCGTGAGCTGGCCGACCACCTCGGTGTGGTAGTCGCTGTGCCGCTTGGCCTCCACCACCGGCTCGACGAGCCGCTCGGGCAGCACCACCCACCCCAGCCGCAGTCCTGGGCCCAGCGTCTTGGCCGCCGAGCCGACATAGGCGACCTGCTCCGCCGCCACGCCCTGCACGGCACCCACCGGCTGCCTGTCGTAGCGGAACTCCCCGTCGTAGTCGTCCTCGATCACCAGCGCGCCGTGCTCCCGCGCCCAGTCGGCCACCAGACGGCGGCGGGCCGGCGCCAGCGTGACCCCGGTCGGGTACTGGTGCGCCGGCGTGAGCACCACCGCGTCCACCGTGGACTCCAGCAGGTCCGTGCGAGCGCCGGCCGCGTCGACCGGCACCGGGACCACCCGGGCGCCGGCCCGCCGCACCACCTCGCGGTGGAACGCGAGGCCCGGGTCCTCCATCGCCACCACCCGGTGCAGCCCGGCCAGCAGCGCCAGCGCCTGCACGTAGCCCGACGTGACCACGATCCGGTCGGGATGGGCCAGCACACCGCGGGCGCGGCCCAGGTACTCGGCCAGCGCCGCGCGCAGCGCCGGGTGGCCGCGCGGGTCGCCGTAGTCGAAGGCCGCCGCCGGCGCCCGCGACAACGCCCGCCGCGTCGCCCGCAGCCAGGCCGACGTCGGGAACGAGGTCACGTCGGGCGCGCCGGGCCGCAGGTCGAATCGAGGCGCCGGGGGCGCCGCGGCGGCGGCCGGGACCGGTGACGCGGGCGGCAGCAGCGCCACGGTGGTGCCCGAACCGGTCCGCGCCGTCAGGTAGCCCTCCGCGACGAGTTGGTCGTAGGCGGCCGCGACGGTGCCCCGGGCAACCCCGAGCTCGGCGGCGAGCGTCCGGGTCGCCGGCAGGCGGCTGCCCGGCGCCAGCCGCCGCGACCGGATCGCCGCGCGCAGGGCCTGCTCGAGCCCGGCCCGCCGCTCACCGGCGGGCAGGTCGAGATGGAGATCGACACCAAAATCGGCCCAATCAAACGCCACGGTATTGGACCTTAGCGTCAGGCCATTCGCGCCCTAGCGTGGTGGGCATGACGACCTCGACCATCCGCCTCGCGGCCGACAAGCTCGCGCCGCACATGAACAAGGCCATGAATGCCTTCGACGCCGCCTCCCGCAGGACCACGCTCGAGGCACCCCTGCTGGAGCTCGTCCGGGCCCGCGCCTCGCAGCTCAACGGCTGCGCCTACTGCGTCGACACCCATAACGCCGACGCCCGGGCGGGCGGCGAGACCGAGCGCCGGCTCTACGCGCTGCCGGTCTGGTCGCAGACGCCGTTCTTCACGGAGCGGGAGCGGGCCGCCCTCGCGCTCACCGAGGCGATGACCCGGCTGACCGACGGGCCGGTCCCGGACCCGGTCTTCGCGGCGGCGCGGGCCCAGTTCGACGAGACCGAGCTCGCGGAGCTGGTCTGGTCGATCACGGTGATCAACGCCTGGAACCGGGTCGCCGTCACCACGCACGCCTGGCCGCTGTCGTGAGCGCCGAGCAGCTGCGCGCGCTGCACCGCCCCGGCCACCCCGTCGTGCTGGCCAACGCCTGGGACGCCGCCTCCGCCCGGGCCGTCGAGGCGGCGGGCTTCCCCGCCGTCGCGACGAGCAGCGCCGCGGTGGCGCTCAGCCTCGGCTACGCCGACGGCGAGGCCACCCCGGTCGAGGAGATGCTCGACGCGGTGGCGCGGATCGCCCGCGCGGTCGACGTGCCGGTCACGGCCGACCTCGAACGGGGGTACGGCCTGCCGCCCGCGCAGCTCGTCGAGCGGCTGCTCGCCACCGGCGCGGTCGGCTGCAACCTGGAGGACTCCGACCCGCGTACCAAGGAACTGGTCGATGTGGACGGACAGGCCGACTTCCTGGCGGCGGTGCGCGCGGCGGCCGGCCCGGACGTGGTCCTCAACGCCCGGGTGGACGCGTACATCCGGGGAGTCGAGGATCCGCTGGGCGTGGCCGAGGAACGGGTCCGCCGCTTCCTGGCGGCCGGCGCGGACTGCGCGTACCCGATCATGGCCACCGACATCGCCGCGCTGGCCGCTCTGGGCCCCGTCAACGTCCTGTTCACCCCGCACACGCCGAGCCTGCCGGACCTCGCCGCCCTGAACGTGGCGCGGATCAGCTTCGGCGACGGCATCCACGAGGCGCTCACCGCCCGGCACGCGCGGATGCTCGCCGCGATCGCCGACGGTGCCTCGCCGTACGCGGAATGACCGGGTGGCCATCGTCCGCGAGCTGACAGGCCACTTTCGAGGGTCGCGTCGGGCGGCCGACACTTCGGCGGCGAACCCGGTCGTACGGTGCGGGCGTGACCCTCCGGCTGGCGACGTTCAACGTCGAGAACCTGTTCGCGCGCGCCAAGGCGCTCGACACCGAGGACCGTGACGAGGGCCAGCCGGCCCTCTCCGCGTTCGAGACCTTCAACCGCATCGCGAGCAAGCCGGTCTACTCCGACCCGGACAAGGCCGAGATGCTCACGGCGCTGACGACCCTGCGCGTGCTCGTCGAGACGGAGCAGGGCCTGCGCCTCAACCCCGCCCAGTTCGACAACGCCTGGGCGCTGCTGCGGGAGAACCGCGGCGACTTCCTCGCGGCGCCGGGCAACGCACCGCCGCGGATCGTCGCGAAGGGGCGCGGTGACTGGCTCGGCTGGGTCGAGCTGACCGTCGAGCCCGTCGACGAGACCTCGACCCGGATGACCGCCAAGGTGATCCAGGACCTGGCCCCCGACATGCTCTGCGTCGTCGAGGCCGAGAACCGGCCCGCGCTCGCCCGGTTCAACGAGGAGCTGCTCGACAACCGGTTCGCGCACTGCATGCTGGTCGACGGCAACGACCCGCGCGGCATCGACGTCGGGCTGTTCTGCACCGACCGGGTCACGGTGCGCTGGGTGCGCAGCAACGTCGACGTGCCCGACCCCAAGCGCAAGGGCAAGCGGCTGTTCAGCCGGGACTGCCCGGTCTACCAGCTCCGGATGCCGGGCGGGCAGGACCTGTTCCTGCTGCTCAACCACCTCAAGAGCCAGTCGTTCAGCAGCGGCGACCCGGACCCGCTGCGCACCCGGCAGGCCGAGGAGGTCCGCGCGATCTACGACGGGCTGCGGGCCGAGGGCGCCGACTTCGTCGCGGTGCTCGGCGACCTCAACAAGGGGCCCGTCGGCGACCGGCACCCGACCCTGGAGGCGCTGATCGGGCCGGGCTCGCCGCTGGTCGACGCGTACGGGCACGAGAGGTTCTCGCAGCTCTTCGGTGACAAGGACGTCGACCACGAGCGCCCCGGCAGCTTCCAGTCGTGCTCGCTGAAGAACCGCCTCGACTACATCCTGCTCTCGCCGGAACTGGCCGAGCGGGTGGTCGACGGCGGCGTCTTCCGCAAGGGGCTGTGGGGCACGCCGAGCAACATCAAGCCGCCGAAGCTGTGGACCGTCTACGACGAGATCACCGCGGGCCGGCACGGCGCCTCCGACCATGGCGCCGTCTGGGTCGACCTCGACCTGTGAAAGGAACGGTCCGTTATTAACATCGCCGCTCAGCAGCGTTAATAACGGACCGTTCCTTCGCCTTAGACGCGGGCCGCCTGCGGGGCGGGGGCTTCCGCGGCGGCCGCGCGGTTGGCGGCCAGGTGCGCCCGCACCGAATAGGCCACCGCCGCGGCCCAGGCCGCGTAGATCACCGCGTACACCGTGTAGCGCACGCCGTCCGAGGCGTCGATCCAGTCGCTGCGCAGCAGCGTCCGGCTGTTCGTCAGGATGATGACGCCGCCGACGGCGGAGCCGAGCACCCGCGGCGGGATGTGCCGGACCAGCCAGGCGGCGATCGGCGCGGCGATCACGCCACCGGCCAGCAGCGCGAGGACCCAGCCGAAGTTGATCTGCTCGGAGCCGATGCCGACGATGAAGCCGATGCTGGCCGCGATCGCGACCAGGAACTCGCTCGTGTCGATCGAGCCGATCGTCTTGCGCGGCTCCAGCCGCCCGCTGGCGAGGATCGCCGGGGTGCCCACGGGGCCCCAGCCGCCGCCACCGGTGGAGTCGACGAAGCCGGCGACCAGGCCGAGCGGGGTGAGGAACCGCTTGCGCAGCGGCTTGCCGAGGTTGCCCTTGGGCAGGCCGGAGACGGTGAACCGGGTCAGGATGTAGAGACCGAGCGCCAGCAGGATGATCGACATCAGCGGCGCGGCCGTCTCGGTGGACAGGTTCGACAGGAACGTCGCGCCGGCGAAGGCGCCGATCGCGCCCGGGATGCCGATCTTGGCGACGACCTTCCAGTCGACGTTGCCGAAGCGCCAGTGGGAGGCGCCGGAGACCAGGGTGGTGCCGATCTCGGCCAGGTGGACCGTGGCCGACGCGGCGGCCGGGTTGGTGCCGATCGCGAGCAGGAGCGTCGTCGACGTGACGCCGTAGGCCATGCCCAGGCTGCCGTCGACGAGCTGGGCGCCGAGCCCGACGAGTGCCAGGAGAACCAGCTTGCGCACCGTGCCACCGCCTTTCCCTAGTTTGTCGGTAGAGAATATGTATCCGGTCGGTGAAGGAGCAAGTACTGTCTCAAAACCCAGGAACCACGAGCGCGCCGAAACGCCGCGAAGGGCCGATGATGGGCGGATGGGTGCCTATGCCGACGCGTACCGGACGAGCCTGACCGACCCGGCCGCCTTCTGGGGCGCCGCCGCCCGCGAGATCGAGTGGCACCGCCCGCCCCGCACCGTGCTCGACGACAGCGCGGCGCCGTTCTACCGGTGGTTCCCGGACGGCGAGCTGAACACCTGCTTCAACGCGCTCGACCGGCACGTCCGGGACGGGCGGGGCGAGCAGGCCGCGATCGAGTACGACAGCCCGGTCACCGACAGCCGGCGCACCCTGACCTACCGCGAGCTGCTGGACCGCACCGCGCGCTTCGCCGGCGTGCTCCGGCATCTCGGCGTCGGCCGCGGCGACCGCGTGGTGATCTACATGCCGATGGTGCCGGAGGCGGTCGTGGCGATGCTGGCCTGCGCCCGGCTCGGCGCCGTGCACTCGGTGGTGTTCGGGGGCTTCGCGCCGCGCGAGCTCGCCGCCCGGATCGACCACGCCCGGCCGACCGTGCTGGTCACCGCGTCCTGCGGCATCGAGGTCAAGCGGATCGTGGAGTACCTGCCGATCGTCGACGAGGCGCTGGCCCAGGCCGAGCACCGACCCCGCAGCGTGGTGGTGCTGCAGCGCCCGCAGGCGCCGGCCACCCCGCGGGCCGGCCGCGACGTCGACTGGGACGCGGCGCTCGGCGAGGCGGAGCCCGTCGCGTGCGTGCCGGTGGCGGCGACCGACCCGCTCTACATCCTCTACACCTCGGGCACGACGGCCCGGCCCAAGGGCGTGGTGCGCGACAACGGCGGCCACGCGGTCGCGCTGCGGTGGAGCATGCGGCACGTCTACGACACGCATCCGGGCGAGACGATGTGGACCGCCTCAGACATCGGATGGGTCGTCGGGCATTCCTACATCGTGTACGGGCCGCTGCTCACCGGCTGCACCTCGGTGCTCTACGAGGGCAAGCCGGTCGGCACCCCCGACGCCGGTGCGTTCTGGCGCGTGGCGGCGGAGCACGAGGTCAAGACCATGTTCACGGCGCCGACCGCGTTCCGGGCGATCCGCCGCGACGACCCGACCGGCGCCCACCTCGACCGGTACGACCTGCGGAAGCTGCGCTACCTGTTCCTGGCCGGCGAGCGGCTCGACCCGGAGACGTACGCCTGGGCCGGCGACCGGCTGGGCATCCCGGTCGTCGACCACTGGTGGCAGACAGAGACGGGCTGGCCCGTGGCGGCCAACCCGATGGGCCTCGAGCCGCACCCGCCGCGGCCGGGCTCCGCGACCGTGCCGATGCCCGGCTACGACGTCCGCGTCGTCGACGACGACGGCGAGCCGGCCCGCGAGGGGCAGATCGTGATCAGGCTGCCCCTGCCGCCGGGCACGCTGCCCACGCTCTGGCAGGACGACGAGCGCTACGTGGCGTCCTACCTGAGCGCCCATCCCGGGCACTACCTGACCGGCGACGGTGGCTACCTCGACGAGGACGGCTACCTGTTCGTCATGGGCCGCACCGACGACGTGATCAACGTGGCCGGCCACCGCCTCTCCACGGGCGCGATCGAGCAGGTCCTGGCCGCCCACCCGGCGGTCGCCGAGTGCGCCGTGATCGGCGTCGCCGACGACCTCAAGGGCCAGGTGCCGCGGGCGCTGGTCGTGCTCAAGGCCGGCGCCGAGCCCGGCGACCTCGAGGCCGAGCTGAAGGCGCTGGTCCGCGAGCGGATCGGCGGGATCGCCGCGCTGCGCCGCGTGGACGTCGTGACCGCGCTGCCGAAGACCCGCTCGGGCAAGATCCTCCGCAAGACGATGCGCGGGCTCGCCGCGGGCAACACCGACGAGCCCGTCCCGTCGACGATCGAGGACCCGACCGTGCTGGACGCCCTGCGCCCGCTGCTGGCGCCGTGAGACGCTACTGGGACCGGCTCGGCACCGGCCGGCGCACCGGCAGCTCCGGGGCCGCGTTGTCGAGCGGCACCTCGGGCGCGCGGATCAGGCCGAGCTGCACCGCGTGCCGCGGCAGGAACGCGTGCAGGAGCCAGTCGCCGACCACCCGGATCCGGTTGCGGGGCAGCGAGAGCAGGTGATAGCCGCGGGTCGCGGCCATGCCCGGCAGGCCCGAGAGATGGACGCCGAGCGGGTTGGCGGTCGCGTCCAGCCCGCCGAGGTCGACCACGAAGCCCAGGTCGCGGTGCCGGTAGGGCTTGCGCCTGCCCGTGCCATATTCGGCGGCGATGTTCTTCGCGACCTGCTTGCCGTGCCGCACCGCGTGCTGGGCGGTCATCGGGGTGGCCCGCCCCGGGTTCTCCGGGTCGGGCACCGCCGCCGCGTCCCCGATCGCGTAGACCCGGGGATGGCCCGGCACGTTCAGGTATTCGTCGACCACTATGCGGCCGTGGTTCGTGGGCAGGCCCAGGTCCTCGACGACCGGGTCGGGGCGGACGCCGACGCACCAGACGAGCGTGCGGGTCGGGATGTAGCGGCCGTCGGTCAGCCGGACGCCGTCGTACATGGCCTCCTCCACCGAGGTGCCCATCAGCACCTCGACGCCGCGCTCGCGCAGCACCCGGTCGGCGTCCTTGGACATCCGCTCGTCGAGCTCCGGCAGCACCCGCTTGGCCAGGTCGAGCAGCACCCACTTGGGCTTGATCGGCGCCTTCTTCTGCTTGGCCACCATGTCGGTGAACTGCACGCCGTGCGCCGCGACCTCGGTGCCGGTGTAGCCGGCGCCCACGACGACGAAGGTGCACCGGGCCGCGCACTCGCCCGGATCGGGCTCGGTCAACGCCAACTCGATCTGGCGGACCATGTGGTCGTGCAGGAACAGTGCCTCCGGGATGCCGCGGAAGCCGTGCGCGTGGTCGGCGACCCCGGGGATCGGCAGGAGCTTGTTGACGCTGCCCAGGGCGATGACCAGGCGGTCGTACGGGACGTGCCCGTCGCGACCCTCGGGGTTCTTGAAGTGGACCCGGTTCTGCTCGAGGTCGAGGGAGTGTGCCTCCCCGAGCACCAGCCGCACGCGGGGCAGTGACGAGGTGAGCGAGACCGCGATCTGCGGCGGCTCCAGCACCCCGACCGCCACCTCGGGCAGCAGCGGGACGTAGAGGAGATAGTCCGTCGGGTTGATCAGCGTGATGTCCGCCCGCCCGCGGGCGAGCCGGGTCAGTTTGTGCGCGGCATGGAAACCGGCGAAGCCGCCGCCGACGATGACCACCCTGGGACGAGCCATGCCTCTCACGTTAGTGCGATCTGGGGTGTCCGGCACGCTATGTGCCCAAATCGTCGGCGCGACCATACCTCCGATGTCTTCCGACCTGCTAGGGAAGAACCTGGGGGCCAGGCATCGAAGTTCGGGGATTGACGGCGCGAGACATCCAATGTTGACTACACGTCACAGATGAAGGTCGATGCCCATTTCGGCGGATGGGCACCGGACGAAACGATCTAGAAGGGATCGTGTCGGATGAAGGTGCGTTCGCCGATTGTGCGGGCCAGCGTGCTCGTCCTCCTAGCGACGGGCGGCCTCGTCGCCGTCGCGTCGAACCCGGCCGGTGCGGCACCCACCGATGCCGCCTACAACGCGGGCACCGGCGCGCTCAACGTCGACTACGCCAACTACCTGTCGAAGCACGACGTCGTCTACAACCGCCCCAACACCAACCCGCTGCACGGGCTGACCGTCGGCAACGGCCGCACGGGCGCGATGGTGTGGAACCAGAACGGGCTGACCGCCCAGGTGTCCGGTGTGGACCTGGCGCAGCAGTCGACCTACGCGGCCGGCAACCTGAACCTCTCCACGTCGCCGCAGATGGACACCGGCTACAGCACGTTCCAGCAGCGGCTGTCGCTCTACGACGGCACGCTGACCACCAAGTACGACAGCAACCGCACGGTGACCGTCTTCGGCGCGCCCAACTCCGAGGTGATGGGCATCCACGTCGAGGACTCCCGGCCGGGCGTGTCCAGCATCGGGCTCGACCTGTCGCTCTGGGACATGAACACCGTCCAGAACATCGCCGACGTGCCGAACCTGACGACCTGGCGCACGGTGAGCACGTTCGCCGACTCGACCGGCGTGGGCCTGTCCCGCGGCCAGGCCGACCCCAACAACTTCGGCTACACGTTCGCCGCGACCGTCGAGGGCGCGAGCTACACGGCGCAGACCGTCAACGGCACCCGGGTGCGGCTGAACATCACGCCGACCTCGAGCTACACGATCTGGTTCACCGCTGCCAGTCGGGTCAACTCGCCCGGGCAGAACTCGGTGCAGCAGGCCCGCAACCAACTCGCGGCGGTCAAGGCGGCCGGCTACACCAGCACGCTGAACGCCTACAAGAACTGGTGGCACGCGTTCTGGGCCAAGTCGTTCGTGCAGTACGGCGGCAGCGCCGACAACGACTACCTGGAGAACGCCTACTACCTGTTCACCTACATGATCGCGGCCGGCGGCTACGGCAACTACCCGTTGCACTTCATCAACGGCAACTTCCGGGCCACCCAGGACAACTCCAAGTGGTCCAACGGCTACTGGTACTGGAACCAACGCGACGTCTACAACTCGTTCTACAGCTCGAACCATACGGAGCTGATGCGGACGTTCAACAACCTCTACTCCCGCAACTACGCCGCGATGAAGAGCTACACGCAGACGCGGTACGGCACCGACTCGCTCTGGGTGCCCGAGACGATGGGCTGGGACGGCAACGCCCGCGGCACCATCAACAGCGACTTCGTCAACGACACCTACTCGACGGGCACCGAGGCCGCCTACAACATGTACCTCTACTACCGGTACACGAACGACGCGGCCTACCTGCGGGACGTCGCCTACCCGTTCATGCGGGACGCGGCGCGGTTCTACCAGAACCGGCTGTCCCGCAACGGGGCGCAGTACTACATGGCGAGCTCCAACGCGCACGAGACCTACTGGGACGTGAAGAACGCGCTCACCGACCTGGCCGCGATCCGGTTGCTCTACCCGTTGACGATCCAGGTGTCGACGCAGCTCGGGCTCGACAGTGGACTGCGGGCCGGCTGGCAGGACGTGCTGAACAACCTGGCTCCCTACCAGATCTCCAACGGCGCCTACCTGCCGCACGACCCACCGACGTCACCGACCCGCAACGGCGAGAACGTCGCGCTGGAGCTCGTCTGGCCCTACGACCAGAGCGGCATCGGCTTCCCTGACCACCAGACCAGCATCACCACGTGGAACGTGCGGCCGCACCCCTACGGCAACGTCTGGGCCAACGACCACGTGCACGCGGCCCGGCTCGGGCTCGGCCCGCAGGCACAGGCCGGCATGAAGACGATGCTGCAGAAGTACCAGAACTACCCCAACGGCATGACCAACAACACCAACGGGGTGTACGAGTACATCGGCATCCACCTCGCGGCGATGAACGAGTCCCTGATGCAGTCGTACAACGACAAGATCCGGGTGTTCCCCGCGATCCCGTCGGACTCCGGCTTCGTCGGCAAGTTCACGTTGCTGGCCAAGGACGGCTTCCTGGTCAGCGCGGAGCGCGAGGCCCAGGAGACCAAATATGTAGGCGTCCGCAGCCTGCACGGCAAGCAGGCCCGGGTCGTCAACCCGTGGGGCACCCAGCAGATCCGGGTGCGCCGCACCAGCGACAACGCCATCCTCACCACGGTCTCGGCGGCCGAGGTGACCTGGGCGACGGCGGCGAACACCAGCTACGTGGTGGAGCGGGTGGCCAAGCCGCTGACCTCCTACTCCGCGACCACCCTGACCGGCACGGCCAACCAGGGCGTCAAGTCGCTCTCCGGCACCGCCTCCACGTTCGGCCTCGGCCCGGCCGGTCAGGGCGGGCTGGTCAACAACACCGACCTGACCTACGGCCCGAACTGGCACCTGACCACGGCCCGCGGCTACGGCGACTACAACGACGACACCCACCACAGCACCACCGTCAACGCGGAGGCGTCCTACACGTTCACCGGCACGGGCGTGGAATATCTCTCCGAGCGGTTCAGCGACATGGGCAACGTCGACGTCTACCTCGACGGCGCGTTCCAGGCCAACGTCAACCTCAACGTCAGCGGCGCGCGCCAGGCGCAACAGGTGGTCTGGAGCCGGACGGGGTTGACCAACGGCCAGCACACGATCCGCATCGTCAACAAGACGACCTCGGTCGGCATGATCGACGCGCTGCGGATCCTCACCGGCGGCGGCAATCCGGGCACGGGCGGCACCGCGCTGCGGGCCGGGGCCAACAACCTGTACGTGACGGCCGCGTCCGCCACCACACCGCTGATCGCCAACGGCACGACGATCGGCGGGACGCAACGGTTCGACGTGGTCGACCTCGGCGGCGGCAACGTGGCGCTGCGATCGCGGGCCAACAACCAGTTCGTCTGCGCGGAGGGCGCCGGCGCGCAGGCGCTGGTCGCCAACCGCGCGAGCGCCGGAGCCTGGGAGACGTTCGCCCGGGTCAACAACTCGGACGGCACGATCAGCCTGCGAGCCACCGTCAACAACAAGTACGTCGTCGCGGAGAACGGCGGTGCGGGCAACCTCATCGCCAACCGCGACGCCATCGGACCGTGGGAGAAGTTCACGCTCGTCGCGGGCTGAACCCACCGCAACGGGGGCCAGGGGAGTGGCACACCCTGGCCCCGCACCACCCCCGTCCCATGCCGAGCGTCGGCGGCCCGGCTCCGATCCAACCCCCATCGGAGGAGCGCAGTGTTGAGACGTTTGGCGGCAGCCCTGGTCGGGCTCGCCGTGGTGCTGGTGGCCGCGCTGTACGCGGCACCGGCATCGGCGGCGCCAGTGACCAGGGTCCTGGTGTTCTCGAAGACGGCCGGTTTCCGGCACTCGTCGATCCCCAACGGCATCGCGGCCATCCAGCAACTCGGGTCGCAGAACGGCTTCACGGTCACGGCGACCGAGGACGCCAACCAGTTCACGACCGCGAACCTGGCGCAGTACCAGGTCGTGGTCTTCCTCTCGACGACCGGCGACGTGCTGAACGCGACGCAGCAGACCGCGTTCCAGTCCTACATCGCCAGCGGCAAGGGCTACGTCGGCGTGCACGCGGCCGCGGACACCGAGTACGACTGGGCCTGGTACGGCGGCCTCGTGGGCGCCTACTTCCAGTCGCACCCGGCGATCCAGCAGGCGACGCTGCGCGTCGAGGACACCACCAACCCGGCGTCGGCGCACCTGCCGGCCAACTGGACCCGCTCGGACGAGTGGTACAACTACCGGACCAACCCCCGGCCGAACGTACGCGTGCTCGTGCGGCTCGACGAGGCCACCTACAGCGGTGGCTCGATGGGTGACCACCCGATCACCTGGTGCCAGAACTACGGCGGCGGCCGGTCGTTCTACACCGGACTCGGGCACACCGAGGCCTCGTACACCGAGTCGAACTTCACCCGGATGCTGCTCGGCGGCATCCAGTGGGCGGGCGGCGCGGTGACGGCCACCTGCACGCCGGGCACGACGCCACCGGTGACCGGCACGGCGGTGCGCGCGCTGGCCAACAACCGGTTCGTCACCGCCGGCTCCGGCAACCTGATCGCGAACGCGACCGCGGCGTCCACCACCGCGCAGCGCTTCGACGTCATCGACCTCGGCGGGGGCAACGTCGCACTCCGCTCGAAGGCCAACGGCATGTACGTCTGCGCGGAGAACGCGGGCGCCAACCCGCTGATCGCCAACCGGGCGGCCGTGGGCGGCTGGGAGACCTTTGCGCGCGTCAACAACTCCGACGGCACGGTCAGCTTCCGCGCACAGGCGAACGGCCGCTACGTGGTGGCCGAGAACGCCGGCGCCGCGGCCCTGATCGCCAACCGCACCGCCATCGGCCCCTGGGAGAAGTTCGCCCTGAGCTAAGGAACGGTCCGTTGTTAACGGTTTCCGTATAACAACGGACCGTTCCAATCGTCCGTCGTCCCGCACGGCCGCGTCGGCCGTGCGGGCAACGGTCTCGCCCATGCTCCGCAACCCCTACCCACCACGGGAGCATCCACATGCGACGTACGTCCCTGCGCCGCAGACCGCGCCTCCTGGGCGCGCTCTTCGCCGCCATGCTCATGGCCGCCAGCCTGGCGGCGCTGACCGTCACCCAGACGCCCGCAGCCGCCGCGCCGCCCGCGACCAACCTGTTCGAGAAGGTCAAGCTCGACGGCGGCACCTCGATGGGCGAGCCCATCGAGCTCGCGGTGGCGCCCGACCAGAAGGTCTTCTACATCAACCGCGGCACGTCGTCCGGCGGCGGCCAGGTCCGCCTCTACAACCCCACCACCCGGACGACGACGGTCGCGCTCACGCTGGCGCTGGACGCCCGGTTCGAGGACGGCCTGATCGGCATCACGCTCGATCCCGGCTTCGCCACGAACCGCTGGCTCTACCTCTTCTACTCGCCGGCCCAGTCCACACTGGTCAACCGGATCTCCCGGTTCACCTTCAACGCGGGCACGAATGCCATCGACCCGGCGTCCGAGGACATGATCATCGAGTGGCCCACGGAGCGGCGGCTCTGCTGCCACAGCGCAGGCTCGATGACCTGGGACACCGCCGGCAACCTCTACTTCGCGGTCGGCGACAACACCAACTCCGGCGGCGACTCGGCCGGCATGGCGCCGATCGACGAGCGCACGAACCGCGACGCGCAGTACGACGCCCAGCGGACGAGCGGCAACACCAACGACCTGCGTGGCAAGATCAACCGGATCAAGCCGCAGGCGAACGGCACCTACACGATCCCGAGCGGCAACCTGTTCGCGCAGGGCACGGCCGGGACACGCCCCGAGATCTACATCATGGGCACGCGGAACCCGTACCGGATCTGGGTCGACAAGAAGGCCAACAACACCCTCTACTGGGGCGAGGTCGGGCCCGACGCCGGTGCGACGGTCGCCAACCGCGGCCCGGCGGCCTACGACGAGTTCAACCGCGCCACCGCGCCCGGCAACTACGGCTGGCCGTACTGCGGTGGGCCGAACGTCGCCTACAACGACTGGGACTTCGCCGCCAACGCGCCGCGCGGCTGGTTCCCGTGCGGCGGCTCGACCGGCCCGGTCAACAACTCGCCGCGCAACACCGGCCTGCAGCAACTCCCGCCGACGAAGCCGGCGCTGGTCTGGGAGCAGCACGGCGGCAGCCGCGAGTGGCCGGCCCTGGACAACCCGGGCGGCTGCGGCTCGCCGAACCACACCGAGGTCTACCACTACGACCCGAACCTCGTCTCGGACGTGAAATGGCCGCAGTACTACGACAACAAGTGGCTGATCTCCGAGTACTGCCGCAACTGGATCAAGGAGGTCCAGTTCGACAACGGCAACCCCGTCACCGGCAACCCGACGGTGATCGAGCCGGTGCTGGCCGGCATGCAACTCGTGCACCCGATCGACATGGAGTTCGGCCCGGACGGGTCGCTCTACCTGCTCGAGTACGGCAACGGCTACTTCTCCGGTGACGTGGCGGCCGGCCTCTACAAGATCAACTACGTCGCCGGCGGGCGGGCACCGGTCGCCGTCGCGTCGGCCAACCGGGACAACGGCCTCGCCCCGCTGCAGGTCACCTTCTCCAGCGCGGGCAGCACCGACCCCGACGGCAACCCGCTGACCTACCAGTGGGACTTCGACAACAACGGCACGGTCGACTCGACCGCGGCCAACCCGACCTACACCTACACCACGGTCGGCGACAAGCGGGCGCGGCTGACGGTCAACGACGGCACCGGCCGCAGCGGCACCACGCTGCTGCCGATCGTCGTCGGCAACAACCGCCCCACGGTCACGCTGAACGGCGTGCCGGCCGGCGGCATGATCTCGTGGGACGAGAACGTCACCACCACCGCCACGGCGACCGACCCGCAGGACGGCACGATCGCCTGCGGCAACGTGGTGATCCGGGCCGCGCTCGGCCACCAGGAGCACGCGCACGAGGAGGGTCAGGGCACCGGCTGCGGGTTCACCGTCAACACCGGCCCGGTGCACGCCGGCCCCGACTCGACGCTGTTCTTCGTGCTGCGGTCCAGCTACACCGACCGGGGCGCGACCGGGACGGTGCCGCTGACCGGCGAGAAGGAGATCACCCTCTGGCCCAAGCAATGGCAGGCCGAGCACTACACGACGCTCAACGGCCCGCAGGTCATCAACGCCTCCGGGGCCGAGGGTGGCAAGCGGCTCGGTGACATCCAGAACGGCGAGTACGTGCGGCACCACGCCGTCAGCCTCAAGGGGATCACCCAGGTCCGGGCCCGGGTCTCCTCGGGCGGCGCGGGCGGCACGGTCTCGTTCCGCTACGACTCGACCACGGGGCCGGAGGTCGCGCGGGTCGCGGTGCCCGGCACCGGTTCGTGGGACACCTACCGCGACATCACCGTGCCGGTGACCAAGCCCGACGACAACACGCACGACCTCTACATCGTGTTCACGGGCGGCAGCGGTGCGTTCCTCGACCTCGACAGCTACACGTTCCTCGGCGCCGGTGTCTCGACGCCGGTCGGTGGCGGCGGGCCGCGCACGGGTGCCATCCGGGCGCTCGGGAAGTGCGCCGACGTCAACGGCGGCGCCACCGCCGACGGCACGAAGATCCAGATCTGGGACTGCAACGGCGCGACGAACCAGACCTGGACAGTGGGCACCGACGGCACGATCCGCTCACTCGGCAAGTGCATGGACGTCCAGTCCAGCGGCCTGACCAACGGCACGAAGATCCACCTCTATACGTGCAACGGGACGGGCGCCCAGCAGTGGGTGACCGCCGCCAACGGCGGCCTGCGCAACCCGCAGTCCAACAAGTGCCTCGACATCCCCGGCTCGAACACCACCAACGGAACCCAGCTGCAGATCTACGACTGCAACGGCACCGGCGCCCAGAACTGGACGCTGCCGTAAGGCCGGAGCACCCAGCCGCGTGGGGTCCGGTCGCGCCGACGGCCGGGCCCCACGCCCTCAACGCCTTTAGGAGCCAACAGCATGCGCATCCGCGCCTTCGCCGCCGCCGTGGTGGTCGCCCTCGTGGCGAGCCTGCTATCGGTGGTGGCACCGGCCTCGGCCGGCCCGCTCACCCGGGTTCTGGTGTTCTCCAAGACGGCCGGTTTCCGGCACTCCTCGATCCCCAACGGCATCGCGGCCATCCAGCAACTAGGGTCGCAGAACGGCTTCACGGTCACCGCGACCGAGGACGCCAACCAGTTCACCACCGCGAACCTCGCGCAGTACCAGGCGGTGGTCTTCCTCTCCACCACCGGCGACGTGCTGAACGCGACCCAGCAGACGGCGTTCCAGAGCTACATCACCGGTGGCGGTGGGTTCGTCGGCGTGCACGCCGCGGCCGACACCGAGTACGACTGGGCGTTCTACGGCGACCTCGTCGGCGCCTGGTTCCAGTCGCACCCGGCCAACCAGACCGCGACGATCCGGGTCGAGGACCGGGGCAACGCCTCGACGGCGCACCTGCCGGCGACCTGGTCCCGGCTCGACGAGTGGTACAACTACCGCACCAACCCCCGGTCGACCGCCAAGGTGCTGGCCAGCCTCGACGAGTCCTCGTACTCCGGTGGCTCGATGGGTGGTGACCACCCGATCACCTGGTGCAAGAACGTCGGTAGTGGACGGTCCTGGTACACGGGTCTCGGGCACGTCGAAGAGGCCTACGCCGACGCCAACTTCACCCGGATGCTGCTCGGCGGCATCCAGATCGCGGCCAACAACCGGCCGGCCGACTGCCGCCCGGAGACCGGCTACACGGCGCTGTTCGACGGCACGCAGGCCAGCCTGAACAACTGGCGGCAGATCGGCGCCGGCAGCTTCAGCCTGGCCAACGGCACGCTCAGCTCGGTCGGCGGGATGGGCCTGCTCTGGTATCCGGTGCGGACGTTCAGCGACTACTCGCTGAAGGTCGACTGGATGATGCCGGGCGACGACAACGGCGGTGTGTTCATCGGGTTCCCGGACCCGGCGGGCGACCCGTGGAACCCGGTCAACCAGGGTCACGAGATCCAGGTCGACGCCACCGACGCCGACCCGACCCGGACCACCGGCAGCGTCTACAGCTTCCAGGGGCCGAACTACGCGCTGCGGGACGCGGCGCTGAACCCGCCGGGGTCGTGGAACACCTACGAGATCGGCGTGCACGGGCAGCGGGTGGAGATCTGGCTCAACGGTGTCAAGATAAACGACTACCAGTCGCCGCGGGCCATCGCCAACGGCTACATCGGCGTGCAGAACGACGGCGCCGGGCTCGACATCAACTATCGGAACATCCGGATCAAGGCGGGCGGCGGCAACCCGCCGGCCACCGACATCGCGCAGGGCAGGCCGGTAGCCGTGTCCAGCGTGGAGGGCGGGAACCTCGCCGCTCACGCCACCGACGGCAACCCGGCCACCCGGTGGGGGAGCCTCTACACCGACCCGCAGTCGATCACGGTGGACCTCGGGCAGTCCTACAACCTCTCCCGCGTGCGGCTCAACTGGGAGACCGCGTACGGCCGGGCGTACCAGATCCAGACGTCGCCGAACAACTCGACCTGGACGACGGTCTACTCGACCACGACCGGCGACGGCGGGGTCGACGACCTCACGCTCTCCGGCACCGGGCGCTACGTGCGGATGAACGGGACGCAGCGCGGCACCCAGTGGGGCTACTCGCTGTGGGACTTCAACGTGTACGGCACGCCGGGCGGCGGGCCTTCCCTTCTCTCCCGGAGCCAGCCGGTGAGCGTGTCCAGTGTGGAGCCCGGATCGGCCCACGCCGGCGCGAACGCGGTCGACGGCAACACGGGCACCCGCTGGGGCTCCGCCTACAGCGACCCGCAGTCGATCACGGTCGACCTCGGCTCGGCGCGGACCGTCAACCGCGTCCGGCTCCAGTGGGAAGCCGCCTTCGCGCGGGCGTACCAGATCCAGACCTCGACCAACGGCTCGACCTGGACCACCGCCTACGCCACCACGACCGGTGACGGCGCCGTCGACGACGTCACCCTCGCCACCCCGCCCACCGCCCGCTACGTCCGCGTCAACGGCACCCAGCGGGCCCTCACCCAGTACGGCTACTCCCTGTGGGAGCTCGAGGTCTACGGATCATGAAAGGAACGCCCATGCGCCCCAACCCCCGGCGCTGGTCGCGGCTGCTCGCCGTCGGCCTGCTCGGCGCCGCCAGTTCCACGCTGGCGGTGACCACGGCCGCGGCACCCGCCGCCGCGGCTCCCATCCCGCCGGCCGACTACCAGGCCGTGCAGCTCGCCGTCGGCTCGGCCGAGATCGGCGAGGCCATGTCGCTGGCCGTGCTGCCCGACCGCACGGTCATCCACACCGCCCGCAACGGCACGGTCCGCGTCACCGACCCCGCCGGCAACACCAAGGTGGCCGGCACCATCCCCGTCTACACCCACGACGAGGAGGGCCTGCAGGGCGTCGCCGTCGACCCGAACTTCGCCACCAACCGGCACGTCTGGATCTACTACTCGCCGCCGCTGTCGACACCGGGCGGTGACGCGCCGACGACCGGCACCGCGGCCGACTTCAACGCGTGGAAGGGCCAGCTCAACCTGTCGCGGTTCACCCTCAACGCCGACAACACGCTCAACATGGGCAGCCAGGTCGTCACGCTGACCGTCGCCAACGACCGCGGGCAGTGCTGCCACGTCGGTGGCGACATCGACTTCGACGCGGCCGGCAACCTCTACCTGACCACCGGCGACGACACGAACCCGTTCGAGAGCAGCGCGTACACCCCGATCGACGAACGGACCAACCGCAACCCGCAGTTCGACGCGCAGCGCTCGTCGGCCAACACCAACGACCTGCGCGGCAAGGTGCTGCGGATCAAGCCGACGGCGGCGGGCGGCTACACGATCCCGGCCGGCAACATGTTCGCGCCGGGCACGGCCAACACCCGTCCGGAGATCTACGCGATGGGCTTCCGGAACCCGTTCCGGATGAGCGTCGACAAGCCGACCGGCATCGTCTACCTCGGCGACTACGGCCCGGACGCGGGTGCCGCCGACCCCAACCGCGGCCCCGGCGGCCAGGTCGAGTTCAACCGGATCACCGGTCCGGGCTTCTACGGCTGGCCGTACTGCACGGGCAACAACACGACGACCGAGACCTACAACGAGTACACGTTCCCGAGCGGGCCGTCCCAGGCCAAATACAACTGCGCGGGCGGGCCGACCAACAACTCGTTCCGCAACACCGGCCTGACGACGCTGCCCGCCGCGAAGCCGGCCTGGATCCGGTACGGCTTCGAAGGGACCCCGCCCGAGTTCGGCGGTGGCTCGGAGTCGCCCATGGGCGGCCCGGTCTACCGCTACAACGCGTCCCTGAACTCGGCCGTGAAGTTCCCGCAGTCGCTCGACGGCCGCTACTTCGCCGGCGAGTACGGCCGCCAGTGGATCAAGGCCATCGCGGTCAACAGCAACGGGACGTACGGCGAGATCTCGGACTTCCCGTGGGACGGCACCCAGGTCATGGACATGGCCTTCGGGCCGGACGGCGCCCTCTACGTGCTCGACTACGGCACGGGCTCCAACAACCAGGCGCTGTACCGGATCGAGTACATCGGCGGCGGCAACCGCAGCCCGGTCGCGGTGGCCTCGGCCAACCGGACGTCGGGCCCGGCGCCGCTGACGATCACCTTCTCGTCGGCGGGGTCGTCGGACCCGGAGGGCGGCGCACTGTCGTACCTCTGGACGTTCGGCGACGGCACCACCTCGACGGCGGCGAACCCGACCAAGACCTACAACAGCAACGGCACGTTCACGCCGACGCTGCGGGTCACCGACCCGACGGGGCTCTCCGGCACCGCGAGCCTGGTCGTCACCGTGGGCAACTCGGCGCCGACGGTCAACCTCAGCGCCCCGGCCGATGGCGCGCTGTTCAACTTCGGCGACACCATCCCGTACACGGTGAGCGTCTCCGATCCTGAGGACGGCACCATCAACTGCGCGCGGGTGTCGGTGACCTACTTCCTCGGCCACGACAACCACTCGCACCAGATCACCTCGAAGACCGGCTGCTCCGGGACGCTCACCGTGCCCACCGACGGCGAGCACGACGCGGCAGCCAACATCTTCGGCATCTTCGTCGCGTCGTACACCGACAACGGCGGCCTGACCACGACCAACCAGAAGGTCCTGCAGCCCCGGCACCGCCAGGGCGAGCACTTCGCGGCCCAGTCCGGTGGCGTGCAGATCGCCAACCACGCGGCGGCCGAGGGTGGCGCGACGGCGGGCTACATCGACAACAACGACTGGATCTCGTTCCGGCCGTACCACCTGTCGGGTGCCACGAGCATCACCGCGCGGGTCGCCTCCGGCACCATCGGCGGCACGATCGAGGTGCGCAGCGGCTCGCAGACCGGCCCGCTGCACGGCACGCTGACGGTCGGCCCGACCGGTGGCTGGGAGACCTACGCCAACGTGACGGCCAACCTGACGAACGTGCCGTCCGGGTCGACCCAGCTGTTCTTCGTGTTCAAGGGCGGGGCGGGCAACCTGTTCGACCTGGACGCGTACACGATCAACTCGGGCGGCACGCCGCCGACCGGTGGGTCGACGCTGAAGGCGCTGGCCAACAACCAGTTCGTCAGCGCGGCGAACAGCACGACACCGCTGATCGCCAACAAGGCGACGGCGGGCGCGACCGAGCGGTTCGACGTGGTCGACCTGGGCGGTGGCAACGTGGCGCTGCGGTCGCGGGCCAACAACATGTTCGTCTGCGCGGAGAACGCCGGCGCGGGCGCGCTCGTCGCGAACCGGGCCACGGCCGGGTCGTGGGAGACGTTCACGCTGGTCCGCAACTCCGACGGCAGTGAGAGCCTGCGGGCGACCGTCAACGGCATGTACGTGGTCGCGGAGAACGCGGGCGCGGCCTCGCTGATCGCCAACCGTGCCGCCATCGGGCCGTGGGAGAAGTTCGACCTGGTCTGACGTCGCTCACGCATAGATTGGATGAATCGCCTCGGTGACGGGGCGATTCTTCCTTTGTGGAGATCGAAGGTCTTGCCATACATCCGACCACCTGGTAAACATCGGATCTATGAATGCGCGTGAGGATCATCGATGACCGCCCGCTTCGTGTCGCTGGACACCTACGACGTGCGGTTCCCGACCTCGCGCGAGCTCGACGGCTCCGACGCGATGAACCCCGACCCGGACTACTCCGCCGCCTACGTGGTGCTGCGCACCGACCAGCCAGTGGAGCCGGAAGGGCACGGGTTCGCGTTCACCATCGGGCGCGGCAACGAGGTGCAGACGGCCGCGATCGCCGCGCTGCGGCCCTACCTGGCCGGCCGCCTCGTCAAGAACGTCCTCGACGACCTGGGCGCGTTCTGGCGCGAGCTGGTGCACGACTCGCAGCTGCGCTGGCTGGGGCCGGAGAAGGGCGTCATGCACATGGCCATCTCGGCCGTGGTCAACGCGCTCTGGGACCTCAAGGCCAAGCAGGCGGGCCTGCCGCTCTGGCAGCTCCTGGGCTCGATGCCGCCCGAGGAGCTCGTCTCCCTCGTCGACTTCCGCTACCTGACCGACGCGCTGACCCCGGGCGAGGCACTCGCGCTGCTGCAGCCGGGCGCGTCGGGACGTGAGGAGCGGGTCGCCGAGCTGCTCGCGCACGGCTACCCGGCCTACGCCACCTCGCCGGGCTGGCTCGGCTACGACGACGACAAGCTGCGCCGGCTGTGCCGGGAGGCCGTCGACGCCGGGTTCGCCCAGATCAAGCTGAAGGTCGGCGCCGACCTGGCCGACGACGTCCGCCGCCTGCGGATCGCCCGCGAGGTGTGCGGCCCCGACATCCGGATCGCTGTCGACGCCAACCAGCGGTGGGACGTCGGCGACGCCATCGACTGGGTCGGCGCGCTGGCTCCGTACGACGTCTGGTGGGTCGAGGAGCCGACCAGCCCCGACGACGTCGTCGGGCACGCGGCGATCGCCCGCGGCATCGCCCCTGTCCCGGTCGCCACCGGCGAGCACGTGCAGAACCGGGTCGTCTTCAAGCAGCTCCTCCAGCTCGGCGCGGTGTCCTATGTGCAGCTCGACGCCGCCCGGGTGGCCGGCGTCAACGAGAACATCGCGATCCTCCTGCTCGCGGCCAAGTTCGGCGTCCCCGTCTGCCCGCACGCCGGCGGCGTCGGCCTCTGCGAGCTGGTGCAGCACCTCTCGCTGTTCGACTACGTCGCGGTGTCCCGCTCCATGGACAACCGTGTCATCGAGTACGTGGACCACCTCCACGAGCATTTCCTCGATCCCGTGCAGATCCGCGCCGGTCGTTACCTGGCACCCCAGGCGCCCGGCTTCAGTTCGACGATGCGCCCCGAAAGCCGGGCCCGGTTCGCCTTCCCCGACGGGCCGGCCTGGTCGCGCGCCGTCTGACCCGCACCACCCCTACCCATCCCTCTCCCCACCACAGAGGACAGTGATGAACCTGAAGAGACGCGCCGTCGTCGGTGTGGCGTTCGCCGCCGCGCTCGTCACGGCGACCGCCGGTTGCAACTCGTCCGAGCCCGCCTCGTCCGGTGGCAGTGGCACCGGCAACGCGAGCGCCCAGATCGCCGTCGACCTGCCCCGGGCCGACTCCGACTTCTGGAACTCCTACGCGAAGTACATTCCGCAGTACGCGCAGGAGAGCGGCATCAACCTGATGACGCCGACCAACTCGCAGAACGACATCGCGAAGCTGGTCGCCAACGCCCAGGCGCTCACCGCCCAGGGCGCCAAGGCGATCGTGATGGCGCCGCAGGACACGGGCGCGATCGCCTCGACGCTGGCGACGCTGGAGAGCAAGAAGATCCCCGTCGTCTCCGTCGACACCCGGCCCGACAAGGGCAAGGTCTTCATGGTGGTGCGGGCCGACAACCGCGCCTACGGCCAGAAGGCGTGCGAGTTCCTCGGTGAGAAGCTCGGCGGCAAGGGCAAGGTCGTCGAGTTCCAGGGCTCGCTCTCGTCGGTCAACGGCCGCGACCGGTCCGAGGCGTTCGCCGAGTGCATGAAGAGCAAGTTCCCCGGCATCACGGTCTTCGAGGAGCCGACCGAGTGGGAGGGCGCCAAGGCGTCCGCCGCCCTGCAGACCCGGCTCGCCCAGCACCCTGACATCAACGGCATCTACATGCAGGCCGGCGGCGTGTTCCTGGCGCCGACCCTGCAGCTGCTGAAGTCCAAGAACCTGCTGGTGCCGCCGACCGACCCGAAGCACATCTTCATCGTCTCCAACGACGGCATCCCGCAGGAGTTCGAGGCGATCCGCAAGGGCGAGATCGACGCCACCGTCTCGCAGCCGGCCGACCTCTACGCCAAGTACGCGCTCTTCTACGCGAAGGCCGCGGTCGAGGGGAAGACGTTCACCCCTGGACCTACCGACCACGACAGCACCATCATCGACGTCGGCAACGGCGTGCTCGAGGACCAGCTGCCGGCGCCGCTCGTGACGAAGGACAACGTCGACGACGCGTCGTTGTGGGGCAACCAGATCGGGAAGTGATGACCGCAGTGCTCTCCGACGCGGCCGGGAGTGGGGCTGGCGCCCCGCCCCCGGCCGTCTCGGCCAACCAGATCACCAAGCGCTTCGGCGCGACCACCGCACTGTCCGATGTGTCTCTCACGGTGCGCCCGGGTGAGACGCATGCCCTGGTGGGCCGCAACGGCGCCGGCAAGTCGACGCTGGTGTCGGTGCTCACCGGGCTGCAGCGGGCCGACGAGGGCACGGTGTCGTTCGGCGGCGAGCCGGCGCCGGCACCGTCCGACCGCGACGGCTGGCGCCGCCGGGTGGCCTGCGTCTACCAGCGGTCCACCATCATCCCGACCCTGTCGGTGGCGGAGAACCTGTTCCTCAACCGGCAGGCCGGTTTTGGTGTGATCCGTTGGGGTTCCGTGCGCCGCCGGGCCGCGTCGCTGCTGGAGGAGTACGGCGTCGCGGTCGATCCGGGCGCGCTGGCCGGGGACCTCAACGTCGAGCAGCGACAGCTCGTCGAGATCGCCCGGGCGCTCTCCGTCGGCGCGCGGTTCATCATCCTCGACGAGCCGACCGCGCGGCTCGACGCGACCGCGATCGAGCGGCTCTTCACCCGGATGCGGGCACTGTCCGCGGCCGGCGTGACGATGCTGTTCATCTCGCACCACCTGCGCGAGGTCTACGAGGTGTGCGACACGGTCACCGTGCTGCGGGACGCCCGGTGGGTGCTCACCGAGCCGGTGTCGGCGGTCGGGCACGACGCTCTGGTCTCCGCCATGACCGGCGAGGCGGTCGGGCTCACGTCCGTCGCGCCGCGGTCGGTGCCGTCGTCGGCCGCGGCCGCGCTGACGCTGTCGGGCCTCACCCTCGCCGGCGCGTACACGGGGATCGACCTGTCGGTGCGCGCCGGGGAGATCGTGGGGGTGACCGGCTCCGGGAGCAGCGGCAAGGTGTCGCTGGCCGAGACCGTCGGCGGGTTGCGTCGCGCCGACGGGGGCACGGTGTCGGTGGGCTCCGCGCCGGTTGGCGCGGGGGTGCCGGCGGCGTTGCGGGCCGGGATCGGGCTCGTGCCCGAGGACCGCCACCGCGAGGGCCTGGTGCCGCTGCTGTCGGTGGCGGAGAACGCGACGCTGCCGATCGCGGACCGGCTGGGCCCGGCGGGCGTCGTCGTGCCGCGGCGGCGGGCGGCGGTGGCCGCGGAGATGGTGCGGAAGTACGACATCCGGACCGAGAGCCCGCACGCGCCGGTGTCGAGCCTGTCGGGCGGCAACGCGCAGAAGGTGGTGCTGGCCCGCGCGCTGTCGACGGACCCGAAGGTGCTGGTGCTGATCAACCCGACGGCCGGTGTCGACGTGCGCTCGAAGGAGTCGCTGCTGGGCGCGGTCCGCGCGGCGGCCGACGGTGGCACGGGCGTCCTGATGATCTCGGACGAACTCGACGACCTGCGCCACTGCGACCGGGTGCTGGTCATGTTCCACGGCCGGATCACGGCCACCCTGGCCCACGGCTGGGACGACGCACAGGTGGTCGCCGCGGTCGAGGGCGTCGACGACGACGGCGGGGCGGCCGCCGGTGAAGGCGGCTCACGGGCCGGCAAAGGTGTTTCAGCAGAAGGAGCGGAGTCATGAGCGGCACCACGACCGCGCCCGTCGCTACGCCGGATGCGCCTGCCGCGCGCCGGTTGCGGGGGCCGCGGCTCGCGCGGATGCGGGACCTGGCGCTCGTACCCGCGATCATCGTTCTGGTCCTGGTCGGTGCTCTGATCGACCCGGTGTTCCTGAGCAGCGCCAACATCATCAACGTGCTGCAGCAGCAGACGGAACTATCGCTGCTCGTGCTGGCCGAGGCGATCATCCTGATCGGCGGCCGGTTCGACCTGTCGCTCGAGTCGACCGTCGGTCTCGCACCGGCGCTCGCCGTCGCCTTGGTCATCCCGGCGGCCAGCAACGGGCTGGGCACCGAGTGGTCCGCGGCGCTGGCGATCCCGATCTGCCTCCTCGTCGGCGTGGCCATCGGCGCGTTCAACGGGATGCTGATCCTGCGGTTCGGGCTCTCGGCGTTCATCGTCACGCTCGGCATGCTGATCGTGCTGCGCGGCCTGCAGATCGGCATCACCGGCGGGCAGAACCTGTTCGAACTGCCGTCGTCGGTGCTCTACCTGGGCAACGCGGTCTGGCTCGGCCTGCCGGCCTCGATCTGGATCTGCGCGGTGCTGTTCGCGATCGGGATCGCGGTGCTCGGGTGGTTCCGGCACGGGCGTGCGGTGTACGCCATCGGCGGCAACCGTGACGCCGCCCGCGCGGCCGGCATCCGGGCCGACCGCGTGATCTTCGTGGTGTTCATCGTCGGTGGCCTGCTCGCCGCGCTGGCGGGCCTGCTGATGACCGGCCGGCTCGGTTCGGTCGCGTCGGCGCAGGGCAACGGCATGATCTTCACGGTGTTCGCCGCGGCGGTGATCGGTGGGGTGAGCATGGAGGGCGGCAAGGGCACGCTGTTCGGCGCGCTCTGCGGCGTCGTCGTGCTCGGCCTGATCAACAACATCCTCACGCTCGCCGGCGTCTCGGCGCAGTGGATCCAGGCCATCTACGGCCTGATCATCCTGGTCGCGCTGATGCTGGCCCGGGTGACGACGGGCAAGGCCCAGGACTGAGGGGGCCGCGCGGTGGCGCTGACCGACGAAGCGATCGACAAGATCAAGGAGATGATCGTCTCCGGGGCCCTGGGCCCCGGAGACCGTCTCCCCAAGGAGGCCGACCTCGCCGAGCGGCTCGGGCTGTCCCGCAACTCGTTGCGCGAGGCGGTCAAGGCGCTCTCCATCATCAAGGTGCTCGACGTACGCCAGGGTGACGGCACGTACGTCACCAGCCTCTCGCCGGACCTGCTGCTCGAGTCGCTCAGCTTCGTGGTCGACTTCCACCGCGACGACACGGTGCTGCAGTTCCTCGAGGTCCGCCGGATCCTGGAACCGGCGGCGACGGCGCTGGCCGCCCGGCGGATGACCGAGCCGGAGGTGGCCAAGCTGCAGCGCGTACTCGATGAGCTCGGTCCTGCGCCGTCCGTGGAGGCGCTGGTCGCCAACGACCTCGAGTTCCACCGTGCGATCGCGGCCGGGTCCGGCAACGCCGCCCTGTGCTCGTTGATCGACGGGTTGTCGGGGCCGACGACGCGGGCCCGGATCTGGCGCGGGCTCACCCAGGAGGGGGCCGTCGACAAGACCCGCGAACAGCATCAGGCGATCGTCGACGCGATCGCCGCGGGGGAGCCGGAGCTCGCCCGGTCGTGGGCGACCGTGCACATCGCGGGCGTGGAGGAGTGGCTGCGGCAGGCGTTGTGATACGTCGCCGGGCGTACACCCGGATACTCCCGGCCGAGTACGGAACCGTCGTACCCCGGTCATAGAGTCATCGCGTCCAACTTCGACTTCTGCGGACGGGGTTCACGATGCGGTCGCTCTACGTCTGGCTGTCCCGGTTGATCGCCCTCGGTGTGGTGGTGCAGGTCCTGGTCATCGCCTGGAGCGCGTTCGACATCATCAACAAGGCCGGTGACGGCGTCCCGTTCACCGAGGACTCCGAGGCCAACGCCGGCGCGGTCGTGCACTCGGCCGTCGGCATGATGGTCATTCCCGTGCTCGCGCTGCTCTTCGGCATCGTCTCGTTCTTCGCCAGGGTGCGCGGCGGCGTGGCGCTGGCCTGGGCCGTCGTCGGGCTGGTGGTCCTACAGATCGCGCTCGCGTTCGCGTCCTTCGGGGCGCCGGTCGTGGGCATGCTGCACGCCCTCAACGCGTTCGCGATCGCGGGTGTCGCCGGCATGGCGGGCGCGCGTGCCAACCGGCCCGAGACCCCCGTCGCCGCCGCTCCGGTGGGTGACCCCGGGGTTCCCGCGGGCGCATGACGGCGTTGCACGACCCGGCCGAGCAGGCAGTTGGCTCGGCCGGGGCCGACAAGGCTGCCCTGGATACGGTCGAACCAACCGGCGGTGCGGAGGCTGCCGGGCCCCGGGTTCTCGGCCGGCGGTTGCTGCGCTGGGGCGCGATCGGGTTGTCGCTGGTGCTGGTCGGCACGCTCGGTTATCTCTGGTACGACAGCCGGCTGCCGTCCACGTACTCCGTCATGGACATGGGTGTCGCCGACTACGGGGGCGGGCCGGTGCCGCGGGGCGGGCACCAGCACGGGGGCGGGGTCTCGGTCGCGACCTTGACCGGGCCGGTCGACGTGGCGCCGGCGGTGGCGATGACGCTGACCGCGCGGGCCGGGTCGTTCGCGCTGGCCAGCGGGGAGCAGGTCACCGGTTACACGCTCAACGGTGGGTCGCCGGGGCCCGAGATCCGGGCGACCGTCGGTGACGTGGTCGCGGTGACGCTGGTCAACGAGTCGGTGGCCGACGGGGTGGCCCTGCACTGGCACGGGGTGCGGGTGCCCAACGCCGAGGACGGCGTGGCCGGGGTGACCCAGGACGCGGTGCCGGTCGGCGGGCGCCACACCTACCGGTTCCGGGTGACCGATGCCGGGACCTTCTGGTACCACTCCCATCAGGTGTCCCACGAACAGGTGAAAGGTGGGCTGTTCGGGGCGTTGGTGGTGCTGCCCGGCGCCGCTTCGCCGGATGTCGTCGCCCAGGTGCACACCTATGACGGGCGGCGGACGGTGCAGGGGGCGACGGGGGAGCGGCGGGTCGCGGCCGCGGCCGGGGTGCCGACGCGGGTCCGGGTCGTCAACACCGACAACGGGCCGTTGCGGGTGGCGGTGGCGGGGGCGCCCTACCGCGTGCTGGCGATCGACGGGCACGACCTGCACGGGCCCGGTGACGTGACCGACCGTGACCTGGTCATCGCGGCCGGGGGCCGGGCCGACCTGTCGGTGACGCCGCCGGCCGGCGCCGCGGTCCGGGTCGACCTCGGCGCGGGGTCGTCGCTGGTGCTCGGGCCGCCGGGCGCCGCGGCCCCGGCGGCGGACCCCGCCGGTGCGGTGCTGGACCTGCTCTCCTACGGCACGCCGGCGCCCGTCGACCTCGACACCAGCCAGTTCGACCGCGACTTCACGCTGACGATCGACCGGTGGCCGGGCTTCCTCGACGGGCGGCCCGGGCTGTGGTGGACGATGAACGGGCGGCTCTATCCCGACGTGCCGATGTTCATGTTCCGCGCGGGCGACCTGGTGCGGATGACCATCACCAACGACTCGGGCGAGGTGCACCCGATGCACCTGCACGGGCACGTCGCGCTGGTGCTCTCCCGCGACGGGGTGCCGGCGACGGGCAGTCCGTGGTGGACGGACTCGCTGGACGTCGACGAGGGCGAGACGTATGTGATCGCCTTCAAGGCCGACAATCCCGGCATCTGGATGGACCACTGCCACAACCTGCCGCACGCCGCGGACGGGATGGTCGCCCACCTGGCATATGAGGGCTACACGACCCCGTACATGATCGGCGGAAAGGCGGAAAACGAGCCTGAGTGATCAATCAGATAATGTGAATGACCTTGCATCTTTCGGTTTTCTCGGTAGCGTTCGGTGCTGGTCGTCGATCGAGATCGGGCGGGCTCATGCATGTCGAGGTCGAGAAGGTCCTGACCGGCACACGACTCGAGGAGGCCTGGCACCTCTACACGACGGCGTTCGAGGAGCTCCGCAGGGCGGCGGTGCAGAGACACGTGATGCACCGCTCGGAGTTCGACGAGGTCATGGCCGACGACCGGGTGGAGAAATACGTCGCCCTGACGCCGGAGGGCACGCTGTGTGCACTGTCGACGTTCACGAACGACCTGGACGCGATGCCGTTGATCTCCCCGGACTATTTCGCGCACCGCTGGCCGGACCACTACGCCGAACACCGCGTCTGGTACCTGGGCTTCCTCGCCATCGCCGACTCCCAACGCGGCTCAGGCGTCTTCGAAACCATGATCGAACGAATGTGGCGGATCGTGCGCGCCAACGCCGGCATCGCGGCGATGGATATCTGCGCCCGCAACGAGGCACGCCACCTGGACGGGGCGATCACCCGCACGTTGACTGCGCTGACCCCGGACGTGGTCCCGACCCGCCTGGACACGCAGGCCTTCTGGTGCTGGGAACTCCCCACCGCCTCCTGAAGCCGCGAGGGCGCCGGGGATCAGCGAAGCGGGTCGTCGTCGGAGTCGCTGTCGGCGCTCGCGGCACGACGCGCCACCTCGACCGTGTCAGGAGACTGGGCGTCCCCGGCGGGCGGAGCGGGTGTCGCCTCGCCGGCGGACCGCCGGCGGTTCCTGACCGGGATACGCGGCACGGGCTCCGTCGGCGTTGCCGGTTCGTGCCCCGGGCCGGCGTTGCCGTTCGACGGGCCTGCCGCCGGGTTGGTCATCGCGTCCAACGGACGACCGTTGGCGGCATCTGTGCCGGCGAGCACCGCGCGACCGTTGACCTCGCCGGAGTCGGCGATCTCTGCCGAATCCGCGGGGTCGCCGCCCGCGGCGAGCGAGATCATCCCGACGGGCCTGGAGTCCCGCGCGCTGCCGGGCACCGGTCGCGGCCGGTCGCGCGCCGCCTCATCATCGTCATCGCCCTGGCGGGCGGAGGCGGTTTCGCCACCCATCGTCAGCGAGATCGCCGCCGCGGCATCGGCTGCCACGTCCAGGTCCGCCTCCGTGGGCGACCGGCGATCACGGCCGTCCTGCTCCGACGACTCATCCGGCTCCGCGCCGGCTTGCGCGGTGTGAGCCTGCACCGCATCGCCCGGCGCGGCGTCGTCTCGCGCCGCGCGGGCTTGCGCCGCGTCGCTCAAAGCCGCGTTGGCCGGTGCCACGTTCGTCACCCGATCCGGCGCCTGCTCCCGGTCACCGCGACCACCGTTCCCGTTGACCACCGGTGCGGGAGTGGGCGGCTCGCCCGGGAGGGGCGCCAGCAGGCGGCGGGTCGCCTCGCTGTCGCCGTTGACGCGGGCCGGCTCCGGGCCCAGCCGCGGGAACGACTCCAGCGGCGACGACCGGACCGGCCGGTCCGGCACCGTCCGGGCCGCGCGTTCCAGGGCCGCCGCCCCTCGCCCGATCGAGGCCGGTTGGCGTAGCCGCGCGAAGGTCTCCGGGTCCTGCGGGCGGCCCCACAGCCAACCCTGCCCGTACACGACGCCCAACGCCTGCAGGACGTCGCGTTGCGCCTGGGTCTGGACGCCCTCCGCCACCACGGTCAGGCCCAGGGCCGAGCTCATCGCGACCACCGCGCGGACGATCTCCTCGTCCTCCGGGTTCGTGCCCAGGCCGCCGACGAAGGAGCGGTCGATCTTGACGCCCGTGACCGGGTGGCGGCGGAGGTAGCCCAGCGCCGAGAAGCCCGTGCCGAAGTCGTCGACGACCAGGCGTACGCCCAGGCCGCGCAGCTCGGCCATCACCTGGTCGGTGACCTGCGAGCCGTCGACCATGACCGACTCGGTGATCTCCAGCATCACCGACGAGCCGTCCAGGCCGTGTTCGACCAGGGCCTCGGCCAGCTCGCCGGGCAGGCGTGGGTCGCGGAGCTGGCGCGGCGAGACGTTGATCGACAGCCAGAAGTCCTCGCCGACCACGTCGTCCTTGCGCCACTCGGCGAGCTGGCGCAGCGCCTCGCGCATCACCCAGCGGCCCAGGTCGGTGATCAGGCCCGTCTCCTCGGCGACCGGGATGAACTTGGTCGGCGGGATCGTGCCCTTCACCGGGTGCTCCCAGCGCAGCAGCGCCTCGACGCCGGTCAGGCGGGCGCCGGCGAGGCGCACGATCGGCTGGTACGCCAGGCGGAGCTGGTCGTGCGCGAGAGCGTGGCGCAGGGCTAGCTCGATGTCGATCCGGTCGCGTACCCGGTCGTGCATGGTCGAGTCGAACAGCACCCACCGGCCGCGCCCCTCGGCCTTCGCCTGGTACATCGCGGTGTCCGCGTCGCGCAGCAGCCCCTCGGCCGTGACGAGCGCGGAACCGGCGGCGTGCGGGTCGCGTACGCCATCGTCGGTCCTCGGCTCGCCCGCCACCGTCGAACCGGCGATGCCGATCGAGCCGGACACCACCACGTCGGACGCGGTCGCCTTGAGCGGCAGCGTGAGGCTCGCCAGGATGCGCTCGGCCAGCGCGATCGCGTCGGCCTCGGTCGAGACGTGCGCGATGACGAACTCGTCGCCACCGACCCGGGCGATCGCGGCGCCGGTGGGCACGGTGCGGCGCAGCCGGCGGGCCACCTCGACGATGACCCGGTCGCCCGCGTAGTGCCCCCACGAGTCGTTGACCAACTTGAACCCGTCCAGGTCCAGGAAGAACAACCATAGTGGACGGTCCGGATCGGGCCCCTTCGCGAGCGTCTGGCCCACGTGGTCGACCAGCAGCGCCCGGTTGGGCAGCGCGGTCAGGTGGTCGTGGGTGGCCTGGTACTCGTACTCGCGCTGCGCGGCCGCGTACGCCTGCACCGCCGACACCGACCGCAACAGCAGCAACGCCACCATCAGCGCGCCGCCCACCGCGAGGACGACGCGGTCGAGCAGGCTCAGGTCGGGGATCACCGCGATCAGGACGAACGGCACCGCCAGCGCCGGGATGATCAGCAGGAGCCGGCGCCACGACCAGGCCTGGACGGGCAAGGGCGATCGGCGCCCGATGTCCCGCATGGACGGATGCAGCGCGCACGCCCCGATCAGCACGAAACCGACCAGGAACGGCAGGTCGACCCAGCGGTTGCCGCTGAGGGTGCCGTTGAGCCCGATGATGGCGTAGCCGATGTCGCCCGCGAGCAACAGCACCATCGAGCCGATGAGCATGAGGTAGCTGGGGCCGCGGATCGAGGTGGTGAACGCGACGTTCGCGACGAGCAGCACGAGGACCAGGTCGAAGATCGGGTAGAGCCCGGCCACCGTGGACACGGCCGCCGACCGGTCGTCTATGCCGGCCGCCGGCACCGAGAAGAACAGCGCGAATATCAGCCCGGCGCCGAGCCCGATCAGCAGCCCGTCGATGACGGCGTGCCGCTTGGGCCCGTGCTTGACGGTGAGGAAGCCGACCAGAGCCGCGAACATCAGCACGTATCCGGGCACGGTGAACGCGTCGGCGGTCAGTTGGGCGGTGCCGCTCTGCTCGGACGCCCACGGTCGCATGATCGCGCCGACGACGAAGAACAGCGAGGCCGCGCCGAGGAGAAACCATGGCCACCGCGGCCGAGCCCGATGCCATTGCGCGCCGGTGACGAGAGCGGCAGCCGCCCCCGCGCCGACGACCGCGAACACGACTCCACTGACGACGGCGTTGTCGACGACGATGTATGCGATTGCGGCGAACAGCCCGGCCAGGACGAAGAGCCCGGCCGGAATTGCGGTGGCCAGCGGCGTAGCGCCGGCCGAGACCGCACGTGGCATTTCATCGCCCCCTGCGCGGACTTCCGGCGACGTTTCCCCAGCGAACCACGACTGTAGCAGGATCGATCGGCAGTAAGTGACTGTTCTTCGCGTTTGTCGGCCGGATTCGTTTTGGGAAGCCTTTTGGCTGGAACGAAAGGCCTTCAGCCCCAACCGCAAAGAGCCAATCAGGACAGTTCTTCAAGGTCAATCGGCTGTCCCGGGTGCGCAGTGGGCACGACCGTCGCTCCCGCCGGAGATCGCTCGCTGCGCTTCACTCGCCAGGTCCGCGGTGGGTCGCGCACACGGCCCGGATCATGGGTGGCGGTCCGCGACCAGGGATCGAGCCCCATCGTCCGCAGGGTCATCGTCGATCGATCGCTCTCCATGGTCCTCAGATGTCACACGGAACCCTGCGGTGTCGCGGGGCTCCGGATCAGGCCGGTGATCTCCGCGGTGTCGGCCGCGGCATCGAGGGCTTCGAGGCTGCCGCCGTTGTCGAGCCAGCGGTCGGCCGCGCGGGCGTCGGCGCCGCTGGGCAGGCCTCCGGCGATCAACAGCGGAAGCGTGACGGCGTAGCGGGGCACCATGTGCGCCGGGAAACGGTACGGAACGCGCGCGACCGCGGTCGCGACCCGGATCGCGTGCTCGTTGCCGGGCGGCACCCCGGGCCGGTCCGGCTCCGCGGCGAGCCACCGCCACCCGTGCGCGGTGTCGCACTCGGCGCACCCCGTGGCCCCGGACCCGAGCGCCGCGCCGCAGGTCGAGCAGGCCGTATGGTCGAGCGCGCCGTCCAACACCCGCCACCCGACGCCCCGCGGATCGGCGACGACGGTGGCGGCGAAGGCGGGGACGTCGACGTCATCCACCTCGTACTCGCGCAGGGCGCCCCGCCACGCGGCCGCGACATCGTCGTCGAGCCACCGCGAGCAGGCCCGACAGGCCGGCGCCCGCCCCGGCCGCCGCCACCCACACTCCACACACCGCGGCAACGGTCGCAGGTCCATACCCCATGATCGCAGAGCGGAAGCACCGAGGCGCACCGGTTTCCACCGCCCGCCGCCGGCCAGGTCGTCAGTGGAGGTCGAGTACGGGGACTCGGACGCCGGCCGCGCGGAGCCTGCTCTCGAACAGCGCCGTCAACCGCGCGGTGGCGGCCGTCGGCTCCTCGCCGTGGCGGGCGATCAGCGTGTAGCGGGCCGTCGCGTCCGTGCGGGCCTGCAGCGCCGTCACCGTGCTCAGCAGTGCCGGGTCGGCGAGGTAGTGCTCCGCGGCGGCCGTCGCCAGCTCCTCGATGCGTGGGTCGTCCGGTTCCCACGTCCGGGCCTCGGCCGCCGACCTGGTGAGGGCGACCAGCCGGGGGTCCCGTACCGCATGCTCGAAGTGGGTCAGGTAGTCGTCGAATCCTTCGGGGACCAGGGCCTTCGCCAGCACCCAACCCTCCCTGGTGGCGGCGACCTCGTCCGCGGTGAAGCCCAGGTCGGGCATCTGTTCCAGGAGGGCCGCCGCGCGGTCGGGCAGCAGGGCCCGGTCGCCGTCGGCGAGGCGGTGCAGCGTGTCCCGCCGCCTGATCAGCTCCTCGATCCGCCCGGTCAACTGCCGCTCCACGTCGGCCAGGGCGGCGGCGAACCGGTCGGCGTCGGCGTCCAGCATGGGTGCGATCTCGGCCAGCGGAACGCCGGCCTCGGCCAGGGCCCGCACCTGGACGAGGCGCAGCAGGTCTTCCGACCCGTACCGGCGGTATCCCGACCTATCGCGCCCGGGCTCCTTGACCAGGCCCAGCTTGTGGTAGTGCCGCACCGTCTTGACGGTGACGCCGACGAACGTCGCCGCCTGGCCGATCGTGACCCCGTTTTCCATCCGCTCAGCCTGCCGCAGGTGCCGGATCGCTTCGCACGCCCCCGAAGACCTCCTCGAGCAGCCGGTCCTGGGCCTGCTGGAACGCGGCCCCGATCGACAGGGTGGCGTCGTCCACGCAGTTCAGGGCCGCGGTCAGGGTGCGGGTGCCGTCGGGGGTGCTGTACATCAGCGCCGCGTGGCCGACGACCGCGCCGTTGTGGCAGATGACGGTGCCGCCGCCGGGCGTGGTCAGGACGAAGAGGCCCAGGCCGTACGCCATGTTCGGGATGCCTGTCGGGTGTGGGGTGCACATCTCGGCGAGCAGCGGCGCGGGTAGCAGCGTGCCGGCGAGCAGGGCCGAGATGAAGGTGTGCAGGTCCCGGGTGGTGGAGATCAGGTCGCCGCCGGTGGAGATCCAGGACGGGTTCTGGCGGGTGACGTCGACGGTCGTGTCGTCGTGGCGGTAGTAGGCGTGCGCGTACGGCTCGGGAAGCTCCGGCGAGGCGTCCGGCACTACGGTGCCCGTCAGGGCGAGGGGTTCGAGGATCAGGCGGCGCATCTCCTCGGCGTACGCGCGGCCCGTGATCTTCTCGATCAGCAGCCGGGCCAGGACGTAGTTGGTGTTGGAGTAGCTCCAGCCCGCCCCGGGCTCGAACCGCGGCGGCTTCGACAGCGCCAGCCGGACCAGGTCCACCGGCGCGTAGGTCTTCAGGCGGTCATCGAGCCAGTCCGGCCCGGTGGCGCCGTACGGGATGGGGATGCCCAGCGTGACGGAGCCGTCCTCGTGAACCTCGCCGGTGAAGTTGAACAGGCCGCTGGTGTGCCGCAGCAGCATGCGTACCGTGATCCGCTCGTCCAGGCCGAAGTCCGGCAGGTGCGTGGCGACGGGGTCGTCGAGCCCGAACCGGCCCTCGGCCACCAGCGCCAGCACGAGCGCCGCGGTGAAGGTCTTGGTGTTGCTGCCGATCCGGTGATGCCCGTTCGCGGGTGGCGGGGTGGTGCCGCCCAGTTCGGCGAGGCCGGCGACGCCGACCCATTCGCCGTGCTCGTCGTTGACACGCAGCGAAACCCCGAGGAAGCCGGCGTCGACGATGTCGTCGATGGCCTTGCGCAAAGCTGGACGGTCGGTGTTGGTCATTGTCGCTCCCGAGGTTCTGGTCTTGTACGGTCGGCTGCGACCAGCTTCGACCCCGACCCGAGGTCAACCGCAACGGTGAGCCGGAGCACAGCAGCGGTGCTCGTGATCGACGATGGAGGCCCGTGATGAAGGTGATCGTGTTCGGCGGCGGTCCGATCGGGGTGGCGGTCCGATCGACCCTGGAACAGGCCGGCCACGCGGTGGTCACGGTTTCTCGGACGACCGGAGACGGGCGGGCCGACATCACCGACAAGGCGAGCCTGGACGCGTTGTTCGCGTCGGTGGCCCCGTTCGACGCGGTGGCGAGCGCGGTCGGCGTCGTCGAGCCGGGCCCGCTGGCGGAGGCGACCGACGAACAGTGGGCCAGCTCGATCGCGTCGAAGGGCATGGGCCAGATCAATCTGGTACGCGCGGCGCTGCCCCACATCACCGACGGCGGCTCCTTCACCCTGATCTCGGGGGTGCTGGCCGAGGAGTTCACCAGGCACAGCGCCATCGGGGCGACGGTCAACAACATGGTGGAGGGTTTCGTGAAGGCCGCGGCCACGGACCTGCCGCGGGGCTTGCGCATCAACTGCGTCAGCCCGACGGTCCTGGCGGAGTCGCCACACTATTTCCCGTACTTCCCGGGTTATGAGCCGGTGACGGCGGCCGAGGTGGGCATGGCCTATCTACGGGCGATCGCCAACCCGATCACGGGCCGCATCCTGAAGCTCCACAAAACCAACTCCTAGCCCCGGCCTTCGCGCGGCCAGCGTCAGCGGCGCGGGCCCCTCGGTCGTTGAGCGCCGGGGTGCGCGCTGCCGGGTGGGCGGCGTTTCTGTCGCAGTCGGTGGCGCTGGCCGCGGTCTTGCCCAGGGTTGGGCTTTGACCGCGCGGTGGCGGTTCTGTCGTGGACGGTCGGGCTGGGTCGGAGTCCTTCGGGCGCGCATGTTGGGCTTGATGACCGCGCCGCCGCGCCTGTCCTGGGATGGCGCTGGTTCGCGGTCAGTCCGCGGTGCGCCCTGATCGTGCGGTGACGGTCTGTTGTGGGCGGTTCCACTGGTTCGCTGCCGTGTCTGTGGTTGCGCCTCGATCACGCGGTGGCGCGTCTCTACTTTGGATCGTGGGCTGGTCGCGGTCATACCTGTGGTTCGGCTTTGACCGTGCCGTGGCTTTTCTGTTGTGGGCAGTGGCCTTGGGCCGGGGTCGTCTGGGAGCGCGGTCGGGCTGATGACCGCGGTCGCGCCTGTCTTGCGCGGTGGCTGGTTCGCGCTCATGTCCGCGGTGCGCCCTGACCGTGCGGTGGCGTTTCCTTGGGCGGTCGCGTTTGGTCGGGGTGGTTCGGGCGCACGGTTGCGCTTTGACCGCCCGCGGCGGCGCTTTGCGCCGTAAGCGGTGGCGCTGGTTCGGTCCGCGGCGACGACGGCGTCGAGGTCGAGGTCCGGACCAGGCCGAGGGCTGACCCCGACTTTCGCCCAGAGCGTGAGAGCAAAGTCCAGACGTGGGTCTCCCGGGCGCGTCGTGGCCGCCGCCGGCGTCGTCCCCGAAACCCGGTCCGTGGCCGACCGGGAAGGCGGAAGGTCGGCCCGTCGCGCGGCGGCGGGCCGACCTCGCGGGACCCCTGCCGTTATTGGTCGTACCACCAGCAGGAGTTCGGGTACTCCCAGAGCGGCCAACAGATCGAGTCCCGGGTCTGCGGCCCGTACACCCCGTCGGCGCTGATGCCGAGCCGTCGCTGCAGAGCCTTCAACGCGTTCTCCGTCGCCGGGCCGAAGTCGCCGTCGACCGCGATGGCGTAGTCGTACTGGTCACGCATGACCTGCTGCAGGTACTTCACGGCGTTGTTCTTGTTGCCTCGGCGCATGTTGCACTGGGGGCTGAGCGTCGAGTAGTAGACCGGGATGAACATGTACTTGTTCGACGCGCTGTACTTGCGGGTCGCCTCGTTGCAGGTCGGCACGGCGGCGCCGGCCGGTCCGGCGGTCGCGGCGAGCACGCCGCCACTCGCCAGGACAGCCATGGCCACCGCCGCGGCTACGGCCCTGAATCGAAAACCCATCGCGGGCTCCTCCCCGTTGCGCCGGCGGATAGGCCCCGTGCCTTCGCCCGGCGTACGGCGGACGCTAACACCGACATGGACGATCGTTGATCCCTTGGAGGGGCGCCTGCAAGAACCGGCGATGCGCTCCAGAACGGAAGGAACCGGGCACTGAGGGGGAACGGGCCTTAGAGTTCCTAACG
>NZ_BONE01000058.1 GCF_016862555.1 Asanoa siamensis | reverse complement strand
ATGTGCTGCGCCCCTACGAGGACGCGGTCGACGCCGCGGCGACCCGGTTCCGCGCCGCGGCCGAACCCTCGCTCGGTGGCGACGTCTCGTGGCAGGTCGCGTACGGCCGCAGCGTCGACCTGATCGACCAGTTGCCGACCCTGCGCACCGCCGCCGGTGGCAGCGCGACGCCGCAGACCGTGTTCGACACGTACACCCGGCTGATCGACGCCCTGGTGGCCCTGATGGCGGAGCCGTCGCCCGGTGCCGAGCACCCCGAGCTGTCCCAGGCGGTGCTGCGCTCGGTGCAGCTCGCCCGGGTCAAGGAGCTGGGCTCGCGCACCCGGGCCCGGATCTTCGCGGCCTCGATGTCCGGCGGCTACGGCCCCGACGACCTGGTCACCCTCTCGGACCTGCGCACCCAGCAGCTCGCCGCGCTCGCCGACTTCCGGGTCAACGCCACCCCGTCCCAGGTGACCAGGTACGACGACACGTCGGCGCTGCCGCAGTTCGTCGAGGCGACCCGGCTGGAGGAGCAGACCATCGGCACCGCCCGGGCGCCGCAGGTGCTCGGCGCCGAGCAGTGGTGGGCCGCCAGCCAGAACCGCGCCGAAGAGCTGCGCAAGGTGGAGGAGCAGGTCAGCGGCGACGCCACCCGGGCCGCCGACGCGCGCAGCACCGCCCAGCTCCGCGACAGCCTGCTGGTCGCCGGCGGCATCCTGCTGGTCCTGGTGCTCGCGGTGCTCGCCTCGTTCATCGTCGGCCGCTCGATCGCCCGCTCGCTGCGCACGCTGCGGACCCACGCGCTGCAGGTCGCGCAGGTGCAGCTCCCCGACGCGCTCGACCGGCTGCGCGCGATGGGCGGCGGCACGGTCCCGCGGATCGACGTGTGGCCGGCCGCGGTCAAGTCGCGCGACGAGATCGGTGAGGTGGCCGAGGCGTTCGTCGCCGTGCACCACAGCGCGATCGCGGTCGGCGTCGAGCAGGCCACCATGCGCCGCACCGTCAACGCGATGTTCGTGAACCTCGCCCGGCGCAGCCAGGTGCTGGTCGAGCGGCAGCTCGAGCTGCTCGACGAGCTGGAGCGCGAGGAGAGCGATCCGGACCAGCTCGACAACCTGTTCAAACTGGACCATCTCGCCGCCCGTATGCGCCGCAACGACGACAGTCTCCTGGTGCTGGCCGGCATCGAGTCGCCGCGGCGGTGGAGCGACCCGGTCGCCCTGCCGGCCGTCGTCCTCGCGGCGGTGGCCGAGATCGAGGCCTACCCGCGGGTGCGGCACGACGCGATCGACCCGGTGCACGTGGTCGGGCACGCTGTCGGCGACGTCGTGCACCTCCTCGCCGAGCTGCTGGAGAACGCCACGGTGTTCTCGCCGCCGACGACCACGGTGCACGTGTTCGCGCACGGCGGCTCCCGGGTCGGCACGGTCATCGAGATCGCCGACGACGGCCTGGGCATGTCCGAGACGGCGCTTCAGGAGGCCAACGACACGCTGGCCGCGCCGCCGCTGGCCGACGTGGCGGCCTCCGAGCGGATGGGCCTGTTCGTGGTCAGCCACCTCGCCGCCCGGCACGGCATCCGGGTCGAGCTGCGGGCCGGCCGCCGCGGCGGGGTGATCGCCGTCGTCCGGCTCCCGGCCGACCTGCTCGCGCCCGACCACGGCGAGCTGCCCTACCGGCCGACCCGGCCGATGCTGGCCGCGGTCGCGGCGGTCTCGGGCGCGGCGCCGTCGCTGCAGCCGGCGCCGCGGGCCGGTGCGCCGGTGTCGGGCGGCCCGCTGCCCGCCCTGAGCCTGTCGACGCCCGGCGGCGGCCTGCCGGCGGTCGCGGCGCCGCCGCTCCCGCTGCCGATCGAGCCCGGGCACGCCGGCAACGGCCACCCGGCCCCCGAGGTGCCGGCACCGGCCGCCGCCCCACTCCCGGCGACCGCCGGGCAGCCGATCGACGGCCCGCTGGGCCGGCGGCCCGGCCGGTCGACCAGCCCACGCCGGGCCGCGGCTCCCGCGTCCGGCGAGACCACCTCCTGGTTCTCCCGCGCCACCGCCCCGGCCCAGCCGGGCGCGGGCGGCGTGGGTCCCGCGGACGCGCAGCCCGCGGTGCCGGTCATCGGGGGGACCGGCCGCACCGGCCTGCCCCTGCGGGTGCCGATGGCCCAGCTACCGGGCGGCAACGGCGCCGCCCAGATCCCCGCGCCCCGGGGCGAAGCCGACCCCGAAGCGGTGAGCAGCCTTCTCAACCGGTTCTACGGTGGCGTTCGGCGCGCCGAGTCCGAGGACCCGACCGATACGAGCGCGCCGGCCTGGCGCGGAGAATTGGAGCAACGATGACGACGCTCAGCCGCGAGGCACGCGACCTGAGCTGGCTGGTCAGCGGCTTCGCCCAGCGGGTGCCGGGCGTCGCGCACGCGATCGTGGTGTCCTCGGACGGCCTGCTGGTCGCGGTCTCGGACCACCTGCCCCGCGACTCGGCCGACAAGCTGGCGGCGGTCACGTCGGGCGTCATGAGCATCACCAGCGGCGCGGCCCAGATGTTCGACAACGACTACGTGAAGCAGACGGTCGTCGAGATGGGCCGCGGCTACTTCCTGGTGATGCACATCCGCGACGGCTCCATCCTGGCCACCCTGGCCGGCGCCGACGCGGACATCGGCGTGGTCGGCTACGAGATGGCCCGGCTGGCCAAGCAGGCCGGCGAGATGCTGACACCGGCCTTGCGCGAGGAGCTCCAGCAGGCGCTGCCCCGCTAGACCTCGTTGTCCCGGATGACCCGCTGATACCACCTGGCGCTGCGCTTGAGGGTGCGGCGCTGCGTCGGATAGTCCACATAGACCAGTCCCCAGCGTTGCTCGTACCCCTCGGCCCATTCGAAGTTGTCGAGCAACGACCACACGTGGTAGCTCTCCAGCGGCACACCGGCCTCGATCGCCCGGTGTGCCGCGGCGAAGTGGTCGCGCAGGAACTCGACCCGGCCCGGGTCGTCGACCGTGCCGTCGGCGCCGAGCACGTCCGGGCACGGCAGGCCGTTCTCGGTGATCGTCAGCGGCACCGGCCCGTAGTCGCGGGTGATCCGGGTCAGCGTGTCGAACAGGCCGTCCGGGAAGATCTGCTGCCAGAACGCCTCGGAGGTCGGCCAGCGCACCTCGGTGTCGCCGCTGGGCGCCACGTAGTAGGGCGTGTAGTACTGCACCGCGACCAGGTCGACCGGTGACGAGATGACCGCGAGATCGCCGTCCTTGATGCCGCGCACCATCCGGCTGCCGGGTCCCAGGTCGTCGAGCACGTCTCGCGGGTACGCGCCGCGCAGCACCGAGTCGAGGTAGAGCCGGTTCTCGTAGCCGTCGTAGAGGTGGGTCGCGGCCAGCGCCTCGGGGCTGTCGTCGACGGGGTAGCAGGGGTGCAGGTTGAACGCCGGCCCGATCCGCGCGTCGGCCGACGCGCGCAGCGCCCGCACGGCGAGCCCGTGCGCGAGTTGGAGGTGGTGCGCGACCAGGTAGGCGGCCTCCGGGTCGCGCAGGCCGGGGGCGTGGTGCCCGCCGAGGTAGCCGTTCTGCACGACGGTCTTCGGCTCGTTGATGGTCAACCAGACCGGCACGGCCGACCCGAGCGCCTCGAACACGGCCGCGGCGTAGTCGCCGAACCGGTGGGCCACGTCGCGGTTCTCCCAGCCGCCCACGTCCTGCAGCGCCTGCGGCAGGTCCCAGTGGAACAGCGTCGCCATGGGCTCGATCTCCCGCTCCCGCAGCCCGTCGACCAGCCGGCGGTAGAAGTCGAGCCCGCGCTGGTTGGCCTTGCCGGTGCCGTCGGCCTGCACCCGCGGCCAGGAGATGCTGAAGCGGTAGGTCCGCAGGCCGAGGTCCTTCATCAGGTCCAGGTCGCTCGCCCACCGGTGGTAGTGGTCGGCCGCGACGTCGCCGGTGTCGCCGTTGCGCGTGCGGCCCGGCGTGTGGCTGAAGGTGTCCCAGACGGACGCGCCGCGGCCGTCCTCCTTCGCGGCACCCTCGATCTGGTACGCGGAGGTCGCGGCTCCCCAGCGGAAACCGTCGGGGAAACGCAGGCCCAGCCGGCGTTCCGGGTTCGGGTCGGCGTCGGGCGAGTCGGGGTCGCAGGCGGCGGTCAGGGCTGACGCCGCGGAGATGGCGACGCCCGCGGTCGGTCGCACGGACACGCGTGCGGCGGTCGCGGCGGTGGCCGAGAGCGCGGCGCGGCGCAGCAGGCGCCGTCGGGTCAGCACGGTCATGTCGCAGGTCTCCTCGGGGCTGGTTTGGGAGCGCTCCCAAGATCGTACAGCGGGAACCACGGTCCTGGGAAGGCCCGATGCCGGATCGGCCGGACCCCGGACTGTCCCGGACAAAACAGACGGTCGACCGGTTGGGCGTCGCCGCCTGTCCTGTCGACCGATTCATGCCCGTAACAATCGAGGGCTAGCGTTGGGGGCGGGGAGGGCAACCCCACCCCCAACCTCAGTTACATACACGCACGACGGTTGGCACCAGGCGTGCGTGTCGCGCGGGAGCCGGGCCACGCGAGTGGCGGTGGTTCCACCTCCTCTCGAGGGGGAGCGGAGACCGGCGGCGGAGTCCGGGCTGGCCCGTCGCCGGCCTACTCTGACGTTCATCAATGGAAGCGCTCCCATCGACGTTGGTCAGACTGTAGCTGTCCGGCGACGCGCGGGAAACCCCCTGGACATGATCGAAACTTTCGATTTACGCGCCGGCGTCCGGGTGCAGGTGAAAGCCCGAATGGCGGCGCTTGGCCTCGTACATCGCCTCGTCGGCCTCGCGCAGCAGCGCCTCCACGGGCCGGTGGCCGCCGGCCGCGATGCCGATGCTCGCCGACGGCCGCAGGGTGCGGTGCGCGATCCGGATCCGTTCGCCCACCGCGACCAGGATCCGGTGTGCGATGCCCACCGCGTCCGCCGTCGACGCGTCGGTGAGCAGCACGCAGAACTCGTCGCCGCCGAGCCGGGCCACCGTGTCACCCGGGCGCACGCAGCGCGTGATCCGGCCGGCCGTGGCCCGGAGCAGGTCGTCGCCGGCGTGGTGGCCGAGGGTGTCGTTGACCGACTTGAACGCGTCGAGGTCGAGCAGCAGCACGGCCCGGCCCCCGGGGTGCGCGCCCGCGCGTTCGGCCTGTTCGTCGAAGTGCGCGCGGTTGGACAGCCCGGTGAGGTGGTCGTGGCCCGCCGCGTACCGCAGCCGCTCCTCCTGCCGGGCCAGCGCGACCACCGTCACGTCGAGGCGGCGCACCAGCCGCTCGTTGTCGCTCAACACGATGTGCTGACGGATCAGCACCAGCGCCGTCACGACCACCGAGCCCGTGAGGGCGCCCCACGTCCTGATCGTCAGCCCGTCGGTGATCAGCAGGACCACCAGCAGCACCTGGGTCGCGACGATGGCGACGAACGGCAGCCGCGCGCCGGAGCGGCGGGCCCGCGGCGGCACCTTCGCGGGCGGGCGCCGCAGTTGCTCGAACCGGGCACCCGCGACCAGCAGCAGGCCCCACACCATCCGGGCCACCAGGATGGCCCGGATGTCCGGCGAGTCGAGGATCTCGGCGTTCAGCACGCGGTCGACACCGAACAGCGCGACGGCAAGGGCGAGCGTGATGCCGGCCAGCAGCCGGACGGGCGCCGAGCGGGTGAAGACGACGCGGACGAGGGCGAACGCCGCCACCAGCAGCGTCGCCGCGCCCACGATCGCCCAGACCACCTGGTGGGGACGGTCGGCCTCGCTGCGCCCGATCACGGTGACGATCCAGATGGCGACCGCCGCCCCGGCCAGCACGATCACGATGTCGAGCCACAGCCGCGTCCGCTGCCGGCGCGGGATCCGCCAGGGCCGCGCCACCATCGACGCCAGCAGCGCGCCGGTGCCGACGGTGAACAGGATGCCGGGCACCGTCCGGATGGCGGTCGCGGACTCCGCGTCGGTCACCGCCTCGACCGCCCGCAGCACCGCACCCGCGGCCAGCACCAGGCCGGCGACAGCGGCGACCTCCCAGAAGTGCCGCCGGCCGGCGGGTTGGCCCCGGCGCTGGGCGAGCTGCCAGGACAGGAAGGTGAACGTCCCCAGCAGGACGGCCTGCGCGGCCCAGGCCGTGACGCCCGGCGCCGGTCCCCAGCCCGTCACGATCGCGGCGACCACGAAGAGGAGGAGCGCTCCGCCCAGCACCCGGTCCATGGCTAGGCGGACTCGGGGTGCAGGTAGAAGCCCGAGTTGCGGCGCTTGGCCTCGTACATCGCCTCGTCCGCGTCGCGCAGCAGCGCCTCGAAGGGCTTGGTGCCGCTCGCCGCGATGCCGACGCTGGCCTGCGGCCGGAGCGTGCGGCCGTCGACCCGGACCGGCTTGGCCAGCGCGCCCAGGATGCGGTGGGCCGCCGCCACCGCGTCGTCCGCGGAGGTGTCCGCGAGCAGCACGCTGAACTCGTCGCCGCCGAGCCGGGCCACGATGTCGGCCGGGCGTACGCTGCGCCGCAGCCGGGTCGCGGTGAGCTTGAGCAGGTCGTCGCCGGCGTGGTGGCCCAGGGTGTCGTTGACCATCTTGAAGTCGTTGAGGTCGAGCAGCAGCACGGCCCGCCCGCGACCGGCGTCGCTGTTGCCCAGGCGTTGCGCGTGGTGGTCGAAGAAGGCGCGGTTGGCGAGGCCGGTGAGGTGGTCGTGGTTCGCCGCGTGCCGCAGCTTCTCCTCCTGGCGCCCCAGGGCCTCGACGCTCTCGTCGAGCCGCCGCACCAGGCGCTCGTTCTCCATCAGCACCACCGACTGGCGCGCGGCGACGACGGCCGTCAGGGTGACCGAGCCGATGACGGTGCCCCAGCTCTTGAGGTTGAGCCCTTCGATCGGTAGCTGGATGATCAGCATGAGCTGGGTGGCCGCGACCGCGATGAACGGCAGCCGGAGCGTGACGCGATACCTCCGTGGCGGCGGGATCTCCCGGGTCAGCGTGCCGCGGATCCACTCGATGCACGGCGCGAGCGCGAGGATCAGCGCGGGCAGCATCCGCAGCACGTAGCTGCCGCGGGAGTCCGCGTCGGCGAGCTGCGGGTTGAGTGCGTGCTCGACGCCGAAGGCCGCGATCGCGATGGCGAGCACGATGCCGGTGGACCGCAGGAACGGCGCCGTCTTGGTCATCAGCAGCCGCACGATCGCGTAGACCGACACGATCATGATCACCGAGCCGATCAGCGTCCAGGCGACGTCGGTCGGGCCTTTGGCCTTCTGGCCGCCGGTCAGCGCGATGCTCCAGACGAAGACGAACGTCGCCACCAGCACGATCGCGGCGTCCAGCCAGAGCCGCACCCGCTCGCGGCCCACCATGTCCGGTGGTCTCAGCAGCAGGAAGGTGAGCAGCACGATCGAGCCCAGCGCGACCAGCAGCGTGGGCACGGTGCGGTGGGCGCCGGCGGCGGCCGGCTCCACCGAGAACTGGATGGCGCGGACCACCCCGCCGGCCGTCTTCAGCGCGCCCGCGACGGCGGCCGCGCCCCAGAACCGCCGGCAGAGGGAGTCCTGGCCGGGACGGCGCCAGAGCCGCCACGCCAGCCACGCGAACGTGCCCTCGAGCACCGCCTGCGCCGACCACGACGTGATGGCCGGGTCGGGGCCGAATCCGACGAGGATCGCCGCGACGGCGAAGATGCCGAGCACCCAGGCCAGGACGCGGTCCATCGACCCATCACACCACGTGCGCCACGTAGTGTGAGCGGTTCGGCACGCTTGCCTCTGGGAGCGCTTCCATGGAAGACTGTCGAACAATCGCGGGCCGGGAGCCGACCCCTTGCGTACGCGTCCCGGGCAGGACGCGCGGTCCATCCCTGCTTCCGCGAGGAGACAACGCTTCCATGAAACTCAGACGCGCCCTGGCGCTGCTCGGCGCCGGCTCGCTGGTGGCCGCCGCGGTCGCCGTGCCGGCCGGCCCCGCCCAGGCCGCCGTGGCCTGCGACGTGGTCTACGCGACCAACGACTGGCCCGGTGGCTTCACCGCCAACGTCACCATCCGCAACCTCGGTGACCCCATCAACGGGTGGACCCTCGGCTTCACCTTCCCCGGCAGCCAACGGGTGACCCAGGGCTGGTCCGCCACCTGGACCCAGACCGGCAACCAGGTGACGGCGACCAACATGCCCTACAACGGCAACCTGCCGACGGGTGGCTCGACCGGGATCGGCTTCAACGGCAGCTGGAGCGGGAGCAACCCGCGGCCGACCGCGTTCACGGTCAACGGCGTCACCTGCGGCGGGGCGCCGGTGCAGCAACCACCCACGGTGGACCTGACCGTGCCGGCCGGGCCGTTCGAGGCGCCCGCCGACGTCGCGCTCGCCGCGACCGCCAGCGACCCCGACGGGACGGTCAGCAAGGTCGAGTTCTACCGGAACGGCCTGCTGATCAACACCGACACCACCGCGCCGTACGGGTACACGATGGAGGACCTGCCCGCCGGCGCGTACACGGTGCAGGCCCGGGCCTATGACAACGCGAACCTGACGGCGACCGACGAGGCGAGCTTCACCGTCGCGCAGGCGACCGGCCCGGTGCTGCGGGCCAACCCGACCTCGGTCTCCGTGGCCGAGGGCGGCTCGTCGACGACCCGGCTGACGCTCAGCGCCGCCCCGTCGTCGGCGGTCACCGTGGGCCTGGCCCGCAGCGGCGACACCGACGTCTCGGTCTCGCCGACCAGCGTCACGCTGAACAGCACCAACTGGAGCACCGGCGTGCCGGTCACGATCAGCGCGGCCGAGGACGCCGACACCGCCGGCGGGTCCGCGACGGTCACCGCGAGCGCCACCGGGTACGCGCCGGTCGCGATCGCCGTCACCGAGATCGACAACGACGGCTCCACCGGGGACAACGAGTACATCACCCGGTTCCTCGACCAGTACGGGAAGATCAAGAACTCCGGGTACTTCAGCCAGGAGGGCGTCCCGTACCACTCGATCGAGACCTTGATCGTCGAGGCGCCGGACCACGGCCACGAGACGACCTCGGAGGCGTTCAGCTTCTGGATCTGGCTCGAGGCGCAGTACGGGCGCGTGACGGAGAACTGGGCGCCGTTCAACAACTCCTGGAACGTGATGGAGCGCTACATCATCCCGTCGCACAACGACCAGGTCACCGCGGGCGTCAACGGCACACCGCAGTACGCCGCCGAGTTCAACCTGCCCAGCCAGTACCCGTCGACGCTGCAGCCGAACGTCTCCGTCGGGCAGGACCCGCTGCGTTCGGAGCTGCAGTCGACGTACGGCACCGGCGACATCTACGGCATGCACTGGCTGCTCGACGTCGACAACACGTACGGCTTCGGCCGGTGCGGCGACGGGACCACGCGGCCCGCGTACATCAACACGTTCCAGCGTGGACCGCAGGAGTCGGTGTGGGAGACCGTGCCGCAGCCGTCCTGCGACACGTTCGTCCACGGCGGGCCGTCGGGCTTCCTGGACATCTCGATCAAGGAGTCCGCGGCGCCGGCGAAACAGTGGAAGTACACGAACGCGCCGGACGCCGACGCGCGGGCCATCGAGGCAGCCTATTGGGCGCTGACCTGGGCGACCGAGCAGGGCCGCGCCGCCGACGTGTCGGCCACCGTGGCCAAGGCGGCCAAGATGGGCGACTACCTGCGGTACGCGATGTTCGACAAGTACTTCAAGAAGATCGGCAACTGCGTCGGGGCGTCCGCGTGCCCGGCCGGGTCGGGCAAGGACTCGGCGCACTACCTGATGTCCTGGTACTACGCCTGGGGCGGCGCGACCGACCCCAACGCCGGCTGGTCGTGGCGGATCGGCTCCAGCCACAACCACTTCGGCTACCAGAACCCGATGGCCGCGTGGGCGCTGACCAACGTCAACGAGCTCAAGCCGCGGTCGCCGACGGCGGTCGCGGACTGGCAGAAGAGCTTCGACCGGCAGCTCGAGTTCTACCAGTGGCTGCAGTCGGCCGAGGGCGGCATCGCCGGCGGCGCGACGAACAGCTGGGACGGCTCGTACGGGACGCCGCCCGCGGGGACGCCGACGTTCTACGGCATGTTCTACGACGTCGACCCCGTTTACCACGACCCGCCGTCGAACCAGTGGTTCGGCATGCAGGTCTGGTCGATGCACCGGATCGCCGAGCTGTACTACGCGACCGGCAACGCGAAGGCCAAGGCGCTGCTCGACAAGTGGGTGCCGTGGGCGCTGGCGAACACCACGCTGGGCTCGGGCGGCGCGTTCGAGATCCCGTCCGACATGACCTGGAGCGGGGCGCCGGCGACGTGGAACCCGTCGTCACCGGCGGCCAACACCGGCCTGCACGTGACGGTCACCAAGAAGGGCCGGGACGTGGGCGTGGCGGCCGCGTACGCGCGGACGCTGATGTACTACGCGGCGAAGTCGGGCAACGCGGCGGCCAAGACCGGCGCCAAGGGCCTGATCGACGCGCTGCACGCCAACAGTGACGCGCGCGGCGTCGTGACCCCGGAGACCCGCGAGGACTACCGGCGGTTCGACGACGTCTACAACGCCAGCACCGGCCAGGGCCTGTACCTGCCGCCGGGCTGGACCGGCGACATGCCCAACGGTGACGCGATCGCGCCGGGGAAGAGCTTCGTCGACATCCGGTCGTTCTACAAGCGCGACCCGGAATGGGCCAAGGTCCAGTCCTACCTGGACGGTGGTCCGGCGCCGACCTTCACGTACCACCGTTTCTGGGCGCAGGCCGACGTCGCGATGGCGTACGCGGACTATGGTCATCTCTTCCCGAATGGTTGATCGACGCCGCTACCCATAGGGCGCCGAACGGAGTATCGTTCTGCGCGGAGGGGCCGCTTCCCCCGTGGCGGCCTCTCCCTCAAGCCTAGGGAGCCCCTGTCCGCGGAGAGCGCGGACGGGGGCTTTCGGCATGTTGGCCCCGGGGGCCGAGCCCCCGGGAACCCCGCGTTGCGGTGGTCGCCGGGCGTCGTGGCGTGGCCGGTGGTTGTGGGTGGTGGGCGCACGGGAGCCCGGGCTGGGCCCGGGCTCTCGGGGGTGCTGTGCTGGCCGGTTAGGCCGCTTTGGTGGTTGTCGATTCTGTTGTGGCGCCTTGGAGCATTGTGCCTGCGGCGAAGGTGTAGGCGCGGGTCCAGGCGCCTTCGATTTCTGGGGTCCAGGCTTCGCCCGCGTACTCGTCCAGTGTGGCCAGCAGGCAGGTGGCTACCGCCGTGTAGTGCTCGGGGCGGACGCCCCAGCCGTCGTGCTTGCGGCCCAGTGCCTCGAGCGTGGGGCGCAGCGCCTCGGGGTTCTCGTAGTTCGTCACGAGGGCGATGATGGCGCCGAGCAGCTTGTCGTGCTGTGCGTCCATGTTCGCGGGGAACATGGGCCGGACCGCCGGGTACTGGTCGAACAGGCGGCCGTAGAACGACGCGATGAGCTCGTCGGCCCGGTCGGCGACGACCTCGAGGCTGGCTTGCAGTAGCTTGGCGTCGGCCTCGTGGCTGGAACTGGTCTCCACGGTCATTAGGGTCCCTCCCTCGTGGACGTCTCCCGGTGGGGTTCCAGAAGGCGCTTCGTCACACTGAGCGTAGGGACCAACACTGCCCGTGACAAGACTCACGTGAATATGGCACAGATAAAGAAAACTGCCGATTGCAAGATGCGCCCGGCTGTGGTAGGCCAGGTCGCCATTGGCCTGCTGGCGGCGAGCCACCTGGCGAGTCGTTTCCGTCCGGATATGTGAGTGCGACCCAGTTCACGTGCCGACGACCCGGCGCAGCCATATGCTTAGTACAGCTAATGAGATGGGGCGGTCATGGCGATCCACGCCCGGCCGGGTGGCCGGATCCCGCACAAGTGGTCGGTGCTCTCGAACACCACGCTCGGCATGCTGATGGCGACGGTCAACGCGTCGATCCTGATCATCTCGCTGCCGGCGATCTTCCGGGGCATCCACCTCGACCCGCTGGCCCCCGGCAACGTCAGCTACCTGCTCTGGATGCTGATGGGCTACCTGCTGGTGACCGCCGTGCTGGTCGTCTCGCTGGGGCGGCTGGGCGACATCTTCGGCCGGGTGCGGATCTACAACGCCGGCTTCGCCGTCTTCGCCGCGGCGTCGGTGGCCTGCCTGCTCACGCCCGGCTCGGGGCGCACGGCGGCGCTCTGGCTGATCGGCTGGCGGATCGTGCAGGGCGTCGGCGGCGCGATGCTGATGGCCAACTCGGCGGCGATCATCACGGACACGTTCCCGGCGCGGCAACGGGGCACCGCGCTGGGCGTCAACCAGGTCGCCGGGCTCGCGGGCAGCTTCGTCGGCCTGGTCCTGGGCGGGCTGCTCTCGGCGTGGCACTGGCGCTCGATCTTCGGGGTCAGCGCGCTGGTCGGGGTGGTCGGCGCGGTCTGGGCCTACCGGAACCTGCGGGAGACGGTCGAACGCCGGGCGGGCGTACGGATCGACTGGTGGGGCAACGCCACGCTGGCGGTCGGGCTGACCGTGCTGCTGGCCGCGCTGACCTACGGCATCCAGCCGTACCGTGATCATGTCGAGGGTTGGGCGAACCCGTTGGTGTTCGGCGGCCTGATCGCCGGCGCCGCCCTGCTCGTCGCGTTCTGCGCCATCGAGACCCGGGTCGCGCAGCCGATGTTCCACCTGCGCCTGTTCCGGATCCAGGCGTTCTGGGCGGGCAACGCGGCCGCGCTGTTCAACGCCGTCGCCCGCGGCGGGCTGCAGTTCATGCTGATCATCTGGCTGCAGGGGATCTGGCTGCCGCTGCGCGGGTACGCGTTCGAGGACACGCCGCTCTGGGCCGGCATCTACCTCGTGCCGCTGACGATCGGCTTCATCGTGGCGGGCCCGGTGAGCGGCTACCTCTCGGACCGGTACGGCGCGAAACTGCTCGCCACCGGCGGCCTGGTCGTGATGGCTGCGACCTTTGTCGGCCTGCTGCTGATCCCGGTGGACTTCGGTTATCCCTTGTTCGCCGCACTGCTTCTGCTCAACGGGATCGGTTCAGGCCTTTTCTCGGCCCCGAACACGACGGCGGTGATGAACGCGGTGCCGCCGGGGGAGCGGGGCGTGGCCTCGGGCATCCGGGCGACGTTCCAGAACGCCGGCATGGTCCTCTCGATCGGGGTGTTCTTCTCGCTCCTGATCGCCGGTCTGTCGTCGTCGCTGCCGGACGCGCTGCGCTCGGGCCTGACGGCACAGGGCCTGCCGCCGGACGCGGTCTCGTCGGTGGTCGCGGTGCCCCCGGTCTCCCTGATGTTCGCGGCGTTCCTGGGCACCAACCCGATCGGCACGCTCGTCGACCAGGCGGGCGTGGCGAACCAGGTGCCGGCGCCGACCCTCGCCCACCTGACGGGCCGCACGTTCTTCCCGGACCTGCTCAGCGGCCCGTTCCACCATGGCCTGATCGTGGTCTTCCTCCTGGCCGCGGCGCTAGCGGCGGCAGGCGCGGTGGTCTCCCTTTTCCGCGGCGGCGTCTACATCCACGACGAGCCGACCGCGGCCGACGAACGGGCCGCCGCCGCCACCGGATGAATTGACCCGGCTCGGTCTGCGGCGGACCGATCCGCCACACGGGTAGCCGGTCAGCGCACGGTGTCGCGCCTGCGCTGGTAGTGCCGGCGGGCCTTCATCCGGTTGCCGCAGATGGCCATCGAGCACCAGCGGGCCGTGTTGGCGCGGCTGCGGTCTATCAGGTAGAGCCGGCACTCGTCGTTGGCGCACGGGCGCAGCCGCCCCGGCGCCTCCTTGGCCAGCGTGTCCCACGCCAGGATGCTGCGTACCGCGAGCTCGCGGTCGGCCGGCACGGCCGTGTCCCAGGTGATGCCCGCCGCCGTGACCTCCGGGGTCAGCGTGACGCCGTCGAGCAGTGGGGCCAGCGTGGTCGGCGGCTGCTCGCCGCGCACCACCGCCTGCAGTGCCGACCGGGCGGCCAGCACGTGCTGGCGCTCGCGGCGGGTGCCGCGGCCGCCGTGCGCCACCAGCCAGTCGCGTGCCGCGGCCGGGTCGGCCAGTTCGTCCATGGGCACGCCGTCGATGACGGGCGTGCTGTTGAGTATCGCGAGCAGCGCGTCCTCGTCCTCGGTCATTTTCTGCCACCTAACCTCTGTCTTCTCCTTGACAGGTTAGCCAAAGCCGGTGCTACGTTGCTAGGTATAACCATCACATCGACCTTTGGTGGTTAGGAGGTCATCACGATGAGAACCGTTTACAACAGGTACGCGGAGGTAGACGGCCGGAGGCTGTTCTACCGGGAGGCCGGTGTCCCCGGCGCACCCACGGTGGTGCTGCTGCACGGATTCCCGACCAGCTCGTTCATGTTCCGCGACCTGATCCCGCTGCTCGCCGACCGCTGGCACGTGATCGCGCCCGACCATCTCGGGTTCGGGCACTCCGACGCGCCGCCGGTCGAGGAGTTCGACTACACGTTCGACGCCCTCGCCGATCTCACCGCCGGGCTGCTGCGGCAGATCGGGGTCGAGCGCTACGCCATGTACGTGCACGACTATGGCGCGCCCATCGGGTGGCGGCTCGCCGTCGCACGGCCCGACGCCGTGACGGCGATCGTGACCCAGAACGGCAACGGGTACGAGGCCGGCTTCGTCGACGAGTTCTGGGCGCCGGTGCGTGACTACTGGCAGGACCCGGCGAACGACGCCGGCGTGCGCCAGGCGCTCACGCTCGACGTGATCCGCTGGCAGTACCTGAACGGCGTACCCGACGAGAGCGTCGTCTGTCCCGACACCTGGCAGCACGACTACGCCCTGGTCTCGCGGCCCGGCAACGACGCGGTGCAGCTGAAGCTGTTCGCCGACTACGCCGGCAACGTGCCGCTCTACCCGAAGCTGCACGCGTACCTGCGCGACAGCGGCGTGCCCGTGCTGGCCGTCTGGGGCCGCGGCGACGGCATCTTCGGCCCGGCCGGCGCGGAGGCGTTCGCCGCGGACGCGCGGGACGCCGAGATCCACCTGATCGAGGGCGGCCACTTCCTGCTGGAGAGCCAACTGGCGACGGTGGCCGGGCTCGTCGACCGCTTCCTGGAAAGGACTGACCAATGACCACACCAGCGTGGGAAAAGGTTACGGAGAAGGACGTTTCACGCGCGATGAAGGAGTACGACCGGCTGGGGCCCGACAGGTTCTTCGCCACGCACGGCTTCGCGCCGACCACGACGTACGCGCTGGTCGACCACGGCCGCAGCTACCCGCCGAAGGCCATTCTCGGCACCGCGTACGAGTTCGCGACAGGGCAGAAGCTCGCGTCCGGCGACTTCGAGGGCGGCCGGAGCGGCGCCGTGAAGATCCTCGGCAACCTCGGCTTCGACATCGAGCACAAGTAGGGGGCGTTTGCGATGCCGGAGAACGATGTCCGGGTGGTGCTGGCGCACGGCGCCTGGGCCGACGGATCGAGCTGGCGGAAGGTGATCACGGGACTGGCCCGGGCGGGGGTGAAGGCGGTCGCGGCGCCGCTCCCGCTGACGTCGCTGCCGGACGACGTCGCCGCGCTCGACCGCACGGTGGAGCACGTGGACGGCCCGGTGGTGCTGGTCGGCCACGCCTACGCCGGCGCGGTCGTCGGATCGACGCGGGCGGCGAACGTGCGGGCGCTGGTCTACGTGGCCGCGCTCGCACCCGACGAGGGCGAGACGGTGGCGGACGTCTTCTACCGCAGCGAACCACACCCGTCGGCGCCGAAGCTCGCGCCGGACGACCACGCCCTGATCTGGTTGCCGGAAGACGCGTTCGCGGCGGCGTTCGCCCAACACGCGTCGCTGGAGGACCAGGCGCTGCTGGCCGCGACCCAACGCCCGATCGCGGCGGCCGCCATCGGCGTCCAGGTGGGCCGGCCCGCCTGGCGGGACCTGCCGACCTGGTACCTGGTCGCCGAGGAGGACCGGATGATCCCGGCGCAGACGCAGCATTTCCTGGCGGAGCGGATGAAGGCGACCGTGCACACCGCCCCGGTCGACCACGTCCCGATGGTCTCGGCGCCGTCGACGGTGATCGACATCGTGCTGGAGGCGGTCAAGGCCACCGGCTGACGACCCGCTAGGCGGTGGAGGCGACGCGGCTGATGAGTTTGCGCATCGAGGCCAGCCAGCGGTCCGGGTCCGCGGCCTTGCGTTGGTGGTAGGTCGCCACCTCCGGGTGCGGCAGGATCAGGAAGCGCTCGGCCGCCAGGCCCTCGACCACGGCGTCGGCCACCTGCTCCGGGGTCAGCACCTCGCCCGCGGCCGCCGTCACCTGGGCGCCCGCGTGGCCGCGGGCCAGGCCGTGGTCGAGCATCGGGGTGCGGACGCCCTGCGGGCACAGGGCGCTGACCTTGATGCCGCGGTCGCCGTAGGTCATCGAGAGCCACTCCGCGAAACCGACGGCGGCGTGCTTGGTCACCGCGTACGGCGCGTCGCCGACCGCGGTCAGCAGGCCCGCGGCCGAGCAGGTCTGCAGCAGGTAGCCGGCGCCGCGCTCCACCATGGACGGCAGCACCGCGCGGGCGGCGACCACATGGGCGTGGACGTTGACCGCCCACGCCCGGCCCCAGGCCTCGTCGGTGGTGTCCAGGCCCGTACCCGTCGTGATGCCGGCGTTGGAGCAGAACAGGTCGACCGGGCCGAACTCCCGGTGTGCCACGTCGACCAGCGCCGCGACCTGGGCCGGGTCGGTGACGTCGCAGGTGACCGACCGGGTCAGGCCGCGGTTGATCGACTGTGCGAGCGCGTCGACCGCGGTCGCGTCGAGGTCGGCGAGCACGAGCCCGGTCGCGCCCTCGGCCGCGAAGCGGTGGGCCAGCGCGGCGCCGATGCCGCCCGCGGCGCCGGTGATGACGACGGTCTTACCGCGCAGGTCCATACGGTTCAGCCTCTCTCCACACTGGATGGTGCGCCCAGCTCGCCGATCAGCGTGTGCAGCGCCGGTTCGCCGCCCGCGGTCAGCTCGGGGGTGGGCAGCGGCGCCAGCACGGGGGTGGTGACGCCCGCCTCGACGTACCGCATGATCTGCTCCTTGCACCGGTGTGGTGTGCCGTGGATGACCAGCGCGTCGACGAGCGCGTCCGGCACGGCGGCCAGCGCCCCGCGGCGGTCGCCCGCCTCCCAGGCCGACCAGACCGGGTCGAGCAGGTCGCTGTTGCCGAGCCAGCGGTGGAAGGCCGCGTACGCCGGGACGGTCAGGTAGCTCGTGATCATGCGGCGGCCGACGGCGCGCGCGTGGTCGGCGTCGTCGGTGGGGCACACGAAGATGCGGGCGGCGACCTCGAAGCCGGCGGGCAGGTCGGCGCCGAGCGTCTTCATCACCTTGGGGACGTCGGTCGCGGCGAGCCAGTTGAGGATCGTGCCGTCGGCCTCCGCCGCGGCGAGCCGCAGCATCGTGGGGCGCAGGGCGGCGAGCAGGATCGGCGGCGGCGTCGCGGGCGGGCGTTCGAGGCGGAAGCGGCGCACGGCGAACGTGTCGTACTCCTGGTCGACCGTCTCGCCGGCGAGCGCCGCGCGCAGGAAGCGGAGCATGTCGCGGCTGCGCTTGAACGGCTCGCTGAACGGCACGGCGTTCCAGTCACCGACGACGACCGGCGACGACGCGCCGATGCCGAGCGTGAACCGCCCCGGCGCCGTCTCGGCCAGCGCGGCCGCGGTCATCGCGAGCAGCCCGGGCCCCCGGGTGAAGACCGGCGCGACGGCGGTGCCGAGGCGCATCCGCGGCGTGGCGATCGCGCCGATGGTCAGCGGGGTGAAGGCGTCGGCGCCGGCGACCTCGGAGGTCCACAGGTCGGTGAAGCCGGCGTCGTGCAACAACGCGAACAGCCGACCGTGGTCGGCCAACGGGATCCCGCCGAACGGGACGGTCATTCCCCAACGGTGGCTCACATCGAAGAACCTACCGGTTGTCGGCGCTCGGGTCGCCTACCGATTCGTTTGGTTAGGGTAGCCTCACTGCGAGTTCCGGGGAGGTGCGATGGCCGAGGAGTCGCTCAACGACGTGCTCGGCGGCCGGCGCGGCGCGATCGAGGCGTCGTTGCCGCCGCTGGCGTTCGGCGTCGGCTGGGTCGCGGGCGGCAGTTCCGTCCTGGCCGGCGTGCTCGCGGCGCTCGGCGTCGGCGGCGCGGTCGCCGTGTGGCGGCTCAGCCGGGGACACCGGCCGCTGGCGGTCGTGATCAGCCTGTTCGGGGTGTGCATCGCGGCGCTCGTCGTGCTGCGCACCGGGCGGGCCGCCGACTTCTTCCTCCTGCAACTGCTGACCAACGCGGCGAGCGCGCTGGCCTGGCTGGTCAGCATCGCCGTCAGGTGGCCGCTGCTCGGCGTGATCGTGGGCGCGGCGCTGGGGCAACGGACCCGGTGGCGCAAGGATCCGGCGCTGGTCCGGGCGTACGCGTGGGGCAGTGTCGTCTGGGTCATGCAGTACGTGCTGCGGGTGGCCGTGTTCCTGCCGCTGTACGCCGCCGACCGGGTGCTGGCCCTGACCGCGGCGCGGGTGGCGCTGACCTGGCCGCTGGTCGCGGCGTGCGTGGCGGTGAGCTGGTGGGTGGTCCGCCGGACGCTGCCGGCCGGCCATCCCGGCCTGCGCAACCCGGTGACGGTCTAGGACTTGTCGAGCATGTTGTGCAGCTGGGCGCTGTCGATGACGGTGGCGCGGCGGCCGAAGATCTTGTTGAGCAGCACGTCGTGTACGTCTTCGTCGACGTCGGCGACGCCGTCGGAGAGCACGTAGACGCGGTAGTCGCGGTCGGCCGCGTCCAGCACCGTGGAGAGCACGACGCCGCTGGTGCTGACGCCGGCGAGGACGACGGTGTTGACGCCGCGGGCGCGCAGGCGCTGGTCGAGGTCGGTGGTCGACATGGCGCCGACGCGCACCTTGCGGACGACGATGTCGCCCTGCTCCGGGGTGAGCGCGTCGACGACGCGGGTGCTGGGGTCGTCGTCGCCCATCGAGCGCTGCTCGGCCGCGGCGGCGAAGGTGACGTTCGTGGCGGGCACGGTGGCGTAGTCGTCGTCGGTGAACGCGACCCGGACGTACCCGATGATCCCCTCGTGGGCGCGGACGTCGGCGATCACGTCGCGGACCCGGGCCACCAGCGGGTCGGGATCCCGCAGGCGCCCGACGATCCCGTTCTGGAAGTCCATCACCAGCAGCGCGGTACGTTTCGGCTCGAAACCGTTGGGCGGCGCGGGCATGCTGTGCTCCTTGCGGTGCGGGTCCCCTCAGTGGCCAAGCTACCCGCCGGGGACGGTGGGCGGCGGTCCAACCCCCGCCGGCACTCGCGCCCCATCCGTTGTCAGCGGTTGTCGCGGTGCCAGCGGTTGTCGCGGTGCCAGCGGTTGTCGCGGTGCCAGCGCAGGGGGCCGGGGTGGAACGGCCAGAGGAGGCGCCGCCAGCGCGGGCGGGTGGCGCGGAGCCGCTTGGCGTAGGCGTCGGCGGCCGCGCCGGCCTGGGTGGCGTCGGTCTCGGTGGTCCGGTCGGGGGCGAAGGCGTCGCGGTTGACCAGGTCGACCAGGGGCCGCAGGTCGTGGGCCTCCGGATGTGCGGCCGGGCTCTCTGGGGTCGAGGCCGGGTGGGCGGTTGGGGCTGTGCCCGCGGTGGTGGTTGCGGCCTTGGTCGCGTGGGTGGCGAGTTCTGTGGCGGACAGGTGGGCCGGGGCCGGGGTGCCCGCGAGGCGGAGGGCGTCGCGGACCTCCAGCCAGGCGCCGGCCACGCGGTCGCCCGGCGTGCCGGTGGCGAGGCGGCTCCGGGTCAGGCGCTGCCGCAGCAGGGCCAACGCGGCCAGCGCCGCGACCACGAGCAGGAGGAGCCCGCCACCGCCGGCGGCGTACACGGGGATCGTGCCGTTTCCGCCGTCGGGCGCCGCGGCGATCGGTGCCGCCGCCGGTGAGGCGGTCGGCTCCAGCGTCGGGAGCGGCGCTTCGGACGGCGGGGGAGTCGGGGGCTCGGGCTTCGGCGGCTCCCGCTCCGGCGGCTCGGGCACCGTGTCGGGCTTCGGCAGCGGGTCGAAGGCGACCCAGCCGACGTCGGTGAAGTAGACCTCGGGCCAGGCCTGGGCGTCGGCGCCGCGGACCGGGCCGGTGCCGGTCGCGCTGCGGAAGCCGACCACGACCCGGGTGGGCAGGCCCATCATGCGGGCGAGCACGGCGTACGCGGCGGCGAACTGCTCCGAGGTCCCCTGCTGTCCGCCGCCGTTGGCGGGACCGAAGAGGAAGAACTCCAGATTGGGGTACGCGTGGCCGCTGGGCGCGTCGGCGACCATCCTGTAGTGCGCGGCCAGGTATTCCTCGATGCCGAGGGCCCGCTGGTAGGCGCCACCGCCGGCGTCGGCCGCGATCCGGTCGGACAGTTCCCGCACCGGCTGCGGCGCGCCGGGCCCCAAGGCGACCATCCGGGCGATGCCGTCCCCGAACGGCACGTCGGCGGCGGTCAGCAGGTTGAGGTCGGGCTCCTCGGCCAGCGACTCCACCGTGTACGCGAGCCCGGGCCGCAACCCGTCCGGCTCGATCATGGTGCCGGTGGCCGGGTCGTACGCGATCCGTACCCCGTCCACCCGCGCCGGCGTCGGCACGGCCGGGAGGAGGCGCCCGGAGAGGTCGCCGATCTCGATCCGCTGGGTGACCGGCGCGACGACGCCGGCCGGCAGCGTGGCCGGGGCGGGCAGCACCCGGCCGGCGCCCCGGTAGACGGCACCCACCCGCCAGGTGATCCCGTCGTAGTCGGAGAGCACGGCGAGCCGGATCCGGGCCGGGCCGGTGCGGTCACTGCGTACGTCGAACAGGTTCTGGTCGGGGTTGAGCGCCCAGCCGGAGATGCGGATGAGCGGGTTCTCGTCGAGGCTGTCGACCTGCGGCGGCTGCACGTACCGCCGGGGGTCGACGGGTGTGGCCTCCACCCGCCCGGTGATCAGCGGGGCGCTCGCCGCGACGAGGCCGATGGCCGCGAGGGCGGCGACCGCGGTACGGGCGTTCAGCGCGAGACGGGCCGGCCGCGGCAGGTCGGCGCCGGGCCCGGGCGGCCGACCGGTGACCGCGAGCCCGAGGGCGGCCGAGACGATGACCATGAGGACGGGGAGGAGGGCGGGGCCGGCGTTCGGGCCGACGACGTAGAGGGCGCCGCCGAAGAGCAGCACCGGTGGCCCGTACCCGATGAGCAGCCGTCCCCAGCGCAGCCCGATCTCGGCACCGGCCAGCCCGGCCAGCCAGGCGGCGACGACCGGCACGATCACGGTGTCGGGGGTCGGCTCGACGGGGATCATGGCGGTGAGCAGCCGGGGGATGCCGTTCCGGGCGGCCTCGACCGCGAGGTCCGCCAACGGGCCGGGGAGCCCGGCGCGATCGGCCGACCACCAGAGCGCGCCGGCGGTGTAGCCGACCATCCCGAGGACGGAGACCGGCGCGACGAGCCACGACGGCGCCCGGCGGGCGGCGACGGAGACCAGTACGGCACCCAGGCCGGCGCCGGCCACGAGCGGGACGAGGACGGCGCCGGCGTAGACCCGGCCCAGGGCGAGCGCCGCCGCGGCGATCATGACAACCAGTGCGACCGGGGGTACGGCGGCCCGCGCGAACCTCAGCATGCCCGCCTCCCGGCGGCCTTGAAGGTCACCACCCGCGTACCCCGTCCCAGGCGGCGGCGAAGGACTCGCCGTCGGTGGCGTCCAGGACGACCATGCCGTCGGCCGTGGCCGGGGTGGCGGTGCCGGTGCCGGTGTCGCTGTCGCCGAAGACGCCGGCGACGACGGCCGCGTACGGTCCGCGCAGCGCGCTGACCAGGCCCAGGTCGCCCTGCGCGCGGTCGCCGGTCAGGAAGATCACGGTGTCGCCGGCGCGCTGCTGGCGGAGCCGGTCGGTGGCGGCCTTGAGGTCTCCGGCTGTCAGGTCGGCCTCGGCGAGCCGGTCCAGTGGGTGGGTGGCCGGCGTGGTGTCGCCGGCGACCAGGAGGAGGGTGGCGTCGACGTCCTCGCGGGCGGCGGCGGTGATGATCGACGCGGCCGCCTCGCAGGCAGCCTCGAAGGTCGGCGCCTCGCCGCCCTTGGTCCTGTGCACGGCTGCGCGGTTGTCGAGGAGCACCACCAGCTTGGGCAGGCTGGTGTCGAGCTGCTCGCGCACCATCAGCTCGCCGATCCGCGCGCTGGTGCGCCAGTGGACGCGGCGCAGTTCGTCGCCGACCACGTACTCACGTAGCGAGTCGAAGGTGATCGAGCCGTGCGGGACGCTGTCGACCCGGCCGTCGAGGCTGCGCATCGCCCCGGTCGGCACGGCGCGCAGGGGATGGATCCGCGGATGCACCCAGACGGTCGCGGTGCCGCCGTGCGAGCGGGCGGCGGTGACGAGACCGAGCGGGTCGCGGCGGGACACCCGCAGTGGACCGACCCGCAAAACGCCGCGCCGGGTCGTCGGCACCGGATAGTCCACAGTGGTGTCGCGGCCGGGCCGCAACCGCAGGACGGGTACGGGCACGGCGGCCGCACCGCACCGATCGTGCGCGAGCAGGTTGGCGGCGCGCAGCCGGGCGCCGTTGCGCACGGTCAGCGTGACACCGGCGGGCTCACCCCGCCCGACCCGGTCGGGATCGACGTGCCGGGTGACCTCCAGCTGGGGCCGCCACGCGGCGTGCAGGACGGCGAACCCGACGGCGACCAGCGCGGCGCCGCCGAGCGCGGCGAGCTCCGCATAACCGAACCGCCAGCCGACGCCGACGAGGACGAGGCCGGCGACGGCCAGCCCGACACCACGGGCGGTGGGCCGCACGGATCAGCTCCCGGGCAGGGGCCGCAGCCCGCCGAACATCCTGCGCCGCCCCGGCGCGGCCTCGCGGGCCGGCACCTCGGTGTCGTTACCGGCGCTGGTGGGAGAGCCGTAGGTGGCCGGGGGCTCCGGCGCCGTCGCGGGTTGGGCGCCGTTGGGCGGGCCTGGCAAGCCGTAGGTGGCTGGTAGCGCCGACGGCGTCGCGGGTTGGGCGCCGTTGGGCGGGCCCGGCGAGCCGTATGCGGCCGGGGTCGTCGCCGTCGTGGGATGTGCGCCGTTGGGCGCGCCCGGCGAGCCGTATGTGGCCGGGACCGCCGGCGCAGTGGCAGGTTGGGCGCCGTTGGACGGGTCTGGCAAGCCGTACGTCGCCGGGCGCGCCGACGCGGTCGAAGCTGTGGCGGGTTGGGCGTGGTTGGAAAGGCCTGGCGAGCCGTACATGGCCGGGGTCGTCACCGTGGCGGGTTGGGTGCCGTTGCGCGGGCCTGACGAGCCGTAGGTCGCCGGGGGCGCCGACGCCGTCGCGGGTTGGGCGCCGTTGGCTGTGGCCGGTGCCGTCGCGCGACCGTTGGGTGGCGTGCCACCGCCACCGCCGCCACCGCCCGGTAGCGGGACCGGGACCGAGCGGATGGCGTCCGCGAGCACCTCGTCGGCCGTCGTGCCGCGGAGTTGGGCGTCCGGCGTCAGCAGGATGCGGTGCGCGAACACCGGGCCCAGCAACGCCTTGAGGTCTTCCGGCAGGACGTAGCCGCGGCCGTGGATCAGGGCGTAGGCGCAGGCCGCGCGGGTCAGCGCGATCACGCCGCGGGGGCTGACCCCGACGCGGACCTGGGGGTGGGCGCGGGTGGCGGCGGCGAGGCGCACCGCGTACGCGTAGAGCGGGTCGGCGATGTGCACCTGCTGCGCCATCCGCACCATCTCGCCGACGGTCACGGTGTCGGTGACCGGCTCGAGCGCGTCGGGGGAGCGCAGCGTGGCGCCGCGGAGGACCTCGATCTCCACCGACTCGTCGGGGTAGCCCACCGAGAGCTTCATCAGGAAGCGGTCCAACTGCGCCTCGGGGAGGCGGTAGGTGCCGTCCATCTCGACCGGGTTCTGCGTCGCCACGACCAGGAACGGGCGGGGCACCGGGTGGCGGACGCCGTCGACGGTGACCGTGCGTTCCCCCATCACCTCGAGCAGCGCGGACTGCGTCTTGGGCGACGCGCGGTTGATCTCGTCGGCGATGACGATGTTGGCGAACACCGGACCCGGGTGGAACTCGAAGCCGCGCGTCGCCTGGTTGAAGATCGTGACGCCGGAGACGTCGGACGGCAGCAGGTCGGGCGTGAACTGGATGCGCCGCCACTGCCCGTGCACGGTCGCCGCCAACGCCCGGGCCAGCGTGGTCTTGCCGACGCCCGGCACGTCCTCGAGCAGCACGTGCCCCTGCGCGAACAGCGCCGTCAGCGTGAGCCGGACGACCTCGCTCTTGCCGAGCACGACCGCGCCGATCGCGTCGGCCAGCCGCCCGGCCAGGCCGGCGAAGCCCTGGATGTGCCCGGCCGGCAACGGCTCCTGCTGTGGTGGGGTCACCGGGTCCTCACACGCACGTCGGCAGGCCGTTGATGTTGTCGCCGTTGTCGAGGTTGAGCCAGGCGAACGGGATGTAGTTGGCGCCGCCCCGGAACGTGATCTGCACCCACCACGTGCTGGCCTTGTCGTTGTTGTACTGCACGGCCCGGATGTTGGTGCCGGTGCGCTTGCACCACGCGGCGTAGCGCGTGCCGTCGGGAGTGTCGCCGACCGCCTCGCTCGCGACCTGGCGCGTGTTGGTGTAGATGCCGATGCCACCGCTGCAGTAGCTGCTCTGGCCGTCGTTGTTGCAGGTGACCTCGCCGTTGACCGCCGTCGTGGTGGCGGTGCGGGCCGGCAGGTCGACCTGGCCCGCGTTGTTGCGCGCGGAGACCACATAGGAATAGGCGGTGCCGGCCCGCCACGCGGCGACCGGGATGTTGCCGCAGGCGCGCCAGCCGCTCGGCACGGAACGGCCCGCGTACGAGAGCGTGACCTGGCACTGCGCCGCGCTGCCGTTGTCGTCGACCGTGACCGGCACGGTCACCGTGGTCGAGGTGACCCGCGCGGCGCCGAGGGTCAGCGCGGGCTTGGCGATGGTCGTCGCGGTGGCGGTCGCCGCCGGACCCTCGCCGGCCTCGTTGACCGCCCGGACCGTCGCGGTCGCCGCCCGGCCCTCGGGGAGCCCGGTGATCTTCTGGGTGGTGCCGGGCGTACGCAGCGTCCGGCCGTTGACCGTCACCAGGTATTCGGTGATCGGCCGCCCGTTGTCGGCCGGCACGCCCCAGGTCACCGTGATGGTGCCCGGCTCGTTGGGCGCGACGGCGGCGACGTCGACAGGCTGGCCGGGCACCGTGAACGGGACCACCGTGTCGCTCGCCGGCGACGGCGTCGACGCGGCGCCCTTGTCGCTGACAGCGACAACGGTGAACGCGTATTGCGTGCCGTAGTCGAGCTCGCCCGCCGGCACGATCAGCTCGGTCTTGTTGGTCTCGCCGGCCGGCGAGGTGGCACCGGCGGTCGCCGCCGTCACCGCGTACTTCGCGATCCGGTTGCCCTGCCCGTTGGCCGCGGGCCAGGTGACCCGCACGGTGCCGTCGGGCCGGGCCTGCGCGGTCACGCTCGCCGGCGGGTCGGGCACGTCGGCGGTGGGCATCACCGGGTTGCTGCGCTTGGTCGGCCCGGCGCCCTTGCCGTTGACCGCGCGTACGGTGAATCGGTAGGTCTCGCCGTTGGTCAGCCCGGTGATCTCGATCGACCGCTGCCGCGCGCCCACCTCGACGGGCCGCGGCCCGCCCTCGACGACGTACTTCGTGATCGCCGAGCCGTTGGCGTCGGCCGCCCGCCAGCTCACCCGGGCCAGCTTGTCGCCCGCGGTCGCGGTCACCGAGCGCGGCGCGCCGGGCTTGCTGACCACGTCCTTCTTGGGCGGCGGAGGCAGCGGCGGGTCCTTGGGCGGGTCGCCGCCGAGCACGTCGTCGGCGTACTTGTCAACCACCCGCACCTGGTGCTTCTCGTCGACCACCCGGGCCGTCGAGGAGTTGGGCGCGTTGACGAACAGGTAGTTCTCGCGGACCTCGAGCTCGAGCGGCCCGTTGGCGCCCTTCACCTCGATCGTCTCGACGAGCTGGCCGCGCTCGTCGAAGACGTGCACGGTGCCGGTGCGCTCGTCGGCGCAGTAGAAGCGGCCCGCCCAGGCGACCGCGGGCCGCAGCTGCGCGCCCGCGCCCGGCACCTCGAACTGGGTCGACGGACCGCCCTCGCCGACCACCACGACCCGCCGCTCGTCGGCGACGGTGACCGGGACCCGGTCGCCGTTGGTGCGCGGCGGGACCGCGCCGATGCCGGGCAGCTGGAGCATGACCTGGTGCTCGCGGTCGCCGCGCACGGTGGTCAGGGCGCCGGTCGTGCGGTCGAGCACGGCCACGCCGTCGTCGAGGGTCGTCACCGCGAGGTCGTGGCTCGGGTCGGCCACGGTCACGGTCTTGACCAGCGTCGGGCTGACCCCGCCGCCCGCACCGCCGGAGCCGGGGTCGGACACGCCGACCAGCGCCGCGCCGGTGGGTAGCGGGTCGGCCGGCGCGCTCGGCAGCGGCGCCGGGGTGACCGCGGAGACTGTGCCCTCGCTCGGCACCGCGACCCAGAGTCGCCCGGTGCCGTCGAAGGTGCCGCCCGAGATGCCCGGCGGGTAGCGGACCGGCTCGCCGATCGGCACCAGCGAGCGGGGGTCGAGCTGGCGGACGATGCCCTGCGGCGCGTCGACCACGAAGGCCGCGTCGTCGCGCAGGGCGACGCTGACGCCCAGGCCGGAGGTGGTGCGGGTGGTCGCCATGACCTGGAGCGTGGCGAGGTCGAGCGAGCTGATCTGGCCTGTGGTGAGGTCGCGGAGGATCAGGAAGCGGTCGGTCTGGCTCACCTGCATCGCGTGGTTGCGGGACTGGGCCACCTCGACCCGCGTGTCGACCCGGCCCGTCAGGCCGTTGACCCGCGCCACCTCGCTCTTGGCCCGGCTCCACAGCCAGGAGCTGGCGTCGTAGTTGGCCACCGCGTTGTCGGCCACCCCCAGGCCGAGGACCGTGAAGCCCATCGCCGCGACCAGCGCGAGCACCACGCCGCCGGTGACCAGGCCACCGCGCGGGATGCGCCGCCGCGGCTTGCCCAGCGCGGCGTCGAGCGCCTTGCCGAGATCCTGCGCGGCGCCGTCGCCGCCCGTCGTGGTGCCGTTGTCTGTGGTGGCCACAGCCGGCTGCCCCTCCCCACCCGTGTGTGGCGACCCAGGTCGCCTGGCGTCCTCCCCGAAGCCAGGGGCCATCATATGGGGCTGTCAATCTCGGTGGGCACCCGTTGTGGTCGGCTGTGGACAGTGCGCAGGTGCCCTGTGGACAACTCCGAGTCAGCTTCGGGTTACCGCAGGTCGCCACAGTCACGCGCGCGACCGTGTGTTGTGGATTACGCGGGCGGCTTCGTCGCGCGGGTGGTACACACCTGTCCCGACGCCGCGTACCTGTCCGATGAGTAGACCGCCACCACCGTGAAGCAGTAGTCGGCCTGACCGCTCAGTCCATTCGCGAGGAACCGGGTCACGCCGGGTTCCACGGTGGCCATCGCGCGAAGCTGCGTACCCGCGCGCCCCGCCGCGACGATGAACGGCACCGTGCCGGCGGTCGGGTCGCGCCAGGTGAGCAGGAGGGCGTCGCCGTCCTCGCGAACGGCCAGGTCGGTCGGGGGTTCGCCGCCCAGGGCAGGCCCGCTCGGCACCGCGGCGCCCGCGCTGATCTCGGGGACCGCGCCGACCCGGGGTGGCTCGGTCTCCCGCCGCAGGACCACGAAGACGACGAGCAACGCGGCCACGACAGCCGCCGCGGCGGCGACGAACGCGGCCACCGTCGCACTGCGGCCCCGCGCCCGCTCACGCTCCGCGGCGGCAGCCATCGGACCATGCAGGGATACGGGCGCCACCTCGACCGCCGTCGCAGGAGAGGCGACAACGTCGGGCCGCCCCCCGAACGCCCGAGGCGCGGCCCCGCGCGCAGCCGCCACCTCCTGCCCCGACGCCACCTGGCCGCCCGGCGCCGGCCCACCCCAGCCAGCTGTTTGCGCCGCCGGCCCGGTCGCCCCACCCCAGACGGCCGCGTTGGACGGCTGACCAGGAACGCTATCCCCGGGCCAGCCATTGCCGGCTTGCCTTGGTGAAGAATTGCCCGGCCAGCCGTAGTCGGCCCGCTCTGGTGCGGCGTTGTCGGGCCAGCCGTTGCCGGCTTGCCCTGGTGTTGCGGTCGCCGGCCAGCCGCTTCCCACATGGCCTGGTGCGGCATCCCCGGGTCGGCCGTTGCCTGCCTCGTCGGTTCCGGAGTTCCTGTGTGGGACGTTGCCGGCCTGACCAGGTGAGGCGGGCGAGCCGCCGACCGCGCCGCCGGGCTGCCCCGCCGTCGCGGGTCCGGGTGTGGCGGGAGACCAGTCGGCCAGGCTCTGCGGTCGACCGTGGGTGCTCGACCCGCCGGATTGCGGAACACTTTGCATCGGCAGCGCCTGCGTCGGCGCGTCGATCGCGGCCCGAGCCGCGTCCGCGCCGCTCCACGGCGGGGCGAACACCCCCGGAGCCACCTGAGCCCCACCCCCGAGCGGAGCCCCGCCGGCGTCCTGCCTGCCCGGCGCCGACCGATGCACCGCAGGCGAGTCCCCGCCGCTTCCGGGAGACCCGGCCCCCGACGAAGGCGGCCAGGTCGCCGGCGGCCCGACTGGCCCACCGCCGGCGGACGGCGAGCTCTGCACCGGCACGACCGACGCCGGACCCTGCGGCCCGGCGGCACCCTGCGGTCCGGCGGCAGCCTGCGGTCCGGCGGCGGCCTGCGGTCCGGCGGCACCCTGCGGCCCGGGCGCGCCCTGCGGCCCGGCCGCACCCGTCGGGCTCGTCGGCTGCGCGAATCGCGGGTCCCGGTCCGTGCCGGGCGGCGTGAACAGCGCCGACACCTCCGGCGGGAACCGTGCCGCGCCAACTTGCGGAGGGCCCGGTAGCGCGGGCGACGTCACGCCAGGCTGGTGGTGGGGCGGCGGCACGGCGCCCGGCGGTGGCGTCCCACCACCAACCTGGCGGTAGGGCGGCAACACGGCGCCCGGGGGTGGGGGAGGCGCGACCTCCGGCTGCAGCGGCGGGAGCGGTGGTAGCTCGCCGCCCGCGGAGGACAGGTAGGCCACCGCCGTGCGTACCGTGTGATGGTCTTCACCGAAAGTGGTCGGGCCGTGGGTCGCGACGCGCGTGAAGTTCCGGCGGGCCTCATGGCGGTTGCCCAGCTCCTCGGCGACCGTGCCCAGGTCGAAGGAGAGCGCCAGCATCACTGGGTGCGCGTCGCCCAGGTGCAACTCGCCCGCCGCGAGTGCCGACTCCAGCACCCGGCGGGCCGCGGCCGGGTCGTCGGCCTCGCGGTGCAGCGTGGCCAGGGCGTGTTGGCCGCCCAGCAGCTCCGGATGGTCCTCGCCGAGCAGCGGGCGGGCCGCGTCGATCGCGTCCTCCAGCACGACGCGGGCCGTGGTCAGGTCGCCGGCGTCGCGGAGCGCCTGGGCCTGGCGCAGGGCGGTGGCGAGCGGGGAGGGCAGCGACACGCAGGACACTCTGCCCCCGTGGCGGCCCTGCGCGCTAGTCGTGTGGATGGCCGTGATCTGCTGGGTGGATGCTGCAGAGGTTCGACCCGAGGAACGCCGACATCAGCTATTGGGTCAACGGGGTGCTCAGGCATCGGGACGAGCCCGGGCTGTCGCCGTTCGACTCCGTCGTGCAGGGCGGCGACGCGGTCTGGGAAGGGCTGCGGCTCTACGACGGACGGATCTACGCACTCCACGAGCACCTGGACCGGCTCCGCAGATCAGCCATCGCCCTGAATTTTGCCGATATTCCGTCCGATTCGGACATTGCCGCCGCCGTCACGGCCACGCTCAGGGCCAACGACATGCGCGACGGCGTACACGTCCGTCTCACCCTGACCCGCGGCGTCAAGGTCACCAGCGGCATGGACCCCCGCCTCAACACCGCCGGCAGCACCTTGATCGTGCTGGCCGAGCACAAGCCCCCGGTGTACGACACGACGGGCCTGACGCTCGTCACCGCCAGCGTCCGCCGCCCCGGCGCCGACGTGCTCGACCCGAAGATCCATCACGCCAACCTCCTCAACTCGATCCTCGCCAAGATCGAGGCCAACGTGGCCGGCGCCGACGACGCGCTCATGCTCGACCCGCGCGGCTTCGTCGCGGAGACCAACGCCACCCACCTGTTCGCGGTGGTCGACGGCGCGCTGGTCACCCCGCGTACCGTCGCCTGCCCGGAAGGGATCACCCGCGACACCGTCCTGCGGCTCGCGCCCGACGCCGGCGTCCCGGCCACGGCCCGCGACGTCTCGCTCGTCGAGATGTACACGGCCGACGAGGTCTTCTGCACCGGCACCATGGGCGAGCTGGCCGCGGTCACCACGATCGACGGCCGCACGATCGGGTCGGGAGAGGTCGGCCCGATCACGGCGAAGCTGTCCGCGATCTACCAGGAGTACGCGCGCACGCACGGCACCCCGGTGCTCTAGAGCCGGTGGGCGGCCAGCTCCTCGTAGTAGGGCCGCGCCGCCTCCACCAGGTCCAGCAGGTGGTCCGGCACGGCGGCGGGCTCGTCGCGATAGGGCGCGAACCCGGTCGACTGCTCGACGGCGCCGTACCAGTGCGGCGCCCACACCCCGTCGGTCGACCTCGGCCCGGCCGGCCAGCGGAGCATCGCCTCCTCGAACGGGATGCCCAGCTCCGCGCAGAGCTTGCGCAGCTGCCCGGCGGGGTCGCGGAGCAACGAGGCCGAGTCGAGCACCGGCCCGCCGTGGGCGCGGAAGATCTCGACCTGCTGCGGGTAGCCCAGGTCCTCGAGCGTGGGCGCGCCCCGGACCTTGGCGTACGAGGTGACCACGTGCGCCGGGTCGCGGATCAGGTAGGCGTTGACCACCTCGCCCAGCCACGCGCGACCGACCTCGGGCAGCAGGTGGTGCGCCATGTGCTTCTCGTACTGGACCGGCCGCGACGACCTCCGCAACCCCGCCACCGCCGACGCCCAGTGGGTGGGCTGGCTCGCCAGCACGTCGCAACGCCCGGGATGGTCGAGCCCGGTCACCGCAAGATAGAACGCGTAGAGCGGCTCGTCGACGACCCCGCAGTCGGACCGCGCGCCGAAGCTGCGCATCAGCGCGGTCGAGACGTTGCGCGGCCCCGACCACATGGCGATCCGGATCACGCCAGCTCCCGGCGGTCGCGCCGCCAGTACTGCTTCTTCTTCTCGTCGCGCACCACGACGCCGAGCTTGAGCAGCTGCTCGCGCAGCTCGGCGGCCTCCTCACCGCGACCCTTCTCGATCGCCGTCGCCCGGTCGATCAGCAGGCCGTGGGCGACGCCGGGCAGGTCGTCGTCGAGCCGCGTCCACATCCGGAACTCGTCGCGGTGCGGGTCGCCGGCGGCCAGCCACGGGTAGCCCTTGGCGGTGAACGCGGCCTCGACGTCCTTCTTGGACAGATCGGTCTTCTCGCGGGCCAGCTCGCGCGACTCGCGGCCGAGCACCACGAGCTCCTTGCGGTCGAAGAAGACGCCGGTGATGTCGCCCCGGGACATCCGGCGTTCCTTGGCCTTGTTGCCACCCCGCGTCAGCGTGACCTCGCCCGAGCCGACCCGGACCACCAGCATGTCGGCGATCGCCAGGAACGTGACCACCAGGCCGAGCAGGAAGCCGGCGCCGAGCGCGACCAGCGCCGCCTGCGGGTCGGGGGCCTCGTCGATCGCCCGGAAGACGCCCTTCATCGGCGCCACCGGCAGGCCGGCCACCCAGCCCGCGATCCACTGGACGACCCAGCCGAGCCCGGCACCCAGCACCGGGAACAGCACCCAGTAGAGGACCCGGGCCGCCGGGTCGTCGACGACGGTCTCGTCGAAGGACGACTCGTTGGCGGTCACGCCACGGATTGTGCCCGACGACCCGAGAACGCGCCGCCCCGCCGGTCACTCCCCGAGCAGCTCCCGGACCATCGGCGCGACCTTCGTCCCGTACAGCTCGATGTTGCGCATCACCGCGTCGTGCGGCACGCCCGCCAGGCCGTACTTGAGGTCGAAGCGGACCGCGCCCAGGGTCTTCATCGACGCCGCGATCTTGCGCGCCACCGTCTCCGGGCTGCCCACGTGCCACGCGCCCGTGGCGATCTCGTGCCGGAGCTGGTCGGCCGTCGGCGCACGCCAGCCGCGCTGCCGGCCGACCCGGGTCAGCACCTCGAGGTAGTGCGGGACGAGCTGCGCGTACGCCTCCTCGTCGGTGTCCGCGATGTGCCCCGGCGAGTGGATGCCGATCGACTTGGCCGGCTTGTCGAGCCGCCGCTCCGCCTCGCGGAACAGGTCGGCGAACGGCTTGAAGCGCTCGATCGGCCCGCCGATGATGGCCAGCATCAACGACAGGTTGTACGTGGCCGTCCGGATCACCGATTTCGGGCTGCCGCCGACGCCGATCCAGGTCGGGATCGGCCCACCTTCGGTGTGCGGCACGACGTCGGCGTCGACGAGCGCGGGGCGCAGCCGGCCCGACCAGGTGACCGGCTTCTCCTCGAGGAGGCGGGCGAACAGGTCGACCTTCTCCTCGAACAGCTCCTCGTAGTCCGCCAGGTCGTACCCGAAAAGCGGGAAGGACTCGGTGCTCGAACCGCGGCCCAGGATCACCTCGGCGCGGCCGCGGGAGAGCGCGTGCAGGGTCGCGTACCGCTGGTAGACCCGCACCGGGTCGTCGGAGCTGAGCACGGTCACCGCCGAGCCGACCCGGATCCGGCTGGTGCTCGCGGCGATGGCGGCCATGACGAGGTCGGGCGCGGAGAGCGGCATGTCGAAGGTGTGGTGCTCGCCGATGCCGAAGAAGTCGAGGCCCACCTTGTCGGCGAGCACGGCGTGCTCCACCAGGCCGCGGATGGTTTCGGCGTGGCTGACCGGTTTGCCGTCGTTGTCGGAGAGGACGTCGCCGAAGGTGTCGAGGCCCAACGAATATTTGCTCACGGGACGAGGTTGCACCGGGGTAGCGGCGGCGACCACGCCCTGCGCTGGGTACCCACGGCAGGGGACGGCAGCGCCCCGGTCCGCGAAGGGATGATCGGCACCATGAGCAGCGAACTCGGCGACTTCCTGAGGTCCCGCAGGGCGGCCCTGACGCCGGCTTCGACCGGAATCCGGACATTTGGTACGGCGCGCCGCGTGCCCGGCCTGCGCCGCGAGGAGGTGGCCCAGCTCGCGGGCGTGAGTGTGAACTACTACACGCGGATCGAGCAGGGCGAGAGCCATCAGATGTCCGACTCGGTGCTGGACGCGATCGCGGCCGCGCTGCGCCTCGACGAGGCCGAGCGGCTGCACCTGGTGCGGCTGGCCCGCCCGGCCGCCGTACCGCGCCGGGCCCTTGGCCCGGAGACCGTCCGCGACTCGGTGCTCGCGGTGGCCGACAGCACCGTCGACCAGGCGGTGATCGTCGTGGGCCGGCGCTCCGACCTGCTGGGCGGCAACAGGCTCGGGTTCGCGCTGCTGGGCCTGGACCCGGACGAGCGCCCGAACATGGCCCGCCGGATGTTCCTCGAACCGGCCATGCGCGACCTGATCGTCGACTGGGAGCGGGAGGCCCACAACACGGTGGCGTACCTGCGCAACGCCTCCAGCGACGCACCCGAGGACCCGCTGCTGGCGGAGCTGGTCGGCGACCTGAGCATCCGCAGCGCGGAGTTCGCCCGGATCTGGGCCATGCACCCGGTGGCGGAGTGCCTGCACGGCGTGCGGGAGTGGGACCACCCGCTGGTCGGCCGCCTGATCCTCAACGAGGAGAGCCTGCGCCTGCCCGACGACCCGGGCCAACGCATCATCTTCAACGGCGCCGCGGCCGGGTCGCCCTCCGCGGAACGCCTGCGCCTGCTGGCCTCCCTCGTCACGTCGGCGGACCTGGACGAGGTCTAGTACGGTCGTCCGCTGTGGACGGTCCGGAGGAGGTCGCCCGGGTCCTGGCCGCGGCGGGCGGTCCGGATTTTCGCGAAGCGCGGCGCTGACGCGGATCGCCGGGAACCCACGCCGCAAGCCGTGGGAACGCGACAAGGCCGCGGGTGCGATCGCGAAGATCAATAGAACAGGCGCATGACTCGGGTCCGCGGTGGTCCGGACCGTTCCTCCCGCGAGGGACCGCTCCGCTGCCACCTCCGTCGTGGGCGCGGCGGCGCCTAAGCCCGGCGGGCGGTTGACAAGGCAGGCGCCCCACGCGTTCTCAGGATCGGGAGGGCCACCACCAGTTGACACGGCCGAAGGCGGCGACGAGGGCCGGCGTGAGGACGCCGCGGACGATGGTCGCGTCCAGGGCGATGCCCAGTGCCAGCGTCGTCGCGAAGATTTTGACGTCGACCACCGGGACCGTCGAGAGGGCGATGAAGGCCAGCACCAGGATCAGGGCGGCCGAGGTGACCAGCCGGCCCGTGTACGCGATGCCGTGGATGGTCGCCTCGTCCGTCGACAGGCCCGCGTCGTGGCCCTCGCGGATCCGGGACAGGATGAAGACCTCGTAGTCCATCGACAGTCCGAAGAGGAACGAGAACGCCGCGATCGGGACCCACACCGTGATCGAGCCGCTGGACTCCGTGCCGAACAGCGCCTCGCTGCCGCGGCCGTCCTGCCAGATCAACACCGTCAGGCCGTACGCGGCGGCGATCGAGACGACGTTGAGCAGCAATGCCTTGATCGGCAGCCAGATCGACCGCAGGGCGCGGGCCAGCAGGGCGAACGTGACCACGACGACCAGGGCGAGCACCCACCAGCTGTCGCCGTAGATGGCCTCGACCGCGTCGGCGTCCTGCGCCGCCGTACCGCCGACCTCGCCCTTGTCGGCCCGCACGATGCTCTCCACGGTGTCCGCGCCCTGCGGGGTGGCCGGGTCCGTGTCCAGCAGGATCGGCAGCAGCGTCCCGTCACCGGCCGTCCAGCCCGGGCCGGTCGGGGTGACCACGGCCTTTACGCCGTCGATCTGGTCGAGCTGCGCGGCGCCCGCCGGGTCGGTGCTGACGAGCTCGACGGGCCGGAGCACGCTCGCCAGGCCGGCGTCCGCCAGGTTGCGGTAGCCGACCGCCGCCGGGCTGTCGCCGCCGGCGATCGCGGCCAGCTCCGGCGACCCGAGCCGGATGCCGAAGACCGGCAGGGCGAGCAGGACCAGCGCCGCGGTGGCGAGCGCGGCGGACACCCAACGGTGGCGGACGACGAGGCGGCCGATCCGCAGCCAGGCGCGGCTCTCGGTCTTCGGCACGCGGCGGCGGGGCCACTCCAGGCGCGTCCCGGCCGAGACCAGCAGGGCGGGCAGCAGCGTCACCGCGACGAGCACGCTGACGAGCGGGATGAGCAGGCCGCCGAGGCCGACGCTGCGCAGGAACGGCAGCGGAAGCACGATCAGGGCCAGCAGCGAGATGGCGACCGTGACGCCGCTGAACACGACGGCGCGGCCGGCGGTGGCCATCGCCGTGCGTACCGCCTGCTCGTTGTCGGCGCCCGCCGCGCGTTCCTCGCGCCAGCACATGATGATCAGCAGGGCGTAGTCGATGGCGACGCCGAGGCCGATGAGCCCGACCAGGTACTGGACGATGAACGACACGTCCAGGCCCGCCGTCAGGGCCAGCACCAGCAGGAACGTGGTGGTGATGGCGACGGCGGCGAGCAGCAGGGGTACGAGGGCGAGCAGCGACCCGAACGCGAGGGCGAGCACGACCAGCGCACCGCCGGCGCCGAGGGCGATCTCGACGATGATCGGCCGGTCGGAGCCGCCGCCGCTCTCGTTGAGCGGCTCGACGCCGGTGAGCAGCAGCGGCGCGCCACCGACCGTGGCGCCGGCGAGCGCCTGGTCGAGCTGGGGGAGCGCGGCGGCGTACGGGCCGGGTCCGGGTGTGATAGGGGGGTAGACCAGCGCGAACGCGGTGCCGCCGGACATGAAGGGGGCGGGGTCGGCGACGTTGAACGGCGTGGCCGTGCGCCACCCCGGCCGCCCGAGGGCGGTGAAGGCTTCGCGCAACTCGTCGCGTACACCCGGGTCGTCGAAGGTCCTGCCCTGTGGCAGGGTGACCGTCACGACCAGCGGGTCGACGTCGCCGCCACCGCCGAAGGTCTCCCTGATCTGCTGGTTGGCCTCGTAGGCGGGCTGCCCCGGGAAGCTGAAGTCATAGCTGAGCCGGTCGATCGCCCGCGGCGCGAGGGCACCGCCGAGCACGGCGAGCACCAGCCAGCCGAGCATGACGAGCCGCCGGTGCCGCAGGATCCACTCGGTCCACATCGCCGCTCCCGGGGGTCGGGGTATAAGGAGCCTTATAGGTAGCCGAGATCATAGGCTACGAAACATGGACCCGGAATTCGACATCGCGTTGGACGAGGACGCCGTCGTGCCGTGGACCGTCGTCCGGACCAGCCACGCGCTCAGCCGGGTCTTCACCGCGGAACTCGCGCGGGTGGGGCTGAAGCCGCACCTGTTCGGAATCCTGGCGACGCTGAGCCGCAACCCGGGCATGTCGTCGGCGGAGCTGGCCCGCCAGGTGCGGGTGACACCGCAGAGCATGGGCGCCCTCCTCCGCGGCCTGGTGGCGGACGGCCTGGTCACCCACCCGGCACCCCGGCGGGGTCAGCCGCTCTCGGTCAGCCTGACCCCGGCGGGCGGCGAGCTGCTCGGCCGCGCCTGGCCGATCATCGCGGCGATGAACGAGCCGGCCGCCCTGGGCCTGACGCCGGCGGAGGCCACCCAGCTCAACGCGCTCCTCCACCGGGTCCTGACGGCCACCGGCTGAGCCCTGTCAGCCGGCGTGGGCCGCGAGGAAGGTGTCCACATCGGACTCGATGGCGCCGAGCATGTCCCAGCCGTGCAGGCTGCTGTCGTCGAGCTCCACCAGCTTCTTGTCGGTCGCCGCCACGGACGCGAGGAAGTCCTGGTCACGGTCGCCGCAGAAGGCTGAGCGGTCTTCCGTGGCGCAGGCGAACAAGACCGGGATCTTGATCGCCGGGGCGGCGTCGGCGGGTGTGGCCGGCGCGGTGGCGGCCGCTACGAAGCGGGGGTCGTGGGCGGAGAGGGACACGACGGCGTCGGCCTCGGTCTCGGAGTGCCCGGCCGCGACGAGGGCGATGGCCGCACCCCGCGACGCGCCGACGAGCTGCACGGTGGTGGCCCCCGCCCGGCGTAGCTCGGCGACCGCGGCGGTGACGTCCGTCGCGGGTTCGGGGCCGCCGCACTCACTGAGGCCGTCACAACGCTGGTCGAAGGCCAGGACGTGGTAGCCCTCACCGGCCCAACGCCGGGCGTGCGGGAACCAACCGCAGAGATCGCTGCCGAGCTGATGCACCAGCACGAGCCCCCGCGGCCCGCCACCGAACCGGGCGGCGGCGAGCTCGACGCCGTCGGACGTGGTCAGCACGACCTTGGCGACGTCGTCGGCCGGGGCGGACCCGCACCGCTCGGCGGGCTCGGGAGCTTCGTCGGCAGTGGACGGTGGACGGGGTGGAAGGTCGTCGCCACCACACGCGCTTGCGAATCCGACCGTCAGCACGGCACAACACAGCAGCCCTGCGACCCGCCTTGGGAGCGCTACCATGCGCGGCACTCTATCGTGGACAGATGCGGACGCGGTGTCCCGTCTTCGGCCGCCTCGCCCCGGCCGGTCAGCGCTGGCACGCCGCCGATTCGGGGACCAACGCCTGTCCGGAGCGGGTGTTGGCGGGAGCGACCGCTCCGCGCGTCTTGATGATGGTCGCCTTGATCCGACGGGGCAGCGACCGCCGCTGGCCCGACCGGGCCTCCCGTCAAGGGCTTGCATCCTAGGACGCCTTACGCGAAGCGGGCCCTGTCACTGGAGGCCGCAATGAGGACGGAGCCCGAGCCCGACGAGGCCGGGCAGGTGAGTCGTGGGCAAGAAGACCTGGGCTGCCGCCGACGTCACCACGATGCACTGAGGACGCGGTGACCGCGGATACCGCGAGCCGAACCGGCCGACAGTGCACTGTGCGCGGCGTGGGTGGCCCAACAGGAGACGGCGCTGAACCCCTTGCCTGGAGCGAATTTATCATCCTAGGATGCCTTGCGCGAAGTGGGCTGTGTCACTGGCGGGGGCAACGAGAACGGAGCCCGACGACTACGGCCCGCCCGGTCGGTCATCGGCGAGGTCGTGCGAGCGGGGCCCATTCGTTCGTGGGCGAGGTTGTGCGGGGATCGGCCCCGTCAGTCGTGGGCCAGGTTGTGGAGGATGCGGCCCAGGTGGTCGCGGTCCGTGGGGGAGAGCGACCCGAAGAACCGTTCCGACTCCGCCGTGCGAGCCGTGCGGATCGCCGTCGCGGTGTCGGCGCCCAGCGGGGTCAGGGCCACCAGGGTCGCGCGGCGGTCGGCGGGGTCCGGGTGGCGTTCGACCAGCGTGCGGCGTTCCAGGTCGTCGACCACCTCCGTGGTCGAGCGCGGCGCGATGTGCAGCTTCTCCGCCAGGTCGCCCAGGCGCAGCGGGCCGTGGTCGACCAGGACGTTGACCGCCCGCCACTGGGCCGGGGTCACCTCCCACGGCGCCATCGTCTGGCGGTTCAGGTGTCGTAGGCGGCGGGCCACCCCCCAGAACGCCTCGGAGAGGCTTTCGCCTTCGTCCACGTGGTCCACGCGGAATACCGTACCAACCGATCTGGTTGTAACCTCATGTTGAGGTAACCTCAGCATATTCCGAGCCCAGGAGGACCACCGGATCTTGCCTTCACGTGAGTACGGCCGCCGCGTCAGCGAGGCCGAGAAGACCCAGGCGCGCCAGGTGTCGTTGCGCCGGATCGGGCGGCTCTTCACGCCGTACCGCCGGCCCCTGGCCGTCGTGACCCTGATCATCGTGGCGTCGTCGATCATCGCGATGGCGTCGCCGTTCCTGCTTCGTGCCGTGATCGACCAGGCCCTGCCGCGACAGGACCTGCGGCTGCTCGTCTGGCTGGTCATCGGCATGATCGGCGTGGCCGCGGCCACCTCCGCCCTCGGCGTCGTGCAGACGTGGATCTCCACGGCGGTGGGGCAGAAGGTCATGCACCGGCTGCGTACGAGCGTCTTCAGCCACCTGCACCGCCAGTCCGTCGGCTTCTTCACGCGGACCCGGACCGGCGAGGTGCAGTCCCGCATCACAAACGACATCGGTGGCATGGAAGCCGTGGTAACCACGACCGCCACCTCGATCGCCTCGAACCTCACCACCACCATCGCCACGATGGCCGCGATGGTCGCCTTGTCCTGGCAACTCTCGCTCGTCTCGCTGGTCGTGCTGCCGCCGGCGATCTGGCTGACCCGCCGGGTCGCCAACATGCGGCGAGTGATCACCGAGCAGAAGCAGCGCGAGCTCGCCGATCTCAACGTCACGATCGAGGAAGGGCTGTCGGTCAGCGGCGCCCAGCTCTCCAAGACGCTCTCGACCGGCTCCGCGCTGGTCGACCGGTTCACCGCGTCGTCCCGCCGGCTGATCGACCTGGAGCTGCGGTCGGAGCTGGCCGGGCGGTGGCGGATGGCCTCGATGAGCGTCATCTTCGCCGCGATCCCGGCGCTGATCTACCTGAGCGCGGGGCTGCCGTTCACCTCCGGTGCGCTGAGCATCGGTACGCTGGTCGCCTTCACCGCGCTGCAGGCCGGGCTCTTCCGGCCGTTGATGGGGCTGCTCAACGTGGGTGTCACGCTGACGAGCTCGCTGGCGCTGTTCGGGCGCATCTTCGAGTACCTGGACCTGCCGGTCGAGGTCGACGATCCCGCCACCCCTGTGGCGCTCGACCCCGTCGCGGGGCACCTGCGGCTGGAGGACGTCACCTTCACGTACCCGGGGAGTGCCGTGCCCGCCGTTTCCGGGGTTTCTCTTGACGTGCCCGCCGGGACCTCGCTCGCGCTGGTGGGCGAGACCGGGTCCGGGAAGAGCACGCTGGCCGGTCTGATCGCGCGGCTGTACGACCCGACGGCCGGGCGCGTGACCATCGACGGCGTCGACGTGCGGTCGCTGCGGCTGGCGGACCTCGCCTCGATCGTCGGGGTGGTCAGTCAGGAAACCTATCTGCTGCATACGACGATCCGGGAGAACCTGCGGTACGCGAAGCCGGGGGCCACCGATCTCGAGCTGGAGAACGCGGCGCGGGCGGCCCAGATCCACGACGTGATCGCGGGCCTGCCCGACGGCTATGACACGGTCGTCGGGTCGCGCGGCCACCGGTTCTCGGGCGGTGAGAAACAACGGATCGCGATCGCGCGTACGTTGTTGCGGGATCCGAAGATCCTGGTTCTCGACGAGGCGACGAGTGCGCTGGACACCGAGACGGAACGGGCGGTGCAGCGGGCCTTCGACGCGCTCGCGCGGGGGCGTACGACGGTGACCATCGCGCATCGGCTCTCGACGATCCGCGACGCCGACCAGATCGTGGTGGTTGATCATGGTCGGGTCCTGGAGTCGGGCACGCACTCGTCGCTGGTGTCCTCGGCGGGGCGGTATGCGGAGCTGGCCGCCTGACGGCCTGTTTCGTTTCGGCGGCGCGTCGTAGCTGTCCGGGGTAAGACTGGATGGATGGCTAGGGAAGAGGACTTCACCACCGAGGCGGCCGAGGGCCAGCGGGACCGGCGTTTCCACGGGGGTGCGCCGCAGCGGCTCGACGACGACGAGCTCGCCCGCCGCACCGAGGAGGAGCGGGTCGAGGCGGGGACGATCGACTACGACCCCGACGACGTGCCGCCCGCCACCGACGAGCCCGTGCCGACCGACCTGAGCGACTCGGCGCTGGTCGAGGACATCGAGGGCGTCGCCGCGCGGCAGGAGGACGAGGGCGAGACCACGCCGTTGAGCGCGGACAACCCGTTTCCGCCGACGCGGTACGACGAGTCCTGAGTTACAGCGGGTCCAGGCCGGCGGCGCGGAGGTTCGCGACGGCGTCGCCGACCTCGTCGTCGCTCGGCGCGGGAATCGGTACGCGGGGCGTGCCGCCGGACTGCCCGTACGCGCGTCGTAAAGCTTTGATGAGGCCGAGCGGCGTCTTGCCCTCGCGCAGCACGGATCCGTGGGCGAACTCGCCGGACGCCATGATCCAGCCCAGTCGCTTCTGCGCGTCGTGCCACTGTCCTTTCTCGACAGAGACGAAGAACTCGTGCAGGTACGGCTGTCGCGGGGTCTGCAGGAACAGCGCGCGGCTGGAGCCCATCAGCACGTCGGGGGCGACCTCGGGGTAGAGCATCCGGGCGACGAGGAAGTACTCCTCGACGGGGCTGGTCACCATGACGTCGCGGCCGACGGCGGCGAGGGTCTCGAGGAAGACGTCGAGCCGCACGGCGCCGTCGAGGAGCAGGGCGATCTGCGGGCGGTTGGCGAGCTCGCGCAGGAGCGGCAGGCCCATCTCGTAGCCGATCTCGGACAGACTCGTGTTGTAGACGCCGAAGGGCGCCGGGACGCGGCCGAGGACGTAGTCGAAGAAGGCGAGCACGCCGCTCTGCCCGCGCGGGCCGAAGAAGGGCGGCCAGAGCATGATCATGCCGGCGCCCGCCTCGGCCGCGTGGGTGGCGAGGTCGACCGCGTCGTCGGGGGCGGTGTGGGTGGCCGAGACGGCGACGGGTACACGGCCCGCGACGGCGTCGAGGACGATCTCGGCGAGGCGCTTGCGCTCGGGGAGGGTGAGCAGCCAGAACTCCTGCCAGACGGAGCCGACGTAGAGGCCGCCGACGCCGGGGAGGCTCAGCGTGTACTCGACGTCCGCGCGTACCGCAGCCTCGTCGATCTCGCCGGTGTCGGTGTAGGGCGTGAACATCACCGGGATGTAGCCGGACAGGTTGGTCCGGGCCCAGGTCTTCGCGTCGGTCACTCGCATCACCATCTGTTTTCCAGCCAGCGGTCGACGCCGGTCAGCGCCGCCAGGTCGACGGGGTTCAGCAGCGGCATGGGTCCGGGTTCGTCGGCGAGGACGGCCGCAATCTCGTGGGTCATCCCGGTCACGGCGGACGAGATGAGCAGCTGCGACATGAGGTAGATGCCGAAGCCGATCCGCCGGGCCTCGTCGACGGGCAGGTGGCGGCCGGTCGGGGAGTGGACGACGATCCGGTTGGCGGGGACGCGTTCGAGCATGAACTGGTACGCGGACATCCGCCGCTCGCGGTCCGCCGGTGTGTCGGGGTAGTTGAGGTAGCGCGTCATCAACGGGAGGACTAGGTCGGCGCCGGCGTCCAGATAGGACTCGGCCCGGTCACGGGCGTCGGTGACCGAGTCGCGGACCGCATCGGTACGCACGATGACGGTGGTCTCGCGCCCGACTTCGTGGCGGACGGTGGCGATCTCCCGACCGATCTCGGCCATGGTCCGCAGGGGCCGGTCCTTGCCGAACCCGAGACGGTCCTCGATCACGAACCCGGCGGCACCGGCTTCGAAGGCGTCGGCAGCGCGCTCGGCGGCGGAGCGGTTGCCCTCCAGGCCGGTCTGCCCGTCGACGATCATCGCAAGACCGGCGGCGTCGACGAGCTCCCGGGTCCGGTCGAGGTACCGCTCCCAGGGGTCATCGGGCGCATGCGGCGCGGGCGCATCGGCGGCCTGGAAGCCGAAGGGTGTGAGGTAGGCGGCCTCGATCCCGGCGGCTTCGAGCACCCTCGCGCCGACGACGTCGTAGCAGCCCGGGGCGACGACCAGCTCGTTGGCGCTGAGAGCGTCACGGAGCATGGCGCGCGGCACAGGTGCGACGTCAACCCCGTCGACGGCACTGCGGTGGTCGTGGCGGTTCTGGCCGTGGCGGCTTTGGTCGTGGCCGGTCTGGTCCTGGCCGCTCTGCTCTTGGCGGCGCTGGTCATGGCCGTTCTGGTCGTGGCCGTTCTGGTCCGTGCGGGCGTGGTCGGCGCTGGTCTGGCCGTGGTCGTCCGCAGGTTGATCACGGGGGTCCTGGCCGTCGGTGCCGCGGCCAGCCGCGCTCCGCACGGTCACCAAGTCGTCACCGGGCACTTACGGAACGCTACGCCGCTGGCGCTGTGGCCCGCCATAAATGGGGCAATTTGCGACTAGTGGTGCCCGCCACGCGGGCCGCGGGCCGCGCCGGGCGCGCTGCCGGTCCGCGCTAAGCCGGTGGGGCGCCACCCTAGCGGCCTTCGGGCCTGGCCTTCTGTTAGTCCGGGAGCATGGGCATCTCCAATCCCTGGCCGTGGCCGACCAGGACGCCGCGGGTGATCGCTGCTGAGCCGAAGCGGTCGCGGACCGCGTCGACGGCGGCGTCGAGGGCGACCCCGTCCTGTTCCGCGAAGGGGAGCGCGGGCTGTACGTAGCGGTCGTCGAGGTTGCCGACCGAGATGCCGATCAGCGTGATGCCGCGCTCTTCGATCATCGGTAGTGCCGTCGCCAGGAGACGGCGCGCCGCGTCGAGGAGGGTCTGGGTGTGCGAGGTCGCGCGGGCAAGGGTGTGCGAACGGGTCGCCCGGGTGAAGTCGGTGAACCGCATGCGCAGCACCATCGTGCGGCCGGTGCGCCCGGCCGCGCGCATCCGGCGGGCGACCCGGTCGACCAGGCCGGCCAGCATGGCGTCGAGCGCGGCCGGGGTACGCGGGCCGCGACCCAGCGCGCGCTGGGCACCCATCGAGCCGCGCCGCCGGCCCGTCTGCACCGACCGCGGGTCACGATTGTGCGCCAGGGCGTCCAGATGGCGGCCCGCCCCCTGGCCCAACAGCGACACCAGCGTCGCCTCGCCGAGCCCCGCGAGCTGGCCGACCGTGAAGATCCGCCGGTCCCGGAGCTTGGCCGCGGTCACCGGGCCGACGCCCCATAGTCGCTCGACCGGTAGCGGATGCAGGAACTGCAACTCCTTCTCGGTCGGCACGACCAGGAGGCCGTCGGGCTTGGCGACACCGCTCGCGACCTTGGCCAGGAACTTGGTCCGCGCCACGCCGACCGTGATCGGCAGGCCGACCCGCTCGCGCACCTCCCGTCGTAGGCCGGCCGCGATCTCCGACGGCGGTCCCGCGATCCGCCGTAGGCCGCTCACATCCAGAAACGCCTCGTCGATCGACAACCCCTCGACCTCGGGCGTGGTCTGCCGGAACACCTCGAACACCGCTCTGCTCGCCCGCGTGTAGGCGGACATCCGAGGCTCGACCACGATCGCGTCCGGGCACAGCCGCCGCGCCGCGCGGCCGCCCATCGCCGTGCGTACCCCCGCGGCCTTTGCCTCATAGCTCGCCGCCAGCACCACGCCGCCGCCCACGATCACCGGACGGCCCCGCAGCCTGGGGTCGTCGCGCTGCTCGACCGACGCGTAGAACGCGTCGAGATCGGCGTGGAGGATGGTCCCTTCTGACACGAACATATGTTCGCATGCGCAGGTCAGGCGATGTCCAGAGAGTGCGGCGATATTGCGCTGACGAAGTTTGGACCCGTGCCGACAGGCGTCCAGATAACGATCCTGTCAAGGAGACCCCACCGTTTCCGTGCAATCGTCCTCGGCGGCTGTCTGATGCGGACGTTTGCGCCCGCGTACCCGCTGATTTGTCCATCTGATTCACCCGCTTGCAATGTCGTAGCCCTTCGGTAACGTCCCGTCCGTCGATGTCCGAGGGGGGAAGATGTCCATACCTGGATCCGTCCGGCGCGCGCTCGGCATGTTCGTCGCGTTGCTGCTCGTGGCCGCACTACCCGCCGCGCCAGCGGTGGCCGGCGGTCGCGACGACGACCTGCCGGCCCGTCACTCGCTGCGTGAGTCGGTGACCGACGAGAACTTCTACTTCGTGATGGCCGACCGGTTCGCCAACGGCGACACGGCCAACGACCAGGGTGGCCTCGGCTCCGACCCGCTGGTCTCCGGCTTCGACCCGACCCGCAAGGGCTTCTACAACGGCGGCGACCTCAAGGGCCTGCGCTCGAAGATCGACTACATCAAGGGCCTCGGCACCACCTCGATCTGGCTGACGCCGAGCTTCAAGAACAAGGCGGTCCAGCTCGAGGACGGGCCGTCGGCGGGCTACCACGGCTACTGGATCACCGATTTCACCCAGATCGACCCCCACCTCGGCACCAACGCCGACCTGCGTGCCCTGATCGACACCGCCCACGCGAAGGGCATGAAGGTCTACTTCGACATCATCACGAACCACACCGCGGACGTCATCGGGTACGAGGAGGGCGCGCGCCGCGGCTACGTCAGCAAGGACGCGGTGCCCTACCGGACGGCCTCCGGCGCGACCTTCGACGACCGTGACTTCGCCGGCCAGCCCTCCTTCCCCGCGCTCGACCCGGCGACCTCGTTCCCCTACAAGCCGGTGCTCGACCCCGCCGAGCAGCACCTCAAGGTGCCGGCCTGGCTCAACGACGTCACGCTCTACCACAACCGTGGCGACACGACGTTCGTCGGCGAGAACTCCTACTACGGCGACTTCTTCGGGCTCGACGACCTCTTCACCGAGAATCCGCGGGTCGTCCGCGGGATGATCGACATCTACAAGACCTGGATCCGCGACTTCGGCGTCGACGGCTTCCGCATCGACACGATGAAGCACGTCGACGACGCGTTCTGGCAGCAGTTCGGCCCCGAGATCCTGGAATACGCGCACCGCCAGGGCAAGCGCGAGTTCTTCATGTTCGGCGAGGTCTTCGACACGACGAAGAGCTTCACCTCGCAGTTCACCACCCGCGACCGGATGCAGTCGGTGCTCGACTTCCCGTTCCAGGAGGCGGCCCGCAACTTCGCGTCGCGTGGGCAGCCCGCGGCGGCGCTGAGCACGTTCTTCGCCGGCGACGACTGGTACACCGACGTCGACTCCAACGCCTACCAGCTGCCGACGTTCCTCGGAAACCACGACATGGGCCGCATCGGCGGCTTCGTGCGCGGTGACAACCCGGGTGCGACCGACGCCGAGTGGGTGGCCCGCGACCGGCTCGCCCACGAGCTGATGTACCTCTCGCGCGGCAACCCCGTCATCTACTACGGCGACGAGCAGGGATTCACCGGGCCGGGTGGCGACCAGGACGCGCGGCAGACGCTGTTCGCGAGCCAGGTGCCGGACTACCTCGATGACGACCTGCTGGGCACCGACGCGACACACGCGCAGGACAACTACGTCACGAGCCATCCGTTGTACGCGTCGATCAGCGGGCTTGCCTCGCTGACCGCGCGGCACCCGGCGCTGCGCGACGGCGCACAGCAGCACCGGTACGCCAGCGACGGCCCGGGCATCTACGCGTTCTCCCGCCTCGATCGGCGCGACCAGCGGGAATACGTGGTGGCGCTCAACAACAGCGAGAGCGCGCAGACGGCGGAGATCCCGACCTACGCGTCGGGGCGACAGAACTTCAAGCTGGTCTACGGCTCAGGGCCGCGGACGCTGCGGTCGGGCGGTGACGGCCGGCTGACGGTTTCGGTGCCGCCGCTGTCGGCGGTCGTCTACGAGGCGACCGGCAAGGTGGCCGGGTCGCGGACGGCCCCGTCGGTGTCCGTAGGGCAACCGGCACCGGCGCCCGGATCGCGGGGGCGCCTCCAGGTCACCGCGGACGTCAGCGGCTCGTCGTTCTACGAGGTCACCTTCTACGCCTCGGTCGGCGGCGGGCAGTGGCGCCCGGTCGGCACCGACGACAACGCGCCCTACCAGGTGTTCGACGATGTGAGCGACCTGCGGGCGGGCACTCCGGTCCGCTATCGGGCCGTGGTGCTCGACAACCGCGGCCACACCAGGGAGTCCGCCGTCCGGTCGGCGACGGTCCCGGCGCCGCTGGTCACCATCGAGGCCCCGGGCGAGGGCAGCGGGGTACGGGGGACCGTCGAGGTGCGCGCGGTCGTCGACCCGGAGCGGGCGACGAACGTGGTCGCGATCGAACGCCGCGTCGGCGGCGGTGCCTGGACCCGCGTCGGCACCGACTCGTCGTCTCCCGCCTACACGGTGTTCGACGACCTGACGCCACTGAATTTGGCGGCCAACACGCCGGTGGAATACCGGGCGGTGCTCCTACCCGGCGGCCTGGCGGGCCCAGGCGCGACGTCGGAGACACGCCGGGTCCGCGCGGCCGGTCCACCGGCGACCTCGGCCACGGTCCACTACTACCGGCCGGGCAACGACTACGGCGACCCGCCGGCGGCGGGCTGGGGCCTGCACATGTGGGGCGACGCGGTCGCGCCCGAGGTCCTCGCCCAGGTGGCCTGGGACAAGCCCTGGCCCCGCTCGCGGGTGACCGACGGCTGGGCCGACTACACGATCCCGCTGGCCGACGACACCAAACCGGTCAACTTCATCATGCACCTACCAAACGGCGACTCGATCCCCACGACCCGCGAACCGGGCGGCGACCGGTCCTTCCTACCGATCAACACACCCGAGATCTGGCTCATCCAGGGCGATCCCACGGTCTACACGAGCAAACCGGCGGTGTGAGCGACCCGCCCAGCCGGCCGCCGCGGGGCGGCGGGCCGGCTGGGTCGGCCAGGACCGCGCTACCGCGGACGCGGGGCCGGCCACCGGCAAACGCTGGGCGTGGGGCCGCCCGCCGGCGGGGTTGAGGGCCGTGCGCAGCGGTGTCGGTCCGTCGCGGGCACCGCGGCGGGCCCACCCGCGCACCAGGCGGGGACCGCTGTCGGGCGCGGGCGGCCGTCGGCGTGATGAATGCGCCGCTCGGGGGACCGCTGTCGTGCGGCGCGGGCCGTCGACGTCCTGAATGCGCCGGTCGGCGACCACGGGCTGACTCGTGGCGAACGCCACGATGCGGAATGCGGTTCGGGTTCGGGGTGCTGGACCGGGGGTGACTGTGCCGCAGGCTGTCGATGATCTGAGTGACGTGTTGGAACGGCTCCGGTGGTCGGTGGGCGCCTTCCGCAAGGAGATCCTGTCCGACGGTGAGCGTCGTCCCGTGCGGGGTGGCGGGATGCGGTTCCATTTCGTGGCGCGGGGTGCGCTCGATGTCCGGGGCGCGAGCGCGGCGCGGCTCGACTCAGGTGGCTTTCTGATGGTGCCGCGCGGCGGTGACTACGCGCTGGTGGCGCGGGGTGAGACCGTCGTGCACACCGGCGACATGGACGCGGTCTCGCCTGAGGCCGCTCAGGTCGTCGTCGCGATGCCGGACATGGTGATCGCCTGCTGCTTCGGGGCGCGCGAGCCGGTGGCCGCCGCCCTGCTCGACGGCATGGCCGGCGAGGCCGGCGCCGAGCGGCCCGGGTCCCGGTCGGTGATCGCCCAGCTCGCCAACGTGGTCGCGGCGGCTGCCATCCGGAACTGGGTCGAGTCCGGCTGCGGCAGCCTGCCGTTGCTCACCTCCCAGATCCGGGCGAGCGACGTCGCCCGCGCGCTGGAGGCCATCCACGACGCGCCCGGGTCGCCGTGGACGGTCGAGACGCTCGCCCGGGTCGCGCTGGCCTCGCGGTCGTCGTTCGCGAAGCGCTTCCGGGACGAGGTGGGCGACTCGCCGGCCCGCTACCTCGCGCGGATCCGGATGGAGCACGCCAAGCGGCTGCTGACCGATCGGACAACGGTGGGCGAGGTGGCGGTACGCCTCGGATACGGGTCCGAGGCCGCGTTCAGCAGGGCCTTCCGCCGGCACGCCGGCGTACCGCCGACCCGCTGGCGCCAGACCGACGACAGCCCCTTCCGGCCAGTCGCCTGATCCGCCGCCGGCTGCCGACCAGGCTGGTCATCGGCCGCTTTCGGTCGCATCAATGCCCGCGGGCGGATGAACGCCCGCGGCGCACGAGCTGAGTCACGAGTCACGGCGGAATCAGCGACTTTCGACACGTGCGCCCCAGCCGCCGCTGACTGCAAGCGGTCGTGTCGCGCCGGATGAGTTGTCTAGGCGGCGG
>NZ_BONE01000057.1 GCF_016862555.1 Asanoa siamensis | reverse complement strand
CTGGCGTCGGCCTCTTCGCCCGTGTCCGCGTCGGTTGCGGCGATGGCTTCCGCGTCGGCGTCGGTCGCGGCGATGGCCTCCGCGTCGGCTTCGGTGGTGGCTTCCGCGTCGACGCCGGTGGCGTCGGCCTCTTCGCCAGTGTCTACCTCGGTCGCGGTGACAGCCTCCGCCTCTACGTCGGCCTCGGTCGTGTCAGCGTCGGTCGCGGTGATGGCCTCAACCTCCGCGTCGGTGTCGGCCTCCGCGTCGGTCTGGGTGGTGGCTTCCGCTTCCGCGTCGACCGCAGTGGCGTCCGTGGCGGCGTCGGGCTCTTCCGCTGCGTCCACGTCGGTCGCGGCGACGGCTTCCGCCTCGGTGCCGGCGTCGGTGGCGGTCGCGGTGATGGCTTCCGCGTCGGTCTCGGTCGCGTCCGCGTCGGCTTCCGTCTCGGCGTCGGTCACGTCAGCGTCAGCCTGGGTGGTGGCTTCCGCTCCCGCGTCGACGGCGGTGGCGTCCGCCTCTTCGGCTGCGTCCACGTCCGTCGTGGCGACGGCGCTCGCGTCGGCGTCGGTCGCGTCCACGTCGGTCGCGGCGATGGCCTCCGCCTCCGCGTCGGCGTCGGTCTGGGTCGTGGTCTCTGCTTCCGCGTCGACGGTGGTGGCGTCGGCCTCCTCGGCTGCGTCCACGTCGGTTGCGGCAACGCCCTCGGGGTCGGTTGCGGTGGTCGCTTCTGCGTCCGCGTCGAGCGGGGATGCGTCGGCCTCTTCGGCTGTGTCCACGTCGGTCGCGGCGACAGCCTCCGGCTCCGCGTCGGTGGTGGCTTCCGCGGCAGTGTCGGCTGCGGGGGTGGCCGCCGAGGCCGTCTCGGTCTCAACCTCCGTCGTGGCCAGGGCTTCCGGCTCCGCGGACCCGGCGGTCGCGTCCGTGTTGTCCACTGTGGCGTCGCCGTTGGCGGCGGCTTCCTCCGCCAGGAGAGCCTGCCATTCGCGTTCGAACTCCGGGTCCTCGGCCGCCGCCGTCGCCGCCGCCTCCTCCGCGTGCTCGACGGCGACCGCCTCCGCCACGGTCGCGTCCGGGTCCGGGTCCGCGGGTGGCGAAGACGCGTCGGGCGCCGCGGCCGCCGGAGCCGTCGACCACGGGGACGCCGGGGCGCCCGTCTCGATGAGCTGGCTCGCCATCGGCGGCAGGGGCTGGTCACTCGGACGGATGACGGGAGTCTCGATGGTGGTCTCGGTCAGGGCCGCCGACACCGGCCCGCCGGTGGTCTCCTCGTTGGCCGCCGCCTGGGCGGCGGCGAGGGCGTCGAGGGCCGAGGCCGGCGGCTCGTCGCCGGGTGGGCGCTGGCCGGGCACGACATAGCCGGGCTCGCCCTGGTCGGGCTGGGGTTGAGGCTGCTGGGGCTGCATGCGGGTAGTCCTCCGTCGGCTCCGTAACGGCGACCCGGCTGGGCGATGCCAGGGTGGGCGCGCCGCGACGGGTGGGGGAAGCGGGACGCGACTGCCGAAACGAAACACGAGAGACCCGTGCGCCGGCAGCAAGAAAAGCTGAGCCGGAGACGGGTGGACGCGCGGACGTCTGGGATGAGGCAGGGAAGCGCCCCGCCGGTGGCGAAAACCCGGGCGGCGCACGGACAAACTACCGCGACGTGAGCCGGAGCACACCCCCCGATTCGCCACGGATATCCCCAGAATCCGGGACCGCCGCGCGTACGGAACAATTGGTCGGGTGGCCTCACCAGAATCGGGTCTCGACCCGGCTATCGCCGCCCGGCTGAAGCGCACCGCGGACGGGCTCGTCCCGGCCGTCGTCCGCCGGCACGACGACGGCGAGGTTCTCATGCTCGCCTGGATGAACGACGAGGCGCTGCACCGCACCCTGACCACCGGCCGGGCCACCTACTGGTCGCGCAGCCGCGGTGAGATCTGGGTCAAGGGCGAGACCTCCGGCCACCACCAGTACGTGAAGTCCGCCGCCCTCGACTGCGACGGCGACACGATCCTGCTCTCCGTGGAACAGGTCGGCCCGGCCTGCCACACCGGCACCCCGACCTGCTTCTCCGACGAGCTTCCGGTGCGCGCATGACCACCGGTGCGGTCACGCCGACGCTCACACGGTTCGCCGAGCATGCCCGGCACAACCGGGTCATCCCGGTGACCCGGCGGCTGCTGGCCGACGGCGAGACCCCGGTCGGCGTCTACCGCAAGCTGGCCGGCGGCCCCGGCACCTTCCTGCTGGAGTCGGCCGAGCAGGGCGCCGGCACCGCCTGGTCCCGCTACTCGTTCATCGGCGTCCGCAGCGCCGCCACCCTGGTCGAGCGTGACGGGCACGCCGCCTGGCTCGGCAGCCCGCCCGACGGCGTGCCGACCACCGGCGACCCCGTCGACGTGCTGCGGGCGACGGTCACCGCCCTGACCGGGCGCCGGCACGACCCCGACGGCCCGCCGCTGACGGGCGGCATGGTCGGCTACCTCGCGTACGACCTGGTCCGCCGCTTCGAACGCCTGCCCGAGCTGGCCGACGACGATCTCCGGGTGCCCGAGCTGGGCATGATGCTGGCCACCGACCTGGTGGTGCTCGACCACTACGCCGGCTCGGCGATCCTGGTGGCCAACGCGATCCTGCCGCCCGCGGCGACCGACGACCAGGTGGCGGCCGCCTACCACCACGCGGTCGGCCGGCTCGACGCCATGACCACGGCCCTGTCCCGCCCCACCCCGCCGATGATCTCCACGATCAACCTGCCGGCGGAGGCACCGCCCTTGGAGAGCCGTACGCCGGCCGGCAGCTACCCCAAGGCGGTCGAGCTGGCCAAGGAGGCGATCCGGGCCGGCGAGTGCTTCCAGATCGTGGTCTCGCAGCGGTTCGAGCGCCGGACCACCGCCGACCCGCTCGACGTCTACCGGGTGCTGCGCACGACCAATCCCAGCCCGTACATGTATCTCCTGCGCTTCGACGACTTCGACATCGTCGGCTCGTCGCCGGAGGCGCACCTCAAGGTCACCGACGGGCGGGCGCTGCTGCACCCGATCGCCGGCACCCGGCCGCGCGGGCGCGACCAGCGGCAGGACAACGACCTCGCCACCGAGTTGCTGGCCGACCCCAAGGAGCGGGCCGAGCACGTGATGCTGGTCGACCTGGGCCGCAACGACCTGGGCCGGGTCTGCGTGCCGGGCACGGTCGAGGTGCCGGAGTTCGCCACCATCGAGCGCTACAGCCACGTCATGCACATCGTGTCGACGGTGGTCGGGCAGCTCCGCGACGACCGCTCGGCGTTCGACGCGCTCGCGGCGACCTTCCCGGCGGGCACGCTCTCCGGCGCGCCCAAGGTCCGCGCGATGGAGATCATCGAAGAGCTCGAACCCACCAGACGCGGCGTGTACGGCGGAACCGTCGGCTACCTCGGCTTCAGCGGCGACCTCGACATGGCGATCGCGATCCGCACCGCGCTGATCCGCGACGGGGTGGCCTACGTGCAGGCCGGCGCGGGCATCGTCGCCGACTCCGACCCGGCGGCCGAGGAGCGGGAGACCCAGAACAAGGCTGCCGCGGTCCTGGCGGCGGTCAGCGCCGCCGAAACGCTCAGGGCCGCCCGATGAGGAATCCGTTCGCCGGTGAGGGTCGCCGACCGCTCACGACGACCGTGCTGTGCGTCGTGGTCGGGGCCGGGCTCGCCTTCGTCGGGGCCGGTCGCACCTGGGAGACCGGCTACACCCACGGCGCCACGCCCTCGGGCCTCGAGCAGACCGGCGGCGACCTGGTCCCCGGCCTGTCGGCCCTGGCCCTGGTCGGGCTGGCCGGCGCCGGCGCCCTGCTGGCCACCCGGGGCTGGGCGCGCCGCGCGGTCGGCGTACTCGTGCTGCTCGTCGGTCTGGCCCTGGCCGGCCTCGCGCTCGACCGGGCGTTCGACGCCAGCACCGCCTGGCCCGCGCTGACCGTGACCGGCGGCCTGCTCGTGATCATCGGCGGGCTCGCGGCCACGCTGGCCGGGCACCGCTGGCCCGGGATGGGCGCGCGCTACGAGCGGTCGCCGAAGTCGGTCGGCGGCACCACGGACACCTGGAACGCCCTGGACCGCGGGGAGGACCCCACCGTCAGGTGAGGACGCGGGCAACCTTCCTGGGCGGCATCGTGACGATCATGGCGACGTGCCGGCGCACCTCGTCCCGCTGGTCGGCGCGTGCCCGGTCGGCGCAGATCGCCTCCCAGGCGTTGCCGCGCGCCGTGCGTACCCGCTCGTCGCCGACGACCGCCCGCTGGGCCGTGTCGATGACGCCGAACGCCGCCGACAGAACCGCCCGTGGCAGGTCCGTTATCCCGGCCTGCTGCCGTCCCGGTGTGTTGTCCATGCCCCGCCCCGATGAACAAGTCCCCTGTGGTCGGTGCACCAGTGGCACCGTCGACCAGTTTGCCCGACGACATCCTCTCCCAGGGCTGTTTCGGCAGAGTGTCCGACCCGTGGCGGATGCGTCGCCCGTCACCCCCGTAGTAACCGGCGGCACACCCACCGTGGGACGGGCCGGGCATTATGCCCGACCACGCGGCGTGAGACGGCCCATACCCCGGACGCCGTCCGCCGGTCGGCGGGCCATAGCATCGGGCGCATGACACCCGGAAAGGGGAGTCCGTTGGTGAATGCTGATGAACCGCAGGATGACGACGGCGCCAACACGGCGGCGCCGGTGAGTGTCCTCGACGAGATCATCGCGGGTGTCCGCGAAGACGTCGAAACTCGGCAGCAGCAGGTCCCACTGGCCGACGTGAAGCGGCTGGCGGCCGCCGCGCCGCCCCCGCGCGACGCGCACGCGGCGCTGCGGCGCCCCGGCGTGGCGGTGATCGCCGAGGTCAAGCGGGCCTCGCCCTCACGTGGGCAGCTCGCCGACATCCCCGACCCCGCCGACCTGGCCACCGAGTACGCGGGCGGCGGCGCCCGCTGCATCAGCGTGCTCACCGAGGGCCGCTGGTTCGGCGGGTCGCTCGACGACCTGGCCGCGGTGCGGGCCGCCGTCGACGTGCCGGTGCTGCGCAAGGACTTCGTCGTCTCCAGCTACCAGGTGCACGAGGCGCGGGCGCACGGTGCCGACATGGTGCTGCTGATCGTCGCCGCGCTCGAGCAGAACGTGCTGACCGGGCTGCTGGAGCGGATCGAGTCGCTCGGCATGACCGCCCTCGTCGAGGTGCACGACGAGGAGGAGGCCGACCGGGCCATGGAGGCCGGCGCGCGGGTGATCGGCGTCAACGCCCGCAACCTGCGTACGCTCGAGGTCGACCGGTCGGTGTTCGAGCGCATCGCGCCCGGGCTGCCGAACAACGTCGTCAAGATCGCCGAATCGGGCGTACGCGGACCGCACGACCTCATCCGCTATGCCTCCGCCGGTGCCGACGCCGTGCTGGTCGGCGAGGGCCTGGTGACTCACAAGAGCCCGCGGGACGCCGTGGCCGAGCTGGTGAACGCGGGCAACCACCCCGCCACACCGAGGCCGGTTCGATGACTGATCTGCTCCTGCCGGACGCCACCGGCCACTTCGGGCCCTTCGGCGGCCGGTTCATCCCGGAGGCGCTGGTCGCCGCGCTCGACGAGCTCGACGCCGCCTACCGGGCCGCCAAGGCCGACCCGGCGTTCGTCGCCGAGTTCGAGGGCATGCTGCGCGACTACGCCGGCGCGCCGTCGGCGCTCTACGAGGCCCGCCGGCTGAGCGCCCAGGCCGGAGCGCGGATCCTGCTCAAGCGCGAGGACCTGCTGCACACCGGCGCCCACAAGGTGCGCAACGTGCTCGGCCAGGCGCTGCTCACCAAGCGGATGGGCAAGCGCCGGGTGATCGCCGAGACGGGCGCCGGCCAGCACGGTGTGGCCGCGGCCACCGCGGCGGCGTACCTGGACCTCGACTGCGTGGTCTACATGGGCGAGCTCGACACGGAGCGCCAGGCGCTCAACGTCGCCCGGATGCGGATGCTCGGCGCGCAGGTCATCCCGGTGGCCACGGGCTCGCGGACGCTCAAGGACGCGCTCAACGAGGCGCTGCGCGACTGGGTCGCCTCCGTCGACGAGACCCACTACCTGCTGGGCACGGCGGCCGGCCCGCACCCCTTCCCCGAGCTGGTCCGCGACTTCGTGGGCGGCATCGGCCGGGAGGCCCGGGCCCAGTCGCTGGAGAAGCTGGGTGGGCTGCCCGACGCGGTCGCCGCCTGCGTGGGCGGTGGGTCCAACGCGATCGGCATCTTCCACGCCTTCGTCCCCGACGAGGGCGTCCGGCTGTACGGGTTCGAGGCGGGCGGCGACGGCGTCTCGACCGGGCGGACGGCGGCGTCGATCACCGCGGGCTCCAAGGGCGTGCTGCACGGCGCCCGGACGTACGTGCTGCAGGACGCCGACGGTCAGACGCTGGAGTCGCACTCGATCTCCGCGGGTCTCGACTACCCGGCGGTCGGCCCGGAGCACGCCTGGCTGCACGACAGCGGCCGCGCGATCTACGAGCCCGTCGACGACGACGAGGCGATGGCCGCGTTCCAGCTCCTCTGCCGCACCGAGGGGATCATCCCGGCGATCGAGAGCGCCCACGCGCTCGCCGGCGCGCTGCGGATCATCCCGAAGCTGGCCGAGGAGCTCGGGCGCGAGCCGGTCATCGTGGTCAACCTGTCCGGCCGTGGCGACAAGGACGCGCACACCGCCGGCCGCTACTTCGGGATCCTGGCATGAGCATTTCGGTCGCTTTCGAGAAGGCCCGCGCCGAGGGCCGGGCGGTGCTGGTCGGCTGCATGCCGGCCGGCTTCCCGACAGTCGACGGCAGCATCGCCGCCATGACGGCGATGGTCGAGGCGGGCGTCGACGTCATCGAGGTCGAGATCCCCTACAGCGACCCGGTGATGGACGGCCCGGTGATCCAGAAGGCCAGCGACATCGCGCTGGCCGGCGGGGTCCGCACGGCCGACACACTGCGGATCATCGAGGCGGTCGCCGCCACGGGCGCCCCGGTGGTCACGATGACCTACTGGAACCCCATCGAGCAATACGGTGTGGACGCGTTCGCCCGCGACCTCGCGGCGGCCGGCGGCACGGGGCTGATCACGCCCGACCTGATCCCGGACGAGGCGCACGACTGGCTGGCGGCCTCCGACGCGCACGGGCTCGACCGCACGTTCCTGGTGTCGCCGTCGTCCACCGACGCCCGGCTGGCGATGACGCTGGGGCACTGCCGCGGCTTCGTCTACGCCACCGCGCTGATGGGCGTCACGGGCGCCCGGGAGCAGACCTCGTCGGCCGCGCCTGCGCTGGTCTCGCGCATCCGCGCGGTCACTGCCGACCTGCCGGTCGGGGTGGGTCTCGGCGTGCGCGACGGGGCGCAGGCCGCCGAGGTCGGCTCGTTCGCCGACGGCGTGATCGTCGGCAGTGCGCTGATCCGCTGCATGGTCGACGCGCCCGACGAGGCGTCGGGGCTTTCGGCGCTACGGACGTTGTCGGCGGAACTGGCGGCCGGCGTGCGGGCCGTGGAGCGCTAGTGGCCGGCGTGCGGGCCGTGGAGCGCTAGTGGCCGGCGTGCGGGCGGTCGGGCGCTAGCCCGCGACTCCCACGATGATGTCCTGGCTGCGGACGTCGGCCGTGTCGGCGGCGTCCGGATAGTCCGGCTCGGCGTCGCGGTCGACCTGGCACACCACGCCGGACCGCCCGGCCACCGCGTCGGCGATCGCGATGCGCGTGGTCGGTGTCATCGGCTGGGGCAGGTCGTCGGCATCGTGCCAGCTGAGGCGGCAGATCCGGCCGGGGGCGTTGACCAGGGCCTCGCCGTGCCCGTCGCGGCACCGGAACACGTGCACCACGACATCGGGCAGCCCCTGCCCGCGCAGCTCGTAGAGGCCGACGAGATCGACCATCTCGACGTCCATGCCGGTCTCCTCGCGGATGTCCCTTATCGCGGCATGGATCGGGCTCTCGTTCTCACGGACCTTCCCGCCGGGCAGCCCCCACCGGCGGTGTCCCTGGCTCTGCTGGCAGAGCAGCACGCGGCCGGCGTCGTCGGTGACGATCGCGGCGACCGCGGAAGTGAGGGAGTTCATACCCGGTTACCGTACGCCGCCGGGCGGTTAACGTCAGCTGTCGTGCAGCGGTCGTGCGGGATGCGTGCGGTGTCCGGATAGATCTCGGACGAACCCCGGGGTGCCATGGGCACGGGGTGCGACGGTACCGTGTTGACCCGTGACAGTCGCCGCGATTCCGAGCCCCACCAACGCCGTGTGGGAGATCGGCCCGGTTCCGATCCGGGCGTACGCCCTCTGCATCATCCTGGGCATCATTCTCGCCGGCGTGGTGACGGAGTTCCGTCTCCGGCAGCGCGGCGCGCACAAGTGGGCGATCCTCGACATCGCCGTCTGGGCCGTGCCGTTCGGCATCATCGGCGCCCGGATCTACCACGTGATCACCTCGCCGGGGCAGTACTTCGGCGAGGGCGGTGACCCCCTCGAGGCGCTCCAGGTCTGGAAGGGCGGCCTGGGCATCTGGGGCGCGGTGGCCGGTGGCGCCGTCGGTGCCCTGCTCGCCGCCCGCCAGCTCGGCATGCCGCTGACCGTGGTCGCCGACGCGCTGGCCCCCGGCCTGCCGCTGGCCCAGGCCGTCGGCCGGCTCGGCAACTGGTTCAACAACGAGCTCTACGGCCGGCAGACCACGCTGCCCTGGGGCCTCGAGGTGCACGAGATGGACTCGGCCGGCCGGCCCACGCTGGTCGACGGCGAGGCCGTGCTGCGCCCCGGCCTCTACCATCCGACGTTCCTCTACGAGCTCGTCTGGAACGTGCTCGTGGCGGGCCTGGTGCTGGCTCTCGACCGGAAGTTCAAGTTCGGCAGGGGCCGGGCCTTCGCGCTCTACGTGATGGGCTACACGCTGGGCCGGTTCTTCATCGAGATGATGCGCGACGACACCGCGACCCACATCGCCGGCGTCCGGATCAACGTGTTCGTCGCCGCGCTCGTGTTCGTCGGGGCGCTGGCGTACTTCCTGAAGGTGCGCGGCCCGCGCGAATACCTCATCCCGGTCGGCGTCGACGCGCCGGTCCCCGCGCCGCGGGGCGGCGACATCTCGACCGTCGACGTCTCCGCGAAGCCGGCGGCGACCGCGGCCATCCCGTCCAGTTACCGGGTGGTCGACGAGGAACAGTTCCACGCCTACCAGGCGACCGGTGTGGTCCCCGACGGCGACGCCGTGCCCGACTCGAATGACAATGCCACCGCCAAGGCTGAGTCGGACGGCGAGTCCGACGCCGCCGAGGTCGAGGCCGACGAAGATGGGCAGGACAGCGACACCACGGCCGCCGGTGCGGGCGGCCGCGCCGACGACCGCTGACCCACCACGACCACCCCGGAGAGGCGGTGCCGATGCGTACGGCCGTCGTGGTGGGCGCCGGGATCGGCGGCCTGGCTGTGGCCGGCGCGCTGGCCCGCTCGGGCTGGCAGGTGACGCTGCTGGAGCGGGCCGACCGGGTGCGGCCGGGCCAGACGGCCCTGGTGCTCTGGCCCAACGGCATCCGCGCGCTGCGCGCCCTCGGCCTCGGTGACGGCCTCGACGCGATCGGCACGCCGGTCGGCGAGACCGGCGTGCGCCGGCCCGACGGCCACTGGCTCGTGCAGCCGCGCCCTGTCGCGCCCCACCGGGCGCCGGTGGTCGTCCACCGCGAGGACCTGCACGACGCGCTGATCGCCGGGCTGGGCGACCGGCTCGACATCCGCACCGGCATCCGGGTCGACGACGCGCGCACGGGCGCCAACGACCGGCCAGCCGTGACCGCCGGCCGCCAGGTGTTCGCCGCCGACCTGGTGGTGGCCGCCGACGGCATCGACAGCGCGGTCCGCGCCCGGCTGGCGCCGGCGTCGGCGGTGGTCAGCTCCGGCTGCACCGCCTGGCGCGCGGTCATCCCGTGGTACAGGGCGCCGAAGACCATCGAGGGCCGCCCGGTCGGCGGCGAGACGCTCGGCGCCGGCTACCGCTTCGTGGCCGCCTCGCTCGGCGAGCGCGGCTCGTCGGGCGCCTCCACGCGCGGCGGCGTCTACTGGGTCGCCACGGCGGCCGGTGCCCCCCGCCCCGAGCCGCCGGCGACGCAACTCGGCCTGCTGCGCCGGTGGTACGCCGACTGGCCCGCCCCGATCGCCGACCTGCTCGACGCGACCGAGCCCGACGACCTCGTGCAGCAGGAGGTCCGTGAGCTCCGGCCGCTGCCCCGGGCCTACGCCTTCGCGTCGGGGCCCGGCGGCGTCGTGCTGCTGGGCGACGCCGCCCACGCCATGCCGCACCACCTCGGCCAGGGCGCCTGCCTGGCGTTCGAGGACGCGGCCACCCTCGCCGCCGCGGTCCGCGACGCCGAGCCCGGCCTCCCGTTGCGGCGGGCGATCGAGGGCTACGACCGGGAGCGCCGGCCTCGCGCCGCCACGATGGTCCGCCAGACCCGCCGGATGTCGGCGGTGCTGCAGACCCGCGGCCGGCTCGCGCTGCGCGCCCGCGACGCGGCGCTCGGCCAGATCACCCCGCGCCTGCTGGGCAGCGCGGCCAGCACCGCCGCACAGTGGCGGCCCCCCGCGTGACCGAGGCGTAAGCGGCCGAGCAACCGGCCGAGGTGGCCGAACGTGCCATGACCATGGTGCGCGCGAACGGGCAGACTACCGGCTACCGGACGGAAGGGTGCGTCGTGGACGAGGGTGGGTCGCCAGCGATCGACGGGCATCGGTCCGTCCGCGCGGAGGCCTGCCTGCTGGGGCCGGTCCGGCTGCTGGTCGACGGCGCCGCGGTGCCGTTGCCGCCGGCCGCCCGCGACCTGCTCGGCCTGCTCGCGCTCCGTCCAGGTGAGACGGTGCCGGTCGAGCTGATCGGCTCAGCACTGTGGACGGTGCCGCGGCAGCGCGGCGCGGGCGCGGGGGAGCGGCTCGAGACCGCCTACGACGCGCTCGCCACCGCGCTCGCCGACGCCGGCGCTCCCACGGCGCTGGGCCGCACGCCGGACGGGCTGGTGCTGCGGCTGCCCGGCCGGTCCGTCGACGCCACCCGGTTCACCCACCTGCTGCGCCGCGCCCGTGAGGTGATGGCCGAGGGCGACCTGGCCGGTGCGTCGGCCCGGTTCGCCACCGCGTTGCGGCTCTGGCAGGTCGACCTCGACGGCGACCCGCTGGCCGGCACCGCCGTCAACCCGCTCGGCTGGGTGCAGGCCGAGCGCACCCGCCTCGTGCAGATGCGCGCCGCGGCGATCGAGGACCGCTGGGAGTGCCTGCTGCGCCGGGTCGCCGCCGCGCTGACCGCCGCGGGCGCACCGGCCGCCGACCCCGACGCCGTGGCCGCGGGCACGGCCGCCCAGACCGCCGCGCAGGAGGCGGTCGCCGACCTCGAACGCGCGCTGGCCCGGCATCCGCTGCGCGAGCGGCTCTGGGAGCTGCTGCTCACCGCCACGGCGTTCGCCCACGGCCGGCGGGCGGCCGCCGAGGTCTACGACCGGGCCGTGCTCGCCGTCGCCGACAACCTGGGCGTGGAGCCGGGGCGCCGCCTCGGCGAGATCGCGGCGCTGGTCCGCTCGGGCGGCCTGGCGACCTGGTGGGAGCGGCCCGAGCCGTGCCCGCCCCCGCCCCCGGCCCCGGTGGTGGCCCGCGCCGGCCTGCCGGTGCCGCTGACCCCGCTGATCGGCCGCGAGCGGCTGGCCGCCCGGGTGGCCGGGCGCCTCGCCGACGAGCGGCTGGTGACGTTGACCGGTCCCGGCGGCAGCGGCAAGACCCGGCTCGCGGTCTCCGTGGCCGCCGACCACAAGCTGGTCTGGTTCGTCGACCTGAGCGTCGTCGACGACCCGGCGCGGGTGGCGGTGGCCGTCGCTGCGGCGCTCGGTGTGCGGGACGAGCCCGGCCGGGCGATCGCCGACACGCTGGCCGGCGTGCTCGGCACCGGCGAGGGCCTGCTCGTGCTCGACAACTGCGAGCACGTCGTCGCCGGCGCGGCCGACCTCGCCGGTGTGCTGCTGGCGCGCTGTCCGGCGCTGCGGATCCTGTCGACCAGCCGGGTCGCGTTGCGGCTGCCCGACGAGGCGACCGTGCCGGTGCCGCCCCTGTCCGGCCCGGCGCCCGACGGCGAGCACACCATCGCGGGCCTCGCGGCGCATCCGGCCAGCCGGCTCTTCCTCGAACGCGCGCGGGCCCGCTCCGGCCGGCCGGTGCCGGAGTCCGACGCGACCGCGGTGGCCCGGCTCTGCGCCGAGCTCGACGGGCTGCCGCTGGCCATCGAGCTCGCCGCCGCCCGGATGCCGGTGCTGTCGGTCCCGGAGATCGTGGCCCGGCTGCGGTCCGACCAGAGCGTGCTGCGCAGCCCCGACCCGACCGCACCGGCCCGGCACCGCACGGTCGCCGCGGCTGTCGAGTCCAGTGTGGACCAGCTCGGCCCGTCCGCCCGGCTGTTGTTCGACCGGCTGGCCGTCTTCGCCGGCGGGTTCGACGCCGAGGCCGCCACCGCGGTGGCCGGCGCGTCCGCGGCCGACGACCTCGCCGCGCTGGTCGAGGCGTCGCTGGTGGAGACCCAGCGGCCCGGGGTCGACGCCCGCTACCGGATGCTGATGCCGATCCACCGGCACGCGCTGGCCCGGCTGCGGGCCGCGGCCGCCGAGGGCGCGGCGCGGCAGGCGCACGCCCGGCACTTCCTCGCCCTGGCCGAGCGGGCCGAGAGCGGTCTGCGCGGCTCGGCGCAGGGTTGGTGGCTCAACCGCCTGCGCCGCGAGGGCGCCAACCTGCGGGTGGCGATGGGCTGGCTCGGCGGCGCCGACGTCGAGCCCTACGGCGACCTGCGCCTGGCCGGCGCGCTGGCCAACTACTGCCGGCTGGAGGGCTGGTACCGCGACGGCCGCGGGTGGCTGGTCGCCGCGCTGGCCCGGCACCCGGCGGCGCCCGCCACGCTGCGGGCCAAGGCCCTGGCCGGCGCGGCGATGCTGGCCATGCTGCTCTGCGACTACCCCGGTGCGGCCGGGCACGCCGCGGCCGGCCGGGCCGCCTGCCGGGCCGCGGGCGACCCGCTCGGCGAGGCCCGGGTCGAGCTGACGCTGGGCTCGGTCGCCCGGGAACGCGCCGAATACAAAGCCTCCGCCGCGCACCTCGACGCGGCCGCCCGGCTGTTCGACGTGCACGACGACCCGTGGGGCGTCGCCCAGTCGGCGCTGCTGCGCGGCTTCACCGCCTGGCTGGCCACGGACGTCGACCGCGCGGAGGCCAAGCTGCGCCTGGCCCACGACGGCTTCGAACGGCTGGGCGACCCGGAGGCGGCCGCCACGGCGGTCCTGAATCTCGGCGCGGTCGCCCTCTACCGCGGCGACGCCGACCGTGCCGCCTCGCTCCTGGACACGGCCCTCGACCGGTTCACCGCCCTGGCCTTCCCGGAGGGCCTGGGCTGGGCGCACAACCTGCGCGGCCTGGTGGACCTGCGCGCCGGCCGCACCGGACGCGCGGTCGCCCACCTGGTCCGCAGCCTGGCCACCCACCGCCAGGTCGGCGACCGCTGGCGCACGGCCAGCGTCCTGGAGGCCCTGGCCGAGGCGGCCCGCGTCGTCGGCGCCGCCGACCGCGGCGCGGCCCTGCTCGGCGCGGCGGCGACGATCCGCACGGAGCTGGGCACGCCGGTGCCGGCGTGCGAGCTCTACGACCTGGCCGCCACCGCGGCAGGCCTGCGCACGCTGCTCGGCGCGGACGCCTACACCGCGGCGCATCGCGCGGGCCAGACCGCGAACCTGGACACCCTGGTCACCGAGCCGGAGCCGATGGTCCCGGCCCTGCCGGCCACGGCCGACCCGGCCTGACCGACGGCGGATCAGGCCGGCGCGGTCACCGGGGCCGGTTCGGCGATGCAGGCGGTGCCGACGCGGCGGAAGCCGACGCTCAGGTAGACCCGGGCCACGTCCATGTCGCTGGCCGAGAGGAAGACCACACCGGCGCCCGAGTCGAGCGCGTGCCGGGCCAGTGTCAGGGTCACAGCCGCGCCCAGGCCCCGCCGGCGGAACGCGGGCAGCGTGGCCACCCCGGCGATCTCCACCACGTCGCCGGCCCGCATGCCGATGCCGCTGGCCACCACGCCGGCGTCCGGCACCGTGGCGACCGCGGTGAACCGCCGGCCCCCGACGATCGCCGCGCGCTCGTCGTCGACGGCCGCCGCGTCGATCTCGACCCGGGCCGCGTCGCGCTCGGCGGGGCCGGCCGCACCGGCCGCCGTACCCGGTGTGCCGAAGCCCACGGCCGCGACCGCCCGCGACAGCTCGGTGTCGGCGGCGAAGGTCGCCGACGCGGGGTCGAGCAGCCGGACCCCCGGCGCGGCGGTGGTGGGCAGTGCCGCCGGGTCCAGCACCATCAGCGGCGCCTCGAGCACCGCCAGGCCGGCCGAGCGGGCGACCGGGAGCAGGTCGGGGGAGTTCTCGTGGACCCACTCGAACGCCTCCGGCAGGCCCAGCTCGCGCTGCCGCTCGCGGGCGGCCATGATGTCGGCCGCCGACGGGGGCTCCGCGCCGTCGAGGCGCGGACGGGCGTAGAACGGCCAGCCCGCGCCGTCGCGTACGAACAGGACGAGACCGCCGAAGTCCTCCGCATGCGCGCTGAACCGGGGCAGCGCGTCGTAGAACGTCTCCAAGCGGCGCAGCAGAGCAGGATCGGGGGTAGTCACCGCGCGAGAGTACACATCTCAGACTCTGGGCGTGTGATCAATACGTCCTGGCGGATGAGGGCCGGCATTCACGTAAACTCAGAAGACCCAGCAGGGCCGACGTCGTCCCGAACCTGAAATCAGCGTGACCGAGACGACCGTGGAGGCCCGGTGGCATTTCCGTCTACCCAGGGTTTGTACGACCCGGACAACGAGCGTGACTCCTGTGGCGTCGCGTTCGTCGCCGACCTGGCCGGACGCCGCTCCCACGAGGTCGTGGAGAAGGGGCTCTCGGCGCTGTGCCGGCTCGACCACCGGGGCGCCCGGGGCGCGGAGCCCAACACCGGCGACGGCGCCGGCATCATGATCCAGGTGCCCGACGAGTTCCTCCGGGCCACCGTCGACTTCCCGTTGCCCCCCGCCGGCTTCTACGCGACCGGTCTCGTGTTCCTGCCCACGACCGACGCGGAGGCCGCCCAGGCGGTCACGGTCATCGAGAAGTACGCCATCGTCGAGGGCGCCGAGGTGCTCGGCTGGCGCGACGTCCCCGTGGAGCCCGAGGGCCTCGGCGCGACCGCCGAGCTCGTCCGCCCGCGGATCCGTCAGGTCTTCCTGGCCGCCCACCGCCTGCACGACGGTCCCGACGGGCCGGCCGGCACGCCGCTGCGCGACCTCGACCTCGACCGCGTGGCGTTCTGCGTCCGCAAGCAGGCCGAGCGCGAGACCGCCGAGCGCGGGATACCCGCCTACTTCCCGAGCCTGTCCGCCCGCACCATGGTCTACAAGGGCATGCTCACCCCGGACCAGCTCCCCGCGTTCTTCCCGGACCTGACCAACCGCCGGGTACGCAGCGCGATCGCCCTGGTGCACTCCCGCTTCTCGACCAACACGTTCCCGTCGTGGCCGCTGGCGCATCCTTATCGCTTCATCGCCCACAACGGCGAGATCAACACGATCCGCGGCAACAAGAACTGGATGAACGCCCGCGAGGCCCTGCTCGCCTCGCCGCGCCTGCCAGGCAACATCCGCCGGCTGTTCCCGATCTGCACGCCGGCCGCGTCCGACTCGGCCAACTTCGACGAGGTGCTGGAGCTGCTGCACCTCGCGGGCCGCGAGCTGCCGCACGCCGTGCTCATGATGATCCCGGAGGCCTGGGAGAACGACACCTCGATGGACCCGGCCCGCCGGGCGTTCTACCGCTTCCACGCCAGCCTGATGGAGCCGTGGGACGGGCCCGCCAGCGTCGCGTTCACCGACGGCACGCTGGTCGGCGCCGTGCTCGACCGCAACGGCCTGCGCCCGGGCCGCTGGTGGCGCACCGAGGACGGCCTGGTCGTGCTCGGCAGCGAGGCCGGCGTGCTCGACCTCGACCCGACCACCGTGGTCGCCAAGGGCCGCCTCCAGCCGGGCCGGATGTTCCTCGTCGACACCGCCGAGGGCCGGATCGTCGAGGACGACGAGATCAAGGCCGAGCTGGCCGCGGCTCTGCCCTATGACGACTGGCTGCACGCGGGCCTGATCGACCTCGAGGACCTGCCCGCCCGCGAGCACATCGTCTACACGCACGACTCGGTGCAGCGCCGGCAGCAGACGTTCGGCTACACCGAGGAGGAGCTCAAGATCCTGGTCGGGCCGATGGCCCGCGCCGGCGCCGAGCCGCTCGGCTCGATGGGCACCGACACCCCGATCGCGCCGCTGTCGACCCGGCCGCGGCTGCTCTACGACTACTTCCACCAGCTCTTCGCCCAGGTGACCAACCCGCCGCTCGACGCGATCCGCGAGGAGCTGGTGACCAGCCTGTCCGGCACCATCGGGCCCGAGGGCAACCTGCTCGACCCCGGCGCGGCGAGCTGTCGCCAGATCGTGCTGCCGCGGCCGGTGCTCGACAACGACGAGCTGGCCAAGCTGCTCTCCGTCGACGACGACGGCGACCTGCCGGGCTTCAAGGCCGTCCGGGTCTCCGGGCTCTATCCGCTGCGCAACGGGGCCGCCGGCATCAAGGCGCGGCTCACCGAGATCTGCCGGCACGTCTCCGAGGCGATCGAGGACGGCGTACGCATCCTCGTGCTCTCCGACCGCGACTCCACGGCCGATCTCGCGCCGATCCCGTCGCTGCTGCTCACCGCGGCCGTGCACCAGCACCTGGTGCGCGAGCAGACGCGTACGCAGGTCGCCCTGGTCGTCGAGTCCGGCGACTGCCGCGAGGTGCACCACGCGGCCCTGCTGCTCGGCTACGGCGCGGCGGCGGTCAACCCCTACCTCGCCTTCGAGTCCGCCGAGGACCTGATCGCCACCGGCGCGCTGACCGGCGTCGCGCCGGCCGACGCGATCCGCAACTACGTCAAGGCGCTCAGCAAGGGCGTCCTGAAGATCATGTCGAAGATGGGCATCTCCACCGTCTCGTCGTACTGCGGCGCCCAGGTCTTCGAGGCCGTCGGGCTCGACGCCCGGGTCGTGCAGCGCTACTTCGCCGGCACCCCGGCGAAGATCGGTGGTGCCCGGCTCGCCGACATCCACGCCGAGATCGTGGCCCGGCACGCCCGGGCGTACCCGGCCAACGAGGCCGAGCGCAGCCACCGCAAGCTCGACGTCGGCGGCGAATACCAGTGGCGCCGCGAGGGCGAGCTGCACCTGTTCAACCCGGAGACGGTGTTCCTGCTGCAGCACGCCACCCGCAGCAAGCGGGAGGACATCTTCGCCCGCTACACGGCCAAGGTCGACCAGCTGGCCGCCGAGGCCGGCTCGCTGCGGGGGCTGTTCCGGCTGCGCACCGGCGACCGGCCGGCCGTGCCGATCGAGGAGGTCGAGCCGGTCAGCGCGATCGTCAAGCGGTTCGCCACCGGCGCGATGTCGTACGGGTCCATCTCGGCCGAGGCGCACGAGACCCTCGCGATCGCCATGAACCGGCTGGGCGGCAAGTCCAACACCGGTGAGGGCGGCGAGGACGTCGAGCGGCTCTACGACCCGTCGCGCCGGTCAGCCGTGAAGCAGGTCGCCAGTGGCCGGTTCGGTGTCACCGCCGAATACCTCGTCAACGCCGACGACCTGCAGATCAAGATGGCGCAGGGCGCGAAGCCCGGCGAGGGCGGCCAGCTGCCCGGCAACAAGGTGTGGCCGTGGATCGCGAAGACCCGGCACGCCACGCCGGGCGTCGGGCTGATCTCGCCGCCGCCGCACCACGACATCTACTCCATCGAGGACCTGGCGCAACTCGTCCACGACCTCAAGATGGTCAACCCCGCGGCGCGCGTACACGTGAAGCTCGTGTCCGAGGTCGGTGTCGGCACCGTCGCCGCGGGCGTCGCCAAGCTCAAGGCCGACGTCATCCTGATCTCCGGGCATGACGGGGGTACGGGCGCCAGCCCGCTCAACTCGCTCAAGCACGCCGGCACCCCGTGGGAGCTGGGGTTGGCCGAGACCCAGCAGACGCTGCTGCTCAACGGCCTGCGCGACCGGGTCACCGTGCAGGTCGACGGCCAGCTCAAGACCGGTCGCGACGTGGTGGTCGCCGCGCTGCTCGGCGCCGAGGAGTTCGGCTTCGCCACCGCGCCGCTGATCGTCTCGGGCTGCGTGATGATGCGGGTCTGCCACCTCGACACCTGTCCGGTCGGCATCGCGACCCAGAACCCCGCGCTGCGCGAGAAGTTCACCGGCAAGCCCGAGTTCGTCGAGACGTTCTTCGAGTTCCTCGCCGAAGAGGTCCGCGGCTACCTGGCCGAGCTGGGCTTCCGCTCGATCGACGAGGCCATCGGGCACGCGGAGCTGCTCGACCTGGTGCCGGCGATCGACCACTGGAAGGCCAACGGGCTCGACCTGTCGCCGGTGCTGCACGTGCCGGACCTGCCGGCGGGCGCTTCCCGGCGCAAGGCCCAGGACCAGGACCACGGGCTGGCCCGCGCCCTCGACAACCAGCTCCTGGAGCTGGCCGCGCCGGCACTGAAGGACGGCACCCCGGTGCGGGCCACCGTCGCGGTACGCAACGACCAGCGCAGCGTCGGCGCGATGCTGGGCGGCGCGGTCGCCCGGCGGTACGGCGGCGAGGGGCTGCCCGACGACACGATCGAGCTCGACCTCGTCGGCACCGGTGGGCAGTCGTTCGGCGCGTTCCTGCCGCGCGGCGTGACGATCCGGCTGCACGGCGACGCCAACGACTACGTGGCCAAGGGGCTCTCCGGCGGCCGTGTGGTGGTGCGCCCGCACGTCGACGCGCCGTTCGTGGCCGAGCAGCAGATCATCGCCGGCAACACCATCCTGCACGGCGCGACCGGGGGAGAGCTGTTCCTCCGCGGCCGGGTCGGCGAGCGCTTCGCGGTCCGCAACTCGGGCGCGACCACGGTCGTCGAGGGCGTCGGCGACCACGGCTGTGAATACATGACGGGCGGCACCGTCGTCGTGCTCGGCCCGACCGGCCGCAACTTCGCCGCGGGCATGTCCGGCGGCACGGCCTATCTGTGGCGCGCCGACGCCGCGCGGGTCAACCCCGAGCTGGTCGACCTCACCCCGCTCACCGACGACGAGCAGGTCACCGTGCAGGCGCTGGTGCAGCGCCACTTCGCGGAGACCGACTCGGCCGTCGCCGCGGACCTGCTCAAGCGCTGGCCGGAGGCGGCCCGCGAGTTCACCGCTGTCGTCCCGCGTGACTACAAGCGCGTAATGGAGGCGATCCGGGCCGCCGAGGCTGCCGGCCATGACGTCGACACGGCTGTCATGGAGGTAGCACGTGCCTGATCCACAGGGTTTCCTGCGCCACGGGCGCCGGCTCCCGGAGCGGCGACCGGTGCCGGTCCGCATCCAGGACTGGCGCGAGGTCTACCCGTCGGCCGACGACGGGCTGATCCGTGAGCAGGCCAGTCGGTGCATGGACTGCGGCATCCCGTTCTGCCACCAGGGCTGCCCGCTCGGCAACCGGATCCCGGACTGGAACGACCTGGTCCGCACCGGGCAGTGGGCGGGCGCGGCCGAGTCCCTGCACGCGACCAACAACTTCCCGGAGTTCACCGGGCGGCTCTGCCCCGCGCCGTGCGAGGCCGCCTGCGTGCTCAGCATCGCGGGCGGCGCGGCGGTGACGATCAAGCAGGTCGAGGTGGAGATCGCCAACCGCGCGTTCGACCTCGGGCTGGTCACGCCGCAGCCGGCCGGGCACGCGTCCGGCAAGCGGGTCGCGGTGGTCGGCTCCGGCCCCGCGGGCCTCGCGGCGGCCCAGCAGCTCGCCCGGGCCGGGCACGCCGTCACGGTCTTCGAGCGCGACGACCGGGTCGGCGGGCTGATGCGGTTCGGCATCCCCGACTTCAAGCTCGAGAAGTCACACATCGACCGCCGGGTCGAGCAGCTCCTCGCCGAGGGCGTGGTCTTCGAGACCGGCGTCAACGTCGGCGTCGACGTGACGGCCGACCAGCTCCGGGCCGAGTTCGACGCGGTGCTGCTGGCCTGCGGCGCGCTGCAGGGCCGCGACACCCCGGCGACGCCCGGGCGCGGGCTGCGCGGCGTACACCTGGCCATGGAGCACCTCGTGCCGGCCAACCGGGTGGCGGCCGGGTTGGCCTCCACCACCCCGATCGACGCCGCCGGTAAGAATGTCGTGATCATCGGTGGCGGCGACACCGCGGCCGACTGCCTGGGCGTGGCCCACCGGCAGGGCGCGGCGCAGGTCTTCCAGCTCGACCTCTACCCGGAGCCGCCCGCGATCCGCGACGAGGCCCGGGACCCGTGGCCGACCTGGCCGTGGATCCTGCGCAACTACCCGGCCCACGAGGAGGGCGGCGGGCGCGACTTCGCCGTCGGGGTGCAGGAGTTCGTGCACGACGGCACCGGCGCCGTGAAGGCGGTCCGGATCGCCGAGGTGACGGTGACCAAGGTCGACGGCAAGCGGATCATCGAGGTGGTGCCGGGCTCCGAGCGGGAGCTGCCGGCCGACATCGTGCTGCTGGCCATCGGCTTCGACGGCACCGAGCCGCAGCCGCTGCTGGACCAGCTCGGTGTGGTGCGCAACGGGCGCGGCGCGGTCGATGCCCGGTCGGACTGGCAGACCGGCACCGACGGGGTCTTCGTCGCCGGCGACATGCACCGGGGCGCCTCGCTGATCGTCTGGGCGATCGCCGAGGGGCGGGCGGCCGCGGCGGCCATCCACTCCTACCTCGGGGGCGAGGGCGAGCTGCCGACGCCGGTCGATCCGGCCGCCGTACCGTTGGCGGCGTGACGCTTTTCCTACGCAGCGTGACCGGGTCTTCGACGTTGCGGACCCGGTCCACGCTGCCGTCGGTCGGGTGCCATCGGCGTCCGTGCTGGGAGTAGGCTCGCTGACGGTCACCGGCGGTGGAAGACGGCGGTGACGGCAACTGTTCGGATTCCCGACAGAAGCCGGTTACGAGGACGATCCGGGAAAGAGACTAGCCTCATGGGCGTGACACGCCGCGCGAAGATTGTCTGCACGCTGGGCCCAGCGACCGCCTCACCGGAGCGGATCCAGGGCCTCGTAGACGCCGGGATGGACGTGGCGCGGCTCAACTTCAGCCACGGTGACCACGCCGACCACGAGGCGGTCTACAAGCTCGTGCGCGAGGCCGCCGACGCGGCCGGCCGCGCGGTCGCGGTGCTGGCCGACCTGCAGGGCCCCAAGATCCGGCTCGGCCGGTTCGCGGACGGCCCGCACGAGTGGCGCACCGGCGACTCCGTGGTGATCACCAGCGACGACGTCGCCGGCACCGCCGACCGGGTCTCCTGCACCTATACGAAGCTGCCGCAGGAGGTCAAGCCCGGCGACCGGCTGCTGATCGACGACGGCAAGGTCGCGGTCGAGGTCACCGAGGTCACCGGCAACGACATCCGGGTCCTGGTGATCGAGGGCGGCCCGGTCTCCAACAACAAGGGCGTCTCGCTGCCCAACGTGGACGTCAGCGTGCCGGCCCTGTCCGAGAAGGACATCGAGGACCTGCGGTTCGCGCTGCGCCTCGGCGTCGACCTGGTGGCGCTCTCGTTCGTCCGCTCGCCCGACGACGTCAAGCTGGTCCACGCGATCATGGACGAGGTCGGCGTCCGCCGCCCGGTCCTGGCCAAGGTCGAGAAGCCCGAGGCGGTCGACCGGCTCGAGGAGATCGTCGACGCGTTCGACGGCGTGATGGTCGCCCGCGGTGACCTCGGCGTCGAGTTGCCGCTCGACCAGGTGCCGCTGGTGCAGAAGCGCGCCGTGCAGATGTGCCGCGAGGACGCCAAGCCGGTCATCGTCGCGACCCAGATGCTCGACTCCATGATCGAAAACGCGCGCCCGACCCGCGCCGAGGCCTCCGACGTGGCCAACGCGGTGCTCGACGGCGCCGACGCCCTGATGCTCTCGGGCGAGACGAGCGTCGGAAAATACCCGGTGCTCACGGTCTCGACGATGGCGAAGATCATCGCCACGACGGAGGCCGGCGGGATGCCGGTGCCGCGGCTCCAGCACGACCCGCGTACGCACGGCGGCGCCCTGACCATCGCGGCGTCCAACGTCGCCCGCGCGGTCGGCGCCAAGGCGATGGTCGCGTTCTCCCAGACGGGCGACACGGTCCGCCGCCTCGCCCGGCTGCACTGCGAGCTGCCGCTGCTGGCCTTCACCCCGGTCTCCGAGGTGCGCGCCCAGCTCGCGCTGAGCTGGGGTGTGGAGACGTTCCACATGCCGTTCGTGCAGCACACCGACGACATGTTCCGCCAGGTCGACCAGGCGCTGCTGGGCCTCGGCCGGGCCGAGCCGGGCGACTACGTGGTGGTCGTGGCGGGCAGCCCGCCCGGCACCCCGGGCTCGACCAACACGCTGCGGGTGCACCTGATCGGCTCGCTGGTCGACCCGGCCAGCGTCACGCGCCTGTGACCGACATCCCCGCGGGCGGGCAACCGGCGGTCGACTACCTGGTCGGGATGCTCGACCTCGCGCGGCAGTCGGAGTCGGTCTTCGTCGGCACGACCCCGGTGGTCGGCCTCCAGCGGGTGTACGGCGGCCACGTGGCCGCCCAGGCCCTGGTGGCGGCCGGTCGCACCGTCGACCCGTCACGCACCGTCCACTCGCTGCACGGCTACTTCGTGCGGCCGGGGGAGTCGGGCCAGCCGATCGAGTACCACGTCGAGAAGATCCGCGACGGCCGGTCCTTCTCGGTCCGCCGCTCGGTGGCCGTGCAGAACGACAAGACCATCTTCTTCATGTCGGCGTCGTTCCACCGGCACGAGGACGGCCTGGACCATCAGGCGCCGGCGCCGCTGGACGTGCCCGGGCCGGACGAGGTGCCGACGATGCGCGAGCGCCTGGGTGCGTACCCGGAGCGCCTCGGCATCTGGTCCTCGGTGCCGTGGTCGCTGGACGTGCGTTACGTGGGTGAGCCCGGCTGGGTGGCCCCCGGCGACCGGCGGGCGGACCCGCACCAGCGGGTCTGGATGCGGATCGACGGCAAGCTGCCGGACGACCCGCTGCTGCACGCCTGCGCCCTGACGTATGCGTCGGACATGACCCTGCTGGATTCGGTCCTGTCGGTCCACGGCGAGGTCTGGGGCCCGGGCGGCGTGATCGGGGCGAGTCTGGACCACGCGTTGTGGTTCCACCGTCCGTTCCGGGCGGACGAGTGGTTCCTCTACGACTGCTGGAGCCCGTCGGCCGCGGGCGGCCGGGGCCTGGCCACGGGCCGGATGTTCACGGCCTCGGGCGCCAACATCGCCACCGCGGTCCAGGAGGGCCTCCTCCGCCGCGTGGGTGCATGATCCTTTCGCATATACGTACCCGATAGGATTAGTACCATGCGACTGTCCGCACGGGTCGACTACGCGCTGCGCGCCATGGCGGAACTGGCCGCCGCCGCTGACCAGGACGGTGCCGGCCCCTCGCCGATGACCGCGGAACAGGTGGCGAAGGCACAGGAGATCCCGCCGAAGTTCCTGGAAAGCATCCTGCTGCAGTTGCGCCGGGCGGGCCTGGTTCACGCCCAGCGCGGGCCCGAGGGCGGCTACTGGCTGGCGCGGCCGGCGCGGGAGATCGGGCTCGGGCAGGTCATCAGGGCGATCGACGGTCCCTTGGCCAATGTCCGCGGCCAGCGGCCGGAGGACCTGGGCTACACGGGCGCGGCGGCGGCGCTGCAGGAGGTCTGGATCGCGCTGCGGGCGAGCGAACGCGAGATCCTGGATCTGGTGTCGATCCACGACGTGGCGACGGGCAAGCTCCCGGACCGCGTCCGCGACCTGACCGCGGACCCGGCGGCCTGGGCCTGACGGCGGGTCCGGTGGCTTGGGTCTGACGGCGGTCCGGTGGCTTGGGTCTGACGGCGGGTCCGGTGGCTTGGGTCTGATCGCAGAGCCGGTCGCCTGACCGCCGGATTCGGCCGCCTGAGGCGCATCCGTCGCTCCGGTCACAGCGGTCACGGCGGTGCACATCGGATGTCGGGACCGGCGGCGGTGCGATTGGCCCACGACGGTCCGGAGGTCGCATCTCGGACCGCCGCGGGTACGGACATCGAACCATCTTTGACCGCGCCGCGATTCCGATTGGCGTGCTACACCGGAATAGACGCTCTGTGCCGGATGTCGCTACAGTCCGTTTTCGACGTACGGTTCGTGCGTGGAGCGCGCTGACCTGATCTCGCTGTTGACCGGCGACAACGCCGCCGATGTCGCCTGCCGGAAGGCGCTCGAACTGGGCGCCGACTTCCGTGTCTCCACGGACGAGGGCGAGCCGATCCCGGCGAACGAACTCGCACCGACCTACCGGCGGCGAGACGAGGGCACGCGCCGGCAGGGCATCACCACGCTGGGCTTCGACGTGGCGGTCAAAACGCTGGAGTCGCTCGGCGAAGAGCCGGTCCTCCTCGGCCGGGTCGCCGCCGACGAGCCGCCGATGTCGTTCGTCCTCTTCCTGACGCCCGACGCGGGCTCCGTCCTGGCCTGCATCGGCGTGGGCGAACTACCGCGCCGTTCGTAGCTCCGCCACCTACCGGCCGGAACGCCCAGCCCTCGCCCGCCCACCCGTAGAAATGTCCCTCGCTGAGAGGGCCTCCCGAGGCGGAACCCGGCGCGAGCGGTCCGCGCGGCCGCTGCCAGCGGTGGCCGCTTCTAGCTCTCCGGGCCGGCCGCCAGGATGTCTGTTGCCGCGGTGGAGAGGAGGGACCAGGCCTCGTCCACGTGGGTCTCCGTGGTTTGGGGGGCGCCTACCGCCAAGCGCAGGACGTAGGCGCCGTTGACCTTGGTGTGCGTCAGGTAGTAGCGGCCCGTCGCGTTGATTCTGGTCAGCAGCTCCTCCGATGGCCCGTCGCCCGCGCGGAGGCGGAAGCAGACCAGGGAGAACGGGTGTGGGGCCACGATCTCGAAGCGGTCGTCGGCCGCTACGTGCGCCGCGAAGCGTTGGGCCAGGGCGACGTGGCCGCGGATGTGCGCCTGGAGGCCGGCCGCGCCGTACCAGCGGAGGACGAACCAGAGCTTGAGCGACCGGAAGCGGCGGCCGAGGGGGACACCCCAGTCGCGGTAGTCGATCACCGCGCCCGACTCCGTGGCCACGTTGCGGAGGTACTCCGGCATCACCGTCAAGGCGGCTACCAGGGCCTCGCGGTCGGCCACCCAGAACGCGTCGCAGTCGAAGCCTGTCAGGAGCCACTTGTGCGGGTCGAAGCAGTAGGAGTCGGCGTGTTCCAGACCCGCGTGGGTCCAACGCAGCTCCGGGCAGACCGCGGCCGCGCCCGCGTAGGCCGCGTCCACGTGCAGCCAGACGCCGAACTCCGCGCAGATGCGGCCGATCTCCGGCAGCGGGTCGACCGCCGTCGTCGAGGTCGTGCCGATCGTGGCCACCACGACGGCGGGCCGGCAGCCGGCGGCCACGTCCGCCTCGAGCGCGGCGCGCAGCGCCGCCGGGTTCATCGCCAGGGTGTCCGGCGAGACCTCGATCTGGCGGACGCCCGCGTCGCCGATGCCGGCGATCCGGGCCGCCTTCTCGATCGACGAGTGACCCTGGGTCGACGTGTAGACCGTGTAGCGCGCGCCCCCGATCCCGTCCGTGCGCCACGCCCCGCCGCCCGCCCGGTGCAGGCCCGCCAGCGTCGCCACCAGGGCCGCGGACGACGCCGAGTCCTGGATGACCCCGCCGCCCGTGGACGTCGACCGGAACCGCTCCGGCAGGTCCAGCAACTCGGCCAGCCAGTCCAGCATCACGGTCTCGACCTCGGTCGCCGCCGGACCCGTCGCCCACAACATGCCCTGGACGCCCAGGCCCGCGCCGACCAGGTCGCCCAGGACGCTCGGGCCCGACGTGTTCGCCGGGAAGTAGGCGAAGAACCCCGGGTGCTGCCAGTGCGTCATCCCGGGCAGCACCACGCTGTCCAGGTCGGCGCGCAGGCCGGCGAAGCCGTCGCCCTCAGCCGGCGGCGCGGACGGCAGCCGCGCCGCCACCGCCCCCGGCGGGTCGCCCGGCCGCACCGGGAGCGAGCCGACCGACTCCCAGTAGTCGGCCACCCAGTCGACCAGATCGTGCCCGTGCCGGCGGAACTCGTCGGCGGTCATGTGCCCTGCCATGCCCCGAGTCGATCAAGCATCACCCCCTGCGCGCAACACGCTCCCGAAGAACGCGGCTATGTCGCCCGCCACCAGGTCGGGCTCCTCGGCCGCCGCGAAGTGCCCGCCGCGCGGGAAGACCGTGCGCCGGTGCACCGGATAGAGCCGTTCCGCCCATTCGGGCGGCGGCACCCCCTCGCGCACGAACTCGTTGGCGAACACGGCGATCGCGGTCGGCACCACCACCCGGTCGGTGGGCCCGATCTCCACGCCGTGCCAGCGGTTGTCGTAGTAGTCCCGGACGGAGGTAGTGATCGACTCCGTCGCCCAGTAGATGGTGAGCAGCGTGAGCAGGAAGTCGCGGCCGAAGCGCGCGTCGACGTCGCCGCCGGTGTCACCCCACGCCCGCCACTTCTCCACGATCCAGGCGGCCAACCCGGCGGGGGAGTCGGTCAACCCGTACCCCAGCGTCTGTGGCCTTGTGCTCTGGATCGCCGAATAGCCTCGCTCGGTCGCGTCCCACCCCGCGGTGTGCGCGACGTAGGCCTGCTCGGAAGGCGACAAGGGCGGCGCCTCCGGCCCCAGGTAGGGCGCGACCTCAGGGGTGGTCAGGTGGATCCCGATCACCCGCTCGGGCCGGCTCAACGCCATCCACGTCGCCACCCCCGCCCCGAAGTCACCGCCACCGGCGCCGTAACGCGGGTAGCCGAGCGCGTCCATCAGCCCGTGCCACAGCCCCGCCACCCGCCGGTTGTCGACCGGCGCGGCCGGCCGCGGCGTGAACCCGTAGCCGGGCAGCGACGGCACCACCACGTCGAACGCCGGCCCCGCGAGGCCGTGCGCGGCGGGATCGGTCAACCGCGACACCAACGGCAGGATCTCGACGTAGGCGCTCGGCCAGCCGTGGGTCAGCACGAGCGGCACGCCCCCACCGCCCACCGCCCGGGCGTGGACGCAGTGGATCTCGACCCCGTCGACCTCGACGACGAACTGGGGGAACGAGTTGAGCCGGCGCTCGGCGAAACGCCAGTCGAACCCGTCGGCCCAGTAGGCCAGCAGATCGCGCAGGTAGTCGAGATCGGTGCCCTGCGCCCAGGGCGGCCCCGGCGCGGCGGGCGGCCACCGCGTGGTCCGGATGCGATAGCGCAGGTCGTCGAGCACGGCCTCGGGGACATCGACGAGGAATGGTTTCGTCATGGCCGGGAGGCTAGTTCTAGGGTGTGACAAATGTTGGACGTCCAGCTCACCCCACTCGACGACGCCCTCACCGAGCGCCTGCTCGCGGTGGCCGTCGCCGACGCCGACCCCACCGAGGTCACGCCCCCGGTGGACGGACCGCCCGGGTGGACACGCGAACGCCGGGACTTCTTCCGCGCCTTCCACCAGGAGCGCCAGGGCGGACTCGCCGGCCCGCTGCGCACCGTCATGTACGCGATCACCACCGAGGACCGCCTGGTCGGCATGATCCGCCTGACGATCGAGGGCGACGAGGCGGAGACCGGCATGTGGCTCGCCCGCACCGCACGAGGTCAGGGGGTGGCCACCCAGGCCTTGCACAGGCTCCTCTACGAGGCGCGCCGCGCGGGCGCGCGTACCGTCGAGGCCGACACGACCCCCGGCAACCACCCGGCGCTGGCCACCCTCCGTGGTGCCGGCGCGGTCCTGGAAGCCAACCCCGACAAGGTCTACGCACGTTTGGAGCTCGACTCGTGAAGGTCACCATCGTCACCGGCGGCTCCCGCGGGATCGGCGCCGCCACCTGCCACCGCCTCGCCGCCGCGGGCCACGCGGTCGCCGTCGGGTACCGCAGCGACGCCGCGAAGGCCGCCGCGGTGGTCGACCGGATCACCGGAAACGGCGGCCAGGCCGTCGCGATTCCGGTCGAGACCGCCGACGCGGCACAGGTCGTCAAGCTCTTCGACGAGGCGTACGCGCAGCTGGGCGCGGTCACCGGCCTGGTCAACAACGCCGGCGTCGGCAGCCGGATCGGCCGCTTCGTCGACCTCGACGACGAGGACCTGCGCCGGGTCGTCGAGGTCAACGTCGTGGGCGCGATCTTCTGCGCCCGCGAGGCGGCCCGCCGCATGACCGCGGGCGGCGCGATCGTCAACGTCTCGTCCGCCGCCGCCACGCTGGGCAGCCCCAACGAGTACCCGCACTACGCGGCGAGCAAGGCCGCCATCGACGCCCTGACGCTCGGTCTGTCCAAAGAGCTTGGTCCGGACGGCATCCGGGTCAATACGGTCCAACCCGGCGTCATCTACACCGACTTCCACGGCACCCAGAGCGGCGAGCCGGGCCGCGCGGACCGGGTCGGGCCGAGCGCCCCGCTGGGCCGCGCCGGCCAGCCCGACGAGGTCGCCGCGGCGATCTCCTGGCTGCTCAGCGACGATGCGTCCTATGTGACCGGTGCGACCATCCGCGTCGCCGGTGGCCGGTGACGTTACTTAAACGTTACATGTAAATACGCCGCACAAGACTTGTCTTTGCCTTGATCCACAAGGGTTAATCATCAGGCAGCGATCAAACCAACCTGGACGTTCGGTCTTCGGCGAGCCGAGCTTCCGGGCCTTCACCGCTTGCGGAGGAGTACCTTCGTGTCCGTCCATCGCCGTTCCCTCAAACGTCGGCTCAGCCGACCTCTGATCAGCCTCGGAGCCAGCCTCGCGCTCGTGCTCGGCGTGCTCGTCGCGGGCCCGACGCCCGCCGCCGCGGCCCCGGCACCCGGCGCGCCGTACAACGTCCTGGTCTTCTCGAAGACCGCCGGTTTCCGGCACGACTCGATCCCGGCGGGCATCGCCGCGATCCAGCAACTCGGTGCGCAGCACGGCTTCTCGGTGACCGCCACCGAGGACGCCACCGCGTTCACCGACGCCAACCTGGCCAACTACGCCACCGTCGTCTGGCTCTCGACGACCGGCGACGTGCTGAACACCGACCAGCAGGCGGCCTTCGAGCGCTACATCAAGGCCGGTGGCGGCTACGCGGGCGTCCACGCCGCGTCCGACACCGAGTACGACTGGGCGTGGTACGGCGGCCTCGTCGGCGCCTACTTCTCGGCGCACCCGAGCAACCAGAACGCCACGATCAAGGTCGAGGACCCGGCGCACCCGTCCACCGCGGACCTGCCGGCGGAGTGGAACCGCTTCGACGAGTGGTACAACTTCCGCACCAACCCGCGCGGCACCGTGCACGTGCTGGCGAGCCTCGACGAGACCAGCTACTCGCCGGGCTCGGGCGCGATGGGCGCCGACCACCCGACGGCCTGGTGCCAGGACTACGACGGCGGCCGCTCCTGGTACACGGGCAGCGGACACACGCAGGAGTCGTACGCCGAGCCGAACTTCCTCGACCACCTGCTCGGCGGCATCGAGACCACCGCCGGCGTGGTCGACGCCGACTGCTCGGCCAGCAAGACGAGCAGCTTCGAGAAGGTCACGCTCGACAGCAACACGCAGAACCCGATGGAGCTCGACGTGGCGCCCGACGGCCGGGTGTTCTACGCCGAGCGCGACGGGCGGCTGCAGGTCATCTCGCCGACCACCGGCCTGACCACGACCGCGGCCACGCTCGACGTGTTCACCGGCAACGAGGACGGCCTCATCGGCGTACGCCTCGACCCGGACTTCGCGACCAACAACTGGATCTACCTCTACTACGCGCCCGACGGCGGTGCCCCGCGCAACTATCTGTCGCGGTTCACCGTGTCCGGCAACACCGTCGACCTCGCCACCGAAGAGGTGATCCTGCAGGTCGACACCCAGCGCAACACCTGCTGCCACGCGGGCGGCAGCATGGTCTTCGACAGCGCCGGCAACCTCTACCTGGCCACCGGCGACAACACCAACCCGTTCGAGTCCAACTCGTTCAACCCGATCGACGAGCGCCCGGGCCGCCAGGACTTCGACGCCCAGCGGTCGAGCGCCAACACCAACGACCTGCGCGGCAAGATCCTGCGGGTGCACCCCGAGGACGACGGGACCTACACGATCCCGGCCGGCAACCTGTTCCCGGCGGGCACCGCGCAGACCCGTCCCGAGATCTTCGCGATGGGCTTCCGCAACCCGTTCCGGATCGGCATGGACCCGAAGACCAACACGCTGGTCGTCGGTGACTACGGCCCGGACGCCGGTGCCGCCGACCCCAACCGGGGCCCCGAGGGCACGGTCGAGTGGAACATCGTGGCGCAGCCCGGCTTCTACGGCTGGCCCTACTGCCACGGCAACAACTACGCCTACAACGACTTCTCCTTCCCCAGTGGACCGAGCGGGCCGAAGTTCAACTGCGCGGCGATCGTCAACGACTCGCCGAACAACACCGGCCTGCGCAACCTGCCGCCGGCGATCGCTCCGACCATCGACTACGACTACAGCGGCAACGCGCTGTTCCCGGAGATCGGTGGCGGCGGCGCGCCGATGGGCGGCCCGGTCTACCGGTACGACGCGGCCAGCACCTCCGACCGCAAGTGGCCCGCCTACTACGACGGCAAGGCCATCTTCGGCGAGTGGAACCAGAACAAGATGTACGCGTTCCAGCTCACCGAGGACGCGCACAGCCTGGTCGACATCAACCAGCTCCTGACCGGGATGACGTTCCTGCGCCCGATGGACTTCGAGTTCGGGGCCGACGGCGCGCTCTACCTGATCGAGTGGGGCAGCGGCTTCGGCGGCAACAACGACAACTCCGGCATCTACCGGATCGACTACGTGGCGGGCGACCGTGCCCCGATCGCGGTCGCGTCCGGCACGCCGACCTCGGGCCCGTCGCCGCTGACCGTCCAGTTCTCCAGCGCGGGGTCCCGCGACCCCGACGAGGAGGAGATCACCTTCGCGTGGGCGTTCGGCGACGGCGGCACCTCGACGGAGCCCAACCCGACCCACACGTACGCGGCGGCGGGCAACTACACCGCCCAGCTCACCGTGACCGACCCGGGCGGCCGCACCGCGGTGGCCAACGTGCCGATCACCGTGGGCAACACCGAGCCGACCGTGTCGATCTCGTTCCCGCCGGACGGTGGCTTCTTCAACTGGGGCGACCAGGTCGAATACACGGTCACCGTGACCGACCCCGAGGACGGTCAGATCGACTGCTCCAAGGTCAAGCTGCAGTACTACCTGGGTCACGACGAGCACGCCCACCCGCTGCAGAGCCAGCAGGGCTGCACGGGCAGCATCCAGACGTCGCTGGCCTCCGGCCACGGCGCCGACGCCAACGTGTTCGGTGTGTTCGAGGCGACCTACACCGACGGTGGCGGCTCCGGCGGGGCCAACCCGCTGACCGGCCGTGACATCGAGCAGCTCCAGCCGAAGCGCAAGCAGGCCGAATACTTCACCACCACCGGCCGGGCACCCGGCAGCTTCGGCGGCGGCGACCCGGGCGTGCAGCGGGAGACCACCAGCGACACGCAGGGCGGCTTCCAGAACATCGGCTTCATCGAGGACGGCGACTACTGGTCGTTCGACCCGACCAACTTGACGGGCATCACCAGCCTGCGGTTCCGGGTCGCCTCGGACGTCAACGGCGGTCGGATCGAGGTCCGGTCCGGCGCGGTCGACGGTGCCCTGGTCGGCACGGCGGTCGCACCCGGCACCGGCGGCTGGCAGTCCTACGTGGACGTCAACCTGCCGCTGGACAACCCGCCGACCACCAGCGGGCCGCTGTTCTTCATCGTGAAGAACCTGTCCGGCACCGGCGCGGGCTCACTGCTCAACGTCAACTGGGTCGACTTCCTCGGCCGCGGCGTGACGGAGAACGCGCCGCCGGTGGTCACCGCGTCCGGCAACCCGACGACCGGCACCACGCCGCTCGTCGTCGAGTTCAGCGGCACGGCGACCGACGAGGAGGGCGACGCCCTCACGTACGCCTGGGACTTCGGTGACGGCACGACGGCCAACACGGCCAACGCGTCGCACACCTACACCACGCCCGGCACGTTCACGGCGACCCTCACCGTGACCGACGCCCGCGGTGCGGCGGCGTACGCGACGGTTCCGATCCGGGTCGAAGCGCCGAACACGTCGTGCTTCGGGGCCAACTCCGACAACTTCGACGGCACCACGCTCGACCGTGACCGGTGGAGCACGATCGTCCGGGAGAACCAGACCTACTCCGTCGCCGACGGCGTGCTGAAGCTCCCGACGCAGGCGGCCGACCTCTACGGGTCGCGCACCGACGCCGGCAACATCGTGCTCCAGCCGACCCCGGCGGGCCCGTGGCAGGCGACCACCAAGGTCACCGTGCCGCTGACCGGCAACTACCAGCAGGCCGGCCTGATCCTCTACGGAGACGACGCCAACTGGGCCAAGCTCGACGCGCTGTTCGCCGACTACAAGCGGGTGGAGTTCATCCGCCAGACGGCCGGCACGCCGCGCAACGAGGCCGTCGACAGCGCGCCGATCACGGCGCCCGGCGACACCGTGTTCCTGCGGGTGACCTCGGACGGCACGAACCTGACCGGTGAGTTCTCCGCGGACGGCGTCACGTGGACGCCGGCGGGTCGGAGCGCCGCGCTGGCGGGGATCAACAACCCGAAGATCGGCCTGTACGCGCTCAACGGTGGCACCGGCGCACCGGTCGTCAACGCGGAGTTCGACTGGTTCCAGATCACGCCCGACGAGGCGGGTGAGGACGTCGCCCCATCCGACGAGTTCGACGGGTCGGCGCTCGACAAGTGCCGCTGGGACGCGATCGTCCGTGAGGACAGCACCGCGTACCAGGTCGCCGGTGGGTCCTTGACCATCGACGTGCCGAACGGCGACATCTACACCGGCAACAACACCGGGCCGACCAACTTCATCCTGCAGAACGCGCCCGCGGGCGACTGGACGCTGGAGACGAAGGTCGACGGCAGCCAGCTCAACGAGCAGTACCAGCAGGGCGGCCTGATGGTGTACGGCGACGACGACAACTACCTCAAGTTGGACTTCATCGCCGACAACGCGCCGGGCTCGCCGATCACGCGGCGGATCGAGTTCCGCAGTGAGATCGCCAGCGTCGTGCAGAACCCGCAGCCGCAGGTCACCAACCTGACCGCCGCGGTGTGGCACCTGCGCCTCGCGAAGGTGGGCGACACCTACACGGCGTCGTACTCCGCCGACGGCACCACCTGGACGACGTTCCCCGAGACGCTGACCAACGCGGCGGTCGCCGCGGCTCCGAAGGTCGGCCTGTTCAGCCTCGGCGCGGCCCAGACCGCGTCGAAGCCGATCTCCTTCGACTACTTCCGCCTGTCCACGGGCGGGCAGGAGCCGGAGGACACCACGGCGCCGGTCACCACGGCGGCCGTGGCGGGGACGGAGTCGGGTGGCTGGTACACCGGCCCGGCGACGGTCGCGCTGACCGCGGCCGACGAGGCCGGTGGCAGCGGTGTCGCGAGCACCGAATACCAGCTCGACGGCGCGACCACCTGGACCGCCTACACCGCTCCGGTGGCCGTGACGGGTGACGGGTCGCACGAGGTGCGGTTCCGGTCGACCGACGAGGCCGGCAACGTGGAGGAGAGCAAGTCGATCGCGGTGAAGATCGACTCCACGGCGCCGGTGACGGCGGCGACGTTCGCGCCCGCCACCGACGACGGCTGGCACAACGGTGCGGTTCCGGTCACCCTGACCGCGACCGACGCCGGCTCCGGAGTGGCCACAGTCGAGTACGCGCTCGACGGCGGCGCCTGGACCGCGTACACGGCACCGGTCGACGTCACCGGAAACGGCGAGCACGAGCTCCTCTACCGCGCCACCGACAACGCCGGCAACGTGGAGACGCTCAAGTCGGCGATCATCAAGATCGACGGTACGAAGCCGACGGTGATCATCGGCGGCTTGGCGGACGGCCAGCTCTACGGCGACAGCCAGGACGTCCGGGTCACCTACCAGGCGGTCGACCCGACCTCGGGCCTGAAGAGCGTGGTCGGCACGCTCGACGGCGCGGCGTACCCGGCCAACAAGCTGCAGTCCATGTTCGAGCTCCCGCTCGGACTGCACGACCTGACCGTGACCGCCACCGACAAGGCCGGGAACGTCACCACCAGCACGGTCCGGTTCTACGTCACGACGTCGTTCCGCGACATGCAGTTCCTGCTCGACCGCTTCAAGGCCACGAGCTGGCTGTCGCAGAAGGCCCACAAGCAGCTGAGCGACAAGCTCGACGCGGTGCGTAAGGCCGAGGCCAACGGCAACGACACCAAGGCGATCAAGCAGCTGCGCGAGTTCGTCACCCTGGCGTCCGACACCAAGCTGGTGCCGAACGCCGAGGTGCGGGACGTCCTGGTCCGCGACGCCAACGCGATGATCGTCCGCCTCGGCGGCGAAGCCAGCGCGGCCGGCAAGGCGGCCAACGACGGCAAGTCGCTGAAGGGCACCGGCCGCGTGGCCGGCGACCCCGCGCGGCAGGTCGCCGGCGGACCCCTGAAGTAGCAGAAGGAGACCCGGGATGAGCGTCCTGCGGCGGCTGGTGGCCGCGATCTTCACCGCCACGCTGCTGGCGCTCGTCCCGGGCCTACCGGCGTACGCACACGACGGACCCGTCACGCTCGACGTCGCCGGGGACGGCGCGGGGGGCGTGACGGTCCGCGCGATCTTCACCAAGGACCAGCACCCGGTGGAGACCGGCGTCCGCCTGGTCCTGAACGCGACGGGGGAGGGCGGCCGGACGGTCGGCCCGCTGCAGCTTAACCCGTCGGCGGAAGGCAAGGGCTTCTACTCGAGCGGCCCGGTGCTGACGCCGGGCACGTGGGAGGTCGCGGTCACGGCCCCGGCGCCCCACCCGGGCAAGGCCCTGGTCAAGGTCGAGGCCCGGGTGGCCCAACAGATGCCACCGGCACCGCCACGAGAACACGACGCCACCAGCACACTGACGGGCCGCTTCGGCTGGCTCTGGTGGCTCCTGGGCGCGATCCTGGTCATCCTCGTCCTGGGCGCGATCGCCCAGTCCCGCGGCAACCGCGCCAAGACCAGAACCTAGCCAGCCGGCCGGGCCTGCGGGATCGGGTGATCCGCTCGGGCTTCCGCGGTTCCGATCTGAGGTACCCGACGTGCGGGTATGAGTGGAGCCCGGCCTGCGGCGGCGTCTTCCTGCGCCGCCTGAATAAGTGTAAGCAGTCCCGCCACCGCGTCGGGAAGCAGCTCGGGACAGAGGTCGATCGCAGTCTCCATGTAGATCAGGGCGGCTTGGAGTTCCCCGTCCTGGGTTCGTTCGGCGTTGGCCTTCAGTTTCTCCAGGCTGTCGAGCACCTTGTCGCGGCCCCGCATCTCGCTGAGGTCGATACCGCTCACGCGGAGTGTGGCCAGGATGCGCACCAGGGCTGCCACGTCACCGCCCCGTTCGGCCCGAATCGACTCGTTCGTCGCAGCGAGGTACGGAACGAGCAGGCCTGCGAACATCCGTAGCCAGTGTGCCGCCTGCTGTCGTGCCGCGCGCATCGGGACGGTCAGGCCGGGCCAGCCGGCTTGCGCGATATCGGCGGCTCCCGCCGCCGCACCCGCGACGACCCCGAGAGTGATCGAGTCCAACCAGTCGGTGTTGAATCCGAAGGCGGCCAGCGCCGCGGCGGCGATACCGGCCGACGACGATCGTAAGAGGGCGCGCAGCTCTCGTCGGCGCCGTTCGCGCTGCACGTCGCTGATGCCATGGAAGATCTCGTCCGCCATCGCCAATCGGATCCGGTCCGGACCCTTGTCGTGGAACTCCTCGAGGAGGATCTCTTCCGTCGCGGCGACGAGGCGCAGTGCGAAGACGTGCTGGCGGTCCTCACCACCCTGAAAGCCAACTCGGTCGAGGCCGTCGCCGGCGCGCTGCGACCGGGCCGCATTCTTTGCCCACGCGTAGAGCCGTTCAGCGAACGTTTGGCGCCACCGGCCCCGGTGCTCGGGGTAGCGGACGCCGCGGGCTGCTTTCTCGTTCCACTGCCGGCGGGTCCAGTTGACGATGCCCGCAGATGGCTCATGCGGCAAAGGGGTCTCGTCAAGGACTTCTTCCAGATCCCAGACAACCTCGTTCACCCGAGCAGGGCTCACGTCGTCGCTGACCCGCACTGCCCGACGTAGGGACTCGTGGCGGAGGTAGCGCACGAGTTCGCGTCGGTTTTTGATCTTCAAGACGGCCACCGTGCCGCGCACGGCGCCGGAGACCTGCCTCAAGCCCGGAGTTTCCTGCACGAACCAACATGTTAACTGTGCACTGTGCACTGAGACGATGCCCCGAAACGGTGACTACGCCTGCGCATTGGCGGTTGGCGCGCGGTCTAGTCGGGCGGGCGGAAGATCCACCAGCGGGCCGCCGCGTAGTTGAGGAGGGCGACCACCGCCGCCGCCATCAAACGGGCGGCCGTCAGGTCCAGGCCCAGGCCCGTCAGGGCCGTCGTCACCCCGACCGTCAGCACGTAGTCCAGCGCCATGACCACCGTGTAGCGGGATGCCTCGCCGAGGATCGGGGCGTGCGAGCGGAAGTTCATCGTGCGGTTGAGGACGTAGTTGAGCGCCACCGCGACCACATAGGACGCCGTCACCGCGATCGGGACCGGCAGCGGGGTCCAGCGGCGCAGCGTCCACAGCAGCGCCAGGTCCACCCCGAACGTGAAGCCGCCCAGGATGGCGAAGCCGACCAGCGACGGCGTGAGCCAGCGGCGTAACCCGCGCGGCAGCCGCGACGTCCAGCCGGCGAGGACGCCGCCGACCCGTTCCGGCGTCGAGCGGGTCGGGGTCACGCGTCGGATGATGGCGCAGCGAGCCGACCGGGAGGCGAACAGCGGGTTGCGCACACACGGTTCACCGCGCGGTGGAGCGCCGTTTCATCCCCCGCCGTGCGGTGCCCCTAGCGTGCGCGTGTGAGCCGCCGACCCGAGAGGTGACGATGACGACCACCAGCGCGCCCCACACCGCCCTGCTGGGCGGACGGCGGCCACTGGCCGCCCAGATCGGTGTGTACGGCTTCGTCGTCGTCCCGTTCCTCGCGCTCGTCGTCGCCGTACCCCTGGCCTGGGGCTGGGGTCTGAGCTGTGTCGACGTCGGCCTCGCCGTCGGCTGGTACACGGTGACCTGCCTCGGCGCGACCGTCGGCTTCCACCGCTACTTCACCCACGGCTCGTTCAAGGCGCGGCGCGGCCTGCGGATCGGGCTCGCCATCGCCGGAAGCCTGGCCGTGCAGGGGCCGATCCTGCACTGGGTCGCCGACCACCGGCGCCATCACGCGTTCTCCGACAAGGAGGGCGACCCGCACTCGCCGTGGCTGTTCGGGACCTCGCCCGGCGCGATCGCCCGCGGGTTCTGGCACGCCCACCTCGGCTGGATCCTCGACCGCGACCTGACCAACCAGCACCGCTTCGCGCCGGACCTGCTCGCCGACCCCGCGATCCGGCGCGTACACCGGCAGTTCGGGCTCTGGACCCTCGTCACCCTGGTCGCACCGGCCGCGACGGGCGGGCTGATCACGTGGTCGTGGTGGGGTGCCGTCACCGCGTTATTCTGGGCCGGCCTCGTCCGCGTCACGCTGCTGCACCACGTCACCTGGTCGGTCAACTCGGTCTGCCACCTGGTCGGCGAGCGGCCGTTCGCCGCCCGCGACCGTTCCGCCAACGTCTGGGCCCTCGCGCTGCTCAGCATGGGCGAGTCGTGGCACAACCTGCACCACGCCGACCCGACCTGCGCGCGGCACGGGGTCAGGCCCGGGCAGGTCGACGTCTCCGCCCGGCTCATCTGGATCTTCGAGAAACTCGGTTGGGCGTACGACGTGCGGTGGCCGACCGCCGAACGACTCAGCCGGATCAGCCATGCCTGAGGGTCGCGCCGACCTGCACACGCACACGAACCTCGGCGACGGGTGGATCAGCCCGCGCCGCCTGGTCGACGAGGCGGTCCGGCGGGGGCTGTCCGTGCTCGCGGTGACCGACCACGACCATGTGGAGGGTGCGCGCCGCGTCGAGGAACTGCTGGCCGCGCAGCCGCGACCCGTACACCTGGTCACGGGTGTCGAGGTCTCGACCCGGCAGGGTCACCTCATCGGGCTGTTCGTCAGGCACGCGCCGCGGCCGATGCGCCCTGTCGAGGAGAGCATCGACGCGATCAAGGAGCAGGGCGGCCTGGTCGTCGTGCCGCACCCGATGGGCCGGCTGGTGCCGAGCCTGAGCCGGCGGCGGATCGAGTCGCTGCTGGCGGCGGGCTACGGGATCGACGGCATCGAGATCTACAACCCGAGCCCCGCGAACGCCGCGCGCCGGGACGAGGTACGTGCGGCCAACCAGGACTGGGGGCTCGCCGAGATCGGGTCCAGCGACGCGCACTTCTGGCAGCACGTCGGCGCGGGCTACACGCGGTTCCCGGGCGCGGGGGCGGACGACCTGCGGGCCGCGATCCTGGGCCGGGACGTGCGCGCCGGCGGGCAGGAGCGGCGGCCGGCGCGGCTCAGCCCGGCGAGTTACGTCGCGCAGTGCGCGTGGGCGTGGTTCGTCGACCCACCGCGGCGGACGGTCCGGCGCCTCCGCCGCCAGGCCAAAACCTGAAGGCGTCAGGCCGCGACCGGAAGCTCCGCCGCCGCTGCGTCCACGGGCCAGAAGCGGCGGAACATGAACCACTGCGTCGGGCACTGGCGGACGACTTCCTCCTGGCAGGAGAACATGTACTGCGTCAGCCGCCGGACCTCGGCCGCCCGTTCCGTGCTGTCGGCCACCGCCCGCGGAAACACGGGCGGGAACGCGCGCAGGTAGTAGCCGTTGTTCGGCGCGTGCCAGAAGTATCCGGGCATGATCGCCGCACCTGACTTCACCGCCAGCGTGGCCGCGCCCGCCGGCACGTAGGTGCGGTGGCCGAAGAACGTCACCTCGACCCCGTGCTGCCCGGTCACCGGCCGGTCGACGACGATCGCCACCGCGCGGCCGGCGTTCAGCTCACCCAGGACCCGCCGCGGCGCGCCCGCCACCGGGATGATGTCGACGCCCTTCTCCCGGCGGTGCCCCTGCAGCAAACTGTTGAGCTTCGGATCCTTGAACGTGTCGACGATCGCCGACAGCGGCACGTGCCGGGCGGCGATCGCGCCCGCGAGGTCCCAACTGCCGAAGTGGCCGGTGCTGATGATCGCACCACGCCCGGGCGCCATCGCCTTGCGCAACGCGTCGACCCAGGTCATTCCCTCGGTCACGTCCTGGGTGCGGGCAGCCACGTCGAGCATGTCCTCGTAGGGCAGGCAGATCAACGACGCGGCGGTACGCCCGTAGTTGCTCCACGACCGCAGCGCGGCCCGCCGCACCCGCGGGTGGCCGACCGGCAGGCCGAGCACCTTGGCCATGTTCTCCTGGGTGACGAGGCGCTTGGACCGCCACCCGAGGTAGCTCGCCAGCGTGACCGTGGACGCGAGCCCGTGCCGCAACGGCCGCGGCGTGCGCCCGGTGACGACGATTCCCGATTGGGCGAGCCAGTACACAGATGACACCGGGGGCTCCCTCCGGCCGTCCGCTCCGTGACGTCGAAGCGATCCTTAGTGAGCCCAATCAAGCTGAACGCCCGCTGCCCGGCGATGGACGGGAAGCGAAATAGGGAGTGGCGAGGTGGCGGGCATTTCCCCACCACCCCGCTCCGTTCCCGCTTCCCCCCCGATGGTTTCCCAACGAAGCGGGCACCGCCCATGCTGCCGCCCACCGGTATATCGGCGTTATATCCATGCCCGCCAACGCGACAGCGGACGCCGTCCGGCGCCCGCTGCTGCGATCCGTGTGTGACGAGCCGGCTAGGGCAGTCGGCCGATGCCCGCCCAGATGCAGGAGAGGCGGGGGTCGTCCGCGAAGTCGGTCGGGTCGTCGGGCTCGGGGCGCCACTGCGGCACCCAGACGATGCCCGGGTCGACGAGCGTGGCGTCGCCGAAGAAGCGGGCCACGCCGTCGCGCGTGCGGCCGCCCGCCGGGGTCGCCGTGCGCCGGTCGTAGACGCTCTGCACCTCGTCGTGCTGGGTGCTGCTGACCGTGACCTCGGCGCCCTCGTTGGCCCCGTGGCTCAGCAGCAGGTGGCTGCCGGGGGCCAGGGCCGCGCGGAACTCCTCGACCAGCCCGTAGGCCTGGTCGTCGTCGGGGACGAAGTGCAGCACCGCGCAGAGCAGCAGCGCCACCGGCTCGTCGAAGTCGAGCATCTTGCGGACCTGCGGGTGGTCGAGCACCGCCCGCGGCTGCCGCATGTCGCCGTTGATGGCCGTCGCGCGGTCGTTGCCGTCGATGATCTCCAGGCTCTCGGACACCGCGATGGGGTCGATGTCCACATAGACCACCCGCGCGTCGGGCCGGACCTCCTGCGCGACCTGGTGGACGCCGCCCTGTGTCGGCATCCCCGATCCGAGGTCGAGGAACTGCCGCACGCCGGACGCCGCCAGGTAGCGCACGCCGCGGCGCAGGAACGCCCTGTTGGCCTTGGCCATCGCGGGTGCCGTCGGCATCATCGCGGCGACCTGCGCGGCCGCCTCCCGGTCGGCGGGGAAGTTGTGGACGCCGCCCAGGAAGAAGTCGTAGATCCGGGCGGCGGTGGCGGGTTTCCGCGATCGATCGCTGTCCACATCCATGCGCCCGACCGTATCGGACGCCCCGGCGCGCCCGCTGCCCCTCAGCTCAGGGCTGCGTACCACTGCGCGCCGGTCACCTGGATCCGGGTCGACTGCCTGCGGTTCCACGTGACCTTCATGCCGTGCTTGCGCAGCACCGGGAACGCGACGTCGTCCAGCAGCCGCTCAAGGTCGGCCTGGTAGCTCGCCCGCTGCTCGGCCTCGGAGAGCTTCTCGTAGGCGTCCTCGTCGAAGTCGGCCGGAGGGTACACGCCGTACCCGAGCCAGACCTCGCCCTTGTCGCTCATGATCAGCGAGTCGGTGTCCTGCTGGTGGAACCAGAGGTAGCCCTGCCAGTGCCGGGAGTCGTCGCGCTCGTCGTGGATCTCGCCGCTCGCGCACGTGCCGCAGCAACTGAAGTTCTCGCGGGCCACCACGCCGAGCCCGTTGAGCTCCTCGAACGCGGCGGTGATGTTGGCGCGCACCTCGCCCCAGGCCTGCTGCTGCGCGCGGCGCGCGGTCAGGGCCTGCGCGTACGCCTCGGCGAGGTCCTCGTCCGTGGCGCTGTGCCGGTCCTCCTCGTCGTCGAAGTAGTCGACGAACTCGTCAGGATCGTCCTCGCCCCGTACGACCCAGTCCCAGATCTCTTCCTCGATCTCGGAGCGGCCCGGTTCGGCGATCCGGTCGGTGAGGAACCGGACGCCGTCCGGACGGTCGTTGTAGGCCCATCGCGTCACGCAGAGGATCTTCACATAGCCGCGCGTCGAAGCGCCGCCCGGGTCATAAACAGTTTTGCCGCCGCGATTCGGCCGTCGCTGTTAACGGCACTGCCGCCGCGCGTACCCGTGCTTCTAGGTTCTGCGCACCCCCGTCCTCTGTGGGAGGAGAGAACCGTGCGTCACAGAGCAACCACCGTCGTCGCCGCCCTGGCCCTGGTCCTCGGTGTCGGCGCGCCGGCGAGCGCCGACCCCGCCACCCCCGTGAAGTACGCCGACAGTCCGGGCGCCGTGCCCGGGCGCTACATCGTGGTCCTGAAGGAGACCTCGGCCGTCGCCCGGACGGCGCGCGATCTCACCGCCCGCTTCGGCGGGCAGACCCGGCACGTCTACACCAGCGCGCTGCGCGGCTTCTCGGGCACGCTGACCGCGGCGCAGGCGCAGAAGCTGGCCGCCGACCCGGCCGTGGCGTCGGTCGAGGCCGTGCAACGGATCGGCGTCGCCGACACCCAGAGCAACCCGCCGAACTGGGGCGACGACCGGATCGACCAGCAGAGCCTGCCGCTGAACCAGGCGTACACCTATCCGGCCAACCCGGGACAGGGCGCCACCGTCTACGTGCTCGACACGGGCATCAACGCGAACCACGTCGACTTCACCGGACGCGTGCGGCCGGGCATCGACATGGTCGACAACGACAGCTCACCGGCGGACTGCCACGGACACGGTACGCACGTGGCGGGCACCGCGGTCGGCACCACGTACGGCGTGGCCAAGAAGGCGGACGTGGTGGCCGTGCGGGTCCTCAACTGCCAGGGCAGCGGCACCAACGACGACCTGATCGCGGGCATCGACTGGGTGCGGGCCAACGCGGCCCGGCCGGCGGTCGTCAACTACAGCATCGGCTGCCAGAGCCGGTGCACGAGCCAGGCGATGAACAACGCCGTGTCGAGCCTGGTCTCGTCCGGGGTGCAGTTCGTGCAGGCGGCCGGGAACTCGTCCGACGACGCCTGCTACTACAGCCCGCAGTCGGTCGCGGCGGCGGTGACGGTCGGCAACACGACGAGCGCCGACGCCCGCAACAGCAGCAGCAACTACGGCTCGTGCCTCGACATCTTCGCCCCGGGTACGAGCATCGTGTCGGCGTCGTACTCGAGCAACACCGGGAGCGCGACGATGACCGGGACGTCGATGGCGTCGCCGCACACCGCCGGCGCGGCGGCCGTCTATCTCGGGCTCAACCCCAACGCCACACCGGCGGCGGTACGCGACGCGCTGGTCAACAACGCGACGACGGGGAAGGTCACCAACCCGGGTACGGGGTCGCCGAACCGGTTGCTCTACACGGGGTTCATGAACGGCGGGACCAACCCGGGGAACCCGTCGGTCACGAATCCGGGCAACCAGAGTTCCGTGGTCGGGCAGACCGTGAGCCTGCAACTGCGGGCGTCCGGCGGCGCCACGCCGTACACGTGGAGCGCTTCCGGTCTGCCCGCGGGGTTGTCTCTGGCTTCGTCGACGGGGTTGGTCAGTGGTAGCCCGACGGCGGCGGGGACGTCGAACGTGACGGTGACGGTGACCGACTCGGCATCGCGGACCGGTTCCACGACGTTCACCTGGACCGTCACGACCGGCGGCGGTGGCTGCACGCCGGTGCAGGTGGTGGCGAACCCGAGCCTGGAGAACGGCAGCACGCCGTGGACCGCCGACTCCGGTGTGATCGGCGCGTGGGCTTCCTACGGCTATCCCGGCCGGACCGGCACCCGCAGCGCCTGGCTCGGCGGACAGGGCCAGTCGCAGACGGACTGGGTCTCGCAGTCGGTGACGATTCCGGCGGCGTGCACGAGCGCGGTGCTGCGCTACTGGGTGCGGATCACGACGGCGGAGAACGACGGTCGGGTCTGGGACCGGCTGACGGTGACGTTGGGCGGCACGACGGTCGCGTCCGCGACGAACCTCGACGCGAACACGTCCTATGTGGAGAAGGTCGTGGACGTGAGCGCGTTCCGCGGCCAGACGGTGACCCTGCGGTTCAACGGGGTCGAGGACCAGTCGCTGCAGACGAGTTGGGTGATCGACGACGTGACCGTCAACGCGTCGTAACGCTTTCGTGGGAGTAGCCGCTCCGGCCGGCTACTCCCACTCCCAGCGCATGCCGACGATCCCGGGCGGCACGTCGGCGGCGACGAGGTGGGCGCCGTGGGTGGATCCGATCCAGACCTCGCGTACGCCCTGGTCGGGCGCGTGCAGGCCGCGCCGTTCGAAGCGGTGGCAGCGGGCCGGCACGGCGTCGCGGTCGAACTGCACCTGGAGGACGTACTCGCCGACGGGCACGGAGAACCCGTGGTAGTAGTTGTCGGTCGCGACGCGCGAGCCGGACTCGAACTCGTACTCGATGACCGCGGTGTCGCCCTGCGAGAGCATCCGGTCGAAGATGATCTCGGCCGCGAGCAGCCCGGTGCCGGGATCGGACCGGACGCGCCCGACGCGACAGTTGCTGCGGGGATGCACCCCCACCGGCGCGTTCGGGTCGTCGGTGTGGAAGATCCCGACGGTCCGCGAGACCCGGTCGACGTTGGCCCGCAACACCTGCCGACAGGTGAGGCCACGTTCCTGCCGGTCAGGCCCGACGGCGTACGTGTCGTGCATGCTGAGCCGGCTGAGCTCGTGGTACATCCACCGGTCGAGCTCGCTCATGATCCTCGAGACACTCGCGCCGTTCTCGAAGAGCCGGTCGATGTCGATGGTGCCGGGCGGTTGGTTGAGCCAGCGACCGCGCGGTCTTCTCGGCCCCAGCTGGGCGATCAGCGACTCGGCAGGAAGCTTGAGAATCTCCTCCATGAGCCTCACGGCCCGCATGGACTCGGGCCGCTCGGGCCGGCTGCGGCCGCGGCGCCAGTAGCTGAGGGTCGCGAGGCTGACGCTGACCCCGGCGGCGGCGAGCCGGGTCTGGATCTCCTCGGGCCGGATCCCGCGATCCTCGATGGCCAGGTGCAGGGCCGCGGAGAACGGCCCGGTCCGCAGGGCGTGCGCCAGATCGCGGCCGAGGGGTGCGGATCGAGCCTTCTCCATGGCTGAGTATCACCACGAGATCGCTCGATGGCCAGCCTCGCGGCGGTCGGTCGCTGACTGGCGCGTCACATTAGTTGACTGACTGGTCAAGAAAGCTGTTACGGGCGGCGGCATGGGACGGACCAGGGAGTTCGACGCCGACGCGGCGTTGGCCGCGGCGATGCGCACCTTCTGGGAGCGTGGGTACGACGGCACGTCGCTGACGGATCTGACCTCGGCCACGGGGGTGGGGCGCCAGTCGCTGTACCTCGCCTTCGGCGACAAGCAGCGGCTCTATCTGGCCGCGCTCGACCGTTACCGCGAGCACTTCTTCGTCCCGCTGGTCGAGGCGCTCGACGCCAGCACCGACGTGCGGACGGCGTTGCGGGAGGCGATCCTGCGGGTCAGTGCGGCTTTCGCGGGCCTGGAGACCGCGCTGCTGGAGGCCGCGCAGCGGGGACGTGCGGCCGGGCTCGTGTCCGACGACGTCGACCTGGGCGGGTGGGCGGCGATGACCGTCGCCACGATCCAGGGGCTGCGGGTGATGGCGGCCGGGGGCACCGACCGGAAGACCTTGGTTCGCGCGCTCGACGCCACGCTGGCGCAGTTGCGTTCCTGACCTTGCTTGCCCCGTGCGGCTCTCGCCTGCGCGCTTACTTGACCGACTGGTCAACAAACTGAGGGAGAAACATGTCAACGGACTTCACCGGCAAGGTCGCGGTCGTCACGGGCGCGGGCAAGGGCATCGGGTACGCGGTCACCCGCCGGCTGCTCGAGTCGGGTGCCCGGGTTTGTCGCGGGCAGCCGTGCGGCCGGGACCGACCTGGCGGGCTTGGCGGGCTTGGCGGGCCTGGCGGGTCTGGCGGGTCTGGCCGACGATGCGCTGGCGACGGTCGACGTGGACCTGTCCACCCCGGACGGTCCGGGCCGCCTGGTGGCGGTCGCGAGTGACCGGTTCGGCGGGTTGGACGTGCTGGTCAACAACATGGGCGGCCTGGCGGGCGGCGGTCCGCGCTTCGGCGGTTTCCTGTCGGTCACCGACGCGGACTGGTCACGGGCGGTCGAGCTCAACCTGCTCTCGGCCGTCCGCGCGACCCGCGCGGCGGTGCCGGCACTGCTGGCCCGCGGCGGCGGCGCGATCGTCAACGTGGGCTCGATCAACGCGACGCTGCCCGACCCGAGCGTGGTGGATTATGCGGCCACCAAGGCGGCGCTGGCGAACCTGGGCAAGTCACTGTCGGCGGAGTTCGCGCCACAGGGCATCCGGGTCAACACAATCTCCCCGGGCCCGGTCCTGACCCCGTTCTGGACGGCACCGGGCGCACTGGGCGAACAACTGGCGACAGCCATCGGCACGGACCTGGACGGCGCGATGCGCGCGATGGCGGACGGATTGGGCGGAATAAAGCTGGGCCGCTTCGGCACGGCGGACGAGATCGCGGACCTGGTGCTCTTCCTCGCAAGCCCGTCCGCGGCCTGGATGACAGGCAGCGACGTCATCATCGACGGCGGCCTGACCAAGACGACCTGACCGGAGCGCCGCCCGTGGTCGCCGAGCGCTGCCAAAGGGCCCTCAGGGCCGGGTCGGCGCAGCTGGCAACGGGTGGCCCAGCGATCACGGTCAGAGCTAACGCCTGCCGGTGGGGTCGATGGAGGTCCGCGTAGCCACCCAACGGTGCTGTAGGGCCGGCACCAACAGATACCCAGTGGCATGGATGATCGAGCTAGCTCGGTGCTCGCATCTTCCCGGGCCGGGGCGGCGAGCGGGTCGAGCTTCGCGTCGATCTCTCTGGGAATTCCATCAAACGAGCTAGATGCTCGGTGGTCGCTTGACGGTAACCTGTCTCCTACGTGGATCGTGCCTAGACGCCGCAGGAGCTCACGAGAACCATGGCTGGTCGGTGGAGCCAAAATTCCGAGCGCTTCCTGTACGAGCGGTTGCACGAGAAGCGGTTTCAGGAACTGTGCAACGCCCTGCTGGTGCGGGAGAACCCGTCGGTCACCTGCTTCCCGGTGGGCCAGCGGGACGGCGGCCGCGACGCGGTTCTCGCCAAGGGCGCCAAGCCTGATGTGATCTACCAGGTCAAATGGGCGAAGCAACCGCCGCAGAACCCAGTCGGTTGGCTGATCGCGGCCATCCGGGGCGAGAGCGCCAACATCGAACGCCTGGTGTCCGAGGGCGCTCGGTCCTACGTGCTGATGACATGTGTCCCGGGCACCGCCGCCCCCGGCTCGGGCAGCATGGACAGGCTCGACCTGGAGTTGGCTCGGTGCTCCGAGCAGTTCGGCATTCCCATGCGCTGCTTGTGGCGGGCCGACATCGACGCGCGGGTCGAGCAGGCGCCGAACGAGCTCGTCTGGTCATATGCCGAGATGCTCGCGGGCCATGAGGCGGTCCGCTACGTGATCGAGGCCGACAAGATCACCGGCGAGGATCAAAAGCTCCGACGCATCCTGCTCAACGTCATCGCTACGCAATGGGAGGAAGACGCCAAGATCAAGTTTCGACAGGTGGAACTGGACACCTACAACCTGTCGGACCTCTACGTGGACGTGGAAGCCGTCCGGACGGTGGCAGCCCGGAGCGCCGGTTCCGAGGTCCCGACAATGCTGGTAAGGCCCAAGGATGTCGTGTCCCTCGGTGGCGCCGCTGAGTACCTCCTGAGCCCGGAACACCCGTTGACCTTGGTGCGTGGTGAGCCCGGACAGGGCAAGTCGACGCTCGCACAATATCTGTGCCAGCTCCACCGCGCGTCGTTCCTGCGCGACGGCTCGTACCCAGCGGGTGCGGGCGAGATCCCGAGGGTCGAATCACCTCGTCTACCGCTTCGCGTCGACCTGCGTGACTACGCCCGGTGGTGCGGGGGTGAGGAACCGTTCGCCGAAGACGAACCTGTCCCTTCCCGGCGTCGGCGACGCCGGCAACATCCGACGCTGGAGAAGTTCCTCGCCTATCTCCTCACGGCACGTGGTGCCGGAGCCGAGGTGGGTGTCGAGGTGGTCAGCGACGTGCTGGAGCGCTTTCCGATGCTGATCGTGCTCGACGGCCTCGACGAGGTCGCACACCGGGAAACCAGGGCGCACGTCTCGAAGGAGATTGGCCTGTTAGCCGCGCGGCTCAACGTGAGCGCGAACGTTCCTCAGGTCATCGTGACGACGCGTCCCAACGCCTCTGGCCTGGCCGAGCCCTCACCTGAGCGATTCGAGACCATCGCGCTCGTGCCGTTGAGCCCTGCGCTGCGGACCGAGTACCTGCGAAAGTGGGCAGACGCCCGCGGCCTCCGTGGCGCGGCGCGACGAGCGGTGGAAACCACGTTCCAGCAACGCGCCATCGAGCCGCACATCGCGCAGCTCGCGGACAACCCGATGCAACTGACCATCCTGCTGTACCTGATCCAGAAGCGCGGCGAATCGGTTCCGGACGGACGTACGCAACTCTTCACCGCGTACATGGAGACCTTCCTGGACCGGGAGTCGGAGAAGAGCCCATTGGTCCATGAGCACCGCGAAGACCTCGTGGAGGTGACGTCGTTTCTCGGCTGGCACCTCCAGGCTTCCGCCGAGATCGACCAGTCCGCGGGGCGGGCGTCCACGAGGGCGATCCGCAAGGCGATCCTGACCTACCTGCATGACGCCGAGAAGGACACGGCGCTGGTCGACGACCTGTTCACCGCGGTCACCGACCGGGTGTGGGCGCTGTCGAGCAAGGTGCAAGGTACGTTCGAGTTCGACGTGCAGACGATGCGCGAGTACTTCGCCGCGGCCTACCTCTGGGGGTTCGCCGGCGCGGACCTGCGCAACTTCGACAAGTCGGCAATCCTGGGAGAACTCGTCCGGCGCCCCTACTGGCTCAACACCGCACGCTTCTTCGCCGGCTTCGCCCATCCCAACGAGTTGGCCGGGCTCGTTGACGTGCTGGCGGACGAGTTCGAGAAAGTCGACCGCCCGAATCAGGTGCGAGCGGCGGCCTGGACTCTGCTGTCCGACGGGGTCTTCGACCGGCAGACCAGGGCGCACAAGCGGGCCGCGCGGCTGTTCACAGATGATCTCAGCGTCCGGCTGATGCAAAACGGGCTTCAATGGGCGGCTCGTACCGCGTGGACCGGAACCGAAGGATCAACCCGTGACCGAGGGCCTGACCATCTGATCGCGCTTCTCGAAGAGACGATAAAGCGCGCGCCCGACGAGCCGATGAACCGCGATCGCATAGGGCTGATTCAGGACCTCGGAGGTGATCCGACCTCATGGTGGCCGCGGGAAATGTCCGCGTCCGTCGGCAGTGACCTCGAACTCGCCTGGCTTCGTTGCGGCGCACCCCTGGGGCAAGGGGGACAG
>NZ_BONE01000056.1 GCF_016862555.1 Asanoa siamensis | reverse complement strand
CTTCGACACAGGGCCTATGGGGGGCCTCGCCCCGGGCCGCACCGTGGGACCATCGGGCGATGCCCCTCCAGCGCCAGGTCGGAGAAGCCACGATCATCGCCCTACCCGACGGCGAAGGTCCCTTCTTCGAGCCACGAACAAAGGCATTTCCCACCGCAACACCGGACGATTGGCGCAGAGCCGACGAAACCGATCCCGCGTCCGTCACCGCGGGCGGCGACTGGCTCCTGCGCTTCCGCTGCTTCGCGATCCGCCTGGGCGACCGCACCGTCGTCGTCGATGCCGGCATCGGCCCGGCCGACTCGCCCGCCGCGGCGTGGGCGCCCGTGCCCGGCCGGCTCCCGGCGTCGCTCGCCGAGGTCGGCATCGATCCGGCCGAGGTCGACACCGTCGTCCTGACCCACCTGCACACCGACCACATCGGCTGGGCCATGCGCGACGGCGGGGCGTTCTTCCCGAACGCGCGCTACCTCATGCAGCAGGCCGAGATCGCGGCCATCAAGGAGCACGGGGCACCGGCCGGCCCGTACGCGATCGAGCCGTTGCTGGCCGCCGGCCAGCTCGACGCGATCGACGGCGAGCACCGGCTGGCGCCGGGCCTTCGGGTGATCCACACGCCGGGCCACACGCCCGGCCACCAGTCGGTGCTGCTCGAGGACGGCGGCGAGACGGTGCTGGTCACCGGCGACCTGCTCGTGCACGCGGTGCAGTTGGTCACGCCGGAGACGGCCTACACGCACGAGATGGACCCGGAGGTCGCGCGGACGACCCGGGTGGCGGTGCTCCGCGACGCGCGTGCGAAAGGGGCCACCCTGGCGGTTTCCCACCTGGGTGACCCCTTCGTCACGCTGTAGCGAAAGGAACGGTCCGTTATTAACGCATAGCGTTAATAACGGACCGTTCCTTTCGCGTCAGAGGTTGGCGACGTCGCCCTGCTTGGCGCGGACCGCCTCGGCGGCCTCGCCCAGGGCGGCGCGCTCGGCCTGCGTGAGGTCGGTCTCGACGACGCGCTTCACGCCGCCCGCGCCGATCTCGGCCTCGACGCCCAGGTAGACGCCGTTGATGCCGTATTCACCGTCGACCCAGGCGCAGACCGGCAGCACCGCGCCGCTGTCCTCGGCGACCGCGCGGGCCATCCGGGCGGCCGCGGCCGACGGGGCGTAGTAGGCCGAACCGGTCTTGAGCAGCGCGACCACCTCGGCGCCGCCGTTGCGGGTGCGCACGACGAGCTCGTCGATCTTCTCGGCCGGCAGCAGCTCGGAGAGCGGCTTGCCGTTGACCGTGCACTGCGAGGGCACCGGCACCATCGTGTCGCCGTGCGAGCCCAGGGTCAGCGTCTTGACCGTGCCGACCGGGACGGCCAGCGTCTCGGCGACGAAGTTGCTGAACCGGGCGGTGTCGAGCATGCCGGCCTGGCCGAGCACCCGGTTCTTCGGGAAGCCGGTGGCGATCTGGGCCAGCGCGGTCATCTCGTCGAGCGGGTTCGACACCACGATCACGACGGCGTCGGGCGCGTGCCGGGCGACCTGCTCCGAGACGCCCCGGACGATCTTGGCGTTGGTCTCCAGCAGGTCCATCCGGCTCATGCCCGGCTTGCGCGGGAGGCCGGCGGTGATCACCACGATGTCGGAGCCGGCGATCTGCTCGTAGCCCGAGCCGTCGGTGCCGGTGGTGACGCCGACGACCTGGGTCTCGAAGCCCTCGATCGGCCGCGACTGGTTCATGTCGAGGGCGAGTCCCTCGGGCTTGCCGTCGATGATGTCGGTGAGCACGACGGTCTCGAAGACGTCGTACTCGGCCAGCCGCTGCGCCGTCGTCGAGCCGTAGAAACCGGCACCGACGACGGTGACCTTCTTGCCCATGGTCGCCTCAACTCCCTGTTACCGGCAGATTTCCCGCGACCGTATCAGCGCCGGTCAGGATGCCCTTCCCTAGGGGCACCAGCCGTTCACCGGGTCACTGCGGCCGGTCCAGAGGAAGGCGTCGCTGACGTAGCTGCCGTCCTTGAGCTTGCTCCACAGGTTGGTCTTGACTCCGTCGCGGCCGGTGTGGGTCTCGCCCCGGGCCGAGCAGACGATGTCCAGCGTGTCGCCGTCGGCGCTCTCGCCGACCGCCGCGTAGCTCGTGCCGGGACCCGCCCGGTGGATGCTGGAGCCGCCGCCGTCGGTGTCGACGATGCCCTGGCGGAAGCCGAGGCGCCCGTAGTTGTAGAGCCCGTCGCCGACGTCGGCCCGCTCCGAGCCGTGCAGCGCGTACCCCTCGTAGGACTTGGCGGTCTGGCGGATGACCCACTTGCCGACGGCGTGCCCGTTGATCGCCACGTACTTGTTCTTGTATCGCAGCGAGAAGTGCACGTGCGCCCCGGTCGACGACCCGCCGCAGGACACGTCGTTGCCGATGTTGCCGAGGAACACCCCGTCGCCGATCCGCTTGCCGCTGACCTTGAGGTTGCCCTCGAGGTGGTAGTAGTCGGTCGCCCACCCACGGTCGTGGACGACCCGGATCCAACCTTTGTTCGACGAGCACATCGTGTACGCGAGCCCCGCGCGCGCCGACAGCACCTTGCCGTCACCGCCGGAGAGGTCGATCGAACTGCGCACGCTGGTGCTCATCGGGTGCGGCCCGCCGGTCAGCGTCCAGGTCTGGCCGTTCGCGTAGGGCAGCCGCAGGCCGGTGCGCCGGTCGAGCGCCTCGGCCCGGGTGCGGTCGACGCCGAACACCTTGCGCTCCTCCGAGCTGAGGATCGGCGAGCGGCTGGCGAGGTCGGCGAAGGCCCGCTCGCCCTCCAGCGCGGCGGTCCAGCCCGCCCGGTCGCGGTAGGCGATGAACAGCCAACCCTCCGGGTAGGCTCCCGCCACCTTCGGTGCTACCAGCACCGCGGTGCCGAAGCCCCACGTGCTGGTGGTCCGCCCGGCGATGTTCACCTGCGGCTCGGGGGCCGGCAGGGGAGACGCCTTGCTGCGGGTGATCAGCAGTTGCCGGACGACGGCGGCGAGGTCCGATCGGGGGCCGGCGTGCGCGGTGGCCGCGACTCCGGCAGATCCGATCAATGCGGTTAGGACGGCAGATGCGGCTATTGCGATACGGAGTCGCATAACACGATGATCGGAAATTGGGACAACTCGGTCACGTCGCCACGCCGACCGGGGTGTCCTCGGTCGAGATCGAGGCCGACGGCCCACCGGTCACAGTGGGTAGTCGCACGCTAGCGGCCTGCCGCAGGTATATCCGACTTATCCGTCTTAGGGACGGGCCGTTTTGCTCCGAATCCTGAGGCATAATTTTCCCCGGTCCACTCGTGACCTTGCGTTGGGTGGCTGTTCCACAACAGACGAAAAGCTTGACCCGCAACACCTGGCCGGACCGGCGTCGTGACCTCGCCGTGATCGCCGGTTTTGGCTGAGGCAGTCGGTTGACTAACCTTTGCCGTCGTTGCACTGCGTCACCCGACCGGTGGCGCGTCGACCCGCGCGCGAAGTGCCACCGAGGAGGCTCAATGCAGGTTCGCAGGCTGATCGCCGGAACCGTCGTACCCCTGGCCGTCACCGCCGGTCTGGTCGGTTGCAACAGCGGTGACTCGGCGAAGGTCGACCCGGACGGTGTCGTCAGCATCCAGATCGCCGAGCCGCAGCACATGACGCCGGCCAACAGCAACGACGCCAGCGGCATCCAGGTGCTCTCCGCCCTGTTCGCCCCGCTGGTCAGCTACGACGACAGCTTCAAGCCGGTGCCGGACGCCGCCGAGTCGGTCGAGTCCCAGGACCACAAGACCTGGACGATCAAGCTCAAGGACGGCTACACGTTCCACAACGGCGAGAAGGTCACCGCCGACAACTACATCGACGCGTGGAACTACGCGGCCTACGGCCCGAACGCGCAGAACAACGGCTTCTTCTTCAGCCGGATCGGTGGCTACGCGGCGACGCAGTCGAAGGACCCGGACGGCGCGGAGGGCCCGGAGAAGGCCCCGACGCCCAAGGCCAAGACGATGAGCGGCCTCAAGAAGGTGGACGACCTCACCTTCCAGGTCACCCTGTCGGCGCCGTTCACCGAGTTCGAGACGATGCTCGGCTACAGCGCCTTCTACCCGCTGCCGAAGGCCGCCTTCTCGGCACCCGGCGTGGTCAAGGAAGACTTCGAGAGCGCGCCGATCGGCAACGGCCCGTTCATGATGAACGGCAAGTGGGAGCACGACGCCAAGGTCGAGGTGGCCAAGTATGACGGCTACCCGGGCGCGAAGCCCAAGGTCGGCGGCGTCGAGTTCCGCATCTACCTGCAGCCCAGCGCCGCGTACGCGGACGTGCTCTCCGACAACCTCGACGTGATCCCGCAGATCCCGACCGAGAGCATCCCCACCGCGCCCGACGACCTCGGTGACCGCTTCCAGCGCAGTTCGGCGTCGCAGTTCCAGTTCCTGGCGTTCCCCACGTTCGAGCAGGAGTTCTCGAACCCCGACGTGCGCAAGGCGATCTCCAAGGCGATCGACCGCGACGAGATCGTCCGGTCGGTCTTCAAGGGCTCGCAGCAGTCGGCGCGCTCGTTCGTCTCGCCGGTCGTCGCCGGCTACCGCGAGAACACCTGCGGCGACGCCTGTGAGTTCAACCCGCAGGCGGCCAAGCAGCTTTACCAGCAGGCCGGCGGCCCCAGCAAGATCACGCTGTCGTACAACTCGGACGGCCCGCACAAGGACTGGATCGACGCGACCTGCAACCAGCTCAACGCCAACCTGGGCGTCGAGTGCACCGCGGTGCCGGAGGCGAAGATCGCGGACCTGCTCGACAAGGTCGAGGCGAAGACGCCGGTCGGCATCTTCCGGCTGGGCTGGATCATGGACTACCCGTCCATGGAGAGCTACCTGAACCCCCTCTACTCGACCACCGGCTCGTCGAACTACTACGGCTACAGCAACGGTGACTTCGACCGCCTGCTCGAAGAGGGCTCCAAGGCGGCGACGCAGGAAGAGTCCATCAAGAAGTACCAGCAGGCCGAGGACATCCTGGCCCGCGAGCTGCCGGTGATCCCGCTGCGCTTCACGCAGAACAACTTCGGTTACTCGACCCGCGTGCAGAACGTCGTGGTCGACCTGTTCAGCCGGATCGACCTCACCCAGATCGAGGTCCTGGGCTGACCTGGCGCACCCCGCGACCGCCGGTCCTTTCCGGGACCGGCGGTCGCTGGCCGTCAGCGGACGCGGGGTAAGTTCACTTTCCGATCCTCACCCAGGTCACCCGGCGCACAGAGACTGGCACGCATGGCTCGCTACATCATCAGACGTCTGCTCCAGATGGTCGTCACCTTCATCGGGACGACCTTCGTGGTGTACGCCCTGATGTTCGCGAACCAGAACGACCCGCTGCAGGCGCTCGCCGGCGACCGGCCCGTCAGCGACAACGTCCGGCAGGTGCTCACCGAGCAGTACCACCTCGACGACCCGTTCCTCGTGCAGTACGCCTACTACATGAAGGGCCTGCTCACCGGCGACCTCGGGCGCACCCTCACGGGCCGGCCGATCGGCGACGTGATGGCCGACGCCTGGCCCAACACCATCAAGCTGGCCCTGCTCGCGCTCTTCTTCGCCGCGCTGTTCGGCATCGGCGCCGGCCTGGTCGCGGGCCTGCGCCGCGGCACCGTCTTCGACAACACCACGCTGGCGCTCACGCTGGTCGTCGTCGGCCTGCCGATCATCGTGCTCGCGCCGATCGCGCAACTCGTCTTCGGCGTCAAGCTCGGCTGGTTCCCGACCACCGCCGGCGCCCGGCCCGACCTCTACGGGCTGATCCTGCCCGCGCTCGTGCTCGGCGCCGCCTCGACGGCGACCATCCTGCGCCTGACCCGCACGTCGGTGGCCGAGAACGTGCGCGCCGACTACGTGCGGACCGCCCGCGCCAAGGGCCTCGCCGTCCGCCGGGTCGTCTCGGTGCACGTGCTGCGCAACTCGCTGATCCCGGTGATCACGCTGATCGGCGTCGACCTCGGCAACCTGATGGCCGGCGCGATCGTCACCGAGGGCGTCTTCAACATCCCGGGCGTCGGCTCCAAGCTCCTGTTGGGCATCCAGACCGAGGACGGGCCGCTGGTCGTCGGCTTCGTCAGCGTGCTGGTCATCGTCTTCCTGGTCACGAACCTGCTCGTCGACCTGCTCTACGCCGTACTCGACCCGAGGATCCGGTATGAGTGACCTGGAGATGGCGGCCACCACCGAGTTGGGCGCGCGGCCCGGGGAGGTGCCGCCCGCCGCCGGTGGCACCCCGCCGCCGAAGACCCGCAGCCTGGCCGGCGACGCCTGGTACGACCTGCGCCGCAACTGGATCTTCTGGGTCGCGGCCGCGCTGGTCGTGCTGGTGGTCCTGATGGCCGTCGCGCCCGGGCTGTTCAGCTCGGCCGACCCGACCGCGTGCAACACCCGCCGCCAGTACGCGGGCCCGTCCGGCGGCGCGATCCTCGGCTACGACTTCCAGGGCTGCGACGTCTTCTCCCGCACCGTGCACGGCGCCCGCGCCTCGGTGCTGGTCGGCCTGTTCGCCGTACTCCTGACCGGCGTGATCGGTCTGGTCTTCGGCATGCTGGCCGGTTACTTCGGCGGTTGGCTCGACGCGCTGCTGTCCCGGGTGATCGACGTCGTGCTCGGCATCCCGCTGCTGCTGGCCGCGATCGTGCTGAGCAAGCGGCTGGCCGCGGACCGCTCCGGCTCCGGCATCGTCAGCGTGGTCATCGTGCTCGGCATCCTCGGCTGGACCACCGCGGCCCGGGTGATGCGCTCCTCGGTGCTGGCCGCGCGCAGCCAGGACTACGTCGCGGCGGCCCGGATGCTCGGCGCCGGCCCGCTGCGCATCATGTGGCGGCACATCCTGCCGAACGCGCTCGCGCCGTTCATCGTGGTGCTGACCATCGCGCTCGGCACGTTCATCGCGACCGAGGCCACGCTGTCGTTCCTCAACATCGGCCTGCGCCCACCGGCGATCTCCTGGGGCATCGACATCGCCACCGCCGGCAAGCACGTCCGCGAGGCGGCCATGCCGCTGATCGCGCCCTCGTTGTTCCTGACCCTGACGGTGCTCGCGTTCATCATGTTGGGCGACGCCATCCGGGACGCCTTCGACCCGAAGCTGCGCCGATGACCTACCAGCAGTATCCGCACCCGACGCACGGTTACCCCGCGTCCGGCGAGTCGCAGACCGCGCCCGTGGTGGCCGGCTGGGGCGACGACCGGTCCGCCTCCTGGGACACGCCGACCGCCGCCTGGACGACCGCGCCGAGCCGGGCCCGCGTCGAACGGCCGACCTCCGGCGAGCACCTGCTCGACGTGCGCGACCTGCGGGTCGAGTTCGACACCCGGGACGGCGTCGCCCGCGTGGTCAACGGGATCTCGTTCCACGTCGACCCCGGCGAGACGCTGGCGATCCTCGGCGAGTCGGGTTCCGGCAAGTCGGTAACCGCGCAGGCGGTGCTCGGCATCCTGGACACACCCCCGGCGGTCGTCCGCGGCGGCCAGGTGCTCTACGGCGGCGAGGACCTGCTGACCATGGCGCCGGAGCGCCGCCGGCAGGTGCGCGGCCAGGAGATCGCCATGGTCTTCCAGGACGCGCTGTCGGCGCTCAACCCGGTCTACCCGGTGGGCTGGCAGATCACCGAGGCGCTGCGCTCGCGGCGCGGCATAGCGAAGGCCGACGCCAAGCGGCGGGCGGTCGAGCTGATGGACCTCGTCCGGATCCCGGCCGCCGCGCAGCGCGTCGACGACTACCCGCACCAGTTCTCCGGCGGCATGCGGCAGCGGGTCATGATCGCGATGGCCCTGGCGATGCGGCCCAAGCTGCTGATCGCCGACGAGCCGACCACGGCCCTGGACGTCACCGTGCAGGCCCAGATCATGGACCTGCTGGCGACGCTGCGGGCCGAGCTCGAGATGGCGCTCATCCTGATCACGCACGACCTGGGCGTGGTCGCCGACGTCGCGGACCGGATCACCGTGATGTACGCGGGCCGGGTCGTCGAACAGGCCGACGTGCACACGCTGTACGGCGCGCCCGCCCACCCGTACACCCGTGGGTTGCTGGCCTCGGTGCCCCGCCTGGAGCGGCGCGGCCAGGGCCTGCACTCGATCAGCGGCACCCCGCCGAACCCGATCGCGATCCCGCAGGGCTGCGCGTTCCACCCCCGGTGCCCGTACGCGCAGCAGATGTGCCGGATCACCGAGCCGACGCTGCTGCGGATCGGCCGCCTCGACCGGGCCAGCGCGTGCCACTTCCCGCCGGAGGCGCTCGATGCCCGTCATGCCTGAGCCGATCCTGCGGGTCGAGAACGCGGTCAAGCACTACCCGATCAACCGCGGCCTGCTGCTGCCCAAGAAGGTCGGCGCGGTCAAGGCCGTCGACGGTGTCAGCTTCGAGCTGCGGCCCGGCGAGACGCTGGGTCTGGTCGGCGAGTCCGGCTGCGGCAAGTCGACGCTGGCCAAGCTGCTGATGCGGTTGGAGACGCCGACCGCCGGCCGGGCGTACCTCAAGGGTCACGACCTGTTCCGGATGCGCGCCGGCGACCTGCGGCGGCTGCGGCGCAGCATGCAGATGGTCATGCAGGACCCATACACCTCGCTCAACCCGCGGATGACGGTCGCCGACATCGTCGGTGAGCCGTTCGACATCCACCCGGAGGCCGCCCCGAAGGGCAACCGCGACATGGCCGTGCGGGAGCTGCTGGAGCAGGTCGGCCTCGGCCCGGAGCACGCGAACCGCTACCCGCACCAGTTCTCCGGCGGCCAGCGCCAGCGCATCGGCATCGCCCGCGCCCTCGCGCTGCGGCCCGAGGTGATCATCTGCGACGAGCCGGTGTCGGCGCTGGACGTCTCGGTGCAGGCCCAGGTGGTCAACCTGCTGGAGCGGCTGCAGGACGAGTTGGGTCTCGCGTACATCTTCATCGCCCACGACCTGTCCGTGGTCCGGCACATCAGCGACCGGATCGCGGTGATGTACCTGGGCCGGATCGTCGAGACCGGCACGGCTGACCAGGTCTACCTGCGCCCGACCCACCCGTACACCCAGGCCCTGCTGTCGGCGGTGCCGGTGCCGGACCCGACGGCCCGGGCCCGCCGGCAGATCATCCGGCTGTCGGGCGACGTGCCGTCACCGGCCGACCCGCCCAGCGGGTGCCGCTTCCGGACCCGCTGCTGGAAGGCGCAGCCGCGGTGCGCGAGCGAGGAGCCACCGCTGTCGCAGCGCGCCGTCGACCCGCACCCGTCGGCCTGCCACTACGCGGAACTGCACCAGGTCATCGCTTGATGGTGGACCTGCCGGCCGGCAGCGTGACCCTGGCCGACCGGCGCACCCAACGGCGGTGGACGGTCGACGTCGCGGCGTTCCGGCTGGCCGCGTTCCCGGTCACGCAGGCGGAGTACGCGGGCGTCACCGGCGCCTGGCCGAGCGCGGCGGCGCGCGGGGAGCGGCTGCCGGTGGAGAGCGTCTCGTGGCTCGACGCGGTGGGTTACTGCAACGCGCTGTCGTCGGCCTGCGGGCTCGCGCCGGCCTACGGCATCGCCGGCGCGGACGTGACCTGGGACCGGGCGTCTCCCGGCTATCGGCTGCCGACGGAAGCCGAGTGGGAGTACGCGTGCCGGGCGGGCACCACCGGGCCGCGCTACGGGCCGCTCGACGAGATCGCCTGGTACCGCGGCAACTCCGGTGAGCGGATCCACGAGGTGGGCGGCCGGCGCCCGAACGCGTGGGGGCTGCACGACATGCTCGGCAACGTCTGGGACTGGTGCTGGGACGTGTACGACGCCGAGGTCTACGGGACCTATCGCGTGTTGCGCGGCGGTGGCTGGTTCGACGAGCAGTGGAGCTGCCGGGCCTCGGTGCGGCGGCGCAGCCACCCGACGTACCAGGTCGACGATGTCGGCTTCCGGGTCGCGCGTACCCTGCGTGTCACGTCCTAATTGTCCGGACTGCTCCTGGAATGATCCCCGGCGTGACACGTCGAACTGTGCTGCGTCTCGGGGTCTCGGTCGGTCTGTTGCTCGCGGCGGCCCTCACCTCGGCCGCAGCCGGCCCGGCTGCGGTCAGCTCGGACCTCGCCGGCGATGGCTACAACCCGGCCAACCCGCCGCGGATGGGCTGGGCCTGGACGCAGCTCGTCCCCGACGGGGTCCAGGTCCGGTACGCGACCCCGGAGGCGACCTGCCCGTTCGTCGTCGAGACGATCGGCACCAGCACGCAACGGCACCAGCTCGTGCCCGAGTTCCAGGTCGGCGCGTACCCGTCGACGGCCACGCTCTGCGCGCGCCGGGTCAACCCGGCCGCCACCGCGGCGCGGATCGACACCAGCGGCGTCGGCGTGCCGGTGCACCCCGATCCGCAGGGCAACGTGCCGATACCGGGATACACCCAGCCCAACCCGGCTCGGCCCCGCCCGGCGAGCATCGCCGTCATCGGCGACACAGGCTGCCGGATCCCGGCGAGCGGCCCGATGCAGCGGTGCGACGCGCAGGGCTGGCCGCTCGCGGAGGTCACCGACAGCGCCGCGACGAAGCCCGTACCGCCGGATCTGGCTGTCCACGTCGGCGACTACCTCTACCGGACCTCGCCGCGCCGCCAGCCCACCGACCTGTGCGGCGCGGCGGGGCTCGGCAACAACGCGCACACCTGGGGCTGCCTGGTCACGGACTTCTTCCTGCCGGCCGAGGAACTGCTGGGCCGGGCGCCGTTCGTGTTCGTCCGCGGCAACCACGAGAACTGCGGGCGCGGCGGTGAGGCGTGGTTCCGCTACCTGGCCGCCGAACCCAGCACGACGGCGTGCACGAGCAACCCGCCGCAGGACTTCAGCCCGCCGGAGCGGATCCGGGCCGGCTCGCTGACGCTGCTCAACATGGACACCTCGTGCGCCTCGGACGAAGGCCCGGCGCCGACCTGCGACCGGGGCGCGCGGCTCGCCCGCTACACGGCGGAGTTCGACACCGTCAACGCGAACGTCAGCGGCGACACGTTCCTGCTCAGCCACACGCCGCTGTGGGCGGTGCACGGCCGCACGGCCAACGACAACCCGCTCTGGATCGACGAGTTGCTCGACGACGCGATCCGGGCGAGCGGCCTGCAGCAGCTCAACCCCGGGATCGGCGCCGTGCTCTCCGGGCACGTGCACCTCTACCAGGCGCTCGACTTCGGTGGCGCGGCGGTGACCTACCGGCCGCCGCAGCTGACCGTCGGTGCCTCGGGCACGACCCTGGACCCGAAGGACTGGGTCGACAGCCAGCTCGTCGGCAAGGACGTCGACCGCCTGCCGCTCGGCCAGCTCATCACCCGGCGCGAGTGGGGCTACGCGGTGCTGAGCCGGCCCGGGGCGGCCTGGCACGTGGGCTTCCACGACCGGGCCGGCAACCCCGTGGCGGGCACCGACTGCGACCTCGGCGTCGGGCAGTTCGTCAATTGTCAGTAACTAGCTGGGCAGGCGGCGGCCGCGCTGGTCGATGCCCGCCCGCCCGTACGGGTAGTCCGCGACGCGCGGCGCGCTGACCTCGTCGAGCCGGGCCCGCTCGTCGGCGTCCAGGACCAGGTCGCCGGCGGTCAGGTTGTCGTCGAGCTGCGCGGTCGTCCGGGCGCCGAGGATCACCGAGGTGACCGCCGGCGCGTCGGCGAGCCAGGCCAGCGCGATCGCGGCCATCGACACACCGCGGGCCTTGGCGATGTCACCCAGCGCCTCGATGATCTGCCACGTCTGCTCGGACGCGTTGCGACCGGCGTACGCCTCGACGCCCCTGTTCGGGTTCTCGCCCAGCCGGGTGGCGCCGGTGGGCACCTCGTCGCGCTGGTACTTCCCGGTCAGCCAGCCGCCGCCGAGCGGCGACCACGGCAGGATGCCGACGCCCTCCTCGAGGCAGACGGGCACGACCTCGTGCTCGATGTCGCGGGCGAGCAGGTTGTATTGCGGCTGGAGCGTGACGATCGGCGGCAGGCCGCCGAAGCGGGCCAGCAGCACGGCCTTCTGCAACTGCCAGCCGACGAAGTTGCTGACGCCGACGTACCGGATCTTCCCGGCCCGCACCGCGTCGTCGTAGAAGCGCAGCGTCTCCTCGATCGGCGTCATCGGGTCCCAGGCGTGCGCCTGGTAGAGGTCGATCGTCTCGACGCCGAGCCGGCCCAGGCTGGCGTCGAGCGCCCGGCTGAGGTGGGTCCGGGACAGGCCGGCGTCGTTGGCGCCGTCGCCCATCGGGAACCGGCCCTTGGTCGCGATGACCAGGCGGTCGCGTACGCCCGGCCGCGCGCGCAGCCAACGACCGATGATCTGCTCCGAGATGCCCCGGGAGTAGACGTCCGCGGTGTCCAGGAAGGTCCCGCCGGCCTCGACGAACCGGTCGAGCTGTGCCTGCGAGCCCGCCTCGTCGGTCTCGGCGCCGAACGTCATCGTGCCGAGACAGAGCGTAGAGACGACGGTTCCCGTGGATCCGAGCCGGCGATACCGCATGAGCATTCCTCCCCTTGCCGCGTGAGCGGGCCCAATCTATCCCGCTAGTTCGACGGGACCGGGAACCAGGTCTCGGGGCGGGCCACCGTGGCGAACCTGAGACCCTTGGTCATCTCCGTGAGCTCCGCCGCCGACAGGGTGCCCGACATGTCGTGGACCTCCGCGTAGAACCGGCCGTCGATCGGGACGTCGCAGAAGTGCTCGCCGACCGGGCACGGTGGGTTCACCGGGTGCCGGTACGGGCCTTCGCGGTCAACCGGCGAGATCCGCACGGCGATGGCGGGCAGGCCGGCCCCGGTCAGGTCCAGTGGCGCCGCGAGCGAGTCGAAGCCGGTGTCGGCGGGGACCCAGATCGTCTCCGCCAGCAGGGAGTCACCGGTGGTCAGGTTGCGGCCGACGGCGGCGACCGTCCAGCCGTTCGGCACGTAGCCGGCCTTGACCGGCGCGGTGGCGGGCCGGGCCCCGCCGGGTGCGAACGCGTCGACGATCCGCCGCAGGGAGACCGCGGGCAGGCCCTGCTTGGCGTCGTCGTCGTTCGACTCGAGGGTGGCCCACGCGTCCTCCGCGTACTGCCAGGCGAGGGCGGGAAGCGGGATGACCTTGGTCGTCGTCTTGCGGGTGCCCGGCGTGCCGTACACGATCGTGCGGTCGACCATCGCGGCCCAGCCGGGGCGGCCGTTCATCTCCAGCGGCGCGCCGGCCCTGAACCGGTCGGGCCGGAAGACGCCGGCCGCGTAGACGGTGAGGACCCCGACGTCCGGTGCGCCTTCGCCGCCGGGCCGCCGGACGAGCGCCTGCTGGTAGGTCGGGGCGATCCGCAGGGGATCGGTCACCTCGAAGCCGCCGACGCGGAAGCCGGCGAAGGTGGCGGTGAGCGGTCGGGCCGGCACCGCGGTGGTCGCCGTCTCCAGCGGCACCTCGGTCGGCCGGTCGGCCGGTGTGCCGGACGTCGCGACGAGCAGGGTCGCGGCGACGGCGACCAGGCCCAGGCCGGCGCCGCCGAACGTACCGGTCCGGGAGCGCCGCAGCCGTCGTCGCCCGGCGCGGATGATGTCGTCGACCGTGTCCGCCGGCGGTGGCGGGTCACCCTTGGCCGTTTCGAGCAGCTGTCGAATGTCGCTCATCGGGAGTCTCCTCCTTGCGCGGTGGTGACACGGTTCTCGTCGGCGGCGAGCGCGGCCCGCAGCGCCGCCAGGCCACGGGCGGTCTGGCTTTTCACGGTGCCCTGGCTGCGCCCGAGCACCTCGGCGGTCTCCTCGACACTGAGCTGCTCGTAGAAGCGCAGCACGAGGACGGCGCGCTGCCCCGGTGGCACCCGCGCGAGGGCGGCCTGCACGTGCAACCGGTCGTCGACGGCGCCGTACCGGTCGGGTCCGGGTTGTTCGGGCAGGAGGTCGCCGGCCGCCTGCTCCCGGCGCCACGGCCGGCGGGTCTCGTCGATGGCGGCGAGAACGACCATGCGCCGGGCGTACGCGTAGGGTGCGGCGATTCGGTTCCACCGCACGTAGAGCTTGCTGAGCGCGGCACCGACCGCGTCGTCGGCCATCGCCCAGCTGCCGCAGGTCAGGTAGGCCAGCCCGCGCAGGGTCTCCCGAGCGTTGGTGACGAACTCACGAAACTCCTCTTCGTCAGGTCCCTTCACGCGTCCGCGCTCCTTCCGTCGGGAGCAAGACGGTCGCGGACGGGTTCGAGGTTGCACGAGGTGGCTCAGGTCAACACGGGCGGAGCGCGGCGACCACCATCGCGCCGTGGCGGCGCCAGCGGTCGGGGGACCACTGGTCGAGGGCGATGAGTTGGCGGGCCGGGCCGCAGAGTGTGATGCGGAGGTCGAGGTCGTCAAGGTCCGCGCGGACCTGTCCGGTCGACTGGGCCGCGGTGACCAGCTCCCCGATCAGGTCCAGGAGCCGGGTGGCCGGTAGGAGGCGGGCCTCGAAGAAGGTCTCGGCCAGGCCGCGGTCGGCGGCCAGGCGGGCGAAGAGGTCCGGCACGTAGGTGGCGAGCGCCGTGTTGTTCGCGATGGCCGCTCGGGTCCAGGACTCGAGCGCCGTGAAGCTCTCCTCGGCGACCGCCAGCACCAGGTCGTCCTTGGTGGGGTAGCTGCGGTAGACCGTCGCCCGGCCCACGCCGGCGTGGGCCGCCACCTGTGGCACCGTGACCGTGAGGCCGTGGCGGGCGAAGAGTTCCCGGGCCGCGGCGACGACCCGGTCGTGGTTGCGCCGGGCGTCGGTGCGGCTGTGGCTGACCCGCGTCATGGCACGACGTCGAAGCCGGTCTCGGTCACCGTGCGGAAGCGACCGTCCGGGGCGTGCGTGGCGAAGACGTAGAGCTCCCGGTGCAGCCGGCTGCCGTCCTTCATCGTGACGTCGTAGACATGGCGCTCCGCGTAGGTCGTGCCGTCGTGCAGCTCGTCGAGCACCGTGATCGTGCCGGTGGCGATCCGGCTCCGCATGCCGGTGACCATCGCCGCGAAGCCGGCCCGGTCGAGCACCTCGCCGTCGTTGCGGTGCTCGAACTCGGGCGCGTAGTACTTGTCGAGCGCCTCCTCGAACGGCAGCGTCGGCTCGAAGGCCAGCTCCCGGACGGCGTCGCTGATCCGCGCGTAGCTCATGATGGTTCCTCCCCGTGGATCCGGACTCCCGAGTCCGGTTGCCTCCAATCTAACGGACTCCCGAGTCCGTTTCCTGTGTGAAGTGCCACGTCGTGCCGGACGGGCCGTCGCGGAGGTCGACCCCGGCGGCCGCCAGGCGGTCGCGGACCGCGTCAGAGGTGGCGAAGTCACGGTTGGCCCGCGCCTGGGCGCGCAGATCGACCAGCGCGTCGACGAACGGCCCGACCGTCTCCGCCGGGTCGACGGCACCGCGCTGGGCCAGTTCGCCCAGCCGGACCACCATGCCGCGCAGCACCGACCGGGGATAGTCGGGGCCGTCGCTGGTCTCGGTGTCGGCGGACCAGTCGACGATGGCCTGCTCGAGGTCGAGGATCGTGGCCACACAGACATCGACATCGCGCGCCGCCAGGCCCGCAGCGAACCGAGCGTCCAGCTCGTCGGTCGTGCCCCGAAGCGAGGGCGGCGCGGTGGGGGTCGCGCCGGTTTGCTGGGGCAGGGAAGCGAAGCCCGCGGCCTCGGCCGACGGACCCCCGGCCGTCGACGCACCCGCAGCGCCGAACAGACCTGAGGCGCCGTGTGAACCCGCCGAGCCAAACGGCACCGCGGCGCCAGACGGTGCCGCCGCGTCGAACGGACCCGCAGCGTCGAACGGACCCGCGGCACCAGACGAACCTGCGGCCGTCAACGGACCCGCGGCGCCGGGCGGACCCGCGGCGCCAGGCGGACCCGCGACGCCGGGCGAGCCGGCGGCGGCCGGCAGACCTGCGGCGCCCGGGAAACCTGCGGCGTCGGGCTGACCCCCAGCTGTCAACCGACCCGCGGCGCCCGACAGACCCGCGGCGCCGCGCAGACCCGCGCCCCGGGCCGTGGGGCCCTCCGCCACCTCCGCGAACGTGAGCACCGAACCAGCCGGGAAAACGGCGCTGGCACCCGCCCGGCGCAGCGTGAGCACGCCGTTCCCGGACACCGTCGCCGTCTGGGCGTCCAGGTCGAAGCAGACCGACGTGTGCTCGTCGACCCCGATGATCAGATGGTCGGGCGGCAGCTCGGCCTCGAGCGCCGCCAGGCGGCCCGCGCCCAGATAGCAGTAGCGCGTGTCGTGGTGGCCGCCCTCCGCGTTGTCGTAATGCGGGATGACCACCGCGGGGAAGCCGATCGCCGCCTCGATCAAATTAAGGCCCGGTGCCCAGTGCGGCTCGATGCCCGCCTTGTAGATCTCGTAGACCGGCACCGTGTGTGTGCCCAGCGTCAGTGCCGCCGCGCTGGCGAACAGGACCACCCCCGTCCGCGCCAGCTTGTCGGCCAGCAAGGCCGGGATCGCCGTGTCGCGCCACTGGCGCAGCGTGTAGGTCGGGCTGCCCGGGCCCGCGAACACCCAACCCGCGGCCCGCAGGTCGGCCAGCGCACGCTCCGTGGCCACCGGGTCGGCCGGTGGCCGCCGCCAGGTGACCACCTCGACCGCCCGGCCGACGCTCTGCCGGAAGTAGCGGACCGCCCGCGCCGAGATGTCGTCGGCGTTGGACTGGAAACCGTAGGGCGTGTCCAGCAGCACCGCCGGACCCGTCACACGCTCGAAGACCGACCGGTGCGGCTTGATCATCGTGGGCGCGGTCTCGCCGGAGCCCATCACCACCAGCAGCCGGCTCATGACCGCACCAGCGTCAGCAGGTCGGCGGCCAGCCGGTCGGGCTGCTGCGCGTGCAGGTCGTGGTCGCCGCCCGCGTAAGCCCGCACCGTGGCCGACGGGATCGCCGCCGCCGCGGACGCGACGCGCGCCGGGTCGCCGGCCGGCAGCAGCAGCACCGGCATCGTCAGGCGCGGGAACCACCGGCCCGGCGGGTGGTCCCACATGCTGCGCAGGATCTCCATGTGCCGCTCGACCGGCAACCGCCGCGACAGCCGCCCGTCGGGGCCGACCCGCAGGTTGGCCAGCGTCGCGTCGACCGCGGCGGCCGACCAGTCGGGATGCCCGGCCAGCAGCCGCGCCCGTAGGTCGTCGGCCCGCCACCCGTTGACGTCGGGTGGCCGCAGCGCCGCCGCGCAGGCCGGCCACGAGTCGAACTCGGCCGGCAGGTCGATCCACCCGCCGTCGACCAGGGCCAGCGCCCGCACCAGCGCGGGGTGCGTCGCGGCCAGCTCGACCACCACGTTGCCGCCCCAGGACTGCCCGGCCACCACCGGCCGGTCGAGACCGAGCGACGCGATCACGGACGCCAGGTCGCGCGCCGCGGTCGCGGTGTCGAAGCCCTGGTCGGGCAGGTCGGACTCGCCGTGACCGCGCAGGTCGACGGCGTAGCTCGGGTGCCCGGCCGCGGCGAGCGCGGCGGCCACCCCGTCCCACAGCCGGGCGTTGGACGCCAGGCCGTGCACCAACAGGAACGCGGGCGCCGCGGCGCCCACCGTGTGTCGCACGTTGAGCCCGACGCCGTCGGCGACAGTCACCTTCACGGCGCCGAATGTAGCCACACCCACCGACAAAAGTCAGATGCCGCGGCCATATCTGTGCAGGGTGGACAGGACGTTCTCCACCTTGACCGCGCCCGTCATCGCGGCGACCGCGATCGCCGTGCGCGGTTCGCGCCAGTTGGCCCGGACCGCCTCCCGCGTCCACTTCCAGGCCTCGGCCCGGTTGCCGGTCGCCGCGCTCCAGCAGGCGAGCTGGCCGTAGACCCGGGCCGCGCCGGGCGGGCAGCCGCGGATCTCCGGGTGCCGCTCCATCATCCAGCGCAGCGACGAGATCTTCGTCTGATACTCGTACGCGTAATGCGAGCTGCGCCCCCACAGCACCCGCACGAGCGGCTCGTCCACGTGCACGATCGGGTGCCGGCGCGCGGCCCGCAGCAGCAGGTCCCAGTCCTCGTTCTGCGAACCCGGCGCGTCCTCGGCGACCAGCCCGATCCGGTCCGACTCGACCAGCGCCGACCGCCGCATGAGGAACGTCGACGAGTGCAGCATCGCCATCCGCGAGCGGGCGAGCTCGGCCACGCCGACGGAGGCCATCCCGGCCAGCCGCGGGGTCACCTTGCCCTGGAACGACACCGCGATGGCGCAGGTCGCGAACTCGGCGGTCGACGCGGTCAGCGCGGGCACCTGGGTCCGCAGCTTGTCGGGCGCCCACTCGTCGTCGTCGTCGCAGAAGGCGACCAGTTCGGTGTCGAGGGCCAGGATCCCGCTGTTGCGGGTGCCGGCGAGGCCGGGTGCGCGCCAGTTCGAGATGACCATCACGGGTACGCCCTCCGTGGTGGCCAGCAACAGGTCGGGCTCGGTCTGGTCGAACGCCACCACGACCCGCAACTGCCCCGGGTAGTCCTGCGCCCGCACCGCGGCCAGCGCCTGCCGGAGCAGTTCCGGCCGGTTCCGGGTCGGGATGACCACACCGACCGACGGCCACTCGCTCATTGCGTACCTCCGCGGGAAGAGACCATGACCGGGTAGCCGTACGCGCGCAGCAGCGGGGCGCAGACCGCGCCGACCAGGCGCCGGTCCGTGGCCGGCAGGCCGCTCACCCAGCCGTCGTCGCGGCGCAGCGGTATCCGGCCGACCGAGAACCGCATCGGGTTGCCGGCGGCACTGTGCCCGACCCGCAGGTCGGCGTGCGCCTCGGTGAGGAAGTCGAGGTCGCCCTCGCCGAGCGCGAGCCCGGCGAACTCGGCGAGCGCGGTCAGGCCGGCCGACGGGTCGGCGACGAACTGCTCGTAGCGGACCCGCAGCAGCGGCACGCCGCGGCGGGCGAGCAGGCCGAACGCGGCGTTGTGGGCGTTCCAGAGCATGGCCGAGCGGCCGGGGGAGTAGCGGGTCATCTCGCTCTGGCCGTCGGTCTCGGGCCGGGCCACCACCTTGGTCCAGCTGTGCGCGACGCCGCGGGGGTCGCGGACGACGTGGGCCACCCGCAGGTCGATCCCGGTGGCCCAGCGCAGGCAGTGCGCGAGCGCGCTGTGCTTGGAGGAGTCCACGAGCACGGACGCCCCAGTCACCTCGGCGGCGGCGCGGTAGACGGCGGTGTAGTAGCCGGCGTACTCCCGCACCTGGGCCCGGTAGTCGTCGGGCAGCCGGGGCGAGGCGAGCCGCGGGATGTGCCGGGTGCGTTCCACCGCCGCCTGCAGGGCGAGCACCCGGTAGACGTCGACGTTGCCCCAACCGCCGAAGGCGGTCTCGCCGACCTTGGTCCAGAACGCGCACACGGAGAACCGCTCGCCGCAGCCACATCGCTCGTCGCCGCGGATGTCACGTTGCCAGAGGTGGACGACCTCCCCGAGCGCGCAGACCCCAGGCAGCTCGCCGAGCAGCCGTTCGACCAGCGTGGTGCCGCTTCGGCCCAGCCCGCCGACGAAGAGTAAGCGTGCCACCTTTACCCGCCTTCGCTCGTTTTCATCACATAACGAGCGGGAGAGCCGAAGTGTCACTTCATTACGGATTTGCCCGAGTTCGGCTGGACGGTTCGCGGCTACACATGATCACCGAACGCCGGGTGGTCACCGTGGTGCGGCGGGCGCTGGCGCGCGGGCACGGAGGGCGGATCCTCACCCCGAACGTGGACATCGTCCGGCAGGCCCGGTCGTGCCCCGAGGTCCGCGCGTTCCTGGACGACGCCACGCTGGTCGTCGCGGACGGCATGCCGTTGATCTGGGCCAGCCGGCTGGCCAGCAACCCGCTGCCGGAACGGGTCACCGGATCGAGCCTGATCTGGTCGCTCTCCGCCGGGCTGGCCGCCGACACCCGCTCGGTGTTCGTCCTCGGTGGCGACACCCCCGACATCGCGCAGCGGGCCGCCGACCGGCTGGCCACGAGCTGTCCGGGGCTGGCGGTGGCCGGGCACCGGTCGCCCCCGTTCGGCTTCGACGCCGACCCGGCCGCGGTGGACGACGCTGTCGCGTCGGTGGTCGCCGCGGCGCCCGACCTGGTCTTCGTCGGCATCGGCTTCCCCCGGCAGGAGCGGCTGATCGGCCGGCTGCGCAGCGAGTTGCCGCGCACCTGGTTCCTCGGCTGCGGCATGGCCGTCAACTTCGTCGCCGGCCACCAGCACCGCGCCCCGGTCTGGATGCAGCGCGCCGGCCTGGAGTGGGCGCACCGGCTGGGCTCGGAGCCCCGCCGGCTGGCCCGCCGCTACCTGCGCCACGACGCCCCGTACGCCCTGCGCCTCCTCGCCACCGCCAAGCGCCGCGGCTGAGGCCTCCTGGATCAGGGAGCCCGTTCACCGGACAGCTCACCCGCCAGCTCGCGGAACGCGCCGAAGGCGGCCTCGTCGTCCGAGATCTTGAACTGCAGCGTCGGTGGGTTGTCGTCGGGATCCGAGTCGAAGTAGGCCACCGCCCGGATCTGCGGGTTGGCCTGGAACACCTCGGTCGCGTCGTGGATCCACTCGGCCCGCTTCGCGGACCCCCACTCCTCGGACACCCCGAACTCGCCGATGATGATCGGCTTGGGCCGCTCCGCCGCCCACTTCAGGAAATTGCCCATGAGCTGGTCCAGCGGCTTGAACTCGCTGCTGGCGTAGACGTCGACGCAGGTCCAGTCGACCTGGTCGTCGCCCGGGTAGAAGGCCGGTGCGTCACCCCGGTCGAAGCCCTCCGCGGTCGGGCACCACACCCAGGACGCGTTGGTGGCGCCCTCCTCCTTGAAGATCCGCCGGGTGTACTTCCAGGCCGCGACGTAGTCCTCCGGCGACCACATCGTCGCCTGCAGGTTGGGCCGGTCCATCTCCCAGCGGAACCGCATCATCACCGGACGCTTGGCCTTCGCGATCTTCTTGGCCTGGGCCCGGATCATCTCGTCGTGCCGCCCGTCCACCATGGACCGCGTGTCGCCGGAGGCCCAGCTGACCATCACCACGCTGCCGCGCTTGACGTACTCCTTGTCGGTGTCGGTCCAGAACTTCTCGTCGAAGGTCCGGTAGGTGTTGATGACGTCGAACCGGCGGCCGAGCGACTTCTCCACCTTGGCGACCGCGTCGCGCCGGCCGGCCTGGCCCCACACCTCGGGCTTGACCCAGGCGCCCACCCAGACCTTGTCCGTCGGCGGCTTGACCGGCCCGCTCTCGAACGGCCCGGTCTTGGTGGCCACTCCGCGCGGGCTCCGCTGGAAGTCGGCCGTGGCCTCCGGCTCCGGCTTGCCCGCGGTGCAGCCGGCGAGCGCGAGCACGAGGACGGACACCACGGCGGCGGGGATACGCACGTTTCTCCTTCGGTCGGCATTCAGCGCTTGCGGCGCAGGGCTTTCAAGGCGTCCAACGCGAGTGGGCGCCGCAGGAGGCGGACGCCGGCCAGATACGTGGCGCCCGCGACACCGAGGGCGGTCATCGTGGCTCCCGGCCCGCCGCCGAGGACGTAGCCGACCGCCCGCGGCGCGACGCCGAAGCTGACGACCGTGACCGCCGCGGCCGACAGCCAGCCGGCGCCGAAGGGGTGCAGCTTGAGACCGAACCCGACCTGGGCGAGCGGCAGCACGTTGTTGGCCACCACCGCGGCGGCCAGCCCGATGGCGGCGCCGAGCGCGCCCATCCGGGGGATCAGCGCGAGGTCGAGCGCGATCGTCAGGCCGAGCGCGACCAGCACGTTCCCGAGGTTCCAGGTGGTCCGCCCGGCCATGGACAGCACGGTGTCGACCATCCCGCAGCCGGTCGCGACCAGCATCGCCGCCGCGAGCACGACGACGATCGAGGCACCGTCGCGGAAGGCAGGACCGAAGATGCCGAGGTACGCCGGCGCGTACGTCATCACCAGCAGGTAGAGCGGCCAGGTCAGCAGGATCAGCCAGCCGGTCGCGGTCTGGTAGAGGGTGTTGGCGGCGAGCCGGTCCTTGACCGCCAGGGCCTCGGCCAGCCGGGGCTGCACCGCCTGGGTGATGCCCTGGTTGGCGAACTGGCCGAGCACCACGAACCGGCCCGCGACCGCGTAGAGCCCGGCGGCGCCGAGGCCGGCCAGCGCCGCGACCAGCAGCACGTCGACGCGCTGCAGCGCGAGTTGGGCGACGGAGGCGATCGAGCGCGGCCCGGTGAACCGCCAGAACGCCCGGCGCATGCTGGCCCGGTGCGAGCGCTTCACCCGGGTCGGCACGATGTCGGCCATGGTGCGGGTGTGTGCGCGGTGCAGGGCGTACCCGGCGAGCAGGGCGGTCGGCACGTACGGCAGGGCCCAGGCGAGCGCGAACAGGCTCGGCCCGGCGACGCCGCTGACCGCGACCGCGGCGACGCCGACCGTCTGCAGCCCGGGCCGGACCAGCTTGTCGAGCAGCACGGTCGGCCGGATCAGCCGGTAGCCGCGGGTGGCCGCGAGCAGGGTGTCGGAGAGCACCGCCAGCGGTACGAACGCGGCCAGCAGCCGGAGTTGCCGCACCAGTTCGGCGTGGATCGCCGGCGGCGCGTCACCGGCCGTCAGGCTGGCCAGCTCCGGCGCGGACACGTACAGCGCGATCCCGACGGCGACGGCCGCGCAGACCACCGGCGCGAACGCGCTGCGCAGGCAGGCGCCGAGCAGGAAGCCGTGCCCCTGGGCGCGCAGCCGGGCCGGCCAGTAGACCAGCCCGGTCTGGGTGCCCAGCTTCGCCAGCGTCGAGGTGAGCACGAACGCCGCCGTCGCGGCGAAGAAGGCGCCCGCGTGCTCGGGACCGAGCCGGTGCGCGACGAGCCAGGTGACCGCGAGCCCGGCGAGCCCGGCCACCCCGGCACCGAGGATGCCGGCGACCCCACCCCGCGCGACCCCGCCGATCGCCTTCTTCGTCGCTGCGCTGTCGGCGGGCGCGAGACTCGCGGGGGGCGCCGTCATCGGCGCCAGACCGGCGGGTGGCCCAGCCACTCGGTCAGGCGGTCGTCGTGCGCCGCGAAATGGCTGGTCAGGTCGCGCCGGGTACGTTCGTCCATCGCGGACTCGCGCGGCCGGGCGTTGTGCCGCTCGAACGGCGGGTAGCCCAGGTTCGGCAGGCCGAGGAAGGCCAGCACCTCGTCGTAGACCTCTTCCGGCGTGCTGAAGAACCGCTCGCTCTCCACCACCAGGATCTGGTCGCGGCCGACCCGGCCGGCCATCGCGTCCAGGTAGGTGGCGTACTCGCCGCGGGCCCGGTAGGCGTGGTGCTGATGGGCGAAGCTGTAGTAGGTCGGGTCGTCGGCGAGGCGCTCCTCCTGGCCGTGCAGCCGGCCCGGCTCGAGCGCCAGCGCGCGGGCGAACGACGGCTCCGACTCGAAGCCGCGGGCGAGCTCGTGGGCGTGCTGCGAGTAGGCCCGCTCGACCGGGTCACGGACGAGCGTGACGAGCTTGACGCCGGGCAGGTCACGGGCGATCCGGGCCGCCGCGTGCGGGTGGTACATGTAGTACGGGCTCGACTCGAAGGTCTGCGCCGGCACACCCCAGCGTTCCTCGACCTTGGCGGCGGTGCGCTGGAGCGGGAAATGCCCGCGGTACCAGGCGAACCCGTGCTGATAGGACGTGTCGAAATAATGCACGCCCTTGTGCAGCACGGCTTTGAGCACCACGGGGTGTGCGGCCAGGGCCCGGTAGAGCGACGTCGTGCCGCACCGCTGCCCACCGCAGATCAGGAACGACGGCAGCATCCGGGCGGGCGCGGTGATCCGGCCGTACGACCGGGATCCGAAGTGGACGACCCGCTTGACGGGGGCCGGAACATGCGAGGACTTCACCGGAACGCCTCCACACGGCGGACGAGTACGGGCAGCAGCCAGGTCCCGAGCACGCCGAGGCGGGCGCCGGCCTCGGCCTGCCGGTCGGCGAGATAGCGGGCGGCCAGGTCGATCAGGTAGAGCAGCGCGGTCAACTCGGCCGCCTCGCGCGGCACGTCGAACGGCGCGAGCAGCAGCGGCGCCCGGGTGACCATCCGCTCGACGGCGGCCGCCGCGTCGGGGTCGGTCTGGATCCGGCGCTGCAACTCGTAGTGCAGCGCGTCGAAGCCGAGGGGCACGCCCAGCGTGAACCGCTCCCAGTCCCAGACCAGCAAGGAACTCGACAGCGGGGCCATGTTCCACGGCGACCAGTCGCCGTGCCAGGCGCCGTACCGCAGGTCGGTGTCGCCGGCCCGGGCGGCCAGGGCGCGGGCGGCCTCGCCCAGCGCCGCGCCGTCCGGCCGGTCCGCCACCCCGGCCAGCCGCTCCCGCATGTCCGACCAGTACGGGCTGGTCGACAGCCAGCCCTTCGAGGTGCCGCAGCAGAGCGCGACCGCGCGCATGGCGGCGGCCAGCCGGTCGGCCGAGAGCGGCGCCCGCGGCTGCCAGACCGGCAGGGCGCTCTGCACCAGCACCTGGTGCCCGCGCCACTGTCCACTGTGCAGCACGCTCGGGATCGTGACGTCGTCGACCACGGCGTGCGCGAGCGCGTTCAAGGCGGCCGTCTCGGCCCGCACCAGCCGGCGGGTCAGCGGCCCGGTGCCCAGCTTGCCGAAGCCGACCGTGCGCCCGTCCCGGGAGATGAGCTGCAGCACCGGCTTGCGGTTGGCCCGCGCGGGTCCGATGTGGATGCTGAGGGCGACGTCGGCGCCGAGCACCCGGTGCAGGTAGCCGTCGATGGTCTCGGCGGCCGGCCCGTAGACCCGGACCCGGTCCCGCAGCAGCAGGCCGCTCGCGCCGCTGCGCAGCGCGGTGACCACGGCGTCCCGCTTGAGCTTGGCGATCCGGCCCTGCGGCTCGGCGTAGCGCCGGACCGCGGCGGCGGCGATCCGCCGGGACCGGGCCGGCACCAGCAGCCGGGGACGGCGTGCGTCCGGCACGACCAGGTAGTCGACCACCGGGGTGCCGGCCACCCGGCCGTCGGTGTCGTCGCCGGGCGCGCCGTCGGTGAAGCACGGTGCGGGATAGAGCAGGTCGAGCACTTCACGCAGGTACTCCGCGCGCAGTTTGGCGTCCTGTGCTCGCAGGTGTGCCGGCGCCGTGGCGACAGGGCTCAAGGGGTCACTCCGGGGTCGGTGCGGGCGTTGCGCCAGAGCAGCGCGTACGCGAGGAACATGAACGCCAGCGGGGTGACCAGCGTGTTGTACCAGAGCATCGCGGCGAACGAGCCGACCAGCGCGCAGCTGCCGGCGATGCCGACCGGGCTGCGGTCGCGCCGGAACCGCCAGATCCCGTAGCCGAAGAACCCCAGGTAGCCCAGCGTGCCGATCAGGCCGTGCGCGAAGATCAGCTGCCAGAGCTGGCCGTTGCCGCCGATGGTGAAGTTGCCGCACCGCTCGCAGTCGTGGCTCTCGCCGACCGCGATCGAGTTGCGGCCGCCGATCGTGGTCCGGGTGGAGCCGAAGCCGATCAGCGGGGACTCGGTGGCGCCGGTCAGCGCCCGTTCGACCAGGTACGAGCGGACGCCGTTGGACTTGCCGTTGTCGAGCCGGGCGTCGACCACGTCGCCGAGCGGGGTGACCGCCAGCGCCGCGCCGAGGGCGGCGACCGCGGCGACCAGCACGCCGATGACCCAGACCCGGCCGGCGAGGGCGAGCCGGACGGCCGCGTACAGGGCGGCGACGCCGAGGCCGATCCACAGGCCCCGGTTCAGCGAGATCACCACGGGGATCACCGAGACCGCGAGGCAGGCGATCGCGAGGATCTTGACCCGCCGCCGGGTCGCGGCGCCGAACACCGCCGCGCAGAACCAGACCATCAGGAGGCAGAAGTTGTTGCCCCAGGTGTTGGTGTAGCCCCACGGCGCCGCCGGGCGCGGTCGGTGGTCGCCGATGATGTCGTGGATCTGGGCCGCGTACGGATGGACCAGGCTCCGGATGAAGCCCTTGCCCCGGATGTGCTCCGGCAGCAGCAGCTCGATCGGCGAGGTGAACTCGAACGTGCCGGCGTAGACGCCGAGCAGGCCGCCGGCCACGGTGACCACGAACAGCCAGCCGAGCTGCTGGACCAGCTTGCGGATCGGCAGCTCGCGCTCGTTGAGGTTGCCCGCGTAGAGCAGCAGCACGGTCAGGGCGCCGTACTCACCCAGCCGGAACACCGCGCCCGGGATCCGCTCGATCCCGCGCTCGGGCACGGTGCCGGTCGGGTCCGTGCCGAGCACTGCGACACCGATGACCAGAACGGCCAGGAACACCACCCAGTACGCGAACCCGGGTGGGAGCCGGATGCTGCGGCCCGCCGCCTGCGCCTTGACCAGGAACCAGGCCATCGGCACGGCGGCCAGCGGGAAGATCAGCACGCCGAGGCCGAGCGCCCACCAGAGTGGATAGAGCAGCAGCACCCCGGTCAGCGGCCAGGCGGGCAGCCAGACCTCCGAGGTGAGCGGTCGCCACGCGCGGGCGCGGCGACCGCGGTCACGAAGCTGAGTGCTGACCATTGTTGCCGGTGCGGTCCATGTCGCGGAGCGTGTCGTTGTCGAGCCGGCGCAGCACCGCGGTGTCGGGGTCGGGGTCGTGCTGGCGGGGCCGGGCGGCGGCGGGCCGGTTGCGGGTGATCGGCCGGCTGCCGGCCAGGTTGATGCCCGCGATGCTCAGGTCGCCGGAGTCGTCCTCGGAGCGGGCCTTCGGCGGTGCTGACGCGGGCACCGACGCCGTGCCCGGGCGGGCTCGCGGCAGCTCGCGGGCCAGGTCGCCGGAGTCGTCGAGGTCGCGCAGGTCGTCGAAGTCCGGCGCGTCGTCGTCCTGGTTGAAGTCGGCCTCGTCGTCGCCGTGCCCGTTCTCGATGCCGCTCGCCAGCCGGGGGATCACCACGCTGCCCAGCAGCGGGGTGCCGACCCGGGTGAGCTGGGCGACCGCGTCGACCACCTCCGGGCGGCGGGTGCGCCGCAACTCGACGGTGAGGATCGCGGCGTCGGCGAGCCGGGCCAGGCTCTGGGCGTCGGCGCTGGTGGCCGTGGACGGCGCGTCGATCACGACGTACCAGTCGCGCCGGCGGAGCTGGTGGAGCGCCTGGCGCAGGGCCTGCGACTGGAGCAGCCCGCCGGCGCTGCCGGTGCCGCCCGTGGTGATCACCCGCAGCGACGGGACGCGGGGCGCCCGCTGCACCGCGGACCGCAGCGGGACCTTGCCGGTCAGCACGTCGCCCAGGCCGGGCGTGGCGCCCACCCCGAACATCCGGGCCAGCGGCGCGGCGTCCACCAGGCTGTCCGGCAGGTGGGCGCCGACCAGCACGACCTCGCTGCCGCTGCGGGCCATCGCGGCCGCCAGGTTCGCGGCGACCAGCGTGGACGCGACGCCCCGGCTGGCGCCGGCGACGACCACGACCCGGTCCTCCGGGCGCAGGCTGGCCAGCACCTCGTTGCGCAGGCGGTTGAAGGTCCGGCCCCCGGAGGCGTAGGGCTGGAAGATCTCGTCGAGCTGCGGCCCCGAGGCGATGCTCAGCTCGGCCAGCACCGGCACCCGGGCGACCCGCTCCACGTCACCGGCCGCCCGTACCCGGCGGTCGAGCCGTTCCCGGATCACCGCGACCGACAGGCCCAGCAGCAGCCCGAGCATCGCGCCCGTGGCCAGGTTGAGCTTCTTGTTGGGCTTGGTCGGGGTCGTCGGCAGCTGCGCGTCACTGATGATCTTGCCGGCGCTGACCGTCTCGGTGGTCAGGTCGTTGAGCTTCCCGCTCAGCGAGTTGAGCTGGCTCTGGTTGGTGCTGCGCTGGCTCTCCAGGCTCGGCCGCGACGCGCTGGTCTCGGAGAGCGCGGCCAGCTTGGAGTTGATCTGCGCCAGGTTCGTGTTGAGCTGCTTGACCTTGCTGGTCAGCGCCGCGATCTGGGCGTCGATGCCGGCCTGCGCGCTGGCCTCGCGGTTGCGCAGGTACGCCTCGGCGAACGCGTGCGAGTTGGTCTGGGCGCGGCTCGGGTCCGCGGCCTTGTAGGTGATCTCCAGGACGGCGGTGTTCGCCGGCACCGTGACCGAGACCCCCTTGGCCAGCACGTCGGGCGCCTCGCCGGAGCGCAGGAGCTCGGCCGCGCCGACCGCGATCTGGGTCGAGGCGACGAGCTGGGCCTCGGTGTCGAGGTTGATGTCGCCCTTGGTGCGCCCGCCGGCGACGTTGGTGTCCTGGCCGGCCGGCTGCACCAGGACGGAGGTGACCGACTCGTAGGTCTTCGGCATGAGCTGGGTCGCGCCGAAGGCTCCGCCGATGCCGAGCCCGCATCCGAGCACGACCAGCCACCACTGCCTGCGGAGCAGGCCGAGGTAGTCGGACAGGTCGGGAGCGGTGGGGCCGGTGGTTTCCACGGGAGGTTCAACGGGCGGGGTGGGTTTCGCGTAACTCGCCCGTGGGGGGACGAATCGTACAAACGGCGGAGGCGCCGGTCACCCAGAAAAACGGCTAATGCTCCTAAGTATCTGATTTTGGTTAAAGTCGGTCTTGTGCACCATCAGCCACGCCGGTAGACCGGCGTCACGATGGAGGGAACCTGATGGCCAGACCACTGCGAGGACGGCGCGCCGCGGTCGCGGCCGGCCTGACCAGCTTCGCCGTCCTGCTGGGCGTCGTCGGTGGCGCCCTCGGGTCCAATCCCGACATCCGGCTGGCCGCGAGCGCCGACGGGTACGCGACGACGACGGGGGAGAGCCCCCGCGGGAGTCGCGTGCAGTTGGTCGCGGGCGGGCTGGGCGGTGGGGCCGCCGTCACCTACCTGAAGTTCGACCTGGCCTCGGGGCGCGCGAAACGGACGCCGGCGCGGGCCGAGATCACGCTGACCCGGCGGGCCGGCGACCTGCCGCGGCTGCTGGAGATCAGCGCGGTGCCGGCCACGTCGTGGCGCGAGGACGGGCTGGACCGGTTCAACGCGCCGCCGCTGGGGTCGGTGCTGGGGATCGCCCGGCCCGGGCCGTCCGACCGGTCGGTGCGGTTCGACGTGTCGAAGGCGATCAAGGGCCGGGGGACGTACGCGTTCGCGGTGACCGCGCCGGGCGGTGCGGCCGCGGACTTCTTCGACGGCGACGGGGTACGGGCGGCCGGCGCGGCGCCGACGCTGCGGGTGTCCTGGCAGGACGCGGTGACGCCGTGGGTCGGTGCCGGTCTGCCGGGGGTGCCGGGCGTGGGTGACCTGCCGGGGATGCCGTCGTGGCCGCGGCCGAGCCTGCCTCCGCCGCCGGACCGGCCGGAGCCGCCGGACCTGCCCGGGCTGCCGGGGGTGCCTGACCTTCCGGATCTGCCCGACCTGCCGGGGGTGCCCGATCTCCCGGACCTGCCGGATCTTCCTGACCTGCCGGATCTGCCCGGGGTGCCGGATCCGACCGACGACCCGACGGACGAGCCGACGACGCCGGCGCCGACCACGGACCCGACGACGCCGGCGCCTCCCACGCCGACCGCTGGGCCGACTTCCACGCCCACCGCCGGGCCGACTTCCACGCCGACCGCCGGGCCGACCGCGGGGCCGACGTCGACCCCGACCACTGGCCCGACTTCGACGCCGACCGCGGGCCCGACCTCGACCCCGACCGCCGGGCCGCCGACGCCTACTCCTTCGACCAGTCCGACGACGCCCGGCGGTGACCCGCGATGCTCGTTGGGGCCGCGACTCGTACCCACGTGTGGGGTGCTCTGGGGTGTCGCCCCTGGTGCGCACACGGACCAGCCGCGCGATGAGGCGCTGTTGGACTTCGAGGCGGACACCGGTCGTACGCAGGCGATCTATCACGCCTATCACCGGGGCACCGAGATCTTCCCGACCGCGATGGAGATGCGGCTCGCCCGCGACCCGGCCAAACCGCGCCTGCTCTTCCTCAACTGGAAGCCGACCGGTGCGAGTTGGGCGCGGATCGCCCGGGGTGACGAGGACACCGACAACTATCTCGACCGGCTGGCCGAGCACATCCGCGACAACTTCACGGACCCGTTCTTCTTCACCGTGCACCACGAGCCCGAGAACGACGTCCGCGCGTCGAGCGGTTCCGGCTACACCGCGACGGACTACCGCAACATGTTCCGGTACGTGATCAACCGGTTGCGGGCGCAGGGCGTCACCAACCTGGTCTCGGTGATGGTGCACATGGCGTACATCCCGTGGTTGACGCAGTCGTGGTGGGAGGACCTGTATCCCGGCGACGACGTCGTCGACTGGCTGGGCTGGGACGTCTACGCGCACAGCGAGCGGGGCGAGTACGGGTACGGCGACTTCGAGGAGCTGATGAACCGCACGTCGAGCAGCGCGCCGGACTGGCCGGGCTTCTACAACTACGCGGCCGCGCGGCACCCGAACAAGCCGTTCATGCTCGGCGAGTGGGGAGTCTGGTATTCGTCGCGGAACCCCGGGCACATGGCCGAGCTGTACGACTCGGTGGCGCGGCAGATCTCGATGTTCCCGCGGCTGAAGGCGATGGTCTATTTCGACACGCCCGCCGACCAGAGCGGCAAGGACTCGCGGGTCACGCGCACGTCGGACGGTCTCGCCGCGTACCGCCGGCTGGGTCAGCAACCCACGTTCAACGTGGACCTGACGCGGCGCTGAACGAGTCGAGGGGATGCCCGGTCCGCCGGGCATCCCCTCCTGCTGGCTCGTCGAGCCTTAGCTGATCTTGGCCAGGTAGTCGGCCAGGGCGTCGTAGGACTGCCCCGCCCCCTCCGACATGCCCGACTCGATCATCCCGTCGCGCTGCTCCTTGGTGTCGAAGCGGGTCACGCTGGTGACCGTGGTCTTGCCGCCGTCCTCGGTGAGATCCAGCGTCTCCTCGCAGATCTGCCCGGGCATGCCCTCGAACTCGAAGGTCTGCACGATCCGGTCGGGCGCCTGGATGTCCCGGTACTCACCCCGGAAGGCCCAGTCACCGTCGGGCGCGTGCTCGACGAAGCGCCACGAGCCGCCGACCCGGAAGTCCATCTCGATGTCGAGCGGGTTGCCCCGGCCCCACCAGTGCTTGACGTGCTCGGCCTTGGAGTGCGCGTCGAACACCAGGGCCTTGGGTGCGTCGAACACGCGCACCATCTTGACCTCGAGGTCGGACGGCGTGGTCACGGTCAGGTTGTTCGCCATCTCAGTGCTCCTTCTGGATCCGTTTGAGGTACTCACTTAGCTGGTCGTAACGCTCTTCCCAGAAGACCTGGTAACCGGTCACCCAATCGGCGACCTCGCGTAGAGGTGCCGCGTCGAGCCGGCAGGGCCGCCACTGCGCTTCCCGGCCCCGAGTGATCAGGCCGGCCTTCTCCAACACCTTCAGGTGTTTCGAGATCGCCTGGAGGCTGATCGGAAAAGGTTCGGCGATCTGGTTGACGGTCGCCTCGCCTTCGGCCAGCCGCGCCAGAATCGCCCGCCGCGTCGGATCAGCGAGAGCGCTGAACACCTCGCTCAACCGGTCCACCGCGGCCTGCCTTCCTCAACCACTCGGTTAATTAACTTCTAGGTTGAATATGCTCCTCAGGCCAGCCGCTGTCAAGCTCGTCGGGGCAAAGAAATCCCCGATCCCCCCGTCGGGACCCGGGCACTTTCGCTGCTTGGTCAGGCGTACCCGTCCTGCTTGACGGGCCTGGCGGTGGTGATCGTGCCGGCGCTGCGCAGCGTGCTGATGCTGACCGCGAGGGTCCACGGGCTCCAGACGGCGCCCATAGTCGCGATGGTGCCCCAGTCCAGTGCGGTGTAGAAGTCGGCCGGTTCGTCACCGAAGAACACGCAGGGACGAATGCGAGGTTGATCGCGGCGAGGACGTAGGCCGGCCGATCCGTCGACCCAGGTGGGAAGAAGGCGCCGCCTGCTGATCGCGTTGCCCAGCGCGATCAGCAGCAACGCTTTCAGGAAGCGGGATGGCGCCCTGCATGGGGTATTGCGCCGCCGCGAACGGGTTCTCGGTGGTGGTGTCCATGTCGCGGTCGACGGAGCCACGACCGCCGCCGTGAAAGCGCACGCCAGGCGATCATCGAGGCCGCCCTGGAGCTGTCCCGCGAGCAGGGCCTGGCCCGCACCACAGGTCGAGGAGATCGCCAAGCGCGCGCGTCGGCAAGCAGACGATCTACCGCTCGTGGCCCTCGAAGGCGGCGGTAGTCGAGGAGGGCATCAACGCGTTGGCCGGCCAGGCCACGGATGTCCCGGACGCGGGCGACCGGATCGCTGACCTCCGCACCGAGATGGCCGCCGTCGCGGCGATCCTGTCGAGCCCGCGCTTCGCGCCGTACCTCAGCCTGATCGGCGCGGCCCAGGACGACCCGGAAGTGGCGAAGTCCTTCGGACGGCCTGGTGAAGCCCCGGGCGGGCGTGGCCCGGGACCGTCTGGAACGCGGGCGATCGCAAGGCCAGCTACGCGCGGACGCGAACCTGGACGACGTGGTGGAGATCCTCTACGGCCCGATCTGCTACCGCGCCCAGCTGCACAAAGGCCCGCCCGGCAGAACAGGTGGACCAAATCCTCCGCCTGGCCTTCGCGGGCCTGAACCCTGACTGATCATTCGAATCGCGGTAGGGCCGATTGCGGGCTAGCGTTCTGAACTGGTGCACACGGCCGCCTTCCCGTTCGTTCACTCACGCTTCCTCTAGTCAAAGCCATGGCGCCGCTTGCGCCTCGATGCCAATATCGAAGTATGGCGATGGGCGCTGGCAAGTTAGCCGTTCGGGTGAGAATTTGGACTTTGGTGGCCACCTGTGGATGAGAAACTAAGCGGCCAGGTAGTCGTCCGCCGAGTTCGGCGCGTGTTGGCTTGGAGTGCTGCCGTCTTGGTCGCCCTGACCAGTGCGTTGCTTTTCGGCGTGGGTGCGGCGAGCCTGCTCGCTTCGACTGCGAAAGATCTGAGCTGGTCGGCTCTGGCAGACGTCGGCGACTCGTTTGGTGTCCTAAACGCCCTCTTCTCGGGCCTTGCCCTAGCGGCTGTTGTGGTGACGTTCTGGATGCAGTTTACGGAGTTGAGATCGCAGCGGGGCGAGCTGGAGGTACAGCGCCATGCGCTTGTACAGACGCAAGCCGAGCTCCGTCGGAGCGCCGAGGCTGACGTCCGCCGCCTTCACATGGATTTGATGAAGATGTCGATAGCTGACCCTAAGTTGGCAGCTGTCTGGCCGAAGGTGACGGATTCCGAGATCCGAAATCGTCAGTACCAGTACGTCAATTTGATTCTCCAGCACACCTGGATGCGCCACTTTGGCGAGATCGATGAGGAAGAACTGCGAAGGACATTCAGGTATCTATTTCTAAGCCCGATCATTCGTGATTACTGGGCCGCAACCGCAGAAGCACGCGCTAGTGCGTTGGTGGCAGGCTCCTTTGAGCACAAGATGAATCAAGTGGGCGACGAGATCCGCGCTGAATGCAAGCAAACCTTGGGGATGTAGCGCCTGGAACCGTCAGGCTCCCCCGGCTCGTCGCCCCGGTCCAATATCCATTGCGAGATGTTGCTGAGCTAACTGGGCGTGTCTGGTGCCCGTCTGATGTCCCTGAGCGCATCCAGCATGACGTCCCTCGGCAACACGACGATTCGCTCGTCATCCGCGCGGGAAGCCTCAACTTTGTGTAGCTCGCCGTCGAGGGCTCCAGTCGCGTCCAAGCCCACGACCGCAAACCGGCCATCCGCAAGTTCGAAGACGTCGGGACACGTGACGTTGGTGCTACACCGCTCCGTTGGCGACGAACCGTGTCTACGGAGGATTTTAATGGGGTCGTCGAACGCCGCTACCGACACAATCCACACTCCTGTGGTGATCAACGTGTCATTTGGGACATAACGCTAGCGCGCCGAGGGCGCAGCTGAGGGGACGGCCGGCAAATGGTTACCTAAAAAGGGGCGGGTACCGTCGCCATTCGGACGAATGACTTGGTCCGGAGATCCTTCCTCAAACTGCGCCTCGTGGCAAGGTCCTGAGCGATCAAGACACGATGTGGGCAGCTAGCGAGAAGTTGACGCCGCGATCAGTGCTTGGGCTCGACCCAACCCGTTTCCGTCAGGTGGTGCAGGACCGCGGCTACGGCTTCGTCCACGCTCAGTTGGCTTGTGTCGATCGTCAGGTCCGCGTCCAGCGGCACCTCGTACGGGTCGTCCACCCCCGTCATACCCTTGATCAAGCCCGCCCGCGCCTTCGCGTACAAGCCCTTGCGGTCCCGGCGCTCGCAGACCTCCAGCGGGGTCGCGACATGGATCAGCACGAAGCCCGCCCCCGCCAGTGTCGCCATGTCGCGGGCCGTCTTGCGGGCCGCCGCATAAGGGGCGATCGGGCAGCAGATCGCCATCCCCCGGTGCCGGGCCACCTCCGCCGCCACCCAGCCGATGCGGCGGATGTTGAGGTCGCGGTCCTCCTTGCTGAAACCGAGACCCGCCGACAGCTCCCGGCGGACCACGTCCCCGTCGAGCAGCGTCACGGTCCGGTCGCCGGTCTCGCGCAGATGATCAGCGACCCCGCGCGCCACCGTCGACTTGCCCGAGCCCGACAGACCCGTCATGAACACGACCAGGCCCCGATGCCGCCGCGCCGGGCGGGCGCGGGCCAGTTCCTTGGCCACCGCCGGCGGTGTGTGCCATTCCGGCAGCGGGAAGCCGCGATCGAGCAGATCGTCGATCTCCTCGTTGGTCAGCGCCAGCCGCCGGTTGCGCGGGGGGATGTCGTCGCGCCAGCGCCACTGGCCGTCGCGGTTGTCGTAGGCCAGCTCGCGCGGCACCAGCACCCGCGGGCCGCCGCCCGACAGCATCTCGCCCGTCGAGAGCAGGTGGGTCACGCCGTAGGCGGCGGCGACCCGGGCCCGGAGCAGCGCGTCGCGGATCTCGTCGCCGCGGCGCACCAGCGGCACCGCGACCAGCGTCGCGGGGGGCATCCGGTCGCGGGCCGCGAACACCGTGCGGACCAGCACCTCGGGCGACAGGCCACCGGGGCCCGCGTCGCCGACGGGGATCAGCACCAGCAGGTGCGCGGCCAGCGTGCGGGCCGCGTGCGCGATCTGGGCGAGCTGCGGCCGGTGCAGCGGGCGGTCGGCGACCACGCCGAGCACCCGGCCCGGCGGCAGCAGCTCGCGGACCTCGGCCGGCGAGCGGCGCAGCCGCTGGAACGGCCCGTGCCGGCCGTCGCCGAGCTGGCGGACCGGGCCGCCGACGCCGTAGCGCCCGTCCCGGGTCGGCCAGGTGTCGGTGACCTCGAGGGCGGCGATCGGGGCGCCCTCCTGGTCGGTCAGCACGATCGAGCGCAGCGCCGGGTCGGACAGGTCGAGGCCGAGCGCCAGCGACTCAGGGATCTCCAGGGTCACGGGTAGGGGCCACGGCGTGCCGTCCTCGAGCCGCCCGCGGCGCTGCAGGGCGATCAGGTCGGCCCGGCCGAGGAACCCCGTCAGGGGCGCGTACGCCCCGGTGAGCAGCAGCTCCAGGTCGGCGAGCTCGGACGGCCGTGGATTGTAAGCCGGCGCGTCGCGCAGCATCTCCTCGGGCATCAGCCACCCGCGCTCGCTCAAACCAACCCCCTCGGTCAATCCGCGCCCAAAGTGTCTCAGCACCGTACCGTCAGGGTCGAGTGGGACCCACGGAACCCGATCCCTTAATGGCGAGATCCGGGGTGCGCCGGATCCACGGCAGTGACGCTGGGTCATACGCTGAGCCCGTGACACTCATCGCGACCGAGTCGCTCACCAAGACATACGGCGGCCGGGTGACCGCGCTGTCGGACCTGACGGTCAGCGTCGAGCCGGGGATCATCGGGCTGGTCGGCGCCAACGGCGCGGGCAAGTCCACGCTGATCAAGATCCTGCTCGGGCTGCTGCCACCGACCTCCGGCCGGGTCCAGGTGCTGGGGCTGGATCCCACCGTCGACCCCATGGGCGTCCGCGCCCGGGTCGGCTACATGCCCGAGCACGACTCATTGCCGCCCGACCTGTCCGCCGCCGAGCTGGTGACCCACCTCGGCCGGATCAGCGGGCTGCCGAAGACCACGGCGCGTGAGCGCGCCTCGGAGGCCCTGCGCCACGTCGGCCTCTACGAGGAGCGCTACCGGCAGGTCGGCGGCTACTCCACCGGCATGAAGCAGCGGGTCAAGCTGGCCCAGGCGCTCGTGCACGACCCCGACCTGCTGCTGCTGGACGAGCCGACCAACGGCCTCGACCCGGCCGGCCGGGACGCGATGCTCAGCCTGGTGCAGCGGATCGGCACCGAGTTCGGCATCTCGGTCGTGGTCTGCTCGCACCTGCTCGGCGAGGTCGAGCGGATCTGCGACCACCTGATCGCGATCGACGGCGGCCGGCTGCTTCGCTCCGACAACGTGTCGGCGATGACCACCTCGACCGACGTGCTGGTCGTCGAGGTCAGCGAGGGAGACGCGGAGCTCGAGGCCAGGCTGCTGGAGATGCGGCTGCCGGTCACCCGCGACAACCACGCGCTGCTCGTACCCCTGGAGGACGATCAGACCTATGACCGCATCCTGACCGCGGTGGCCGATCTCGATCTTCCCCTGCACCGCCTCGACCAGCGCCGCCACCGGGTGGCCGAGCTCTTCGCCGACCGGGAGGCCGCGCATGTCTAGCCCCGCGGGTGTCATCCATGACATCGGATACCAGCGGTACGAAGGCGAGCGGCTCGGCCGCGGCGACGTCTTCCTGGCGCTCTACACGCAGAGCCTGCGTACCGTGTTCGGCCTCGGCCGCAACTTCAAGGCGAAGATCTTTCCCTGGTTGATCGTCGGCGTGGTCACCATCGTCGGCATCGTGATGATGGCGATCCGGGCGCAGACCGGCGAGGTCGTCATGAAGTACGCCGAGCTGCCGCAGTTCCTGAGCACGCTGATGGTGCTGTTCGTGGCGATCGCCGCGCCAGAGCTGGTCTCCCGGGACCTGCACAGCGGGGTGCTGCCGCTCTACTTCTCGCGGCCGCTGCGGCCCGCCGACTACGCGCTGGCCAAGCTGGCCGCCCTGGTGACCGGGATCGTCCTGGTCTGGGGCGGCGGCCAGATCCTGATCTTCCTGGGCGCCGCGTTCTCGGTGAAGGGCTTCGGCAACGTGATGAACGAGCTGGCCGACGCCGGGCTCGGGATCATCTACACCGCCCTCTACGCGGTCGTGTTCGCCAGCATCGCGATCCTGGTGGCGTCACTGCTCAAGCGGCGCGCGGTGGCGGCCGCGGCGATCGTCGGCGTGTTCCTCGTGACCGTGCCGATCGTCGGTGTGCTCTACACGGTGCCGTCCGAGACCTCCCACCAGCTCGCCCAGATCGTCAACCCGGCCACCATGGTCGGCGGCGTCGGCGACTGGCTCTTCGAGTCGGCCAACGAGATCGAGGAAGGCGGCATCGGCCCGTTCGGCCCGCTGTACGCCCTCGTCACCCTCGGCGTGATCGCCCTGTGCGTGACGCTGATGATCGGCCGCTACCGGAAGGTGTCGCAGTCATGACCCTCGAAGTCACCGGGGTTTCCCGCTGGTACGGCAATGTGGTCGCCGTCAACGACGTGACCATGACGCTCAACCCCGGCGTGACCGGACTGCTCGGCCCCAACGGCGCCGGCAAGACCACCCTGCTGCACATGATGGCCGGCTTCCTGCCACCGTCGCGTGGCACGCTGGCCATCGACGGCCAGTCGACCTGGCGCAACCCCGAGGTCTACCGCAAGCTCGGCCTGGTCAGCGAGCGCGAGTCCGTACACGCGTACCTTTCGGCTGAGGAGTTCGTCCTCGTCAGCGCGAAGCTGCACGGCCTGCCCGACCCGGCGGCGGCGACCGCCCGCGCGCTGGACCTGGTCGAGATGACCGAGTTCAAGGACCGTCGGATCGGCACCTACTCCAAGGGCATGCGGCAGCGCACCCGGGTGGCGGCCGCGTTGGTGCACGACCCCGAGGTGCTGCTGCTCGACGAGCCTTTCAACGGCATGGACCCGCGCCAGCGTATGCACATGATGGACCTGCTCAACCGGCTCGGCCAGGCCGGCCGGACCATCCTGTTCAGCTCGCACATCCTCGAAGAGGTCGAGCAGCTCTCCGGCACCGTCCAGGTGATGGTCTCGGGCAGGCTCGCCGCGTCCGGCGACTACCGCACGATCCGCCGGCTGATGACCAACCGGCCGCACGTGTTCGCGGTGCAGTCCACCGACGACCGGCGGCTCGCGGTCGCGCTGATGCACCAACCGTCGGTCAACGGCGTCGACCTGACCCGCGAGGGCCTGACCGTACGGGCCGGCGACTACGGCAGTTTCACCCGGGCGCTGCCCCGGATCGCGCTCAAGGAGGGCATCCGCGTCCGGCGGCTGCTGCCCTCCGACGAGTCCCTGGAAAGCGTGTTCTCCTACCTGGTGGAGGCCTGATGTCCACGGTCGCCTGGATCACCACGCGCGGCCTGCTCGGCCGGCGCCGGTTCCTGTTGCTCCTGCCGTTGCCGGTGCTGATGGTCGCAGTGGCGCTGATCCCGCGCCTGAGCGGCGCCTCGCCCGAGGAATGGGTTCAGGAAGTCATCGTGGCGATGGGCTTCACTACGCTGCTGCCGGTGGTCGCCTTGATCGTCGGCACCGGCGTGCTCGGCGCCGAGATCGACGACGGCACGATCACGCACATCCTGTCGAAGCCGATCCCGCGCTGGCGGATCGTGGTGCCGAAGCTGCTCGTCGCCATCGGCGTCACCGCGGCCACCGCCGCCGTTCCCTTCTACATCGTCGGCGCCATTGCCTCAGGTCCGCGGCTCGGCCTCGGGATCGTGGTCGGCTCCACCGTGGGCGCGGTCATCTACTCCACGATCTTCGTGGCGCTGAGCCTGGTCTCCCGCCGACCAGTGCTCCTCGGCCTGGTCTACGTGATCGTCTGGGAAGGCCTGCTGTCGAACCTGGTCAGCGGGACGCGGGTGCTTTCGGTCCAGCAGTACGCGCTCACCATCGCAGACAAGGCATCGGCCTCGCCGTTGCTGAACAACAACGTGTCGCTCCCGGTCGCCGTCGTCATGAGCATCGTGGTTACGGTCGTGTTCCTGGTGGTGGCCATCCGCAAGCTGGGTTCGTTCTCGGTGACCGGCGAGACGAGCTAGGAAAGAGCGCTCGGCACGAGCCACTCCGGTAGGGAGCGCAACAGCGCGACCAGGATCGAGATGACGATCCCGCCGACGATCAAGAGACCGAGGCCGGTCAGCCCCGTGTACCGCTTGGGCTGGCCGGTCTTCTTGTCGGGTGCCGGCGGTTCGGGCTCGGTCCACGGGCGTTCCGCGCGTAGCCACAGCAGGACGCCGAGGCCGAACGGGAGCAGGCCGAGGAAGAACCAGAACCAACGCGTGCCCAACTTCGGTGCGGGACCCTGGATCAGGACGGCGAAGCAGACCAACGCGATCGTCAGCGCGAGAACGGAGGCCACCGATGGGATGGGGTTGCCGTGCTGACCGGCAGGCAGGGCCGCGCGGAGCGGGTCCGCCGGGTTGGGCTCCACGACCACCAGGCCGCGCGGGCCCGGCTCGGTGACGATGTCAGCGACGAGCGCGTAGTGCACCCGGCCGAAGCCCGCGCGCCAGACCAGCATCTGTGCCGGTCCGTCGTAGATCGTCGACACCTGCGGCGGGGCAAACCACAGGGTGTCGTTGGCGCTGGCGGCGAACGAGTCGGCCCAGTAATGGGCGACGATCCGGCCGGCCGCCGCGTCAGCCTGGGCCTCCGCGATCGTGGCCGCCCGCGGCGCTGACCACCATGTGACAACAGCCCATGCGACCCACAGCAGGGCGAGCCCGACCCGAAGGGCCGGGCGCACCCGAGACCATGTGCTGACACCACGTGCCGCGTCGACCCCCGTCATGCCGCCGATCGTGGCAGGCCGGTGCGACGCGTCGCAATCAGCCGGTGTTGCGCATGCCCGCCGCGATGCCGTTGACCGTGGTCAACAGCGCCCGCTCCAGCGCCTGCCCGTCGCTCGGCGCCCGCCGCCCGCCCGGCGCCGTCGCCACCGCGCGGCCGGCCGCGCCCGAGTCGCGGTACTGCCGGAGCAGCGCGACCTGCAGGTGGTGCAGCGGCTCGAGGTAGGTGTCGCGGACGGCCAGCGTGCGCTGCAGCACCGTGTTGTTCTCCAGCAGCGCCGGCGAGCCGGTGATCGCGAGGACCTCGCGCTTCGTCAGCTCGTACTCCTGCTCGATGGTCTCGAAGATCCGCCGCAGCGGCTCGGGCACCAGCGTCTCGACGTAGCGCCGGGAGATGGTGAGGTCGGTCTTGGTCAGCATCATCTCGACGTTCGAGAGGAACGTGCGGAAGAAGTGCCAGTCGCCGTGCATCTCCGCGAGCACGGGCGCGAGGCCGGCGGCGCGGGCGGCCTGCAGGCCCGTGCCGACCCCGAACCAGCCCGGCACGATCTGCCGCGACTGCGTCCAGCCGAACACCCACGGGATCGCCCGCAGCCCGCCGAGACCGGCGTTGGCGTTGGGGCGCTTGGCCGGGCGGGAGCCGATGTTGAGCGCGCCGAGCAGCTCGGTCGGCGTCGAGGCCCAGAAATAGTCGGGCAGGTCAGGATCTTCGACCAGGCCGCGGTACGCCGAGAAGGCGGCGCCGGAGACGACGTCCATCGCGTCGTCCCACTTGGACAGCATCTCCTGCGGCTGGCGCGGCTCGGTGTGCAGCAGGGTCGCCTGCAGCACGGCCGCCACGGTCAGCTCCAGGTTCTCCCGGGCCAGCGCCGGCAGCGTGTATTTGTCGGAGATGACCTCGCCCTGCTCGGTGACCTTGATCGAGCCGTCCAGCGTGTCGTAGGGCTGGGCCAGGATCGCCTCGTGGGTCGGGCCGCCACCCCGGCCGACGGTGCCGCCGCGACCGTGGAAGAGCGTCAGGCGTACGCCATGGCGGGCGGCGACGTCGCGGAGCGCGCGCTGCGCCCGGTGGATGGACCACTGCGAGGTGGTGATGCCGGCTTCCTTGTTGGAGTCGGAGTAGCCGAGCATGACCTCCTGCACGTCGCCCCGGGCCCGCACCAGCGCGCGGTAGGCGGGCAGCGACAGCAGCTCGTCGAGCAGCTCACCGCCGGCGTTGAGCTCGGCGGGCGTCTCCAGCAGCGGCACGAACCCGATGTCGGCGCGGTTGCCGTGCACGTCGACGAGGCCGGCCTCGCGGGCCAGCACGGCCGCGGCGAGCACGTCGTCGACGCCGAGCGTCATCGAGATGATGTAGGACTCGATGACCTCGGGGCCGAACCGGTCCTGCGCCTCGCGGATCGCGGTGAAGACGTCGAACGTCTTGCGGGCGGCGTCGGTCAGCGCGGTGCCCACCCCGGCCAGCGGGCGGCGCCCGGACAGCTCGGTGGCGAGCAGCTTGGTGCGCTCGTCGCGGGGCAGGTTGCGGTAGTCGGCCACCTCGCCGACGTGACCGTAGAGCTGGGCCAGCACGAGGTGGTGGGCCTCGGCGTGCTCGCGGATGTCCATGGTGGCCAGGTGCAGGCCGAACGCCGACATCGTGCGGATCGCGCTGGCGAGCTTGCCGACCGCGGTGAGCTGGCCGGCGTTGCGGGCCAGCGACGCGCGCATCAGCTCCAGGTCGGCGATCAGCTCGACGCTGCCGCGGTAGTCGCGGCCCGGCACGTGCGCGGTGCCGTGGGCCAGCCGCTGGCGGGTGTTGGCCAGCTTGGCCTTCACGCAGCGGGCCTTGAGCCGGTAGGGCTCCTCGGCGTTGACCCGGCGGAACCGCTCGGCGACCTCGGGCAGGTTGTCGAGGTCGCGGGCGAGGCTCGCGGACAGGTCGAGGGAAACCCCGCGCAGCCGGCGGGACACCGAGACCTCGTTGATCAGGTCGTCGAGGGCCTGCTCGGTGGCCTGGATGCCGTGCTCGTACTGGATGAGCAGCACGTCGCGGGTGACCCTAGGGGTGACGAACGGGTTGCCGTCGCGGTCGCCGCCGATCCAGGTGCCGAAGGTCAGCGGCCGCGCGGTCGGCGACGTCTCGATGCCCAGCCCGCGCAGCGTGTCGGCCAGGTCGTCGAGCACCTGCGGCGCGGCGTCGGCGTAGAGGTCACGCAGGTAGTAGATCGCGTTGCGCGCCTCGTCGGTCGGGTCGGGGCGGTCGAGGCGCAGCTCGTCGGTCTGCCAGAGCAGGTCGAGCAGCTCGGCCAGGCGCCGGTCGTCGGCGTGCGGCGGGGCGCCGTAGAGCACGCTCTCGGCGGCCTCGGCGTCGAGCTCGTCGGCGACGGCGCGCAGCTTCGACAGGATCGAGCGGCGGGCGGCCTCGGTCGGGTGGGCCGTGAAGACGGGGCGCACCGCGAGACGCCGGCCGGCGGCCGCGATCTCGTCGGCGGGGACGCCGCGCTCGGCGATCAGCTTGGCCGCCCGGTCGAGCCAGCCGCCCTGGGTCGCGCGCTGCCGGCGCAGCTCGCGGGCGCGGTGCACCTGCTCGGTGATGTTGGCCAGGTGGAAGTAGGTGGAGAACGCGCGGGCCAGCTTGGTGCCGGTGGTGACATCCATCGACGAGAGGCGCGTCGCGGCCGCCTCGGCGTCGCTGCGGACCAGGGCGCGGATCTCCTCGACGAGGTCGAGCAGGGGGCGGCCCTCCTGCCGGGCCAGCGTGTGCCCGAGCAGGGTGCCGAGCCGGCGGATGTCAGCCCGGAGAGCGGCGTCGGGGTCGTCGGCCGGGGTCGGACCGGTGGGGTCGGACACGGGTGCGCTCCTTACGGCGGTGCGGGGCGGACAGCGCTGTCCCGTGCATGATGATGCTACCTGCGCCGACCGGGCACGCGGGCGGTGTGGCCTTGGCCTGTTGGGCGGTTAATCCCGTTTGCGCCCGTCGCTAACCTTCGTGAATGGAATACCCACCGAAGCCCCGACCCGGGTCACGCGTCGCGGTGATCTCGCCGTCCGCGGGCCTGCCGGCCATCTTTCCCGAGGTGTACGAACTGGGGCTGCGGCGTCTGCGCGACGAGTTCAAGCTCGAGCCGGTGGAATTTCCCACTACCCGCGTGCTCGGGGCCTCGCCCGCTGATCGGGCCCGCGACGTCATGGCGGCGTTCGCCGATCCCTCGATCGAGGCCGTGCTGGCCACCATCGGCGGCGACGACCAGCTGCGGATCCTGCGCCACCTGGACCCGGCGGTCCTGCGAGCCAACCCGAAGCCGTTCCTGGGTTACTCCGACAACACCACCCTGCTCAACTACCTCAGCGGCCTCGGCATCGTCGGCTACCACGGCGGCTCGATCCTGGTGCACTTCGGCCGGGCCGGCGCGATGCACCCGCTGACCCGCGACTCGCTGTCGGCGGCGCTGTTCGGCTCCTCGTGGTTCGACCTGACCCCGTCGTCCGACTACACCGACGAGTCGGTCGACTGGCTCACGCCCGGCTACGCGTCGGTGACCCAGCCGATGTTCCCGTCCTCGGGGCGGCGTTGGCACGGCGCGTCGGGTGCGGTGACCGGGCGCCTGTGGGGCGGCAACATCGAGGTGCTGACCTGGCTGCTGGCGGCCGACGTGGTCGCGGCCCCGCCGCCCGGCGCGATCTTCTTCATGGAGACGTCCGAGGACATGCCGTCGGCGACCGAGGTCTACTACATGCTGCGCAGCCTGGGCGAGCGCGGCTGGCTGTCCGGTTGCCCGGCGATCCTGGTCGGCCGGCCGAAGTGCTGGGACCGGTCCAACCAGTTGGCGCCCGACGCGAAGCGGGCCTACGGCGACGACCAGCGGGCGGCGGTGCTGCGGGCGATCGGCGAATACGCCCCGGAGGCGGTCGCGGTGCTGGACCTGGACATCGGCCACACCGACCCGCAGCTGGTCCTGCCCTACGGCGGCGAGGCACGGGTCGACGCCGGGGCGCAGCGGATCTCGGTCCGCTACTGATGCGGTCCCTCGACCGCACGGAAAGGGCTATTCCGTTCTGCGTGCCCCAATTCCCGTTTCATACATCGTGCACTGCGGACCGGATCAGGTCGATTGCCTCGGCGACGTGCGCGGCGCTTGTCCGGAGACCCTGCGGGCAGAGTCGTACCGTGTACCGACCGCCGATCTTGGTACTGGACAGGAAGATTCGTCCGGTACCGTTGATTCGGTCGAGCAGCCGACGGTGTATGGCGGCGGCGTCCGGCCCAGCGTCGCGTAGCCGGAAGCCGACCACGGTCAAGTCCGGTTCCCACGGCAGCTCGAGCCGGGGCTCGGCGGCGAGCGCCCGATACAACGAGCGCGCCAGGTCGAGCTTCTCGTCGAGAGCCTCACGGAACGCGGCCACACCGTGCAGTTGCAGTGGCAGCCACAGGCGTAAGCCCCGCCACTCACGGCTCAGCTCGGGGCCGAGGGCGGCGTAGTCGGGCAGCTCTGCCACGCCGCCGATGTCCTGCAGATAATCGCCGTCCCCCGCGTGCGCGGCGCGCAGCGTTCGTTCGTCTCGGACCAGCAACATGCCCGTCCCGTACGGCAGAAACATGCTCTTGTGCGGGTCCAGCACGATCGAGTCGGCGTCCTCGATCCCGGCGAGTAGCGCCCGGCCGCGCTCGGTGAGCTGGTACGGCGCGCCGTATGCCCCGTCGACGTGAAACCACAGGTCTTCCCGGCGGGCGAGCCTGCCCAGCTCGTCGAGTGGGTCGACGAGGCCGGTGCTCGTGGCGCCGGCGGTAGCGACCAGCAGGAACGGGTACAACCCGGCGGCCCGGTCGATGGCGATCTGTTCCGCGGTGGCCGTCGGGTTCATCCGCATGTCGTCCCTGGTGGGAACCACGCGAAGCTGTGAGTCCTCCAGACCCGCGAGATGGGCGGCCTTCGACACGGAGTAGTGGGTGTGCTCGGTGACGTACACGACCCCCCGCCGCGGATCGCCGGTCAAGCGGTCATCACGCGCTGCCACGATGGCGACCAGGTTCGCCATCGATCCGCCGCTCAGCACCAACCCGCTCGACCCCGCGGGTAGCCCGAGCTCGACACAGAGCCATCGGATGATGCCCTGCTCCATGGCAACCAGACCAGGCGCGAGCGCAGCGAACGCGGTGAACCGGTTCAAAGTCTGAGCGACCATCTCGGCGATCGCGGCGCTGGGCAGTCCGCCGGCGGGAAAGTATGCGAGATAGCCGCCGGCTGCCGGGTTGAGGCCGTATCCGGCGGCGGTACCGAGTGTCGACAGCAGGTCGCCCAGGTCGCCCGGTTTCTCTGGCGGCGGGCCGAGCAGTTCACCCACCAGGCGGTCCGCGTCTGCGAAGTGTGATACCGGTTCAGTCGGCAGCGCACGGAGGTAGTTCGTAACGAATTCGACAGCCCGGCGGCCGAGGTGATCCACGGTCTCGGGTTCAAGGTCAAGTGGGAAACTCATTTCGCGACCGTAGAGAGCCCCGCGCCGTCAGGTCTTGTACGTAGTTGCGCCGCTCCTCGCATTCCCGCCGGTATGCCCCAGGCGCCACCCCGATGATTGCCCGAAAGTTCCGGGACATGTGCGGCTGGTCGGTGAAGCCCGCAGCGGCAGCCGCGTCCGCGAGCCCGACTCCCCGCTCCAGCATCCTCTGGACGTGACGCACCCGCAGCTGGTTGAGGTACACGTACGGCGGCACCCCGTGGACCGTGTGGAACGCTCGGAGTAGCGCGAACTTCCCGGTGCCGACCAGCGCAGCGAGCTCGTCCAACGTTGGCGGGGACATCATCCGTTCGTGCAGCACCGCGGTTGCCCGATCGACGTACTGGCGAGAAGCGAATGCGGTCAGGCGCCGCCGCGCCGGCTCACCGTACCGGGTGAGCAGCCGACCGAGAGTGACCTGGAGGAGATAGCTCGACGCCAGATCGTCGCATTTGTCGGCCGCTTGGTGCGCGGCGCGGAGGTCGGCGAACATCTGCGGGGCGTAGACAATTTGTTCCCGGAAGGCCGGGGGTCCGCCGACCGTCAGCTCCTTGGCCAGCGCTGTGATCAGCTCCGGGTCAGGGTAGAACACCCGGTAGCTCCACTCGTTGTCAGCGGCGGCCCGGCCGGCATGCACCTCGCCCGGATTTATCAGGACGACGCCGCCGGAAGCTGCTATATCGGACCCGGTGCCGAATCCGAGATCCTCGGGCCCGGTCTCGATAAGTCCGATCGCGAACGTCTCGTGACTATGCCGGCGGAACTCGTGCCGCCGGAAGCGGGCCCGCATCAGGTCCACCCCGGCGACTGCGGGATGGCTCCAGTACCGCACCAGGTTGGAGCTGCTCACTACCTCATTGAAACGTGATCAGCTAGATGCGCAACCCCTGGTCGACAGCGCGCGGGCGGCGCTGAGCCTTGATCGAGAACCGGCCCTGGCGAAACGTGCGGGCGGGTTGTCGTACCCCCGGCGTAGTCTTGGAGCCGCACGTCGCACCCCCCTGCCTGCCGGCTGGGGGGCCGTCCTGCGTGCCCCGAGAGGATCATCCATGCTTCATGGTCTGTTGGCCGCTGCCCTGGGTGACGCCGGCCTGGCCCGTGCGCGCGATCTCGCTCGTGCCGGCTTTCCCGACGCCGATGGGCTCGATCTCACCGCGCCCGCTGCCCTGCGGCCCTTCGTCGTCGCCGCCGTCGCCGCGGTGCGGGACGGCGCCGATCGGCCCGTGCTCGCCGTCACCGCCACCTCCCGTGAGGCCGACGATCTCGCCGCCGCGCTCGGCAGCCTGCTGCCCGCCGACCAGATCGTCAGCTACCCCGCCTGGGAGACCCTGCCGCACGAGCGCCTATCGCCCAGGTCGGACACCGTCGGCAGGCGGCTCGCCGTCCTCAGAAGGCTCGCCCACCCCGGCGACAACCCGGTCAAGGTCGTCGTCGCCCCCGTCCGCAGCATGCTGCAGCCTCAGCTCAAGCGGCTCGGTGACCTCGAGCCCGTCGAGCTCGCCGCCGGCCAGGATGCCGATCTCGACGAGGTCGCGCACCGCCTCAACGACATGGCGTACGCCCGGGTCGATCTCGTCACCAAGCGCGGCGAGTTCGCCGTACGCGGTGGCATTCTCGACGTTTTCCCGCCCACCGACGAGCATCCCTCCCGGGTCGAGTTCTGGGGCGACCAGGTCGACGAGATCCGCACCTTCGCCGTCGCCGACCAGCGGACCATCGACAAGGTCGAGACGATGTTCGCGCCGCCGTGTCGCGAGCTGCTGCTGACCGACGACGTCCGAGACAAGGCCCGAAAGCTGGGCGAGCAGCACCCCGAGCTGCTCGAGATTCTCGACAAGCTGGCCGAGGGCATCCCGGTCGAGGGCATGGAAAGCCTCGCACCCGCGCTCGTGGGGGCCGACCAGCTCGAGCTGCTCGTGCACTGCATGCCGAAGAGCACCCACGTGCTGCTCTGCGACCCCGAGCGCATCCGCACCCGGGCGCACGACCTCGTGCGTACCAGCGAGGAGTTTCTCCAGGCCTCCTGGGCCGCGGCCGCCGTCGGTGGCCAGGCGCCGATCGACCTCGGCGCCGCCGCATTCAAGACCCTGGCCGAGGTACGGCACGCCGCCGAGGAGCTGCGGCTGCCCTGGTGGTCCGTCTCGCCGTTCGGGCTCGTGGAGAGCGTGGCCGAGGCCGAGCCGGCGCCCTGGGAGGACCCGCTCGAGACCGTCACGGTCACGCCCGACACGGGTGACGCGATCGCGCTGGCGGCCCAGCCGACGGCGCTCTACCACGGCGAGACCGAGAAGGTGATCAAGGACGTTGGGCAGTGGCGCGACCAGGGCTGGGCGGTCGCGCTCGTCTTCGAGGGCCACGGGCCGGCGCAGCGGGCCGTCGAGGTGCTGCGCGACGCCGGCCTGGGTGCCGTCCTGACCGAGGGCATCGACGCGCCGCCGGAGCCGGGGACGGTGCTGGTCACCTGCGGCGGGCTGAACCACGGGTTCGTCGACGAGGCGTCCAGGCTGGCCGTGCTGACCGGCAACGACGTCACCGGCGGGCGCGGCGCCACCACGCGCGACATGCGGAAGATGCCCAGCCGGCGGCGCAACACCATCGACCCGCTGGAGCTGCGCAACGGCGACTTCGTCGTGCACGAGCAGCACGGCATCGGCCGATACGTGGAGCTGGTGCAGCGGGTCGTCAACGGCGCGAGCCGCGAATACCTGGTCATCGAGTACGCCCCGTCGAAGAAGAACCAGCCCGGCGACCGGTTGTACGTGCCGACCGACCAGCTCGACCAGCTCTCGCGCTACGTCGGCGGCGAGACGCCCGCGCTGCACAAGATGGGCGGCACCGACTGGCAGAAGTCCAAGGCCCGCGCCCGCAAGGCCGTCCGGGAGATCGCCGCGCAGCTCATCCAGTTGTACGCGGCCCGCAAGGCGTCCAAGGGCCACGCGTTCGGCCCCGACACACCGTGGCAGCGCGAGCTGGAGGACGCGTTCCCGTGGACCGAGACGCCCGACCAGCTCTCCGCGATCGACGAGGTCAAGGGCGACATGGAGCAGTCGGTGCCGATGGACCGCCTGATCTGCGGCGACGTAGGCTACGGCAAGACCGAGATCGCGGTACGCGCGGCGTTCAAGGCCGTCCAGGACGGCAAACAGGTCGCGGTGCTCGTGCCGACGACCCTGCTCGCCCAGCAGCACTTCAACACGTTCACTGAACGGATGAACCAGTTCCCGGTGCAGATCCGGCAGCTGTCCCGGTTCCAGACGCCGAAGGAGGCCGAGCAGACGCTCGACATGGCCGCCGCCGGCACCGCCGACATCGTGATCGGCACGCACCGGCTGCTGGCATCGGCGACGCGGTTCAAGAACCTCGGCATGATCGTCGTCGACGAGGAGCAGCGGTTCGGCGTCGAGCACAAGGAACACCTGAAGTCCTTGCGTACGTCGGTCGACGTGCTGACCATGTCGGCCACGCCGATCCCGCGCACGCTGGAGATGGCGATCACCGGCATCCGGGAGATGTCGACGATCGCGACCCCGCCCGAGGAGCGGCACCCGGTGCTGACCTTCGTGGGCGCGCACGACGACCGGCAGGTCGCCGCGGCGATCCACCGCGAGCTGCTCCGCGACGGTCAGGTCTTCTACCTGCACAACCGGGTCGAGTCGATCGATCGGGCGGCGCGCCGCCTGCGTGAGCTGGTGCCCGAGGCGCGGGTGGCGGTGGCGCACGGCCAGATGGGCGAGGAAGCGCTCGAGAAGGTCATGGTCGGCTTCTGGGAGAAGGAGTACGACGTCCTCGTCTGCACCACGATCGTCGAGTCCGGCATCGACATCCCCAACGCCAACACGCTGATCGTGGAGCGGGCCGACCTGCTCGGCCTGGCCCAGCTCCACCAGATCCGCGGCCGGGTCGGCCGGGGCCGGGAGCGGGCGTACGCCTACTTCCTCTACCCGCCGGAGAAGCCGCTGACCGAGCACGCGCACGAGCGGCTCGCGACGATCGCCCAGCACACCGAGCTGGGTGCGGGCATGTACGTGGCCAAGAAGGACCTCGAGATCCGTGGCGCCGGCAACCTGCTCGGCGGTGAGCAGTCCGGCCACATCGAGGGCGTCGGGTTCGACCTCTACGTGCGGATGGTCGGCGAGGCGGTGTCGGCGTTCAAGGGCGAGAAGCCCGAGGAGGAGTTCGACTTCAAGATCGACCTCCCGATCGACGCCAACCTGCCGCACGACTACATCGCGGTGGAGCGGCTGCGCCTCGAGATGTACCGGAAGCTGGCCGAGGCCCGTACCACCGAGAAGCTCGACGAGATTGTGGCCGAGTTGACCGACCGGTACGGCGAGCCGCCGGAGCCGGTCCGGAACCTGGTGGCGATCGCCCGGTTCCGGCTCGTGATGCGCGCGCGGGGGATCACCGACGTGTCGGTGCAGGGCAAGCACCTGCGGTTCTCGCCGATGCCGCTGCCCGACTCGCGGCAGTTGCGGCTCAAGCGCTACCACCCCGACGCGGTCTACAAGGCGGCGATCGACCAGGTCAGCGTGCCGCGCCCGACCACGCGCCGGATCGGCGGCGAGCCGCTGCGCGACCAGGCCCTGCTGCAGTGGTGCGAACAGCTGGTGAAGGACGTCCTGGGGTGAAAGGCGGCGCGACGGCGAGGCGTGAGAGAGTGTCGACCATGCTTCGTGCCCGCCGCATCGCGTCGATCGTCGTCGTCGCCGCCCTCGGCCTCGGTGGCCTGGCGGCCTGTCGTTCCGAGCCATCCGTGGCCGCCTACCTGGGCGACCGGAAGGTCACCGAGGACCAGGTGACGCAGATCTTCGACGGCGCGGGTGCGGGTGCGTCGGCGACCCCGGCGGCTACGCCCGCTGCGGAGCAGCCGGGTGCCGAGCCGGCGTCGGGCCCGAAGGTCAGCCGACAGCAGGTCGTCGACCTCGAGGTCACCCTCGACCTGGGCCGCAAGGTCGCCGCCGAGCAGGGCGTGCAGCCGGTCGAGACGGTCAGCGCCGAGCAGGTGGCGGCGGGGCTGGGCGTGCCGGCCGAGAGCCAGTACGCCAAGGACTACGCCGAGTGGGTCAACCTCTCGCAGGCCATCTTCGCCAAGATCGGCACCAATGTCCCGGCCGTGACCGAGGATCAGTTGCGCGGCGTCTACAACGCGCTGGTCAAGGTCGACGCGATCGAGGCCGGCTTCGACCTGGCCAAGATCAAGCAGGCATTCGGCAACGGCGAGTTCGTCTCGGCGGCCTACCAGCTCACCGGCCTGCTCGAGAAGGCGGCGACGGCCAGCGACGCGACGGTCAACCCGCGCTACCTGCCGCTCGCGGCCCCGATGGTGGTCTCCTCCCAGCAGGGCGCGGTCTTCTACGACCTGCCGTACCTGGAAGGCAGCGACACCGTCTCCGACCGCGCTTAGCTAGGGACATGCCCCGCATCCTGCTGCTCGTCACGTCGCCGCGGCTGCCGGCCGGCCTGCTGACCGCGGACGCCTGGGACGCCGTCCGGGCGCGGCCCGTGCTGGCCGCCGCCGAGACGCCGTTGACCGACGCCGTGCGCGCGGCCGGTGGGACGGTGACGATCGTGCCGGCGCGGGTCGACAGCCTGCTTGAGCACGCCCGGGAGGGCGACATCGTCTGGCTCGCCGGGCCGACGGGTGACCCGGATCTGGCCCGTGAGCTGGGCGTACGCCTGGCGCGCCAGCCCGGTCTGGCCGAGCTCGAGGTGACCTACGGGTCTTGGGACCCCGCCGGGGGCCGGCTGCTCGACGCGGTGGCCGTGATGGACCGCCTCTACTCGCCGGGCGGCGACCCGTGGAAGCGGGCCCAGACCCACCAGTCGCTGGCGCAGTTCCTGCTGGAGGAGGCGTACGAGGCCTACGACGCGATCGAGGCCGAGGACCTGGCGGGCCTGCGCGAGGAGTTGGGCGACGTGCTGCTCCAGGTGGTGCTGCACGCGCGGCTGGCGGAGGACCTGCCGGAAGACGAACGCTGGACGGTCGACGACGTAGCCGGCGGCCTGGTGGAGAAGATGATCCGCCGCAACCCGCACGTCTTCGCCGGCACCGAGGTCGGCTCCGTCGACGAGATCATCGACAACTGGGAGCAGATCAAGAAGGCCGAGAAGTCCCGCGACTCGGCCATGGACGGCGTAGCCCTCGCCCAACCGGCACTGGCCCTGGCCGCCAAGTTCCTGCAACGCACGGAGCGGGCCGGCCTGGAGGTGGCGCTGCCGACGGGCGACGACCTGGGTTCGCGGCTGCTGCGCCTGGTCGCCGCGGCCCGGGCGGCCGGCGAGGACCCGGAGGCGGAGCTACGGGCGGCCGCCCTCCGCTACGCGGACGCGGTGAGGCTGGCGGAGCGCTCCTGACCCGCGGCCGCGGCCTTCGGCTATGCCGACGCGGTGAGACTGGCGGAGCGCTCCTGACCCGCGGCCGCGGCCTTCGGCTATGCCGACGCGGTGAGGCTGGCGGAG
>NZ_BONE01000055.1 GCF_016862555.1 Asanoa siamensis | reverse complement strand
GTCGCGGGCCGCGCAGCCCCCACCGCGCGCCCGTGCTCCGGGCCGGAACCCGAGGGCCTGGACCGGCACCACACGCTCGTGTCACCTCCACGGCACGGACGTGCGGCGCCGACAGTGTGGTGCGCCGCCGCCCACAAACGCCCCCCACGGCGGCGCACCACACCCCCCACGCCCGACTACCGCGCTCCCGGGCAGGGCACGCCCGTCGTCCCGGGCCATGACCACCGCCCGACCGGGGCCGATCACCGCGAGCCGAACACTGAACCGGCGTCGCCGAAGCGGTGTGTGGCAAGGCAAGGACCGCACGTGCCCCACACATCGCTCGAACCCGGCCAGGTGTTGTGGATCGACCGGCCCGCGAGTGTCCAGTTCGCCCAACGCCCGTTCGCGTTTCTGCTCCTCGGCGTTCATCGGTGGAGCACCTACACCAATTGGCGTTGGTTAGACGGTTGGGAGTTGTCCCCGCAGGGCCGCATCGTGCAGCGGCGGTCGATCTTCGTCCAGATCGCCGGCCTCCAACCAGCGCCCGCCAACCACCTTCGTCCGGAACCACGGGAGGTCATGGCAGCGATCACCTGGCCGAGAACCGAACCTGACGCACCCCGGCGCACCCGATAACGGCGGAAGGGCACGCGGATGACCACCACTACCGGCGAACCCGCCACCCACACACATTCCCATCCGACCACCAGCAGGAAGGTGATCGCAGCCGCGGATCTCGCAGCCGCCCAGGATGGCCCGGCCGCGATCACACCGCCTGGGCCTGGGCAGTCGTACTGCGACATCGAAGCGCTGCCCGACGGTGTGCGGGTCAGATGCCGCCGTGTGCCCCTCGAACCCGGAATCGTCCTCACCCACGACCAGTGGGTCGAACTTCGCAGCAGGCTTGTCAGAGGCGAATTACCCGATTTCGCCGTCGAACTCCGGAACTCCTGGGTCACTCGAATCGCCCCACCCGGGCAAGAACACCACGCGCTTTACCTGTGGCGCGACGAGATCGCCGCGCTCGCCCACGAACTGCGAACGGGGCACCGAGCCCAGGCCGCCCACACCACGGAACGATCCATTGCCGATGGCGCGGCAGAGGGTCGGACGCCCCGGCGATGGGGGTCGTCGCCGGCCGCCGCAGCGGCTCCCACGCCGCGCGTCAATGTCACGCACGCCGTGACGGATAAGCCGGCGCCTGACGGGCCAAGCCATCAGGACGCAGGCCCGGCGGCGTTGAACCTTTCGCTGGCGCAGGCCGAGTTGCTCACCGCGATCGACACCCACACACACGCCAGGATCGTCGACCGAATCGTCCGAGTCGGCGGGCGCCGCTACTCCATGCGCGACCTGTACACGCTACGCACCGCCAAACTCATCAAGCCATCTCGAGACGGACGCGGCCTACGCGACCGCAAACGCTTCGAAATCACCGAACGCGGCGCCGCCGAAGCCCGCCACCGCACCGCCCATATCGGACATGCCACCAGCCCACCAACCGAGGCCGGCAGTAATGCCAACCAGAGATCGTCCACGGACGGGACGGGCCGATGATCACTAGACGCACCCCCACGACAATCCGCCCGAGAGCCGGCGGCTGGGGCGTCCACCGCGAAGGCCGCGAATGCACCGTCACCTCCCTGACGCCCAACGAATCATCCATCCGTCTCAGCCGCGAACAGTTCGTGGAACTCACCTGGGCAACTCTCGCGAGAACGTGGCCGGCATACGTCCACTGGTCACCGGACCAATCGTGGGCAGCTGTGCACTCCGCCATCGACGGCGCGGTGCTCTGGTGCGACCAGGCCCAGATGAACATCGTCCGCACCCAAATCATCGACCACGTCCGCGACGCCCTCACCCGAGCGCACGAGCAAGAACGACGGCGGATACTCCGCCACCGCCTCCGGTCAACCCTCCGTCGTCATCCAGCCAACATCCAGAAGCGGCCGCCTTGACCCCGAGGCGCCTGCCAGAACCGTCGCCAGCGAGCCGCTAAATGGCGTCGCCGTCGATTCGCCGAAGTGCAACTGGCCGCGAAGTGGGCAGGGACCGCCACGACGGTTGCGGGTTTCAAGCCCTTGGCCGAGATGGCTTGGCGGACGGACCGAGAAACTCGATCCTGGCGACTGTCAACGCTGATGTCGATGCGGGTAGTGGCCTGCTCATCGACTGGCTCTTCGCCGACGACGCGATGGCGTGCCACGTAATCGCGGACACCTACCGGGCCCCACATCCCAGACCTGGCGAGCCGAGGTCCTCAGACCATTGGCTACTGACGGCCGCGTTCAGCTCTGCAGACCACCTGAACTACATCTCTTCAGCGAGGCGCGCCCAACGGCCTTCCCCTGAGCGCCACCGAACCCTGCCACACGGGTTGCAGCGCCAGACGTGAACCCATAACGGACTCCGCAGCGCTACCGCTCGGACCTTCACAGGAGGAGCCCCACATGACCGTCGCTCAAACCGAGGCACCCACAGACGTCGCGGCACCGGACGCTTCCGGAGTCGATGGCGCTGTCGCATCGGCGGAGTCATTGCTATCCATGCTCGGCATCGACTACGACACGGAACACACACGTCGCACGGCAGAACGAATGGTCGCGTCCTACCGGGAGTTGCTGACCCCTCGGCCGTTTGAGGCCACCACATTTCCCAATGACGAGCAGCACCTCGATTGGGTCATTAGCCGGGCGGTGCCGTTCGCCTCGTTGTGCGCACACCACATGCTCCCCTTCATCGGCACTGCCACCGTCGGTTACCAGCCAGGAGCGCGACTGCTGGGCTTGTCGAAGCTCGCTCGTGTCGTGGAGATGTTCGCCTGCCGTCTGCAAGTTCAGGAGGATCTAACTCAGCAGATTGCCGGCTGGCTGGATGAGACGTTGCCCGACCACGGCGGGGCAGGAGTTGTCATCACCGCCGAGCATCTGTGCATGACTCTGCGAGGGGCAGCGGCTCGGGGCGCGACAACGGTCACCACGGCCTGGCGCGGCGAACTCGCCCGCAGTGCATCACTCCGGGCGGAGTTCCTTGCTCTGGCAGCGGACCGGTGACCGCCATGACCGAATACCACGACCTGGTGAGACCGAAGGTCACGCATGCGGTGACGATCCTCTCCGGCGGACTCGACAGCACGGTCCTGGCCTACCTGCTGCACCGCAGCGGAACCCGATTGACCCTGCTGTCCTTCGACTACGGCCAACGACACCGCACCGAGCTGTCCTACGCCCGCCGGACTGCCAGGGCACTGGGCGCCGAACACCATGTGGTCGACCTGAGTGGCGTTTTACCGCTACTTACCGGCTCGGCGCTGACCGACCGCACGGTCGACGTTCCCGACGGCCACTACACCGACGAGGCGATGCGGGCGACCGTCGTGCCGAACCGCAACGCCATCATGCTCGATATCGCGGTGGCACGAGCGGTCTCGGCCGGCGCGGATGCGGTGGCGTTCGGCGCTCACGCAGGTGACCATCCGATCTATCCCGACTGCCGACCGGTGTTCGTGCAGGCGTTCGAGCAGATGGCGGTGACCGCGAACGAGGGGTTTGCCGATCCGCGGTTTCGGGTCTTGGCACCGTTCATGGCGGAGGCCAAGTCCGACATCGTCAGGGTCGGAGCACAACTGCGCGTGCCGTTCTCCGACACCTGGTCCTGTTACAAGGGCGGTGGGGTGCATTGCGGCACCTGCGGGACGTGCGTGGAACGCCGAGAAGCGTTCGAGCACGCCCGAATCCTCGATCCGACCGAGTACGGTGCGGGGGTGGGGTAGGTGTATCGGATTGGCAAGGAATTCCGGTTCGAGGCCGCGCATTCATTGCCCGGCCTGCCAGAGGGCCACAAGTGCGGCCGGCAGCATGGGCACAGCTACACCGTCGAGGTCACGCTGGTAACAGCCAGCGAGCTGGCCGATCCGGGATTCGTGGTCGACTTCGCCGGACTGGCCGGGCTCGGCGCCTATCTCAACGAGTCCTTCGACCACCGCGACCTGAACGCGGTGCTTGACGTGCCGGCGACCAGCGAGAATCTGGCCCGCCACCTCTATTGCTGGTGCGTCGAACATCTCGACCTGCCCGCCGCCGTTGCGGTGGAACGAGTTCGGGTGTCGGAGACAGCGTCGACGTTCGCCGAGTTCGCGCCAGCTCTGTCATGACCCCGTTGACCGTCCAGAGCCCGCCGGTGCTGGTCGCGGAGGTGTTCGGGCCGACGTTGCAGGGGGAAGGGCCGAGCTGCGGCCAACAGGCGTTGTTCGTGCGGTTGTCGCGCTGCAACCTGTCCTGCCCTGGCTGCGATACTCCCTTCACCTGGGACAGGTCGCGGTATGACCTTCGAGAGCACACGCGGCGCTACTCCGCGGCATCACTCGTTTCCTGGGTGTTGGAGCACCCGACGCCGCTGGTGGTGATCAGTGGTGGCGAGCCGCTCCTCCAGCAGGACCGCATCTTTCCCGTGGTGGCCGCGTTGACGGCTGCGGGACGGCGGGTCGAGATCGAAACGAACGGCGCCGTGACTCCGTCGCCTGAGCTCGTGGCTCAGGTCGCGGCGTTCAACGTCTCACCCAAGCTGGCAGCTTTCGCCAGCGAGCGGGATGCCGACCGTCGGATCAATCCGGCCGCGTTATCGACGCTGGTCACCTCTGGGAAAGCCGTGTTCAAGTTTGTGGCCAGTGGGGTTGCCGATCTTGAGGAGGTCAGCGACCTGGTGACGCGGTTCGAGCTGGCCCCGGTGTGGGTGATGCCCGAAGGTTCGACCAGCGAGGTCATCGTGTCCCGGATGCGGGAACTGGCGGATGCGGTGGTGGCCCGTGGCTGGAACCTCACGACGCGGCTGCACGTGCTGCTGTGGGAGGACGCTCGTGGCCGCTGACATCGTCTCGCCGGGTGGGCTTGGACGGGGCCGTCGTTCCCGCCGTACCGGGCCGCGCGTGTGGGGTAGCGGCCCTTCAGAGGTGCGGTTTGGCGGGATCGTTCCTGCCGTCCAAGCACCCTCCACGATAGAGCATCGTCCGCCGGCCGCGCACTCCCTGATGCCGTACCTCGTCGACCTTCGGCACCTGATGACTGCCGCACGGCTGTGCATGCGTCGTGCAGCAGCTCCCGGCGTTGACGGGCTCACCTGGGCCGGCTACCGGCAGGGGCTACGTGACCGGCTAACCATCCTCGCCGAGCGGCTCCGGTCCGGCGAATGGACACCCCACCCGTCCCGCGAGGTCGGCATCACCTCGTTCGCCGGCAAGGTGTTCACCGCGGCGATCCCCACGGTCGAGGACCGCATCGTGCACCGAGCGATTCGGCTCGCACTCGAACCGATTCTAGAACACCGCGTGCTGCGCGACTGGGTGTCGGCGTACCGGCCCGGTCGCAATCGAATCACCGCATTGCGCCAAGCCGATGAACATGTCCGTGCGGGACGAGCGTGGCTCGCGGACATCGACGTCGCTGGAGCCTCGGCCGGCGGTGACACAGAGCAGTTCGTCGGCTGGCTCGCCGAGCACGTCACGGACGGGACATTCCTCGCGGTGTTCCGCCGTGCCCTGCTCGGGCTCCCCACGCCCCTGGTGCCCGGTAGTGGACTGTGGCCGGTGCTTTTCCACCTGCGACTCTCGCAGGTCGACACGATCCTCGACGGCCGACCGTTGATCCGGTTCGCCGACAACTACATCGCCTTCACCCGCAGCCGAAGCCATGCCGCCGAAGCGTTCGACGCGATCACCGCCGCGCTCGCCCATGTCGACCTGGCACCGAACGCACGCAAGAGCAGCATCCGGCCACCGCACCTCGCCAACCCGGAAGACCTTTTCCTCATCGACGGATGAAAGAGGTGTTGCCTAATGCCCGAATCCGCAGCCGAGACGGTCTGCTGGGTGTTCGTTCCCGGCGGGACCTGCCGCTATGGCGACGCCGCCAAACCCCGCGCGGTCGCTGACCTGCTCGTCGCTCAGACAACGCTGACGCTGCCTCAGCCAGGTCAAGGCGCTCTGCCGGTCACGGCCATCGATCACGCGGAGGCCGAGGGCCTGGCGGCCGAGATCGGCGGGCGGTTGCCCACGTCGGTCGAGTGGGAGTGGATAGCCGCGGGGCCAGATCGCCGACCGTACCCATGGGGCGAGCAATCCTGGACGCCCGACAGAGCGGTGCTGACCGCCGAGGGCTGTACGCCGCCCCGGCCGCAACCGGTCGGCCAGCATCCTGCCGGAGCCACCCCGCACGGTGTGCTCGACCTCGCGGGCAACGTCTGGGAATGGACGGCGAGCCGGGTCATGGGCGGCGGCCACATCATCCGCGGCGGGTCGTACGCCTCCAGACCGCTCTACGCCCGGACAACGTTCCTCAACGCCGCGCCCGCTGAACGTCGCAGCCCCGGCATCTCCGTTCGGCCGGTGAGAACCGCATGAGCCGACAACCCGCCGACCCCACCCGACACCTGGTCCTCGTCGGCTGCTCGGCCGAGAAGACTCCAACGCAACAAACCCTGGCCGCAATCGACCTCTACGACGGTGGATGCATACCGCCATTGCGGGTGCGCCTGGGTCAGGAACCCCGGCTCCGCGCACGCGTGCGGTTCCTCTCCGCACAACACGGCCTGATCACGGCCGACACCCCGCTGCGCACCTACGACCGGCCCCTCGACCCGGCCCGCGCCGCCGAGCTGCGCCCAACGGTGTGGGATCGGCTGCAAACCGAGCTGCTAGAGACCGGCATGCCAACCGACATTCTCGTCATGGCCGAGCCGCTCTACCTCGTCCTCATCGCCGATCTGCTCGCGGCCCCTGAACGGCCGCGCGTGCACTGGATCCCGGACCACGCCCACGGTTGGCCACACGCCGCCGCCATCCTCGACCACTGGAAGTGGTAGCCCATGGCCAAGCCCCTCGCGCAAGTCATCGCCGCCCAGGACAACGACCACACCACCATCACCCGCGACTTCCAAGAGCGCACCGGGCTCGACTGGCACGCGCCCACCCCGGCCCACCTCGCGACTGACAGCCGGCTCAGCGTCGTGATACCAACTCGCAACAACACCCACAGCCTGCCGACGGTCCTCGACGCGCTCGCCGCACAGACCACAGCTACCGAGGTCGACGTCGAGGTGATCGTCGTGGACGACGCGTCCACAGACAGCACACCGCAGATCATCGCGGAGCATCCGGCCGTTGATCGAGCAGTACGGCTCGCCAGCCACATCGGCGGTCCAGCGGCCCGCAACGTCGGCGCGTACCTGGCCAGCGGAGACACGCTGGTCCACATGGACGCGGACATGGTCCTGACCAACCACGTTCTCGCCGACATCGCCGTCCGCGCCCGCCCTGATGCGGTACTGGTCGGCTTCCGGCACAACCTGACGCACCCTCTCGGCACCGACAATCGACCGATCCTTCCCACCGGGGAGCCGGATTTGGAAGCCGACCACCGTGTGCGATGGAGAGCGCCCGCCGGTGTGCCGATGTTCTACTCGGGCCAGGTCTACGACACCGAGTTCATCGGTCACCCGCTCGATGACACCCGCGACTTCATCGACCTGGGCAACGGCCGCACCTATCACGACTGGGACCTGCCGCGCATGGTCGTGACCGCGCTCGTGGCCGTACCCCACGCCGCCTTCACGGCGGTCGGCGGTTTCCACCCCGGTTTCAGCGCCGAGGGGTGGGGCTGCGAGGACACGTACCTCGGGGCCGCCCTCATCGGCCAGGGCTGCAAGGTCATCCCGCTGCGGCAGGCCCGAGGATGGCACCTGGACCCGCCCGACGCCGACACCGCGTGGAAAGCCAAGTTCGCGACATTCCCACCCCGAGTTGCCCTGCTGCGGCACCTGCTGACCCAGCCCGCGCCGACCGCCGGAGAGGAAGACCTGACCCGCCGGGCCACGGCCCTTATCCGAGAGGCGACCACGCTGACATGAGACGCGCCTTCGCCGCCAACTGCTGCTTGGTCCACGACCCCGCCACCGGGATGACCCACCGCGCCCCCGACCCGCAACCCAATGGTCGCCTCGAGCTGGACGACACGATCGTCCTCTCCTGGCCGGTTGTGGCACCGGCCGACCTGGACCGCCGCACACCCGCGAGCGTGTGCTGGTCGCCGATCGTGCGGTGCAATCTGCACTGCCCTCAGTGCCTCGATGACACCACCGTGTCGGAACTCTCCGCCGTCGAGCGTCACCGGATCGCCGGCGTACTGGCGGACGCTGACATTCTCGGCGTCGACATCTCCGGCGGCGAGCCGCTGCTACTGCGCGACCTGACACAGCTTCTGTCGATCATCCGCAATGGTCGGCGCAGTGTCGTCTCGGTGACGACCAACGGATGGCATCTTACCCGCCGCGCGCCAGAGCTAGCCCCCTACCTGGATGCGATCCGAGTCAGTATCGATGGCCCTGACCAGGCACGTCACGACGCCATCCGAGGCATCGGCAGCTTCGCCCGAGCTGTCAACGGCATCCGCGCCGCAATCGCCGAGGGCATCCCCGTCCAGATCCAGGCCGTGCTCATGCGCCGAACCGCCGGAGACCTCCAGGACCTGGTCGACCTGGCGCACAGCATCGGCGCGGGCGGCTTCACGGCCTTGCAGATGCTGCCCATCGGGGCCGGCGCAGCCCTTCCCACAGAGATGCTTTCCGACGACCACGCTCGGCAGTTGCTCGCCGCGCTCCGAGTGCCGACAGGACTGCGCGTCAGGTTGCGCACCCGGACCACGGCGGGCAACTTCACCGTCATCCGGGCCGACGGACGGGTATGGCGCAACACCCCTACCGCACTGAGTATCGGCGGGCTCCACCCTTTGCTCGGGGTTACAGATCTCGTCCTGACCACCAGGGACGGCACAGCATGACCGACGACATCGCCACGACCCCGAGACGGTTCCGCCACGATCGCCTCCTCGTCATGACCCTGCCCGCATACGAGCAATCCATTCAACTACTCGCCGCCGCTGCCGAGACCCGGTTCGCACCAATCAGCGCGATCATCGCCATCGCCAACGGCGGGCTCGCCCCCGCCAGTGGAATCGCAGGCGTTCTTAACCTCCCGAACTACCGCCTCACCGCGAAACACAACCCCACCGACGCGATCTACACCGAGGCCACCGGCCATGTCACGCACGACCTGAGCACCCTGTCCGCCGAGCTCAACGGCCACCAGCTCAGCGGCACCGTCCTGCTCGTCGACGACATCTGTGGCAGCGGAGCAACCTTCGCCTCCGTGCTACCCGCGCTAGATCCCTACCTGCGGCGCGACGCTGTCGTGCGGACCGTGGCACTGTGCCGCAACGCTGGCACCAGCCTCGATCCGGACCTGTGGGCATGGACGGTGGACGACTGGGTCTGCTTCCCCTGGGAACCAACCACGGCCGCACCACCCGCAGCCACAATCGAGGAGCTGCCAATCCTCGAGCAACTGGAACCGGCATGACCACCGTCGCGTTCATCCTGGTGTCCTGGCGGCCCGACGTCCCCGCCGGCATGGAGCGTGCCGTTGCCGCGCACGCCGCCGGGCTCGTGGCGGCCGGACACAAAGCCGTCATCGTCACCGCCGATCCAACCGCACCACGCTCCTACCGCGGCGCGACCGTGGCTATCCTCAGCACGCTCACTGGGGCCTTCCCCTGCGATGACGACACCCTCCGGGCTGCGATCCACAACAGCACCGACGCGATACGAGAGCAGCTCGTCACCATCTTCGCCCGTGAACGCGTCGAGGCCGCAGTCTACGTTGACTCGCTCTGGGGGCTGGGCAGCATCATGCCCGCGCACCAAAAAGTCCGAAACATCCTCGCGGCACACGTTGTCGGCCACCACACCGACCTTCACACCGCGCTCGCCCTCGAACCCGCGGCGGTCATCGCCCCATCCGCGACGGTTCTAGCGCAGGCCGCCGAACGCGGCTACCACAGCGCCGATTGGACGATCGTCCCGAACACGCTGCTTGCCGACCCCGCACCGCAACCGCAACGCGTCCGCGACCAACTTCACCAACACGGCCCCATTCGCGTGCTCGCCCGACTCGGCCCGGAAAAAGGCGTCGCCGCCCTGCTCGCGCCCCGCAACCAACTCGACCGTCCCATCGAGGTGGCGTTGGCCTCGGCCCCATTCGAGAAGGCCACCGGCAGCCAAGACGAGGTGCTTCGCCGATGTCAGGCACTCGCCGCCAAAGCGCCCGGCGTCACCATCCGAGCCGGCTTGAACTGGGACGACGTGCTGCCCTGGCTCAGCGCAGCGAGCATCGTCATTGTGCCCTCCCACGCCGAGACCTTCGGCCTCGTCGCGCTCGAGGCCATGGCCGCCGGAACACCGGTCATCGCACACGATGTCGGAAACCTACCGGACCTCATCCGCGACGGCGGGGCCATCGTGCCCCGCAGCCAGGGCTCGGCTGCCCTCTGGCGCGCCTCCCGTCAACTGCTGAACGACGCGGTAAAGTACCGACGAACATCACGGGCCGCGTACTACCGCTCGCGGGACTATTGGCCCGCCCTTGTCGCTAACCAACTGTTAAAGGTGGTGAGCTGATGGGCGGTAGAGTCCTGCCCTCCGCGCCGCAAACGCCCCCGCTGCTCCTTGTTGACGGGCACAACCTCCTCTGGGGAGCGACCTTCGGGTTCCCCGCCGAAATCCGATCCCGCGACAAGACCCGCCTGCTCACCGGTCTGTTCGGATTCTTCGCTCTCCTGCGCGTCGCCATCCGAGAAGATCTGTCCGAACCACCCGAAGTCATCGTCGTGTTTGATGGCCAGTACGGCAGCACCGACCGCCAACTGATCGACCCTTCATACAAGGCCCAACGCCCCACCGACGCTGCCGCACTCGCCCCGATCCAGTTCCTACCCGACGTCAAACGCGGTCTCGACCACTGCGGCATCACCTGGACCGAACTCGACCACGCAGAAGCCGACGACGTCATCGCCGCCCTCGTCCACACCACCCCACCCTCGCGGCAAATCCTGCTCATGTCCCGAGACCGCGACTACTACCAACTCGTGACCGACCGCGTCAGCGTCCTCAATACCAAAATGCGCTCCGGCCACCGCCACATCGGCCCCGCCGAGGTCTACGCCCGATACCAAGTCACCCCAACACAATGGGCCGACTACCGCGCCCTGACCGGAGACCCCGCAGACAACATCCCCGGCGTTCGCGGCATCGGGGCCAAAACCGCCGCCGCCCTCCTCGCCGACGGACTCACCCTCGACAAGCTCCATGAAGCAGGTCGTCTCACCAGCGGCCGAGGAAAGGCCGTCCGAGACCAGTTCGAGCTCGCGCTCAAATGGCGCGACATGATCCGCCTCGACCACACCACTGCCGTGGCCGTTGTTCCGACGCAGCGAGCCAGCCCGGACCTTCCGCGTCCAGCCGACGTTGTCGAGGCCCTCGATCTATGGTGACCTCACCCGTCCTGCTGACTGTGATGGCCCACCCCGACGACGCCGAACTCTGGGCGGGCGGCACGATCGCCCGCCACATCCAGACTGGCGGGACAGCCACAATCGCCGTCCCAAAGCTTGACCCGACCCGGACCGCTGAGGCCACAGCCGGAGCGCGGATCCTCGGCGCGGACCTCTACCTCCTTGACCAACTGACGGCCGCTGCCATCAGCACACTGCTGACCGAGGTCCGGCCCGACATCGTCATCACACACTCGACCGACGACATCCACCCCGAGCATCGCCGGTGCGCCGAACGCGTCCTCGCCGCGCTACCCGAAATGGTCATCGCCACCGGGCACCCAAGCCGGGCCTACCACTGCGACGGCTACAACAACCTCGGCCAACGTGGTGTACCACTCGACCTCCCCACCATCATCGACATCACTGACCAATGGCAGATTAAGATCGCCGCGCTGCAATCTCACAATTCGCAACCGATTCGCAACCACTTTGGGCCAATGGCCGAAAGTCTGGCGCGGTTGCACGGACTACGGATCGGTAAGTCTCACGCCGAAGCGTTTCACGTTCTGCCCATTCTGGGACGCGTGCCTGCTGCAAGCGGTCTCTAAGCTTGAGCTTTAACCTGCGGTGGGGTGGTATCGACCCCGGCTGATCATGCGGACAGCCCTTGATTGATCATTTCTTTTGTCTAGGGAGAAGATCTCAAACCAAGGGCTGTCTGGTGATCAGTGTGCACGACACCGATCGGGCCGGAGCGGTTGGGCGGCTGGCCGGGTTCCGGCGGGCGTTTCACCGTTGTCTGACCGCGCGGGCGGATGCGACGCCGGCATGAAGCAGGCCGACACCTCGGCGAATTCATGCCAGCTGGCCGCACCGTGCGGCGGTGTCCGCGTCGGCACCGTCTCGGCTTGCGCCTCCGCATATTACCGGATTCAATCGGAATCTCGCGCAGTGGTCTGTGACGGAATGTTGAACAAGATTGTTGCATCGCGCTTAGCCTGGCGTCGCGACTGCCGCAAAACGTCGTATTCGAGGCCGGTCACGCCGCTTTGGCTTTTGAACACCACCTTCGGATCGAACTCGCTTCCTCGCTCTTGCTCTTGTTCTCCCACGTAGAAGTTGACTGAGTCGACCACCTCCTCCGCAATCGAGGTAAGGGCCGCCCGGACTTCGCCCTCCAGATCCGGGAGCCAGTTTTCGGGCGTTTCGATGAAGTCGGTTCCAAGCTCGGTCTCACGTAGAACTTGCGTGATCAAGTGAACTAACGTGAATCGGATGGACGCAAAGCTAGACCGGAGATCGTCGCGAAGGCGCGCTCTTTCGGTGCTAGAGACAGAGTCAATCAGATCTACCAAATACAGTTTCGATGGAGTGATCGAGCGGTTAAAGATACGACGGTAGTCCTGGTCGAAAAGGCGGACCTTGCGAACTGCCGCCCATGGCTCGCGCAGGTATGCAGCCATGATGAGCTGGGCTGCTTCAGTGTTATCGAGGATACGGTCGGCAGCGATGTTCTCTCCGACTCGTGTCCGCAGGGCGAATGTAGACCCGTATTGGGCACGGACCGACTTCTGGAGGTCTCGCATCACGACGTCACTAGAGCGCTGGTCGCGCATTGTGACAGGGTTCTGGTTGTTTGAGCGAAAGGTAATCTTGTCAGCAACGGAGCTGTCGTCATGTACTTCGACGACCTTCACCAAGACAAGTAACTTGTCGGTGAGGACCTTGCTGTTTTCGAACAGGGTAACCAGGGATTGGCAGCCGTTGACGACACCGACTCTATCGAGAGTGAGTACCGATCCCTCGACCGCCAGGCGCTCGGTGAGGATGGTCAATCCGTTGTGGTAGGCGGGAAACAATTCATGTTCGTCGGCCTTGCGGACGGTCTCGCGGAGGTCTTTGTTTATACGCGTGCGGCCAGCGAAGAGCCGGACGTTACGGCTGAAGAGTGTGTAATCAGAAATGCCAGGGAGGGCGTCCACGAGTTGCTGCGCTGGCACGACAGCCACAGAGAGTTGCTCTTCCGCTGTCAGGGACACGGTAGTAGGCGTTGTGACGGCGGTGAGCCGTACAGTCTCTGGACGAAGTTCAGCTCGCCGCGCGCGATCGGCGACGTAGGCGAGCCGGTCACGGTCCCACACGTCTAGCTCCGGCTCCGCGGTCTTACGAGCCGCTACGAAGTCGGCCCCGGCGGCATCAAGGTGTGCATTTGTCACGAAAACTAAGCGGACCAAATGTGAGCCATCTTCAATCTTCCTGTGCACCTCCTGACGGACAAGAAGGTTACGAAGTTCAGCGTTAGGCTTCGCGGCCAAGAGTCCGTCAACGGCGGCGGCCGACGCAAAGTAGTCGGCAGCGCCGACCAAGGACCGCAAGTCGTTGTCCCCCTGAGTCTTTACCGCCGTCTCACGCCACTTGCCTTGAAAGATCGTAATTTCCGCCAGGTCATCGTCCACGACAAGAGCATCGATCCCCTTGTCACCGCCACCATCGCAGATGGCCTCGGCAAGATCTTCGGGCTCGAGACGCCAGACGGTGGTGAGGAACCACGCAAGCATCGCCGCGGACATCGTCCGGGTACCGACTCGGAACGGCGCCACTTCATCGGTGAGCAGGTCATATGCACTGTCGGGCAAGGCTTTCCTCGCGTTCCGTCGACCGGGCATCAGCGGTGCACTGCACGAGTCAGGATACTGAGGCGCGAATGCTAGTCCGGGTTCCGCTGTTTTAGGCGATTCGTAGGGCACTGGAAAATATGGATAAATGTAGACGTTTGGTGCGACACGCTCCCCTGGGCGGCGCAAGCGAGAGTTACGCCGGTATGATTTGCTAGTGATCCGGCCTGGCGATAGCGCGCCTCTACGTAAGGAGCGTGGAGCGTTCTTCACGCCCCTGGCTATCGCGGATTATCTGGCTGAATGGGCGGTGCGCGGTGAGATGGGCTCGGCTCGAGCGCCTTCAGCCGAGGGGTCCAGAGATATCCGCGTGCTGGACCCGACATGCGGGGAGGCTGTTTTTCTCCTTGCGGCAGGCCGGAGGTTGCGGGGTAAGGTTCCTGCCGATGGCGAGTTGGGCCGGCACTTGTTCGGCGTTGATCTTCACCAAACCTCACTCGATTGGGCCCGGCAGCTGCTGCGCGATGAGGGCATGGATGCCCAACTCGTTAAAGCCGACTTCTTCGATGTTCCGACGCCTGATCAACTAGGCTCGACGTTGCCGTTGATGGACGCGGTTATCGGCAATCCACCCTTCGTGCGATATCAGAAGCATGGCGCCGAGGCTCAGGCGAAGGCTAGGCAGGCCGCGTTGCGTCAGGGCGTTCGCTTGTCGGGCTTGGCGTCGTCCTGGGCACCACTTCTCGTTCATGCATGCGCTTTCCTTAAGCCCGAAGGCCGGTTGGCGATGGTACTGCCGGCCGAGTTGCTGACGGTGGGCTATGCCGAACCGATTCGCGTCTGGCTGCGTAATCGCTTCGAGCAGGTCCATCTGGTTCTATTCGATCGCCTTCAGTTCGACGACGCCGTTGAAAAGGTCGTTCTAGTACTGGCGGCGGGCAGCGGGGGCTGCGACTCCTTCTCGCTGTACTACTTCGATGATGCCGAGGATCTTGGTCGCGTCCGGACGATGGAGAACTTGACTGCCGCGCTAACCGGCGGCGGCAAGTGGACCGATCTCCTACTCCCAAACAGGCAGCGCCGGATCTTCAAAAAAATCAACGACGAGCATATGATTCCGCTTTCGCGGTACGGTAGCCCGGAGCTCGGCACCGTAACCGGTGCTAATTCATTCTTCGCCCTCACCGATGCCACTGCAAACGAATTTGGCCTAACTGAGATGGCCGGTCAACTGCGGAAGATCGTTCCCCCTGGGTCCAAGCATCTGAAAGGGCTTTCATTCTCGCAGCCCCAATGGCGGAGGCTTCGCGATGCTGGCGAAGCGGTCTGGCTTCTGTGTCCGGACCCGGACGACGATTCCCCAGAGTTGCGGTCCTACATCAAGCATGGCAAAGACCTAGGGGTCGACCAAGCGTACAAGTGTAGGATTCGGACACCGTGGTGGCGGCCTCCTGCTGTGAGCCCGCCCGACCTGTTCTTCACCTACATGAGTCATCGCTACCCGCGCATGGTGACGAACTCCATCGGCTGCACGTTCTTGAACTCGATGCACGGAATCCGGCTTCGCGAGGAGGCGCCCGCATCGGCAAGGTTCGCACTGCCGCTGCTGGCATTCAATAGCGTGACGATGCTCGGCGCGGAGATTTTTGGTCGGTCCTACGGCGGCGGAATCCTCAAGATGGAGCCCAGCGAAGCGGCTGTCCTGCCAGTGCCGAATTTCAAGGCGATGCAGCAGGCGTGGGCCATCCTGGCAGATGATCGTCACCGCATCGATCGGCAACTGCAGGGCGGACGATGGACCAATGTCGTCAAACGAGTCGATGAGGCTCTGTTGCTTGAAGTGCTCAAGCTTCCCTCCGATGATGTGGCCCAGGTCCAGGAAGCCGCTCGCACGTTGCGCTCGAGAAGAATGGGTGCGGAAGACGCAGCGACCGTCTAGCCTTCTCATGGCCGACGGAACGGTTGCATCCCCACGCTCTGCATTCGGAGGGCACCACCAGGTGAGCAGTGCACAGACGCTGGAGGACGAGGCCGGCCACCCCGGCGACATGTGGTCCGATCTGAAGAACAAGATCCAGGACGACGTCATGATCCAGTTTTCGGCTGTTGAGGGGCAGTTTCTCGCTATCCTCTGGTGCCTAGATCGTTACCGCGCGGCAGGGGTCCCGCCGCGCGGCATGGGAGACCAGGGCAAGGATCCCGCAACTCGGTTGAACGCTGTATACCGTTCCAAGGGCCACTGGTGGGCAGAGCTGATTTCGCTGTTGGTGGAGAATCGCACATCGTCCAGGCTGGAAGCGCGGGTCCGGGTCCGCGGCTTCTCGCAGGATCACACCATCGACGTTGCATGGCCTTCTGGCACGCCGCCGCTCGCGGCTCCGCGAATCTGCTTGCTCACACGCATGAGCGGCGCCGCCCAGCAGGGCGATATCCCCGAGCGCAAGGCGATGGCGGATTGGGTGACACGTCGGAAGGAGCTCAAGTTCGCTGCCACCGACCTGAAACTTTCCCAGCACGACCCGGCACGTCCGATGGGCACATGGGACCAATGGCGCCGTGTGCAGCCGCCGAAGGTCTACCTGTTGTGGGGCGCGCGCTTGGGCGCCAAGGCGCGATTGGCCACGATCGCCGAGGAAGCGTCGGAACTCCACGACACGTACCTCGACGGCGTCGGCGTCTTCGCCTACGCGGCGGCTCCTGACGATCGGAAGTATCAGCCGCTTGCCCCGGCTGCCGCGTCGGGTTGGACAACGGTCGACACGGTTCTCGATACATTGGCGACTGCGATCACCGAGGCTGAGCCCGCCGGTCATCGGGCTGACCAGGACAGCGAAAATGAGGCATGATTCGTCTGCCTGGCCGATCCTGTCTTGACGCGGAGAAGCGTGTCGGCGCTTCGATAAGTTGCCGGCTTAGCTTTCGGAACGATGAACTCATCAGGTCACAGCCCAAGCCTCGCAGAGGAGCGCTTTGAGCAGGCAAGATGCCTTTAGCGCGTATGACGCGGTTCTTGCGGAGGCCGCTCCGAACGACCCATGGGCGCATACCAGGGGAGACGAGCCCCGTTACCTCCCAGACTTCGGTCTCCTAGGGAACTTGCTCTCCATTCCCGTTCGAGGTAACGAGGCATCCGAGAGCGGGAGGTTCGCCAAGGGAATCGACGCCTGGCTCGCTCACGAATTGCGGCGGTGCGGGTTCGACGGGGACGAGGTCTGGCCACGTGCCACTCGTCCGCGCGTCCTACCAAGGGAGATCTCTATGCTCCTAAGTAAGCTACCTCGCGCCCTAGCAGATGACCTGCGTCGAAGGCTGCCGCAAATATCGGCAGTTGGGCCGGCGGACGCCAAGGTGCTTGGCCGGGCCTACTACAAGCAGGTCGATGTGTGCATCTCACGGTGGGATAGAGGGCCCGAACTCTTGATCAGCACAAAGGCCCAACTGTCCTCTTTCGGTAAGAACTTGCCAAATCGGTTCGAGGAGGCATACGGCGACGCTGCAAACTTGCGCGGCCGGTATCCGCTCGCCGCTGTCGGCTTCTTCTTCGTCCAACGAGCGACGATCCTGGCTGAGGAGCCGGATGCTTACGAGCGCACCGTCGACATGATCCGCAAGCTCCGGGGGCTAGGTGAAGCAAACGGATACACCGCGACTGGCCTTGCGTTGGTCGACTGGACGACGGACTCACCAGACGGTGCAGTAGTAAAGGTAGACACCGACGCTGTGCCGCCAGACATCGGACCTGCGCAGTTCTTGGCGACGATGGTCGAGCACGTCCTCGCAGTCACGCCCGTGGTCCACCACGTCGCAGTCCGATCTCGCCTCGAACGTCGAGGCATCCCGGTCGCCGAGGAGGAGCCCGATAGCCCAGAGGCCGGCTCGTGAGCGGAATGGCAGCCCCCGAGGTATTTCACTGTTGGGGGTCGCAACCGAACACTGTCGTGCTGCCGCGTACCACTCCGCTGGATTGACGAGCCAATTGCCGAGGACGATCCGGCTTGTCAGGGAGCGTGGGTCTCGATGTGCAGCACCTGGGCGGCCAGATGTCGCACGTCGTCCTCGTCGCTGTGATCGTCATCCGGGTCGGCCGGTTGCAGCTCCGGGTGTCGGCGTCGGATCTCGGCCGCGACGACTGCCGCTGGAAACCACCGTGGCGGTCTCTTGATGTGGACGTTGATGCCGACCACTCGGCTGAAATCGTGGTGGTCGTGCTGTTCGGACTGTTCGCTGACGCCGAGCAGGATCGCGTCGAGGAGTTCTGGCCGGCGGGTTATGGCGGAGGCGAGGCGGTCGCGGACCTCGTCGTCGGTGCTGATCGACGCCGTTCCTGACAACAGCGCCCTTACGTGGTGCCGGTTGTCGACCCAGAGCGCCTGGTCGGTCCAGTCGGCGTCTAGCAGTAGCCGCGTCACGTGCTCACGTGCTTTCCCTTCTAGATCCGCCCGCTCCTTCTTCTGCGCGACGAACATGAGCTGCTGCGTCAGCCTTACGGCGATGGCGAGTGGCTCCTGCGCAGCCGCATCGTCGATGAGACTGGCGAACGTCGCGTCGTCGGCGTTGCGGGCGACCTTGGACGCCAATGCGGCCGTCGTTTCTAGATCGAGATGGAGGAACATCAGAAGCGGTGGTAGGGCCACGGCGAACTGCGCCGCGTGCAGGAGTTCGGCGTACAGGTCGGGGTCGTACTGGCGCCCGGTGACCCGCGCCCAGGGACGAGAACGGTCCAGGAGTTGCGAGTGCTCCCGGAGCAGCCGCTGTAGGTCGGTCTCGACAGGTTCGGGCGACGGTTCCGGCGGTTCAGGAGGCTGCTCCGCCTGCTGGCCCCGCCAAACCGCGCTCAACGCTTCCGACGCCCGGACCAACTCTGCGATCGCATCGGCGTGCACCTGGTCATCGTTCTCGGGCGGCCGGCCGGGCCATCTGCCAGCGGCGACCAGCACTGCCGATGCGGCAGTCTCAACCCAGTCGCACCAGGCCGCGACCCGCGTGACGGCAGCGCGTACGGCATGCAGTTCGGCCACCAGCGTCGCTGCCAGCGGGCTAAGGGATTTCACAACCTGATCAAGCGCTTCATCGAGCCGCCGCGCGTACGGCACCGTCTCCATGTGGGATGGCTCGATCGGCGGCAGCGGCTCCCCCGTGGTGGCGTTCCAGGGACGGGGCATGCTCCGGTGGACGCGCGTGCGCATCGCATGCCACGACGCTGCTGCTTCAAAAGGGACACGACGCTGCTGACGAGCCGTCTCCACTAGGTGCCCGACGGCGCGGGCGGCTGCGGTCACGCTGGAGGCGGCAGCGATGGCGGTGCCGTAGTCGTCCGGTCGGAACGAGGCGTCGCTGACCTGCTGGGCCTCATCCTCCGTCAGTGGCCAAGCCTTCTGGATCTTGGCGTGCTCATCGAGCTGCGTTCGCTTCCACCCGTGCAAGAGCTCCACGGAGTAGTGCTCCGGCGTTGCATCGATCTCGCGGGCGTGGTCAAGGCAAAGCGGGATGAGGTTGGACGCGCTTCTGTTCTCCGCCTCGGTCATGTCCGCATCCCACCGCGGGCCGCCTTCGCTGCGCGCGCAGATATGGGCCACTTCGCTGTTGAGCAGCGTCTCGCCGGTGTCGTTGTTCATCGTGTAGAGCGGCTTGCCGCAGCCAGGCTTACCGCACCTGAACGCCGTCCCGTACAGCTCGCGAACCGTCTTCAGATCCGGCTTCCTGTGCGAAATAGGTTTGGGCTTCGTCGCCGTGCCTTCCGTCACCGCACTATTGTGCATCGCCGCCCATTGATCGGACCGTCTCGTGGCGGTTGGGTACGACCCTCGGTGCGGCGCCCTAGCCTTGGCTGGGTGAAGTGAGTCGGGTGAAGCGACTAGACCTGACTGTGTAGTGGTCTAGTCCCGCCTTGCCTTCGCGACCCCCCGGCCAGGATGACGGCTCTGATGTACCAACCGATCTTGCCGAACTCGACGCAGCAGCAAGCTCTCGCGCACCGATCCGTTCCAGTTTGGTCGGCAACCGCGCACGCTGAGGACTAACGACCTCTCGCAGAGCCGTCGCTCCCTCGCACTGCGGGAGCACCCGCACGTGCCACGTGACCTTGGCCGCGAGCGGTCGCTGCCTTGAACGACCGACTGCTCGTCTCCAGAAGTCACCGGTGCCGGCGCCTAGCGAGCCTGACGGGCCTCGCGACTCAGCCTGGCCAAGCAGCCGTTGACCTAAGTCCGCAGTGACTCGGCAAGCCGCTACCAAAGACCTCCATCACGTGTCCGGTGTGGTCTGCAGCGAAACAGTTCGCCTGCCGGAGGTGCCGGCTCTATTCTGCTCGGTTCACCACACTAAGGAAGGCGCTGGAGTGATCATCAAGACGCTCGATGAGCTACGCCAACCAGACGACCGCACGCTGCGGTTTACCCCCGTGGGGTTGGGCCTGGGCGTGCAGATGCGCGCCCAGGACGCCGCCGAGTACCAGCAACAGGTCGCATCCCAGTTGGAGCTCGATCCGCGCGTCGTCGAGGGGACGCGGCAGAGCTTCGAGCACCTGCGGACTGTCTACGCCTATGGTGTGTTGTGCTACGAGGTGTACACGCTGGTGCACGATCACGCCCTGCTGGTGATCGAACAGGCGCTGCGGGACCGGTTCGTTGACTTCCACCGGGGCACTGTGACGTTCGTCGACGACGCGGGTGTCGATCATCAGGTGGCCGTTTCGAGGTACGACCAGGTGCAGGATTTTCTTCGTGGTCGCCGCTCGCGCCCTCGGCGCGGCTGGTGGCTCAGCCTTTCGGGCGGGAGCTCGATGGCGTTCAACGGCGGGATGCTCGGTGATCTGTGGGCTTGGGCGCGGAAGGTTGGGCTGCTGCGTGGGCAGCGTAACCGCGGTATCGAGCAGGCGTTGTCGAACCTGCGCAACTTTGTTGCCCACCCCACCGCCTACCACCTCATCGGTCCGGTGGAGGCAGCGGGCACGCTTCGCGACCTGGCCGAGATCATTAACCAGCTGTGGGGCGTGCCTACCCCTGGAGGACGGCTCTATCCGTCGCCGCTCCGGCGCGAGGTCGTCGTGATGGCTTGGACGACCGATGGTAGCGAGACGTGCACCGCGGTCGCCGCCGATGCCTTCGCCGAATTTGTCGATCCCGATGACCGCCCTTGGGAATGTGTCGTCCTGCGCGCCGTCTTCCGCCCGGACGAGCGGGTCAGCGACCCCGAGCTGCGCCACTACGACTCCCGCGTAGAAGTTACCCACTACCCGGCCGACCTGCTCTGGGGGCCAGGAAAGATTACCGACGCCGCCGCGTGGTTCGCCCAACACGAGCCCGAGCCGGACGAGTGCGACTACCTCGACCGGACCTTCTTGATTCGCCACGACGGGACGGACCTCTGCCTACCGATGCGTCCGTCGGTGGCCGCCGCCTTGGCAGACCAGGACCGCGCGGGCACCTGGTACGCGGTCAAGGCCGACCACCCCAACGACGCATACCACCACGTTCGCAACCTCGTCACCCGCGCGGGGTGCCAGCGGAACGGACCGTGCGGTGAGTGCCACGCGGAGAACTTGGGTGCAGGCACCTACAGTGTCGCCCTGGTCCAGGCCGGACATCACGCAGCTTCGGCCGCGACTCTGCCGAACGATGTCACGGCGCCTCACGCATATCCGCGCGTTCAACATGTTGCCGTACCGACTAGGAGGTAGTCCACAGCGTGCTTGGCAGAGACGGCCGCGTGGACAGGTCTCTGGATCGGAGGTGTTGACTGGTTCAGTGAGCAAGAGGAGCCGCTGCGCTCCGTCGATAGGTTCGGACTTGATTGATGGTGGTGGCGCGGCTGACGCAGATGCAGCCTGGCCGGATGCGCATGGTTTCAGTAGTCGCCTGGTGAGGTCCGATCAGGCTGTCGTACTGGACGAGGTTGCCAGGGACGTCGAGATTGAGCTGGCTAGCGATGAGGCGTCCGACGGCTAGGCATGCTGCCTGCATGGAGACGAAAGGGATGGATGGCATGTAGCCGTCGGCGTTGAGGTCGGTCAGCCCAGTGGCGCGGGCGAGTCCACACATCCGACTGCCGACGTGGGGCGCAAGCCGTGCCCGTTGTGCGGGTAGCAGTCCTGTGAGGTGGGCTTCTTGGAGGATGGCTTCGCCGTTGGCGAGAAGGTGGGCAGAGAGGCCCAGCATGTCGGCGACCGCTTGCACCCCAGAGGGCTCGTCTGTCCGAACTGGAAAGTGGCAGGCCATGCAGGGGTCGATGCCGTGACGGTGGTCATGGAGTCCGAGCATGGTGTCGCCGGTGGCGGCATCGATCAGACGGTCGGGCCAGAGTCGTTGTGCGCTCCGGCGGGCGTCCGGGGTGTCGAGGGCGGTGAGCACGGTTGGGTGCCATGGGGCTTGGCCGGCGTCGATGCGCTGAACTACGGCGTCGATGTCGTCGTTGCATGGGGTGACGTCGAAGCGGCTGAGGGTTCGTTTCGCGAGGTCGGTCTTCCACGGTTTGGTTCTGGTGTCCTTGTCGCCGCCGAGGGAGTAGGTTCCCCGGTTCTCTAGAGCGAAGTGCTGCCGATCGACGGCGAGGAGGACTCCTTCGGCGTTGAGTTCGCTGATGATGAGGACGATGGCGGTGCCGATCGCGCCGATGCCGACGAGAGTGAGAGCAAGGCGCGTCACGTCATCGAGTGCCGGGCTTCGGGTCAGGTTGGTGGATAGCGTGACGGGGCAGAAGCGTAGGTGGCGGTGTATGACCCTACGGTCGTCAACCACGGCGGCGGTGTGCTTGAAGATCTCGGCGGCGGCGAGCGCGCTGGCATAGATCGCGCCCAGCGCGTTGCCGGGTTGTGTGGGCCGGATGCGTGCCGTGGGGGTCGAGGCAATGTGGGCGCCGCATCCCTCGGGTACGACTCGGATCGTGTGGCCGGGTGCTTCGGCACCGACGTGTACTCGGATGCTTGTGTCTGGGTTGCTGGTCGCGACGCGTATGGGTCGGGTCGGATCGATCGCGGCCGTGGCGGCGTCGATCGTGTCGATCAGGGTGGTCGGGAGGCGGTTGTTTACCAGGACCAGGTTGCCCGGTCCTCGACGCAGCGTGGTGGTCAGGACGCGTGCGACGAGGGCGGCGTTGGGCATGTCCGGGTCGATAGTGATCATGATTGTGGCTTCATCGAGCCGGAGGGCTAGTTCGTTAGCGGTTACGGCCGTCACCCCTTCGGCGAGGCGCTGGGCGCGAGAGTGTTCAGTACGCATGGATACCGTCCTCGTCGAAGCGGATTAGATGGGCGTTGCCGGTGCTGGGCCGGGCTGGCGTGATGGTCTCCCAGGCGGTGTCGCGGAAGGTCCACCAGCCCCAGGCGGCGGGATCGCCCGGCGGAGAGGCGAAGCGGGGAATCACCACGGAGGTGAAGCCGTCAACTCGGAGGCCGTGCGTGGCGTCGGTGCGAGACAGGAACGCGGTTGTTTCGTGCGAGTGGAATTGCGCGGGCGCGTGTAGGTCGTGGCCGTCGGCGTAGTCGAACAGACGGCCGAGAGCCCGCGCGCTGATTTGCAGCATTTTGCGATGCCGAATGATCCCGGTGGTCCCGGTGAACGCCACGACCGTGATCGTCGGATCGCCAACAGGCGTCAGGAGGAATCCACCAGTCTCTACCCGGAGCCGCCCGAGCGCGCCCGTCTCGGAGGCGATCGCAGCTACGGCCGCGGACGGGATGATCAGGGTTGAGTCGCTCACGCGAACCTGCTTTCGTACTCGTTGTCAAGGTGGTACTGGACAAGCTCCACGACCCAGAGGAACGGGTTGCCGGTGCTGGGCCACGCTGTTGAGCCCTGGTTCCATTCCGGGTGTGTGGCGAAGCCTTCGCGGCACATCGGCCGGCAAATGTCGAGGCTCTGCGGTCGGTAGCCGACAACTACCGGCCAGGCCGTCGGCGCCGTGAGCGAGCCGCGGACCGAAGTGGCGAACTTGATCGACGGTGGCTCGTACGGGTAGGTGAACCATTCGAAGCGCGCGAAGTAGGTCTCGTCTGGGTGGGTGCGCGGCCGGACTGTCGCCCAGTACACGGCCGCGTCACCCTTCCCGTCCCCGAGCCGGTCGTCGCGATCGATCCCGCCAGCGTGACTGGTGAGGAAAGAAACGACGTCGGCCTCGTCACGTACGAGGTTCAGTTGCGACTCGAGGTCGAGGCTCATCCCTGAGTGATCTTCTTGACCAAGGTGAATTTCACGTGGCGGGCGTCGCCGGCGACATCGTCGAGGGTGGCGTCACCGGCCGCGTCCTGGCCGTCGAATGCCAGGACATAGACGAATTGCGGGTCGTCAACCACGCGGAAGTGCTTCTTCGCGGCGGCCAGAACCGTCGCGATGGTCGTACCGCCCGGTTCGGTGGCGGTGTAGGGGCCGCGCGGGCTGACCGCGAACGTCACCTTCACGGTCTTGGTGTCCTTCTTGCTGGATGTCTCAAGCTGAGTCATTGTTCTTCTCCTAGAGAGGACGAACACTACTATAGAAGAAGTACACGGAGATCGAGTCCGTGTCAACCGAGGTGGTGGCGTCCACTACGGTAGAACCGTTGCTGACCGAGGCCGAGGAGGGCAGATGCGTGACCGACTCCGCGCCCGCACACAATGAGCTAGGAAGGCGACTACGCAGAGCGCGTGACCGCAGGAACATGCCGCTCAGCGCGGTGTCGACCGCGGCTGACATCTCGACTGCATACCTGCAAAAACTTGAATCCGGCGGGGTCAAACAGCCATCGCCCAACATCCTCTTCCAGCTCGCGGAAGCGCTTGACCTGGACTACGCAGAGTTGATGCGTCTGGCAGGTTACGTCGTCCCGAATCGAGTCGACGAGACCGAACGCCGTCGCAACGAGCTCACCTACGCGCTGAGTAGTGAAGAACTCACCGAGGATGAGGCCGAAGAGCTATCGAAGTATCTCGATTGGTACCGGACGCGTAACCCCAACAGTTAGGGGGATCCATGCTCCGCGACACTCCGGACGGCCCCGCCATCCGGAAGGCGACAGACCGGCTGCTGCGCGCGGCATCGGCGAGTGGCCGCTTCCCCACGCCGGTCGACGACATTGTCGCCGCCGCCGGCCTGACCCAACCCGCCCACTCGATGCTCTCGGAACTGGTCGTTGAGAAGGCCCCAGCGCACATCCAACGAGCCATGCGCAAACTCAAGGGCAAGGTTCATGCCCTCCTGGACCGCGAGGCGCGGGAGATCCACATCGACCCTTCGATTCAGAACCAAGCGAAGATCGATTACAGGAAGCTACACGAGGTCGTCCATGACGCTCTGCCATGGCAGAAGGCGCTCGCGTACGCGGACGACGCCGCCAGTTTCGCTCCCTCGGTGCGCAGAACCTTCGAGTGGCAAGCGAACCAGGGCGCCGCAGAACTCCTCTTCCAAGGCGACGTCTTCGCGGACATGGCCGACGACTACCGCGTCGGGATGGCCACTGTTCTGGAACTCGCTTCGATCGTCGGCTCCTCTGGCCACGCCGCCTTTGTTCGATACGTCGAAACCCACCGAGCCACGGTCGCCGGCGTGGTCCTAGACCTGTCTCCGTGCGGCACAAACCCGCTTCGCTATCGCCGACGTGAGGTTGTCTACTCAGCCAAGTGGCAGAAACGCTTTGGAGATGCCGCCGGCTGGCCCCACCAGTTGGAGGCACGGCCCTACTTGTTCATCGAGTCGATCCCACCCGCACGGAGAGGAAACGACGCTGTCCCAGGAACCCTAGCCCTCCCGGACCTGCGTAACGAATCGGTTACGCTAGCTACCGAGGTGTACTGCAACCAGTACAAGAACTTTGCTCTTATCTGGCTGCCCCGTCGAGAGCTGTTCCGACGAGCCCGAATCATCGCTCCACGACGCGTCTCCCTCGAAGTGTGAAGTCCACGCCATCCCCGTGGTGGGCTGGTTGGAAGCACGGATCTGCGGCCTGACGGCTCGGGGGTCCCCATCGACCAGATGTCGCCCCCGTTTAACCCCCCGAAAACCCCTGCCAAAGGCCGACTATCGGTGACAAGTGATGATCACCCTGTCTTGGCGTTTCCGCAGCTCAACGACGGGCAATGAAAAGCGACGACATGGTCAAGCATCCACCGTTCGAAGAGCGTAGGTCGACGGTTCGATTCCGTCAGGCGGCTCCAATGTTTCGCCACCCGGGCGCCGGGTAGCGCTGGTTATATGAACAGTCCCGAGCGGCGTTGGGATCCCTTCGCAGAACTGCAGTCGTTGCGTGCCGAGATCAGTCGGCTGGTGGGATCCGGGTTCGGCAACCGCGGCGCGTCCGGCGACATCGATCTCGACCAGACCGACGAGGCCTTCACCGTGACCGCCCGCCTGCCGGGTGTCGCGCCGGAGGAGGTGGCGCTCGACGTCGACGTGCGCGAGGTCGTCGTGCGGGCCCGCACCGCGCCGCAGGAGGGCGCCCGGCGGGCCTTCGAATATCGCGTCGTGCTGCCCGCCGACGTCGACCCCGACCGGGTTGACGCGACCATGGACCACGGCCTGCTGACCGTCACCCTGCCCCGGGTGGTCAAGGCCGGTCGCCGCACGATCACCCTCGGGCCGCAGGGGTCGCTGGAAGGCACGCCGCCGTCGCCGGCCGATCCGGACGCCGCCCGCGAGATGCACAGCCCCGACACCCACAGCTGAGAGGAAGGACCATCACCATGGGCCTCGATGGCAAGCGGATAGCGTTCCTGGCCACCGACGGGGTCGAGGAGGCCGAGTACGTCGAGCCCCGCGACGCGGTGGAGAAGGCCGGCGGCACCGCCGAGCTGATCTCGATCAAATCCGGTGAGATCCAGTCGATGGACCACACCGAGAAGTCCCGGACGTACGCGGTGGATCGTGAGGTCGCCGGCGCGAACGCGGCCGACTACGACGCGCTCGTGCTGCCCGGCGGTGTGCAGAACCCCGACAAGCTGCGGATGGACGAGGACGCGGTGGCGTTCGTGAAGGCGTTCGCCGACGCCGGCAAGCCGATCGGCGTGATCTGCCACGGCCCGTGGACGTTGGTCGAGGCCGGCGTGCTCCAGGGCCGCACGCTCACCTCGTACCCCAGCCTGCGCACCGACATCGTCAACGCCGGCGCCGACTGGGTCGACGAGGAGGTGCACGTCGACGGCAACCTGATCTCCAGCCGGAACCCGGGCGACATCCCCGCCTTCAACAAGACGATCGTGGAGAGGTTCGCCGGCTAGCGCTCATCGGGGGAGGTGTTTCACTGCACAATCCGTGGCAGATGCAGGTTCTTCCGGAGAAGAATTTGCGCAATGAGCACCGCCCCCGCCACCACCCCCACCCGACCCCAGCTCACGCATCGTCAGATCCTGCTGCTCATGTCGGGCCTCATGCTCGGCATGCTCCTCGCGGCCCTGGACCAGACGATCGTGGGAACCGCGCTGCCGACGATCGTCGGTGAGCTCGGTGGCATCAACCACTACTCGTGGGTGGTGACGGGTTACCTGCTCGCCTCGACGGCCTCGACGCCGCTGTACGGCAAGATCTCCGACCTGATCGGGCGCCGGCCGGTCTTCCTGTTCTCGATCGGCACCTTCCTGGTCGGCTCGCTCCTGGCCGGCCTGTCGCAGAACATGACCGAGCTGATCTTCACCCGGGCCATCCAGGGCCTGGGTGCCGGCGGCCTGATGACGCTGGCCTTCACGATCATCGGTGACGTCGTCTCGCCCCGCGAGCGCGGCCGCTACCAGGGCCTGTTCGGCGCGGTGTTCGGCCTGGCCTCGGTCGCGGGTCCGCTGGCCGGCGGCTACTTCGCCGAGACCAACTGGCGCTGGATCTTCTACATCAACGTGCCGCTGGCGATCATCGCGATCGTCGTCGCGTACAAGGTGATGCGGTTGATCCCGTTCAAGAAGCGCGAGCACAAGATCGACTGGCTGGGCGCGATCCTGCTGGTGATCGGCGTCAGCGCCCTGCTGCTCGCCCTGAGCTGGGGCGGCACCGAGTACGCCTGGGGCTCCGGCACGATCATCGCCCTGTTCGCGGTCGGCGCCGTCTTCTCGGTGCTCTTCCTCCTCCAGGAAAGCCGGGCGGCCGAGCCGATCCTGCCGCTGCACCTGTTCCGCCGGCCGACGTTCGCGCTGGCCAACGGCGCCGGTTTCATCCTCGGCCTGGCGATGTTCGGGTCGATCATCTTCATCCCGCTCTACCTGCAGATCGTCAAGGGCTCCTCGCCGACCGAGAGCGGCCTGCTGATGCTGCCGATGATGGCCGGCATCATCGTCACCTCGGTGCTGGTCGGCCGGGCGATGAGCCGGATCGGCCGCTACAAGTGGTTCCCGGTGGTCGGGGCGGCGCTGCTCGGCGTCGGCATCCTGCTGTTCACCCAACTCGGCGTCGGCACGTCCCTCGGCGTCGCGTTCATCTTCATGATCGTGATCGGCGTCGGCCTCGGTGCCTCCATGCAGTCGTTGGTCATGGCCGTGCAGAACACGGTCGACCTGCGGGACCTGGGCGCGGGTACGAGCGCCGCGACGTTCTTCCGGTCGCTGGGCGGCTCGTTCGGCGTGGCGATCCTCGGCACGATCCTGAGCAGCCGGTTGGCCACCGAGACGGCCGCCCGGGTGCCCGGTGCGGTCGGCCAGCTCAGCCCGGAGCAGGCCGCGGGCGTCCAGTCATCCCTGGGTACGGGCAGCATCTCGATCAACGAGCCGTCGAAGATCCTCGCGCTGCCCGACGTGGTGCGCAACGCGATCCAGGTGTCGTTCGTCGACTCGCTGCACACCGTGTTCCTGGTCGCCGGGCTCGTCGCGCTCGTGGCCGTGGTGCTCACCGTGCTGATGCCCGACCGGGAGCTGCGCGGTGCCGCGACGCCGGAGCAGCGGACGCCGACGCCCGAGGAGATGGAAGCCCGCGCCGAAACTCTGATCTGACCTGTGGCCGGGTGTGAGCTGCGCCACTAGGTTGATGCTATGCGCAGCACGATGATGGACGCCCCCCTGCTCGTCTCCCGCATCCTCGAGCACGGCGCGACCGTGCACGGTGCCGCCGAGGTGGTGACGTGGACAGGCGCCGAACCCAGGCGGATGACGTACGCCGAGGTCGGCGCCGCCGCGGCCCAGCTCGCCCACGCCCTGCGTGACGAGCTGGGCGTGACCGGCGACCAGCGCGTCGGCACCTTCATGTGGAACAACGGCGAGCACCTGGTCGCCTACTTCGCGGTGCCGAGCATGGGCGCGGTGCTGCACACGCTCAACATCCGGCTGTTCCCCGACCAGGTGTCCTACATCGCCAACCACGCGCAGGATCGCGTGGTCATCGTCGACACGACGCTGATCCCGTTGCTGGCCAAGGTGCTGCCGCAGATGTCCACTGTGGAGCATGTGGTGGTGGTCGGGGGCGGCGACCCCGCGCCGCTGGCGGGCCGGGTGACGATCCACCACTGGGACGAGCTGCTGGCGGGGCGGCCGACGACGTACGACTGGCCGCTCGTCGACGAACGCGACGCGGCCGCGCTCTGCTACACGTCGGGCACGACGGGCAACCCGAAGGGCGTCGCGTACTCGCACCGGTCCATCTGGCTGCACTCCATGGAGGTGTGCATGCCGGAGGCGTTCGGCCTGGCCTCCACCGACCGCGAGCTGGCCATCGTGCCGATGTTCCACGCGATGTCGTGGGGCATCCCGTTCGCCGCGTTCATGTCCGGCGCGTCGCTGATCATGCCGGACCGGTTCCTCCAGGGTGAGCCGATCGCGGCCATGATCAAGGCGCTGCAGCCCACCAAGGCCGGCGCGGTGCCGACGATCTGGAACGACGTGCTCGGCCACCTGGAGCCCGGGTCGGCTCTGCGCGAGGCCATCGTCGGCGGCTCGGCGTGCCCGCCCGCGTTGATGGACGCGTACGCGGAGCGGTTCGGCATCGAGATCGTGCACGCCTGGGGCATGACCGAGATGTCGCCGCTCGGCTCGGTGTCGCGGCCGCCGGCCGGGGTGACCGGCGAGGCGTTGCTGCCCTATCGCGACAGCCAGGGCCGTTTCCCGGCGGGGGTCCAGGCCCGGATCATCGGCCCGCTGGGCGAGCAGGTCCCGGCCGACGGCGAGTCGGTGGGCGAGTTGGAGGTCCGCGGCCCGTGGGTGACCGCCCACTACCTGGGCGAGGACGAGCCCGACCCGGAGAAGTTCCGCGACGGCTGGCTGCGCACGGGCGACGTGGGCACCCTGTCGCCGGACGGCTATCTGACGCTGACCGACCGCGCGAAGGACGTCATCAAGTCCGGCGGCGAGTGGATCTCGTCGGTCGAGCTGGAAAATGTGCTGATGGCGCACCCGGCGGTGCTGGAGGCCTGCGTGGTCGGGGTCCCCGACGACCGCTGGGACGAACGCCCGCTGGCCACGGTGGTCCTCCGCCCGGACGCGACCGCGACCCCCGACGAGCTGCGCGCGTTCCTGGCCGACCGGGTGCCGAGGTGGCAGTTGCCGGAGCGCTGGAGCTTCATCGAGGCGGTCCCGAAGACCTCGGTGGGCAAGTTCGACAAGAAGCGGGTACGCGCGGACTACGCCGACGGTGCCCTGGAGGTCAGCACCCTGGAGTGACGTGAGGGGTTGCGCTCCTGTGCAAGGGTTTCCCGCATGAGCGAGCGGTTGCACCTGCGCGTCGAGCCCGGGCAGAAAGCGCTGCTCGAGGCGGCGAGCGAGGCCACCGGCACGTCGCTGGAGACGTTCGTGGTGTCCGCAGCCACCGAGGCCGCGGCCACCATGCTCGCCGACCCGCGGCTGTTCCTGCTGGACGAGGCCGGCTGGCGGGTCTTCGACGACGCGCTCGCCCGCCCGGCGGTGGCCGTCTGGGGCCCGCCCGAGCTGCTCGACCCCGACCGCCGGTGAGCGTCGCGGTGCCGCTGACCGCGGCGCACCCGGTCGGCGGCTTCGACTGCGGATCGGCCGGGCAGTCACGGTGGCTGGTCGAGCAGGCGCTGCTGCAGCAACGGGCCGGCCGGTGCCGGGTCTACGTGGTCCCGGGGGCGCAGCGGGTGGTGGGCTACTACGCGCTGGCGGCGGGCAGCGTCGCACCGGCGTCGGTGCCGCGGCGGCTGGCCCGGGACCGGGCCCGCTTTCGCCACCCGGTGCTGATGGTGACGCGCCTCGGCGTGGACAGGTCGGTACGCCGCACGGGCCTGGGACGAGCCCTGGTAGCGGACGCACTGCACAGGATCGCGGCGGCGGCGGAGCCGACAGGCATCCGCGCGGCGCTGCTCCGCTGCGACTCGATCGCGGCCCGCGACTTCTACCTGCACCTGGCGGCGTTCGAGCCGAGCCCCACCAACCCGATGCACCTGCTGCTATCGGTCAAGGACCTCCACCTCGCCCTGCGGCGCTGAATCGCTCGGGCGTGCGGTTCAACCGGCAAGTGACGGTAGCCTGCCTTGCCCGCTGCTGACCTACCTCGCCGCATAGGCCGCAGCTTCGCGCAGGCTTCGGCCGCGGTCGACGCATTACGAGTGCGTCGGTCCCCGGATTACACGCGCGTCGGCCCCTCCGCCGGCCTAGGCGGACTTGCGGGTCGTCTTCTTCGCTGCCGTCTTTTTCGCGGGCTCCGCCTTCTTGGCCGCCGCCTTCTTCGCCGGGGTCGCCTTCTTCGCCGCCGGCTCGGCCTTCTTCGTGGCCGACTTCTTCGCCGCCGTGATCGGGGTGGCCGGGCGGGCCTCGCCCTCGTCCTCCTCGTCGGCCGGGGCCTCGCCGCGCGCCGCGCGGGCGCGTTCGACCGAGGCCTTCAGCGCCGCCATCAGGTCGACCGCCGCCGACGGGGCCTCCTCGGCCTCCTCCGGGGCGACGATTTCCCGGCCCTCGACCTTCGCGTCGATGACCTCCTGGAGCGCCGCGCGGTAGTCGTCGGTGAAGGCGTCCGGGACGAAGTTGCCCGCCATCGAGTCGATCAGCGAGCTGGCCATCGCGAGCTCCGGCGGGCGTACCGAGATGTCCTCGTCCAGGAACCCGAAGTCGGCCTTGCGGATCTCGTCGGGCCACAACATGGTGTTGAGCAGCAGCACGCCGTCGCGGACCCGCAGGGTCGCGAGTTGCTCCCGCTGGCGCAGGGCGACCTTGACGATCGCCACCCGGTCGGAGTCGGACAAGGCGTCCCTGAGCAGGACATACGGCTTGGTCGCCGTGCCCTCGGGCTCCATGAAATAGGCCTTGTTGTAGAGGATCGGGTCGACCTGGTCGGCCGGCACGAACTCCAGCACGTCGATCGCCCGCGACGTCGTGAGTGGCAGGTCGGCGAAGTCCTCGTCACTGAGGATGACCATCTCGCCGCCGCCGATGTCGTAGCCCTTGGCGATGTCGTCGTAGGTGACCTCTTCGCCGCAGACCGAGCAGGTGCGCTTGTAGCGGATCCGGCCGCCGTCGTCCCGGTGCACCTGGTGGAACCGGATGTCCTTTTCCTCGGTCGCCGAATAGAGCCGAACCGCGATCGACACTAGGCCGAACGATACGGCGCCCTTCCAGATTGCGCGCATGTCGCTCCCATCGTGCTCCGGAACCCCCGCCGCCGGATAGCAGCCCAGTCACGGACCATGCTCGCACCGTTGCCATGCTTCTGACCAGCGCGGCTTGCCCCTAAGGTAAAGGGCGTGCCGGGGGCACCGATCAAACCGATGCTGGCCACCACGGGTGAGCTGCCGGCCGGTGGCGACTGGATTTACGAGTTCAAATGGGACGGCGTACGCGCGATCGCCGATATCTCCGACGGGAATCGGCGGTTGTGGGCACGCTCCGGCGCGGAGATCACCGCCGCCTATCCGGAGCTCGCCGGGCTCGCCGACGCCACCGGCGACGCGCTGTTCGACGGCGAGGTCGTCGTGTTCGATCAACAGGGCATTCCGTCGTTCACGCAGCTCGCCGAGCGAATGCACGTGCGCGACAAGGCCCGCGCCGCGCGGCTGGCCGCCACTCTCCCGATCACCTACATGATCTTCGACCTGCTCCGCCTCGACGGCGAGGATCTCACCGGGCTCCCGCTCACGCAGCGCCGCGCGGCGCTCGACGGCCTCGGGCTGGGCGCACCCCGCTGGGCCGTCCCGCCCACCTTCACCGACGGCGAGGCGACGCTGGCCGCCGCGGAGGAATACCACTTGGAGGGCGTGGTCGCCAAGCGCGCCGGGTCGATCTACCGCGCGGGGCTCCGTACCCCCGACTGGGTCAAGGTCAAGTTGGAGAGCACCGCCGAGTTCGTGATCGGCGGCTGGCGCCCCGGGGTCCGTAAGATCGGCGGACTGCTGGTCGGCACGCCGACCGACGGCGGCCTCGCGTTCCGGGGCCGGGTCGGTGGCGGGATCAGCGCCGCGGCGGAGCGGGCGCTGCTCACGGTGCTCGAGCCGCGCGTCACGAAGGCCAGCCCGTTCGTCACCGGTGACCAATCCGTGCCGCGCGAGGATGCCCGCGGCGCAATCTGGGTAAAGCCTGACATCGTGCTAGAAGTGCGATATGGCCAGCGGACACCCGACGGACGCCTCCGGTTCCCGCGGTACCTCCGCCTGCGCCCCGACCTGACGGCGGAGGACGTGACGGATGGTTAAGCAGAGCCGGATCCGGGTCGACGTCGAGGGCCAGGAGGTGGAGCTGTCCAATCTGGACAAGGTGCTCTTTCCCGCGGCCGGGTTCACCAAGGGCGAGGTGATCCACTACTACACCCAGATGGGGCCCTATCTCCTGCCGCACCTGCGGGACCGCGCGCTGACCCGGATCCGCTACCCCAACGGCGTCGACGGGCCCAGCTTCTTCGAGAAGAATGCGCCCGCCGGCACCCCGAAGTTCGTGCGGCTCAAGCGGTTGCCCACGCCCGGCTCCAGTCAGGGCCGGGAGACGATCGACTTCGTGGTCTGCGACGACCTCGCCACGCTGGTCTGGGTGGCCAACATGGCCGGCCTGGAGCTGCACACTCCACAGTGGCGCATCGGGCGGAGCAAGGAGCCCAAGCCGGACCTGCTGGTCGTCGACCTCGACCCGGGTGCGCCTGCCGGCCTCGCCGAGTGCGCCGAGGTGGCGGCGCTGCTGCGGGAGCGGCTGGCCCAGGACGGCATCGACAGCTACCCCAAGACGTCGGGCAAGAAGGGCATGCAGCTCTGCTGCCCGATCGCCGGCACGCAGCCGGCCGACATCGTCACCGGCTACGCGAAGGTGATCGCCGAGGAGCTGGAGAAGGCCCATCCCAAAGTGATCACCTCGAAGATGGCCAAGAACCTGCGCCCCGGCAAGGTGTTCATCGACTGGAGCCAGAACAACGCCGCCAAGACCACGGTCGCGCCCTACTCGCTGCGCGCGCAGCCGACACCGACCGTCTCCACGCCGCTGACCTGGGACGAGATCGAGGACGGCGCGGTACGCCAGTTCACGGCGAGCGAGGTGCTCGAACGCGTCGAAGAGTTCGGCGACCTGCTGGCCCCACTGCTGGAGAAGGGCCCACGGGTGCCCAACAGCCCGCCGGCGACGGGCCCCCGGGTCCCCGAGCGCCCGTCGGCCGGCCGCACGCGTTAGGCGAGCACGTCGTCGGCGTCCACAATGGTGTACGCGTAGCCCTGCTCGGCCAGGAATCGCTGCCGGTGCGCGGCATATTCCGTGTCGATCGTGTCCCGGGACACCACCGTGTAGAAGTGCGCCTGCCGCCCGTCGGACTTCGGTCGCAGCACCCGACCCAACCGCTGCGCCTCCTCCTGGCGTGACCCGAACGTGCCCGACACCTGGATCGCCACCGCCGCCTCGGGCAGGTCGATCGAGAAGTTGCCGACCTTCGAGATGACCAGCGTCGGGATCTCGCCGGACCGGAACGCGTCGAACAGCCGCTCGCGCTCCTTGTTGGTGGTGGCGCCCTGCACGATCGGCGCGTCGAGGTAGTCGCCGATCTGGTGCAACTGCTCGATGTAGGCCCCGATCACCAGCGTCTGCTCGCCGCGGTGCTTCTCGACCAGGGCGCGCACGACCGGCAGCTTGGTGCGCGCCGTCGCCGCCGCGCGGTAGCGCTCGTCGGTCTCCGCCGTCGCGTACGCCATGCGCTCCTCGTCGGTGAGGGTGACCCGCACCTCGATGCACTCGGCCGGCGCGATCCAGCCCTGGGCCTCGATGTCCTTCCACGGCGCGTCGTAGCGCTTCGGGCCGATCAGCGAGAACACGTCGCCCTCGCGGCCGTCCTCGCGGACCAGCGTCGCGGTCAGCCCGAGCCGGCGGCGGGCCTGCAGGTCGGCGGTGAACCGGAAGATCGGCGCGGGCAGCAGGTGCACCTCGTCGTAGATGACCAGCCCCCAGTCGCGGGCGCCGAACAGGTCGAGGTGGGCGAACTGGCCGTTGCGCCGGGTGGTCAGCACCTGGTAGGTCGCGATGGTGACCGGGCGGATCTCCTTGCGCTCGCCCGAGTATTCGCCGATCTCCTCCTCGGTCAGCGACGTCCGCGCGATCAACTCGCGCTTCCACTGCCGGCCCGCGACCGTGTTGGTGACCAGGATCAGCGTGGTCGCCTTGGCCTCGGCCATCGCGGCCGCGCCGACCAGCGTCTTGCCGGCGCCGCAGGGCAGCACGACGACGCCGGAGCCGCCGGCCCAGAACGACTGGACGGCCTCCTCCTGGTAGGAGCGCAGGTGCCAGCCGTCCTGGGCGAGGCCGATCTCGTGCGCCTCGCCGTCGACGTACCCGGCCAGGTCTTCCGCCGGCCAGCCGAGCTTGAGCAGCGCCTGCTTGAGCCGGCCGCGCTCGGAGGGGTGCACCGCGATGGTGTCGTCGTCGATCTTGTTGCCGAGCATGCCGGCCAGCTTCTTGCTCTTGGCCACCTCGATCAGCACCACCCGGTCGGTGGCCTGCAGCACGAGGCCGTGGGTGGGGTGGTTGAGCAGGCGCAGCCGGCCGTAGCGGTCCATCGTCTCGGCGACGTCGACCAGCAGCGAGTGCGGCACCGGGTAGCGGGAGAACTTGATCAGCGCGTCCACCACGCCCTCGGCGTCGTGGCCGGCGGCCCGGGCGTTCCACAGGCCCAGCGGGGTGAGCCGGTAGGTGTGTACGTGTTCCGGTGAGCGTTCGAGCTCGGCGAACGGCGCGATGGCCATCCGGCAGGCGACCGTGTCTGGGTGGTCGACCTCGAGCAACAGGGTCTTGTCGGACTGGACGATCAACGGGCCGTCGTTCACGCGGGCACTCCCCGGAATGGCTGGAAGGCGACCCTCCAGTGTTGCACGGAAGAAATCGCCGGGCGATCCGCAACCAACGAAGGTTCCCGCACGTCTATGAAACGACGACAGCTCTGGGGAGGGCCTCGATGCACGGTGTGCGCGCAACGACCATGCGTCTCGTCACTGTCGCTGTCGTCGCGGTGGTCGGTGCCGGCGCGTGTTCGTTCGCGCCGTCGCAGTCGCCGGTGGCGGGTGGGGATCCGGTGCCGGTCAGTGCGACGGGCGCAACGGGGGCGAGCGGCCCGCCGGACCCGACTGCCACGCCTACGCCGGCCCCAATTCCGGAGAAAACCACCCAAAAGCCGAAGCCGCCGCCGGCCAAGCCCAAGACGAAGCCCAAGCCCAAGCCGGCGGGCTGCCCCACGGGTGAGCGGCAGCGCGAGGTGGAGACGGCCCTTACCGATCTTGGCTCGTTCGGCACGCTCACCGTCGACGGCAAGCAGTCGGCTTCCGACTGCGCGGCGATCAAGCGCTTCCAGCAGCGGTTCGGCATCTCGCCCGCCGAGGGCCGGGCCGGCCCGACCACGGCGAGCGTCGCGAAGCGGCTGGCGGCGACCGACCCGCGTAAGTGCAAGGCGGGCAAGGGCCTGACCTTCTGCGTCGACCTGACCAACCAGACCGTGCTCGCGATCCGCGACGGCAAGGTCATCCTCGGGCCGACGGTGACCCGCACGGGGATGGCCGGCGGCTACCAGACGCCCGCCGGCAACTACAAGATCAACTTCCGCAACATCAAGGAATGGTCGGACCCGTACGAGGTCTGGCTGCCGTACTGGCAGCACTTCGTGGCCGGGATGGGCTTCCACGAGACGACCACCTACATCCACAACGGCGCGATCGGCTCGCACGGCTGCGTCAACCTGCTCCCGTCCGACGCCCGCAAACTGTGGAGCCTGGGCAAGAACGGCACACCGGTCCACGTGTACGGGCGGCGCCCCGGCACCTAGCGGGCCGGCTGCGCGGGTGTCACTCTGGTGTATGGACATCGATGAGTCGGAGCGCGTGGTCGAGCCCGTTTCCCGGCTCGCCGTCGTGTCGTACGCGTTGCTGGTCGTGTTCCTGATCGCCTGGTTCTTCTATGGCTGGCTCGTGCTGCGCCAGGGCCTGATCGCCTCGATCGGCGAGTCGGCGGGCACCGGCTTCGCCACCCTGGTCGTCATCTCGATCATCGGCAGCATTCGGCGAGCCAAGGGTTAGGCCAGCCCTACCGGCAAGATGCCGGGACGCGTGACTGATTTCGGGCGTTTCCGCCGGTGGAATTGTCTGCGTGGACACACAGACGACACGAGTGCCGGCGGACTCGCCGGTCGCGGCCGCGCCGGCGGTCGAGCTGCAGGGAGTTTCCCGGGTGTACGGCAAGCAGGCCGCTGCCGTGCGCGCTCTGGACAATGTGGACATCAGCTTCCCGGCCGGCTCCTGGACAGCGGTGATGGGGCCGTCCGGGTCGGGCAAGTCGACGCTGCTGCACTGCGCCGCCGGGCTCGAGACGGTCAGCTCCGGGCAGGTGCGGATCGCGGGCCACGACATCACCGGCGCCTCGGACGCCGAGCTGACCCGGCTGCGCCGTACCGGCGTCGGTTTCGTCTTCCAGAGTTTCAACCTGATCGGCGCCCTGACGGCCGAGCAGAACGTGGCGATGCCGCTGCGGCTGGCGGGGCGGCGCCCGAAGCGTCGCGAGGTACGCGAGGTGCTCGCCGCCGTCGGCCTCGCCGACCGGGTGCGGCACCGGCCCGCCGAGCTGTCCGGCGGCCAGCAGCAGCGCGTCGCGATCGCCCGCGCGATGGTCACCCGGCCCGCCGTGCTCTTCGCCGACGAGCCGACCGGGGCGCTGGACACCAAGTCTGCGCGGGTCGTGCTGCGGATGCTGCGCGAGATGGTCGACACCCGCGCCCAGACGATCGTCATGGTCACCCACGACCCGGCCGCCGCGGCGAGCGCCGACCGGGTGGTCTTCCTCGGCGACGGGCGCGTCGTCGACGCCCTGGACCGGCCGACCACCCGCGAGGTCGCCGACCGGCTCGCCCGCTGGGAGGGCTGAGCGATGCTGCTGCTGGCATTGCGTACGTTCCGCGACCGCTGGCCGGTCTTCGTCGGCGCGATCGTCACCGTCTGCCTGGGTGTGGCGCTGGTGCAGTCGTCGCTGCTGACGCTGGTGTCGGCGGCCACGGCCAAGGTGCCGCCCGGGCTGTCCGCGGCCGAGGCGCGGGCGACGGGCGACGGGTACGCCGCCGCGATCACGCTGCTCGGCATGACGCTGGGCCTGGCCTTCTTCGTCGCGATCTTCGTGGTCAGCTCGACGTTCGCGTTCACCGTGGCGCAGCGCCGCCGCGACCTCGCCCTGCTCCGGATGACCGGCGCCGGCCGAGGTCAGGTGCGCACGCTGCTGGTCGGTGAGGCCTTGCTGCTGGGCATCATCGGCTCCGCGCTGGGGATCGCGCTCGGCCTGCCCGTCATGCGGCTGCAGGGCACGATGCTGACCACGTTCGAACTCGCGCCGCCCGGGTTCACGGGGGAATGGCGGTCCTGGATCGTCTACGTCTCCGCGGGTACGGGCATCGGCGTCGCGGTGCTCGGCGTGCTGACCGCGTCGCGGCGGGCGTCCCGGGTGCGGCCGCTGGAGGCGCTGCGTGACCTGGGCGGGGCCGCGCGGGTGATGACGGCGTCCCGGTGGGTGATCGGCCTGATCTTCCTGGCCGGCAGCATCGCGCTGCTGATCCTGGTGCCGGCCGTGGGCGGTGAGGCGGCCCTGCCGCTCTCGATCAACGCCACGTTCACGCTGGTGACCGCGTTCGCGCTGTTCGCACCGCTGGTCGTACCCGTGGTGGCGGCTCCGTTCGGTGCCCTGTTCCGCGGTCGGCTCGGGGTGCTGGCGCACGCCAACCTGCGCAACGGCGTGCGGCGCAGCGCGTCGACGGCGGCGCCGATCATGGTGCTGGTCGCGTTCGTCGTGGGCATGGCCGGCATGACCGGGACGATGAGCGAGGCGGGGCGGCTGGAGACGGTTCGGGACCTGCGGGCCGATCTGGTGCTCGACACCCCCGGGTCGGCGCTCGACCGGGTGGTGGGCGCGCCGGGGGTGACCGCGGTGTCCGAGGAGGCGCCGGTCAGCTTCGACATCGCGGAGACGGGGGATCCCGACGGCCTGGAGTGGGAGTCGACGAGCGGGATCGCGGTCGACCCGGCGGCGTACGCGGTCACCCACAGGGTGGCGCCGACGGCCGGCGACGTGGCCGACCTGCGGGGGGCGACGATCGCGCTGACCCCGAGCGCGGCGAGCGGGTTCCGGGTGGGTGACCTCGTGCCGGTGCGTCTCGCGGGTGGCCCGGCTTCGCTGCGGGTGGTCGCGCTGCTGCCGGACACCCTGGTCGGCCCGGCGGCGCTGCTGCCGGCCGACCTGATGCCGGACGGCCCGCGCCGCTACGTGGTGCGGACGAGCGACCCGGCGGCGGCCGGCGCGGCCTTGGCGGGGGTCGGCCAGGTGTCGACGACCGCGCAGTTCATCGCGGAGGCCAACAGCGAGCAACAGAAGATCAGCACGAACATCATGGTGGCGCTGCTGGGCATGGCGATGGTCTACACGGTGATCGCAATGATCAACGCGGTGGTCATCGCGGCCTCGGACCGCCGCGCGGAGTTCGCGGCGGCGCGGGTCACGGGCTTGACCCGCGGCCAGGTGGTAGCGGCGGCGCTGGCGGAGTCGCTGGCCGTGGTGGCGATCGGGGTGCTGCTCGGCGCGGTCTCGGCGATCGGCACGATCTTCGGAATGGCCTCGGCGGTCCGCGACATGGTGGGGGTCGGGGTGGTCACGGTGCCGTGGTCGATGATCGGCGCGGTGGTGGTGTTGGCGACGGTTGTGGTGGGTTTGACCAGCGTGCTGACGTCGTTGTCGGCGACCCGCACGCCGGCGATCCGGTTGGTCGCGGCCCGCGACTAGGCCGTCCTTGCGTGCATAGCCCGGATGCCGGTGACGGCATCCGGGCTCGCGCCTCTCCGGACACCGCTCGGCCGGTGGGTTGGGGTGGGCGCCCACCCCGTCGGCGACGGCTGCGGACCACTCGCCGGCCAGTACGGCGGCACCGCCTAGTCCAAGACCGCCGCCGTGATGCGGTGTAGGGCGAACGTGTGCAGCATCTCCGTGCGCTCGTCCTCGGCCCGCAGATACCCCGCGCCGATCGAGACCGGGCGGACCAGGCGTGACGTCGTCGAGCCGTGCGCGTCGACGTACCCGACCCAGACCAGCGCCTTGTCCCGGATCGCCTGCTGCAGCACCGCCAACGCCTGCGTGTGGGTCTGCACCGCCACCGGCCCGCTGCCGTTGCCCGGTCGCACCGCGGCCGGCGCCCGCCGCGCCGTGCGGGCCGCCGCGTCGCCGCGCCGGATCTGCTCGACGATGCCGAGCAGCCGCGGCGGCGTGAGCTGCACCCCCGCGATCGCGTCCACCGGCCCCGCCGCGCCCAGCCGGGCCAACCCCGTGCCGCGCGCGGGCGCCCGGCGGACCTTCGCCCGCCCCCGTACCGTCGCACCGGTCGCGTCCTCGGGCACCGGCGCGTACCCGGCCTCCCGCAGTTCCTGCAGCATCCGCGCGCTCGCCATCGGGGTGACCAGCACCGTCGGCGCCAGCCTGCGCAGCACCAGCCCCGCCAGCCGGCGGTCGGCCAGCACTTCCGCGACCAGCGCCTCGTCGTCGCTGCGCAGGTAGGACCCGGCGCCCCCGACGCGGAGGCCGCCGTGGCGGCGGGCCACGTCGTCGATCAGGTAGGTCAGGGCCTGGGGCACCGGCGTACGCGACCGGCGGCGGAACAGGGCGTGCAGGTCGTCGGCGGCGAAGCCGGTGTCCAGCGCGTGCCGGACGGCCTCCGGCGTCACCCGGTAGACGCTCGCCCCGCCGGCCGACTCGGGCTCGGCCACGACCTCCAGCTCGGCGGCCAGGTCGGGCTCCGGCGGGCCGGGCACCACGACGCTGAGGTCGGCCTGCAGCAGGAAGTGGTCGACGGGCGCGGGCAGCAGGGCGTCGAGCACCGCGACCGCGCTCGGCGGGTCGTCGGGTGACACCCCGGGCGTACGCGTGCCCAGCGGATCGGCCGCCGCCCGCTCGTCGTGGCCCAGCTCGGCGGCGTCGTCGGCGAGCAGCGCCCGGCCCTGCGCCGTCAGCGCGCCCAGGCCGGTGACGCCGAGCAGCGCCGCCTCGGTCAGCACCTCGCGGTAGGCGCTCTCCCGGCCGCGGGTGCGCCGCGGCGCCGCCCAGTCGAGCCGGGCGAGCAGCTCGTCGGCGCTCGGCGCGATCCCGGGCTTCTGCTCGGCCAGGATGCCCAGCACGGCCCGCCGGGCGGCCGGCGCGCCGGACCGCTCGACCTCGGGCGCCAGCACGGTGATCGGGCGGTCCCGCTCGTCGCGCTGGTTGACCAGGCCCGGCTGGCGGGTCATGGTCAGCCACGCGGTGGCGAGGTCGGTCCAGCGGCGCGCGATCGACGAGGCGCGCCACGCGTCGAAGCGGGCGGTCGGCAGCACCTGGGTCTCCGGGGCGGGCCGGCCGACCGGCGCCGCGTGCGCCTCGGCCTCGCCGGTGAGCCCGGCGGCGTACGCGGCCTCCAGCAGGGTCGCCGCCGTGGCCTCGTCGACGCCGGCCGACCGGGCCAGCCGGCGTAGCTCGCGGACCCCGAGGCCGCCGGAGCGCAGCACCGCGGCGGGTTCGGCCTCCAAGGCCAACAAGAGCGACTCGGCGTGCCGGACGGCGTCCATCGCCTGGCCCGCGCCGGCCGAGTCGGCGGCCTTGGGCTCGCGGGAGGTCGCGTCGACGGCCGGTGGCGCGGGGTGCAGCGGGCCGAGCGGGCCGGTGTCGCGGCGCAGCAGCAGCCCGACCTCCCGGGGCAGCTCGAAGCCGCCGCTGGGCACGGCCACGAGCAGCGCGTTGTCGACCAGCCAGCGGACGGGCGAGCCGGCCTCGCCGCCACCGGCCAGGGTGCCGACGGGCGGGCCGGCCGCGAGCCGGTCGAGCACCGCGCGGGCCTGCGGCGGGGCGGCGAGCACCGTGCGGCGCAGCCGGGCCGGGTCGGCGACGAGCTCGGCGGCGGGGGCGTCGAGCAGGGCGGCGGGCCGCCCGAGCCCGGCCGGGTACGGGGAGCTGACCTCGTCCACCCCGGTGGCCACGGAGAGCGCGTTCTCGGGGCCGTAGAGCACGAACCGGGCACGGAGCCGGTCGACCGCCGCGCGGACGGCCGCCCGGTCGGCGCCGGCGGCCAGCGTGTGGATCGCCTCCAGGCTCGTGGTGCCGTCGGAGGCCGCCCGGCTCAGCCGCGCCGCGTCGAGGATCTCCAGCGTGAACCGGTCGAAGCCGTCGAGCACGCGGGCGATCGACATCCGTGACTGGGCACGCAGCGCCAGGGCGGCCAGGTCGGACGGCACCGGGACGACCAGATCCGGACGCATGCGCAGCAAAGCCGCGAGCGCCTCGTCGGGGAGCGACCGGAGTTGGTCGACGAGCATGGTGGTCATCGCCTTCCCACGCTATACGCCGAGGCCCGCGCCGCCGAGCGTGTGCGACCATCGGGCAGGTGATCAACGTCGGGTTCGACTTCGATATGACCCTCGCCGACACCCGCCCCGGCATCGCGGCGACCTTCCGCGAGCTCACCGCCGTCACGGGCACCTATGTGGACGAGCAGGCCGCCATCGCGCGGCTGGGCCCGCCGCTGCGGACCGAGCTCGCCTACTGGTTCCCGCCGGAGGAGATCGAGTCGGCGGTCACCACCTACCGCGCCCTGTACGAGCGCCACGCGATCGAGCCGACCGTCCTGCTGCCGGGTGCCCGGGCGGCCGTCGAGGCCGTACGCGCGGGAAGTGGTCGTGTGGTGGTCGTCACGTCGAAGCTCGGTCGGCTGGCCGAACTGCACCTGCGCCACCTGGGCCTGGATGTCGACGCGGTGGCGGGCGACCTCTTCGCGGAGGGCAAGGCGGCGGCGATCACCGAGCACGACTGCGGGGTGTACGTGGGTGACCACGTCGCCGACATGGTCGCCGCGCGTACGGCCGGGGTGCCCGGTGTTGCCGTGACGACCGGCCCCTGCTCCCCCGAAGAGTTGACCGCGGCCGGCGCCCGGTTGGTTCTACCCGATCTCCGGGAATTCCCGGCGGCGCTTCCGGGTCTGGTCCAGCTAGCCTTGTGACGTCAGTTAGTCGGGTACGAATGTCAGTGAGGTTGCAGTGCCGACCGGTCGAGTGAAGTGGTTCGACGCGACCAAGGGATACGGGTTCGTCACCAGTGACGAGGGTGGCGACGTCTTCCTGCCCAAGGCCGCGTTGCCGGCTGGTGTCACCGACCTCAAGGGCGGTCAGCGGATCGAGTTCGGCCTGGTCGACAGCCGCAAGGGCGCCCAGGCGATGGGCGTCAAGCTGATCGACGCCCCGCCGTCGATGACCGAGCTGCGCCGCCGCCCCGCCGACGAGCTGCAGAGCATGGTCGAAGACATGATCAAGGTGCTCGAGGCCCGGGTGCAGCCTGACCTGCGCCGCGGTCGCTTCCCCGACAAGAAGACCTCGCAGCAGGTCGCTCAACTACTCCACGCGGTCGCCCGCGAGCTGGAGATCTGAGGCACCAGCCCCGCGGCGGCGGCCCGGCCGAGCAGGGCGTCGATGGCCTGGCGGCCCTCGGTGCCCAGGTCCTCGGTGAACTCGTTCACGTAGAGGCCGATGTGCTGGTCGACCACGTCCTGCTCCATCTCCTGGGCGTGGGCGAGCACGTAGTCGCGGCTGGCCGACGGGTCGGCCCAGGCCTGGCGCACCGAGGCGCGGATCCACTCCGTGGCGGCCGCCGGGTCGACGGTGCCGCGCTTGGCGAGGATCGCGCCCAGCGGGATCGGCAGGCCGGTGTCGCCCTCCCACCACTCGCCGAGATCGACCAGGGCGGTCAGGCCGTGCCGGGGATAGGTGAACCGCGCCTCGTGGATGACCAGGCCCGCGTCGTACCGGCCCGCCGCCACCGCCGGCATGATCTCGTGGAACGGGACGACTTCGATCGCGGCCGGTCGCTGGCCCTGCGCCCAGAGCCGGAAGAGCAGGTAGGCGGTGGTGCGGTCGCCGGGCACCGCGACCCGGGCGCCGTCGAGGTCGCGCGGGCCGTCCTGCCGGGTCAGCACCAGCGGGCCGCAACCGCGCCCCAGCGCGCCGCCGCACGGCAGCAACTCGTAGTCGTCCAGCAGCCAGGGCAGTGCGGCGTAACTGACCTTCACCAGGTCGTACGCGCCGGTCTCCGCCGCCGTGTTGGTGACGTCGACGTCCGCGAAGGTGACCTCGACCGGTGGCGCGCCAGGCACCAGCCCGTGGGCGAGCGCGTGGAACACGAAGGTGTCGTTGGGGCACGGCGAGAAGGCCAGCGAGAGCGCCATACGGGTCACGCTAGCCCCAGGGTTTCCCCCACCTCGGTGAGGGCGGCCAGCGCCGCCGGGATCCGCCAGGCCGCCCGATCGCGCGGACCGATCACATTGGAGACGGTCCTGACCTCGGCGAACGGCAGTCCGGCGGCCGCGCACGCGACGCCGTAGCCCTCCATGCCCTCGGCCACCGCGTCGGGGAACCGAGTGGCGAGCGCCTCGGTCGACGCGGCCGTGCCCGTGACGGTGCTCACGGTCAGCACGGTGCCCACGGCGGCGCCGGGCAGGGCGGCGCGCAAGGTCTTCACCAGACCCGCGTCGGCCTCGACCACGGCCGTGCCGAAGCCGAGATCGTCGATCGGCAGGAAGCCGTCGGGGCTCTCCGCGCCGAGATCAGCCGCGACGCTGCGGGTGGCGATCGCCGTGCCGCCGACCTCGACGCGCCCGGCGAAGCCGCCGCCGATGCCCAGACAGACCACGCCGGTGTACGGGCGACCGCCGGCTTCGGCCACGGCGAGCAACCGGGCGGTGCCGGCGGCGGCCGCGGCGGGACCGACCCCGACGGCGGCGACGGTGAGCCGGCCGTCGACGCCGGCCCGGACGGCCGCGGCCTCGGGTTCGACGGCCGTGACCAGGAGCAACCCGGTCACGCCGGCGGGCCCGCGGTGTCGCGCCACGGGTCCTCGCCGGGCCCGTCGACCGGGTTGCTGGGCCGGTAGACGTGGTAGCCCGGCGGTGCCACGACGGTGGTGCTGCCGCTCTCGGCCGGTTCGGCCCGCTCCTCCTCGGGCCGCGACCGGCGCCACCAGCGCCGGCCCCCGGCACGGGGCATCTCGGCGGTGGGCGCCTCGGCCCGCGGCGCGGGCGGGGTCTGCGGGGCCGGCCGTCGCGGTTCGGTCGGCATCGGGCGGGTGGGCGGCTCGTCGAGCGCCTCCTCGACCACCGCGTCACCCACGTCGAACCGGCCGTGCAGCCGCTCCTTGCGCAGCTTGCCGGCGACCATCACCCCGCGCAGCGCCGCCAGCGCCATCAGGGCGGCCAGCAGGCCCACGCCGACCCGGCCGGTGACCGGCACCAGGCCCAGCCCGCCGCCGGCCACGAAGGCCAGCATCAGCACGGTCTCGGAGTGTGCGAACGCGCTGGCCCGCAGCCGCTCCGGCACCCGTTCCTGGATCGTCGCGTCGTTGGCCAGCTTCGCGATGCCGCTCATCACGGCCGTGACAAGGCAGAGCAGGGCCACCATGGCCAGCGAGAAGCCGATCGTGGTGAGCACCGCGAGGCCCGCCGTGATGACCAGGCCGCTGGACTGCAGGGCCACCGGCCGGTGTATTCGCAGCCGGGTGCCGACGGCGGTGGCCAGGAACGTGCCGACGCCGAGCGCGGCGCCCATCACGCTCAGCGCGAAGCCGTCGCTGATGTCGCGGCCGAACAGGGTCGTGTCGAGATAGCCGCCCTTCACCGCGAACGCGAGGAAGAGCAGGAGGAAGCCGTAGAACAGCCGGAGGGTGGCGCTGCCGATCAGGGTCGCGATCACCAGCCGGCCGGAGAGCGGCCGGTCGCCGTTGCGGCGCAGGGCGCCGAAGACGGCCGCTATCGGCCGCGGCACCTGCTCCGGCGGGTCGGAGTCGGCCCGGCCGGGCAGCCGCAGCGAGATCACCATGCCGACCAGGAAGATCACGGCGGCGATCCGCAGCGGCCATTGCGGGCCGATGGCGAACGCGGCGACACCGATCGGGGCGGCTATCGCACCGGCCACCGTGCCGTAGATGCTCGCCCGGGCACCCGCCTGGGACAGGCCGAGCCCTTCCGGCAACAGCCGGGGGACGGCCGCCGATCTGGCCACGCCGTACGCCCGGGAAAGGGCGAGGACGCCGAACGCGGCCGGATAGAGCGCGAGTGAGTCGGTGTTGTCGGCCACCGCCCAGACCAGGAAGGCCCGGCCGAGGAACGTGGCCGCCAGGGCCCACCGCCGGCCGTGCCGGAAGTGGTCGAGCAGCGGCCCGACCACCGGCGCCAGCAACGCGAACGGGATCATGGTGACGAGCAGGTAGAGCGCGACCTTGGTGCGCGCCTCGCCGAGGGGGACGTCGAAGAAGATCGTGCCGGCCAGGCCGATCGTGATCAGCGTGTCGCCGGCGCAGGAGGCGGCGTGCAGGTCGAACAGCCGCATCATGCCGGTTTCGCCCCGGGCGCCCTTGGATCGGGCGGTTCCGACGCCGCGTCGCACACCCCGACTGACCAGGCGGCCACCCTTGACGGTCGTGCCGAGAAAACGGCCGAGCGTCGACGCGGTGCGGCTTATCAGCGGCATGCGCCCCATCCTCTCCCATCCCGGTGTCGGCGGCCCACACGCGTAGTGAAGAATGTCAGGGTGACCAGGAGTGCCGCCGTGCGATCCGCGAAGCTCGACCAGGTCTGTGCCGCGGCCGTCGACCTCGCCCGGTCGGCGGTCACCGAGGTCGACGCGGCGGAGGTCGGCGCCCACCTCGATGCGGTTGCTGAGGGCGAGCGGCTGGTCACCCACTACTTTGCCTGCGAAATGCCCGGATACCGCGGTTGGCGCTGGGCCGTCACTGTGACTCGGGTCTCCCGCAGCAAGCACGTGACGGTCTGCGACACCGTGCTGCTGCCCGGGCCCGACGCGCTGCTCGCCCCGGGCTGGGTGCCCTGGCAGGACCGCCTGCAGCCCGGTGACCTGGGCGTCGGCGACCTGCTGCTGACCCCGGCCGACGACGACCGGCTGGTCCCCGGCTACACGCTCTCCGACGACCCGGCGGTCGACGACGTCGCCTGGGAGCTGGGCCTCGGCCGCCCCCGGGTCATGTCGAAAGAGGGCCGGGAAGAGACGGCGCAGCGCTGGTACGACGGCGACCACGGTCCCGACGCGGCCATCTCCACCGCCGCCCCGTCGGCCGCCCGCTGCGTGAGCTGCGGTTTCTACCTACCGCTGGCCGGCTCGCTGCGTCAGTCGTTCGGGGTGTGCGGCAACATGTTCGCCCCCGACGACGGCCGGGCGGTCAGCTCCGACCACGGCTGCGGCGCCCACTCCGAGGCGCTGGCCGAGAGCGCCTCGCCCGCGGACGAGCTGCCGACCGTCTACGACGACGGCGAGGTCGAGTCGGTCGACGACTGAGCCGCGGCCGCGCGCCGCCGGCGCCGGTTGGCGTCGTGGCGCAGCATGACGGCCAGGCCCGGGAAACCGAGCACGAACCCGGCAAGGCAGGTCCAGAGCCAGTTTTCGCGCCCGTCGCGGAAAAAGGCGAGCACCACGAGGCCGATAACGGCCCAAATGATGATCCCGCCCACCGCGAACGGCACCATCGGCGGGTCTAGCGGTGCGACGCGCGGTTGTTGCTGGTCAGCCACTCGAAAAGGGTAACCAGGAAGATCTTTCGGTGGAACACCGCCTGTGGCAGTATGCCCAGGTCACATCGATGATCTCCGTGGGGATCCCGATCATGAGCGAGCGGAGCGCGCGCGGCAGTCTCAGTCGAGGGCCGGCAGGCGACGCGTCGCGAGAGGCAACGGCATGACGGCACCGACCACGACGCAGGCGACGACGCCCGGCGAGCCGCGCAGCGGGTTCGACCGCTACTTCTCCATCAGCGCCCGCGGGTCCACCGTCGGGCGGGAGATCCGCGGCGGGTTCGCGACGTTCTTCACCATGGCGTACATCGTCGTGTTGAACCCGCTGATCCTCGGCAGCGCGACCGACGCCACCGGCGCCCACCTCGCCATCGCCGCGATCGCCGCCGCGACCGCGCTGGTCGCCGGAGTGATGACGATCCTGATGGGCGTCGTGGCCCGCTTCCCGCTCGCGCTGGCGGCCGGCCTCGGCGTCAACGCCATGGTCGCGTACGAGATCGCCCCGCAGATGACCTGGGCCGACGCGATGGGTCTGGTGGTCATCGAGGGTCTGCTGATCGCCGTACTCGTGCTCACCGGTCTGCGGGAGAGCATCTTCCGCTCGGTGCCGACCCAGCTCAAGGCGGCCATCGGCGTCGGCATCGGGCTGTTCCTGACGATCATCGGGCTGGTCGACGCGGGCTTCGTGCGGCGCATCCCCGACATCGCCGGCACCACGGTGCCGGTGGGGCTGGGCATCAACGGCCGGCTGATCACCTGGCCGGCGCTCGTGTTCGTGTTCGCCCTGCTGCTGACGATCGTGCTGTTCGTGCGCCGGGTCCGCGGGGCCATCCTGATCGGCATCCTGTCGGCGACCGTGCTCGCGATCATCGTCGAGGCGATCGGCAAGATCGGCCCGTCGTTCGTGGACGGCAAGCCCAACCCGAGCGGCTGGTCGCTGAACGTACCGGCGCTGCCGGACAAGATCGTCGACGTGCCCGACCTGTCGCTGCTGGGCAAGTTCAACGTGTTCGACTCGTGGGAGCGCGCCGGCGTGCTGGTCGTGCTCATGCTGATCTTCACCCTGCTGATCACCGACTTCTTCGACACGATGGGCACGATGGTCGCGGTGGGCCAGGAGGGCGGGCTGCTCGACCAGGACGGCATGCCCCCGCGTACCCGGGAGATCCTGCTCGTCGACTCGGTCGCGGCCGCCGCCGGCGGCGCGGCCAGCGTGTCCAGCAACACGTCCTACATCGAGAGCGCGTCGGGTGTCGCCGAGGGGGCCCGGACCGGCGTGGCCAACCTCGTCACCGGCGGCCTGTTCCTGCTCGCGATGTTCATCGCCCCGCTGGTCACGGTGGTGCCGTTCGAGGCGGCGTCGGCCGCGCTGGTGATCGTCGGCTTCCTGATGATGACCGCGGTGCGCGGCATCGACTGGACCGACTACGAGATCGCCGTGCCAGCGTTTCTGACGATCGTGCTGATGCCGTTCACCTACTCGATCTCCGTCGGCATCGGGGCCGGGATCATCTCGTACGTGGTGATCAAGCTCGCCGTCGGCAAGGCACGTGCGGTTCACCCCATCTTGTACGCCGTCGCGGCACTGTTCGTGGTCTACTTCCTGCGTGGCCCGATCGAGACGCTGATCTCGTGACCAGGGCCATACTTCGTAGTTGTTAGCCGGGCTCATTAGTTAAGCTAAGGATCGTGACGGAGCAGGTGGTGGCGGCGAAGCGCGTCTCGGTGACGCAACTGGCCTCATCGCTGCGCGACGCGATCACCCGGTTCAACCGGCGGGTCAGGCAGACCCGTCCGGTCGGCGACCTGACGGTTACCCAACTCTCCGCGCTGACCAGCCTGCAACTGGCCGGCGCGCTGTCCCCCCGGGAACTGGCCGACGCCGAACGAGTCCAGCCGCCGACGATGACCAAGATCGTGGCCAAGCTGGAAGAGCGCGGGCTGGTGCAACGCACCCCGCACCCGACCGACGGGCGCCAGGTCATCCTGGCCGCCACCGAGGCGGGTCGGGCGATCCTTGCCCAGCACGAGCGGGCCCGTGACGAGTGGTTGGCCCCTCGCCTCGCCGCACTCACCCCGGAGGAGCGCGAGACGCTTCGCCGGGCCGCGGAGATCCTGCAAAAGGTCGCGCGCGCCTGAACCGGCCCGCGCCCGCTTCGTCCCAGGTCCGATCCGACGGATCAGCAAGGCCTGCGACGGGCCCAGGCGCCGCCTGGCGGCGTCCCGGGATCACCCGGATACGACACCGGTATCCGGGCAATCCCGGGCCACCACCAGACGACTCCTGGACTCCGTCTCGGCTCGCCCTGATCCGTCGGATCGGCCCTGGTGGATGACGCGTACGCGGATCTCTTAGGAGGCGCAACACCCTTGCGGGCCCGGCTCAACACCACGTTCCAGTCCCTCCAGGTGAGGAACTACCGGCTCTTCGCGCTCGGTCAGCTCGTGAAGCTGATCGGCGTCTGGATGATGTTCACCACGCAGGACTGGCTCGTCTTCCTGTTGGGTGGCACCGCGGCGCAACTCGGCATCGTCACGGCCCTGCAGTTCACGCCGGTGCTGGCGCTCACGCTGCTGTCCGGGCGGCTCGCCGACCGCTACGACAAGCGCAGGATCCTGTTCGTCGCGAACGCGGCCTGGACGTTGCTGTGCGTGCTGTTCAGCGTGCTGGTGGTCAGCGGGGCCGTGGAGCTGTGGCACGTCTACGTGTTCGCGTTCCTGCTGGGCGTGGCCTCCGCCGTCGAGACGCCGGTGCGGCAGTCCTTCGTCTCGGAGCTGGTGGAGACCCGGCTGCTGCCGAACGCGCTGGGGCTCTCGGCCGCGACCTTCAACAGCGCCCGGGTGATCGGGCCGTCCCTCGCCGGTGTCGCGATCGCGCTGTTCGACGTGGGCCCGGTGTTCGTACTCAGCGCGGTCCTGGCCATTGCTCCTCTCGTGTGTCTGTTCCGGATGCGGCCCGGGGAGCTCTATCGTCCGGAGGTGGCGCCGGCCGGTGCGCGGGAGCCGGCGCGGGTCGTCGACGGTCTGCGGTATGTCCGTCAACGGCAGGACCTGCTGCTCCCCATGGTGCTGATGAGCATCCTGGCCTTCACGCTCTTCAACTTCCCGGTGACGCTGCAGGCCCTGGCGAAGACCGGCTTCAACACCGGAGCGGCGTCGTTCGGCCTGTTCACCACCGCGGTCGGCCTGGGCGCGTTGGTGGGTGCGCTCGTCGGGGGTACGCGGCGCGCCCGGCCGTCGGTCTACACCGTGATCGGCTCGGCGATGGCGTTCAGCGGGCTCGCGATCGTGGTCGGCGTCCTGCCCCTGTACTGGCTGGTGGTCGTCGCCCTCGTACCCACCGGTTTCTTCATGGTCTTCTTCGCACAAGCGGCGAACCAGCGGATCCAACTGGGTACGGATGCCGCGTTCCGTGGGCGGGTTATGGCGCTTTGGGTTTTCGTGTTCATGGGGGTGAACCCGGTGTCCGGGCCGCTGGTCGGATGGCTCGCCGATCACGCCGGTGCCGGCCCCGCGATCTGGATGGGCGGCGTGGCCGCGCTGGCCGCGACGTCGGGCGCCCTGGTCGTGCAGTTGCGGCACAGCGGGAGCCGGCTGCGAATGCGCCTGCGGCCGGTGCCGCGGGTCCAGATCGTGCCGGCTGTCGCGGGCGCCGAACGGGCCTGAATCTGTCGTACCCGTCTGCTTGGCTGTCCGCCATGACCCGCGAGATGTTTCTCCGGTCCATCGAGGCCGATTTCGACGCACTGCGCGCGGCCGCCGTCGACCCCGCGGCGGCCGTGCCGTCCTGTCCGGGGTGGACGGTCGACGACCTGCTCGACCACGTGGCCCACGTCTACCTGCACAAGGTCGAGACGATGCGGCGCGGCGCGCTACCCGAGCGGTGGCCGCCGTCACCGACCGGCGAGCCGTCCCTGGTGTTGCTGGACCGGGCCTTCGCCGAGCTGCTGGCCGAGTTCGCGCGCCGGCCCGACGACGAGAAATGTCCGACGTGGCACGAGCCGGACCAGACCGTCGGCTTCTGGGTCCGCCGGATGGCGCAGGAGACGGTGATCCACCGAGTCGACGCCGAGCTGGCGGCGGGCAGGCCGATCACGCCGATCCCGGCCGAGCTGGCCGGCGACGGCATCGCCGAGGTGCTCGAGGTCTTCCTGTCCTTCGCGACGCGGCAGTGGCCGGAAGACTTCGGCGACCTGCTGACGGCTCCCAATGACCAGGCCGTGCTGGTCAGCGCCGCGGGCGCCCGCTGGCTGGTGCGCCTCGCGGGCGGCGCGGTCGAGGTGGTGCCGCCGACCGCTGGTCAGGCGATGGCCCAGGTGTCGGGCAGCCCGCACGACGTGCTGCTGTGGCTTTGGCGCCGGGTGGGCGACAGCGCGGTGCGGGTGGAGGGAGATGCCGCTGCGGTGGCCCGCCTCCGCGCCCTGCTGGAAGGAGCCACACAATGATCAGCACGAATGCGCCGACCCGCGAATGTGGCCGGTCGGTGCACCAAATGAAACCCAAATCGGTGGCGATCGCTGCCGGACGCGCATAGCGTCGAAGGGTGGCGATTCCGCACACACTCGTGCTGGCTGTGGCGATCCTGACCTTGTTGTGTCTGCCCGCCATCGTCGCCGCGATCGTGTGCGCCGACGAGCTGATCGAGCGCGCGGCCCGCGCGCTTCACCAGGCTCGGCTCGTGCGCCGCGAGCGCCGCGACATCAGCCGGCTCGACCGCTCGATGGGCGAGCTGTCCGTCGAGGTCGAGCTCCCGACGGCCGACGAGCCGGAACGCCCGACCATCGAGCAGATCGCCGCTGACCTGCAACGCCTGGGCCGCCAACGCCTGGGGGTGGCGCAACGCTCACAGGTGTGGCAGACGGCAGTGCTGCGCGCCTATGACGAGCAGCTCCGACTGGCCTGCTCGTGCCTGGGCGTGACCGAGCACCTGAGCGAGCTGGTGGGCGTCGACCTGGAGATCGAACGCGTCCGGGTGGAGGGCGAGCTGCAACTGGCCGGCATGACGCTCCCGACCGCGGACGCGGAACGCCGCGAGCAGCGGTGAGGCTGTTCGTCGCCGCCTACCCCGCACCGGAAGCGGTGGCCAACCTGGCCACGTTCGTGGCGTCGCTGCGGGTGGGCCGGGCGTTCGCGGCGGGCACCAACACGCGCCTCGCCCGCCCCGAGACCTATCACCTGACGCTCGCCTTCCTGGGAGATGTCGCCGACGAACGCCTGGCGGACGTGGAGACGGCGATCGGCCGAGGTGTGGACGGTTACGCGGCCCAGTCGTCCCGATCTGTCCCCGAGCTGGCGCTGGCCGGCGGCGGCCGCTTCGGTCGGGGTGCCTTCACCCTGATGTGGGTAGGCGTGACCGGCGACCTTGCCCCGATACGCTCACTACACAGATCGTTGCGCCGGGAACTGAAGCGCGCACGCTTCCCGTACGACGAGCGCCCCTGGAAGCCGCACCTGACGATCGCGAGACCGGGCGACCGCATCCCCCGCGTGGACCTGAACGAAGACCGAGAGTCCCTGAACACCTACGCGGGTCCGACGTGGCCGGTCACCGAGATCCTGCTGATGCGCAGCCACCTGGGCCCGAACCCGACCTACGAACGCCTGACCAACTGGCTCCTGTAACAAGAACTGGCCGGTCAGGTTCCCGTTTCCGGGCTTGTAGCTTGAGGGCCGGTTGGGTCCTGGATTTGTGTCCCCGTGAGCCGGTCGGGTTCTGTCCTGACCTGTCGGTTCGGGGCCGCATCTGCACCGTCCCGGACCCGTCGGTTTCGGGCCGGTCGGGTTCGGTCCGCATTTGTAACTTGCGGCACGGCTGGGTTCGGTCTCGGGCTTGTAGCTTCCGGGCGGGTTGGGTGCGGTCCGGACCTGTAGCTTGCGGGCCGCTTGGGCTCCGTCCTCGACCGTGGCTTTGCGGCCGGTTGGGCTA
>NZ_BONE01000054.1 GCF_016862555.1 Asanoa siamensis | reverse complement strand
CTAGCCGGGGTGCGTCCGTGTGGTGGCTCAGCCGGCGGCGCGGTGGGCGTCCGCCATGACCAGGTCGGCGTTGATCATCGCGCCCGCGTTGAGGCCGGCGGCCGCGCTGACGATCACCTGGGCGCGGAGGTCCGTGACGTTGCCGGCCACCCAGACCCCTGGTACCGACGTGGCGCCGTTCGCGTCGGCCTTGACGCCTACCCCGACCTCCACCTCGCCCATTTTGACCGGCTCCGTTTCGACGCCAAGGTCGGTCAGGAGCGCGGAGCGGGCCACCATGCGGGTCGGGGTCACCCAGACGTCGCGGGTCAGGGTGTCGCCGCCGGCCAGGTGGAGGGTGCGGTCAGGGTCGAGCCTGGTGGCCCGGTCGTCGACGACCGTCACGCCGCGGGCGGCCAACAGCTTCGCCTCCTGCTCGGACGGGGCCGGCTGTCCGTTGAGGACGATGGTGACGTCGGCGCTCCACTGCCGCCACAGCAGGCCCGCGTGGGTGATGCCCGGTGTGGTGGCGATGATCCCGATCGCCTGGTCGCTTACCTCCCAACCATGGCAGTACGGGCAGTGCAGCACGTCGCTGCCGAGCCTGCCCGCGATGCCCGGGATGTCGGGGAGGTGGTCGGCCAGGCCGGTAGTGATCAGGAGCCGCCGCGCACCGTACTCCCGGCCGTCGTCGAGCGTGACCGTGAAGCCGTCGTCCGCCGGCTTGGCCGCGGTCGCCGTACCCGTCACGAACCTGGCGCCATAGCCCGCAACCTCCGTGCGGCCGAGTTCGAGCAGTTCCGCGGGCGGCGTGCCGTCACGGGTGAGAAAGTTGTGCACATGCCCGGCGGCGGCGTTGCGGGGCGTGCCGTTGTCGACGACCAGCACCGACCGCCGCGCGCGGGCCAGGGTGAGCGCGCCGGCGAGCCCCGCGGGCCCGCCACCGACCACGATGACGTCATACGTTTCCATGCGGTCCACGTTCCCTCGCGGCCCGGGACAGTGGCAAGTTTCGTTGCCGTTGTGGCAAATTCGGTGGCATGGAAGCGCGCGAAGTGGGCGAACGGCTACGGGCGTTGCGGAAGCAGCGCCGCATCACGCTGGCCGACCTGTCCGAGACGACCGGCATCTCGATCAGCACCCTGTCCCGCCTGGAGGCTGGCCGCCGCAAGCCGACGCTGGAGCTGCTGCTGCCGCTGGCCCGCGCACACCAGGTGGCCCTCGACGAGCTGGTCGGCGCGCCGGAGACCGGCGACCCCCGCGTGCACGGCCGCCCGATCCGCCGCGGCGAGGTCGTCTTCCTGCCACTCAGCCGCCGCCCGGGCGGGCTGCAGGCGTTCAAGCAGATCATCCCGCCGAGATATCCGTCGTTCGGCTACGAGCTGCAGACCCACGAGGGGTACGAGTGGTTCTACGTCCTCGCCGGCCGCGTGCGCCTGCAACTCGGCGAACACGACCTGACGCTGCGCGACGGCGAGGCCGCTGAGTTCGACACACGGACGCCGCACGCGATCACGAACCCCTACGAGGAGCCGGCCGAGGTACTCAGCCTCTTCGGCCCCCAGGGCGAACGCATGCACGTCCGCGCCCGCCCCAAGCGCGCGGACACCGGGAGTTGACGCGGTCCGGCCGGGGCCGCCGCGACCGCCCGCCCGGGACCGCCCGCCCGGCACCGCCGCGGACCGCCCGCCCGGCGTTACGCACCGCCCGCTTGCGCCGGACGATCACCCGCCGCAGCTACGTGGTGGGACCCTCCCGCAGGTTGGGCAGCACGGCGCGCACGTCGGCTGCGGCATCGCGGCCGCAGACCGGGCACGCGCGCTGTCGGCCCCGCCGCCCGGTACGGCCCGCGCGGCCGGCTCTGGCGGCGGCCTGGCGCGCACGCGGGCCCGCCGCCGGCGCCGCCGGCCAGCGGCCGGTCACGGGTGCAGGGCCGCGCCCTTGAAGGCCTAGTCGACGTCACCGCGCGGCCCGCCGCCCGCGCCGCCGGCCAGCGCCCGGTCACGGGTGTAGGGCCGCGCCCTTGAAGGCCTTGTCGACGTCACCGCGCGCCCCGTGGACAGCGATGCCGACCAGGTCCAGCTTGTCCGCGTGGACCGCCGCCACCGCGGCGCGGTTGTCGGCGTCGTTGCCCGTCGCGAACAGGTCCGCGGTGAACACCGCCGGTGTCAGGCCGCGGCGCAGTGCCCGCTCCCGTGCCGCGGTGAGCAGCGCCGCGTCGCCGGTGAAGACCATCACCGGCTGGCGGAACATCGGCAGGTACGGGGTGCCGTCGGCGTCCGCGTACGGCTGGCCGATCGTCTCCGGGCGCGTGCCGGCGATGCCGCTGACCAGGAACGCGGTCACGTTCAGCCGTTGCCACGTGGCCAGGTCGTCGCGGAGCAGCACAGCGATCTTGGTGTCGAACCTCATGACCTCCAGCGTGCCGGCGCGCGAGCCCGCCGGTCTTGTACGTTCCTGACATGGACGGTCAGCGACTGCGGGCCTGGCGGCCCGCGGTGCCGGGGATCGCCGAGGTGCTGCACGCCCGGTTCGTCACGCACGCCTACCCGCCGCACACCCACGACGCGTGGACGCTGCTGGTGGTCGACGACGGCGCGATCCGCTACGACCTGGACCGGCATGGCCACGGCGCGGTCGCCGACCAGGTCACCCTGCTGCCGCCGGACGTGCCGCACGACGGGCGGGCCGCGACACCGGGCGGCTTCGTCAAGCGCGTCGTCTACCTCGACGCCGACGTGGTCGGTCGCGACCTGACGGGCGCCGCCGTGGACCACCCGGCCCTGGCCGATCCGCTGCTGCGCCGCCGGGTCACCGAACTGCACCGCGTGCTCGACGGACCGGGCGAGGAACTGCAGGCCGAGAGCCGCCTCGCCCTCGTCGTGGACCGGCTCCGTGGTCATCTCGGCGCGCCGGCCCACCGCGAGCCGGAGCCGCGCCGGCTCGCCCGGGACCTGCGCGACCTGCTCGACGCCCACGTCGACACCGGCATCACGCTCGAGACCGCGGCCGCGCGGCTCGGTGGCGCGCACCCCACCCACCTCGTCCGCGCGTTCACGGCGTCGTTCGGCCTGCCGCCGCACGCCTATCTCGTCGGCCGGCGGGTCGACCGGGCCCGCGCGCTGCTGCTCGCCGGCCAGCCACCGGCGCAGGTCGCGGCCGCCGCCGGCTTCTACGACCAGGCCCACCTGACCCGCACGTTCCGTCGCTACCTCGGCACCACACCGGCGAAGTTCGCGCGGAGTGCGGCGCGCCGCCCGGCCGCGCCCGACCGTGCTGGCTAGCGTCTGCGCGTGACCTCGCTCGTGCCGGCCAGCCGCGGCGTGCCGGCGCCGCGTGACCCGCACCGCGTGCCCGTGGTGGCCGCATCCGGTGCGGGCGAGTTCACCGACGCGTGGCTCGCCAACCGGCGCCTCTCGCCCCACACCCGGGCCGCCTACCGCCGTGACGTCGGGAGTTGGCTGACCTGGTGCGGCGCCCGCGACCTCGACCCCCTCGCGGCGACGTTCCTGGACGTCAACGCCTACGCCCGCGAGGTCGAGGAGACCGCCGCCCCCACCACGGTCGCGCGCAAGATGTCGGCGCTGTCGAGCTGGTACGACTTCCTCGTCAAACTGCAGGCCCTCGACGGCAACCCGGTCGCCGGCGCCGACCGCCCCCGGCTCGACCGCGACCACTCGGCCACCATCGGCCTGCTCCCGGAGGAGGTCGACGCGCTGCTGCGCGCGGCCGCCGCCGCGACCGGCCCGACCGCCGCCCGGACCCGGGCCGCCCTCGCCCTGCTCGCCGACCTCGGCCTGCGGGTCGGTGAGCTGGTCTCGCTGGACGTCACCGACCTGGGGGAGGAGCGCGGTCACCGCAGCATCCGGTTCACCGGAAAGGGCGGCAAGCACCGCCGTCGGGCCTTGACGCCCGGCACGGCCGCCGCCGTCGACACCTACCTGACCGAGCGCGCCGCCGCCGAGGGTGTCACGGTCGCCGAGCTGACCGGGCCGCTGCTGGCCACCGCGTCCGGCGGACGGCTCGACCGGCACGCGCTCTTCCGCCTGGTACGCAAGGTCGCCCGCGACGCCGGCATCCCCGCCGCTGACAAGCTGTCGCCGCACTCGCTGCGCCACGCGTTCGCCACCACCGCCCGCGCGGAAGGCGTGGCGTTGGAGGACGTCCAGGACGCGATGGGCCACGCGGACCCCCGCACGACACGCCGCTACGACCGCGACCGCCACAACCTGGACCGCGACCCGGCCTACGCGATCTGGGCGGCCCGCGCCCGCCGCACGCCCTGACGGCGAACCCCCACCGCCGCCCGGCGAAAGGGCTACGAGCCGGACAGCTCCTTCTCCAGCGGCGTGCGGAACTTCGGCTTGACGCGGACGTCGCCCAGCCAGTCGGCCAGTTCGTCCGCCGCCGCGGCGATCCGCTTCGACGTGCCCGCGGGCACCTCCTCTAGTAGGCGGTGAACCACCCGCCCGTCCGGGTGCTGGCTCCAGCCGCCCACCACCCGCCCGTCGACCCAGACCGTCGGCCCCGGGTTGCCCGACCGGTCGAACAGGGCCGGCGCGTGCGGACCCAGATACCACCCGCGGCCGACCCAACCCATGATGGTCGGGTCGAGGGACGGTAGGAGCGCCACCCACGGCTCGGGCGACGCGACCGGCTCCACATCGGACGCGAGCACGTAACCGGTCTCGCCGCCGTCGAGGTCGACCGTCTCCACGTCCAGCGCGGCCAGCGCCGCCTTGACCTGGGCGCCCGTCCAGCCCGCCCACCACTTCAGATCGGCGGCCGTGCCAGGGCCGAAGCGCGCCAGCCAGAGCCGCGCCAGCTTCGCTCGCGCGGTCGCCGCGTCGTGCAGGTGCAGCCCGCCCGGGACCCAGTCGGCGGCCGGCGCCCACGCGTACTGTGTGGACAGCCATGACCCCCGCGGCCGTCCCCGGACGATGAGGCCCTGCATCGACAGCAGGTTGAGCACCCGCGACGTGATCGCCGGCGTCGCGCCGTAGCTCTTGTCGGTGTCGATGGTCAACAGCGTGCGCAGCCGCGGCTCGTCGGCCGACAGTTGCGCGGCGGTGGCCGAGCCCCGGGCCACCAGCGCGGCCAGCGTGCTCCGCTCGACGTCACGTAGCCAGTCGTCGCCGACGTCGTGGCCCGCCTCGGTCAGGTGCTTGAGCAGCAGCTTGCGCTGCACGACCGCGATCGCGTCGGTGCAGGCCGCCTGCACGATCGGTGCGTGCTCGACCGGGGCGATGAACACCGTGCGGCGCATGCCGAGCATCCGGATCAGCGTGCGGTCCGCGTACAACGCGTGCTCGATGTCCTTGATGACCGGTGCCTGCAGGCGCGCCGCGGCCGACAGGTAGACGGTCGCCGGGTCGGTGGCGTGCAGCACCACGAGGTCGCGGGTGACCTCGACCGGGTCGTGTGCGGATGGGCCGGCCAGCCGGTGGCGGAGCGCCAGGCGGGCCCGCCGCTCGGTCACGTCGATGCGTCGCGTCACGGCAGGGATCGTCGCACGACCCACCGACAAGAACCGGCCGTCGCCATGCAAAGACTCCCTTGCAAAGATTCCTTGGCAAAGATACCTTTGCATACATGACGGAGCGCGAAATCAACCTCGACGCGACAACGCTGCGCGGCCTGGCCCACCCCCTGCGGGTCCGGATCCTCGGTCTGCTGCGCGAAGACGGCCCGGCGACGGCCACCACGCTGGCGGAGCGGCTCGGCCAGTCGACCGGCGCCACCAGCTACCACCTGCGGATCCTGGCCAACTACGGCTTCGTCGTCGACGACCCGGAACGCAACGTCGGCCGCGAGCGCTGGTGGAAGGCCGCCCACCGGACCACCCGGCTCGACGTTCCCACGGGCCTGCAGGCGCCGCCCGAGGCGGAGGGCTACCTGCGCGCGGTCGCCACGCAGTACGCGGACCGGGTCGCCCGTTTCCTCGACGAGATGGTGTCGCTGCCGCCGCGCTGGCTCGACCCGTTCACGATCAGCGACTGGCGGCTGCGGCTCACCGCCGAAGAGGCGCAGGAGCTCAACGAGGCGATCTTCGCGTTCGCCGCGCGCTACCGGCGCGACGACGAGGACGTCCCGCACCCCGACGACGCCGAACGCGTGGTGCTCCAGGTGCAGATCCTGCCGTTCCCCGCGGCGCCGGACGCCGAGCGGTGAGGCACCGGCGCGCCCTCGTCGCGCTGCTCACCGCCGACACGATCTCGGCGGTCGGCACCCGGATGAGCGCGCTCGCGCTGCCGTGGTTCGTGCTGGTCAGCACCGACTCCGCGACCAAGGCGGGCGTGGTCGCGTTCGTCGAGATGCTGCCGTACGTGCTGGCCGCGGCCGCCGGCGGGCCGTGGATCGACCGGGTCGGCGGGCGCCGGTTCAGCATCGTCGCCGACGCGGGCAGCGCGCTCGCCGTCGCGGCTGTACCGTTGCTCCACCACGACATCGGGTTCGGCGGCCTGCTCGTCCTGGTGGGGATCGCGGGCGCCCTGCGCGGCTTCGGTGACACGGCCAAGGAGGCCATGTTCCCGCGGATCGCCGAGGCGTCCGGCATGGAGATGACCAGGGCGGCGAGCCTGCAGGACGGGTTGCACCGGCTGGCCACACTGCTCGGTGCGCCCATCGGCGGCGCGCTGATCGCGATCCTCGACGCCCCGACGGTGCTGCTGCTCGACGCGGCCTCGTTCGGGTTCAGCGCGGTGCTCGTACTCCTGCTGGTGCGGGTTCCGCGGGTTGTCGATCCGTCGGGCGCGGCCGAACCGTACCCGCAGGCGCTCCGGGCGGGTCTGGTCTTCCTGCGCGGCAACAAGCTGGCCGCGGCGATCGTGGTGATGCTGTTCGCGACGAACCTGTTCGACGCCGCGTACAGCTCGGTGCTGCTGCCGCTCTGGGCGACGCTGGTCGGGTCGCCGGTGGTGCTCGGCCTGGCCAACGGGTCGTTCGCGATCGGTGCGGTGCTGGGCAACATCGTGTTCACCGCGTACGCGCCGCGAGCCCCGCGCTGGGCGTTGTTCACCTTCGGGTTCATCGTCGGCGGCGCGCCACGGTTCCTCGCGATCGGTTTCTCCGAGGAGATCTGGCTGCTGTACGCGGTGTCGTTCGTCGCCGGCGTGGGCATCGCCGCGATCAACCCGATCCTCGGGGCGGTCATCTACGAGCGGGTGCCGCCGCACATGATGGCCCGGGTGCAGGGGGTGGCGACGGCGGTGAGCTGGGCCGGCATCCCGCTCGGCGGCCTGCTGGGCGGTGCGGTCGCGGGCGCCGTGGGCGTACACGTCGCCTTGATCGTCACGGGTCTGCTCTATCTCTTCGTGACGCTGGTGCCGCTGGTCCGGCCGGTGTGGCGCGAGCTGGACGTCCGGCCGGCGAAGCCCGTGTCAGTCGCGCAGCCGGCGGCGTAGCACCTCGATCATCGTGTTAGCCGCGGCGAGCTGGTATTCCAGGCTGATGATCCGGACCGCGGCGTCCAGCCGCATGCCGTCGTCGACGAGGTTGCGGGCCCGGTCGGCGCGCTGCAGGTCGTCGCGGCTGTAGCGCCGATGGCCGCCGCTGGACCGGTGCGCCTCGAAGAGACCCGCCGTCTCGACGGCCCGCAGGAACGCAGGCGTCACACCGAGGGCGTCGGCGGCGGCGCTCATCGCGTACGCGGGATAGCTCGCGTCGTCGAGTGCGCCGGGGCCCGGTCTGTTTCCGGCCATCTCGCGGCTCCTGTTCCGGTCGGACCCGCCGGTGCTCCCCGGCGGGTCCGACCGCTGTCACATGTCAGGCGGACGCGCCCTCGATCACCCTGTGGTCGGACCGGGTGACCTCGATGCGGCGCGGCTTGGCCCGCTCGGCCACCGGAATCGTCAGGGTCAGCACGCCGTCGCTGTAGTCGGCGCGGATCGCGTCGACGTCGAGGCCCTCGCCGAGCACCAACTGGCGGCGGTAGGTGCCGGCCGGGCGCTCGGAGACCAGGTAGGTCGCCTCGTCGGGGTCGTGCCGGCGACGCTCGGCCTGCACGGTCAACGTGTTGTTCTCGGCGGAGACGTCGAGGGAGTCGACGTCGATGCCGGGCATGTCGAACCGGACCACGAAGGTGTCGCCGGTGCGCAGGCAGTCCATCGGCATGAGAGCCGGCGTGCGTGCCGCGCCGAGCACCTCGTTGGCGAGCCGGTCGAAGTCACGGAACGGGTCGAAACGCATCATGATCAGCACACCTCCCAGGGCGGGTTGTCGTGTCGTCGTGCCAGGGATGTTGTCCTTGGCGAAGCGGAAAGTCTATACCCACCGCTGCAGATTTCAAATCCGCCGTGAACCTTCTGGCTCCGGAGTGGTACTCACATGCGATGGACGGGTCCGACGAGGCGTTGGTGCGCCGCGTGGCCGGTGGTGACGAGCAGGCGCTGGAGCTGCTCTACACGGGTCACGCGGCCGCGCTGTTGCGCTATGCCGCACAGCTGACGGGTGACCGTGGGCTGGCGGAAGAGGCACTCCAGGACACGTTCGTCGCCGTGTGGCAGGGCGCGGCGGTCCGGTTCGGCGGCGGCTCCACCGTGCGCACCTGGCTGTTCGGGATCTGCCGCAACCAGGCGGGCAAACGGCTCCGTTCGGCCCCACCGCCCGCCCTGCCACTCGACGCCGCGGCGGCCATGGCGAGCGCTCTCGCCACGCCCGACGAGGTCGCCCTGGCCCGCGCCGATGTCAGCGCGGTCGGGGCGGCGCTGGCCCGGTTGCCCGCCGGGCATCGCGAGGTGCTCCATCTGGTGTTCGCGGCCGAGCTACCGATGACCGAGGTCGCCGCGCTGCTCGACATACCGCTCGGCACGGTCAAGAGCCGCCTGTTCAACGCCCGCGCCGCCCTGGCCAGGGCTCTGCCACAGCTCACCGCGAAGGAGGCTGGCCGATGACCCATCCCGTCGACGCGCTCCCGGCGTACACGGCCGGCACGCTATCGCCGCCGATGGCGGCGGACATCGCCGACCACCTGCGGGGTTGCGCTTCCTGCCGCGCCGACGCCGCGTCGTGGTCCGCGTTGGCCACGGGGATACGCGCGGCCACCCCGACCCTGGCTGCCATGGACCCGCCGCCGTTCGCGGCCGTCCGCGCGCGCCTGGTCGCATCGGCGCCCCCGGTCGCACCTGCCTACCGCCCGGCCGCCGCGGCCGGGCGCTGGTCGGCGCCGGTGCGGGTCGCGTGGGGGCTGCTGACGCGGCAGGTGCGGCTGGTCGGCTGGCGGGTGTGGGCGGTCGCGATCATGGTGATCGGCGGGGGTGCCGCGTTCGCCGGGTCCGCTCCGCCCGGCCGCGCCGGTGAGCTGCTGTCGCTGGTGATCCCGCTGGTCGCGGCCGTGTCGGTCGCCGCCGCGTGCGGCGCCGACGGCGAGGCGGTCGAGCTCGTGCGGTCGACGCCGACGTCGACGCGGGTGCTGGTGCTGGCGCGACTCACGCTGGTCCTCGCCGTCACCGTCGGGGTCGGCGCGCTCGCCTCGACGGCGATGGCCTGGCCGCGTGGTGATCTCCTGCTCGCGGAGCTGTTCCTGACCTGGTTCGGGCCGTTGGTGCCGCTGTCGGCGCTGAGCTTCACCCTGGCGGTGCTGTGGCGGCCGGAGGCCGGCGCGGCCGTGGTGCTGGGCTGCTGGATCCTGCGGCTGCTCGCACCGACGGCGCTGCTCGACCGCGGTCTGTCGACGGTGCTCGACGCGGTGTGGCGACCCGGGGTGCCCATGGTCGTGGGGGCGGTCGCGCTGACGTTGGTCGTCGTCGGCCTGGCTCCGCTGGCCAACCGGCGTGTGGTCCGGCCGGCCGCCTTGTCGTGACCGCGCTGTTCGGAGCCGCTGGCCAGGGTCAGCGCTTCGGCGACGAGTGTCCAGGTCAGTTGGTCGGCGGCGGCGCGGTCGATCATGGCTTGGGGGACCTCGGCGAATCTGCCCGTCGTCTCCTTCGTCATCCGAAAATCCTGCCTTCGTCGCGTGAACCTTCGGCGCCCGCCCCGGTACTCACCATCGTGAGACTTCCCATCTGGCTTCATGAGGCGCGTCGGGCCGGGCCCGCAGCGCTCGTCGCGGCGCCGGCCGCGTTGCTGCTCATGGCCATCGTCGCCATCGCCATCCAGGTCACCGGCGCCGGGCACAGGCGAGCCGAGCTGATCCTGGTCGCCGGGCTCGAGGGCGTCGTCCCTCTGGCGGTCGCGATGGCGGCGCTGACCATCGTCGTCCGCGAGAATTGTCGCGAGCTGCACCTGTCCCTGCCCACCCCGCATCTCGTCACCATCGGTCGCCGCCTCGGCGTGCTCGGCGCCATCACCGTCGCGGCCTGCGTCGTCTACGCCGCGGTGGCCGTCGTCGCGGGCTTCCGGGTCGGCCCGGGCGGTGGCGTGCTGGTGTGGATCGCGCCGACCCTGTGGCTGGCCGGCTTCGCCGCGCTGGTCGCGGCGATCAGCCGCAGCACGGTGCTGGCCAGCAGCGCGGTCGCCCTGGTGTGGCTGGGCGAGCTGTTCTGGGCGCAGACCTTCGTCGACAACGCGGGGCTCCGGCCGCTGTTCCTGTTCTTCACCACTCGGCTCGGCGACAGCCCGGGCTGGGCCGGCAACCGGGTCGGCCTGCTCGCCGGCGGTCTGGTCTTCCTGGTGGCCACCGCCGCCGTGCTGCTGCGGCCCGAACGACTGCTGACCGAGGAGGACGCGTGACCGCGCTGCTCGCCGTGGCCCGCTACGAATTCCGGATGCAGGCCCGCAAACGCTCACTGTGGATCTCCGCGGTGCTGCTCGGCGGTGCCCTGGTCGTCCTGCAGGGCGAGCGCGGCCCGCACCACCTGCCGCTGGACACGCCGGCCCGAGAGGTCGTGGGCACCTGGGCGCTGCTGTTCTCGATCCTGATGCCGCTCGCCTACGGCATGCTGCTGGCCGACCGCCTGGTCCGCGACCGCAAGCTCCGCGTCGAGCCGCTGCTGGAGAGCCTTCCGCACGCGCCGGCGACCCGGCTCGCCGGCAAGTTCCTCGGCGGCGTCGCCGCCTGCGGGCTGCCGGGCCTCGCGGCGCTGCTGATCGCGGTCGCCACCGAGCTGCCCAAGCGCCACGACCCGGCCCTGATCGGCTGGGCACTGGTGGCGTTCGCCGTCGTCACCCTGCCGGGCATCGCGATGGTCGCCGGCTTCGCCCTGGTCTGCCCGACGCTGGTCTCGGTGCCACTGTTCCGGGTGCTGTTCGTCGGCTACTGGTTCTGGGGCAACATGCTCGCCCCGGGCCTCCTACCGTCGCTGACGGGCACGCTGCTGACGCCGATCGGTGACTACGCCGCGACCTGGCTGCTGGGCAACGGCGCCACGGCCCTGTTCGCCGGCACGCCCGGCATCCTGCCCTTCCTCCGCCCCGACCCGACCGCGGCGACCGCCGCCGCGAGCGTCGCCGTGATCGTCCTGTTCGGGCTGATCCCGCTGGCCGTCGCCGCTTTCCTCGCCCACCGCAACGCCCGCCAGACCTGGCCGGCCAAGGCCTGAGAGGACCCCACCGTGCACATCGAGATCACCGACCTACGGCGCCGCTTCGGCCGGGTGACCGCCCTCGACGGGGTCGACCTCACCGTCTCCAACGGGATGTTCGGCCTGCTGGGCACCAACGGCGCGGGCAAGACCACGCTGATGCGGATCCTGGCTGGGGTGCTGCCCGCCACCTCGGGCCGGGCCGTGGTCGGCGACCACGACCTGTCGACCCGCGCGGGCCGCGTGGCGGTCCAGCGCCGCCTGGGCTACCTGCCGCAGGACGTCGGCCTCTATCCCGATCTGACGCCGACCGAGTTCCTCGACTACATCGGCCTGCTCAAGGGCCTCGACGACCGCGCGGCCCGCTGCCGGCAGATCGGGGAGCTCCTCGAGTTGGTCGGCCTGTCCGCGGAGGCGGGCCGCAAGCTCAAGGGCTTCTCGGGCGGCATGCGCCGCCGCGTCGGCATCGCCCAGGCGCTGCTGGGCGACCCGACGCTGCTCATCGTCGACGAACCGACGGTCGGCCTGGACCCGGAGGAACGGATCCGCTTCCGCACGCTCCTATCCAGCCTGGCGGGCAACCGCACTGTGCTGCTCAGCACGCACATCGTCGAAGACGTGGCGCAAACCTGCCGCCAGACGGCGGTCCTAGCCGGCGGCCGTGTCCTGTTCACGGGCGCGGTCACCGACCTCACGGCCCGCGCCGACGGGGTGACCTGGGAGATCATCACCCCAGGCCCACCACCCACGGAGGGCGTCGTGGTCTCGGCCATCGCGCGGGCGGACGGCACCCACTACCGCGTGGTCAGCCCGCGGCCGCCGGCGCCCGATGCCGTGCTTGTTAGCCCGTCGTTGGAGGAGGGGTATGTCGCTTTGATGCGCTCCGCGACCCCAACCCCGGTCGGCTGACGCCCCGGCCACCGCCGGGGCGGCGACCTTGACCCGGCGGTGGCCCGGTCGGCCGGCGGCCGTGACCGCCCCGGCTGGGCCGCGCGCGATCGGGTAACGCGGCGGGTCGGTCACGCGGGGCAGACCGAACTCGCTCGGGAAGGCGGCCACCTGCCAGGCGCCCGGGTGGCCCGGGCGACCGGGACCGCCGGCTGCGCTGCAGGCGACCGGTTACCCGGGGATCGGGACCGGCGGCTGTGCCGCGGGTGATCGATTACCTGGCGGGTCGGTCACGCGGGGCAGACCGAACTCGCTCGGGATGGCGGCCACCTTGACCCCGGCGCCCCGGCGCCCCGGCGCCCCGGTCGGCCCGGCGACCGGGACCGTCGGGGCGATCGGTTACCCGGCGACCCGGAACGCCGACCGCGCCGCGGGCGATCGGTTACCCAGCGACCGGGACCGCGGGCTGCGCTGCGGGCCATCCGATACCCGGCGGGTCGGTCATGCGGGGCAGACCGAACTCGCTCCGCCCGTCAGCCGTTCAGGAGCATCAGCGCCAGCACCGTGGCCGCGATCGCGACCGCGATGCTGAGGGCGATGACCCAGGCCAGCCCCGCGCGGTTGGGGGCCGGCGAGACGGTCGGCGGGACGGGCTGGCTCGGCACGAAGCCGCCGTAGCCGGTGGCTGGGCTGGCTGGTGCCGGATAACCCGGGCCCGCTGGGCCGGGATAGCCCGGGCCACCGTTGGCCGGCGCCAGGTTGCCCGGGCTGCCGCCGGCTTGGGGTGAGTTGCCCACGCCAGCGTCGGCTTGGGCCGGGTTGCCCGGGCTGCCGTCGGCCTGGGGAGGGTAAGCCGGGCCGGTGCCGGCGGTCGGCGGGTAACCCGGGACAGAGCCCGCGCCGCCCGGATAGCCCGAGGCAGTCCCGGCTGAGGGTCCGTGGTCCGGCGCCCCCTGACCAGCGCCGGACGTGGGCACCCGCTGCGTCGGCACCACGAACCCCGACGGCGGCGACACCGGCCGGTCCCCGCCCGACCCCATCGGCAGGCGCTGCGTCGGCACCCGGGCCCCGGGAGACTCGACCTCAGGGCTGACCGCACCTTGCGCCACGACCGTCTCGGGCTGTTCCAGTGCCGTCGGGGCTATGCCCAACTCCTGATGGATCATCCGGGCCACCAGCGGCATCCGGCTCGAGCCGCCTACCAGGAACACGCCTACCAGGTCGTCCTCGTCCAGGCGGGCGTCCGCGATCGTGCGGGCCAGGCAGTCGACCGTGCGTGTCAGCATGGGGCGGGCCAGGCGTTCCAGTTCGTCGCGGGTCACGTGCGCCGCCACGTCCAGGGCCGGCAGGTGGATGTCCGCCGACGACGTGCGGGACAGCGCCTCCTTCGCGCCCCGCACGTCGTCGTACAGCAATGCGCGTTGGCGGCGTTCCGCCGCTGACGACGGCGTCACGACCGCGTCCCAGACCGCCGTCCGCGACGACGAGTACGCCGCGCCCAGGTGCTCCACCAGCGCCTGGTCCAGGTCGAGCCCGCCGACGTCCGGCAAACCGTGCGCGGAGAGCACCTCGAAACCGCCGGGGGACCTGCGCACCACCGCCGCGTCGAAGGTGCCGCCGCCCAGGTCGTACACCGCCAGTGACGCGCCGACCGGGACCGCCCCGCGGAGCACGCCCGTGAAGTAGCGCGCCGCCGCTACCGGCTCCGGGAGCAGCACCGGGGTGCCGGGCAGGCCCGCCGACGACGCCGCCTCGACCAGCACCCCCGTGCGCAGGCCGGACCAGCCCGCCGGGTGCGTCAACACGACCGAGAACGACTCGCCCGCCCACCGCCGCGCCTCCTCCGCCACCCGGCCCAGCACGGCCCCGACCAGCGACGGCACCGGCACCGACCGCGCGCCCAGCAGCACCGAACCCTCGTCCACCCGCCGCTTCGGGTTGGGCTCGAACCGCGCCGGGTCGAGGCGGGCCGCCCGCACCGCGTCGGCGCCCGCGACCAGACGGTCGGACGGATCGAGGTAGACGGCGGACGGCAACAGGGGCGAGCCGTCGAACAGCAGCGGCCGTGACGTGCCATCGACGGCAACCACCGCCACCGTGTGCGACGTGCCGAAATCGATGCCCACCGCCCGCATGGCCGTCACCCTATCGTCGGTCGAGGCCGGCATACTCCGTCGCGTGCACCCGTATCTTGACGCCCCCACGCCGCTCGCGTTCGCCCACCGGGGCGGCGCCGCCGACGGTGACGAGAACACCGCCGAGGCGTTCGGGCGCGCGATCGCGCTCGGCTACCGCTATGTCGAGACCGACGTGCACGGCACCCGCGACGGCGTCGCGGTCGTCTTCCACGACTCCGATCTGCGCAGGGTGACCGGCCAGCCGGGCCAGATCCGCAACATGACGATCAAGGACCTGGAGGCGGTACGCGTCAACGGCTCGGCCGCCGTGCCCCGGCTCGACGACGTCCTCGCCGCGTGGCCGCAGGTGCGGTTCAACATCGACGTCAAGGCGGCGCCCGGCATCGCACCCACCGTGCAGGCGGTCAAGGACGCGAAGGCCGCCGACCGCGTCCTGCTCGCCAGCTTCAGCGACAGCCGTCTGGCCCGCATCCGCGCCCTCGCCGGCCCGGAGATCGCCACCTCCCTCGGCATGCGCGGCGTCACCAGGCTGTGGCTGGCGTCGAGGCGCAACAGCAAGATCAGGATGCACCCGAGTGTGGTCGCCGCGCAGGTCCCGCCACGGTACGGGCGCCTCACCGTCGTCGATCGACGCTTCGTCGCGTACACCCAGAAGCTCGGCCTGCAGGTTCATGTCTGGACGATCGACGAACCCGAGCCGATGCACCACTTACTGGATCTCGGCGTGGATGGCATCATGACCGATCGCGTCGACGTGTTGCGCGACGTCTACATCGCCCGCGGCCTCTGGCCCGCCTGACCACCCCGAGGAACATCCGATGGCCGAGGTCACCGCCGCGACACCCGTCGACGCCGCGCCACCGCCGAGCACCAAACGGGAGCGCACCGGCTGGTACATGTACGACTGGGCCAACTCGGCCTTCCAGACCACGGTCATCACGGTCTTCCTCGGCCCGTTCCTGACCACGGTCACCGAGCTCGCCGCCGGCTGCGCGCTGGGGGCCGACGAGTGCACCGGGCGCGTCCATCCACTGGGGATCGAGATCGCGGCCGGCTCCTTCTACCCGTACCTCATCTCGCTCTCGGTCCTGCTCCAGGTCTTCGTGCTCCCGATCGTGGGCGCGATCGCCGACCGTACGCCGCGCAAGAAGTGGCTGCTGGCCGGCTTCGCGTTCCTCGGCTCGCTGGCCACGATCCTGTTCGCGTTCGTCACGGGCGACCGCTATCTGCTCGGCGGACTGCTGTTCCTCGTCGCCAACATCTCGTTCGGCGCCGCGTTCGTGGTCAACAACTCGTTCCTGCCCCAACTCGCCGCGCCCGACGACCGCGACCGGGTGTCGAGCCGCGGCTGGGCGCTGGGCTATCTCGGCGGCGGCCTCCTGCTGCTGCTCAACCTCGTCGCCGTGATGCTGCTCAGCCAGGACGGCAACGACCAGCGCACCCTCGACCTGGCCCGCTGGTCGATCGTGTCGGCGGGCATCTGGTGGGCGGCGTTCACGGTGCTGCCGCTGCTGTGGCTGCGGGACCGGCCGGTCGTCGTCGACGCGACCACGCCGGCACCGCGCGGCAACGTGCTCACCGACGGGTTCCGGCAGCTCGGCGGCACGATCAGGCACCTCAAGGCGTACCCGCTGACCTTGTTCTTCCTGCTCGCGTTCCTGGTGTTCAACGACGGCATCCAGACGGTGATCACGCTGTCGAGCCAGTACGGCACCGAGGAGCTCAAGCTCGAGCAGAACACGTTGATCATCACGATCCTGCTGGTGCAGTTCCTGGCGTTCGGCGGCGCGCTGGGGCTGGGGCGGCTCGCGGAGAAGATCGGCGCCTGGAAGACCGTGCTGATCAGCCTGGTGCTCTGGACCGGCGTGATCATCGGGGCGTTCTGGCTGCCGGCCGAGGCGCCGGTGCCGTTCATGATCCTCGGCGCGTGCATCGGCATCGTGCTGGGCGGCAGCCAGGCGTTGAGCCGGTCGCTGTTCAGCCAGATGATCCCGCCGGGCAAGGAGGGCGAATACTACGGTTTCTACGAAATCAGCGACAAGGGTACGAGTTGGCTCGGGCCGCTGGCCTTCGGTCTGGTGTTCCAGCTCACTGACTCGTACCGCGTCGGCATCATCTCATTGGTGTTCTTCTTCGTCGTGGGCTTCTTCCTGCTGCTGGCGGTGCCGGTCCGCCGGGCGATCGTGGCCGCGGGGAACACGCCGCCGCGCGTGCTGTGAGCGGATCTCGCGTATCCGGCGGTTAGGCTGCCGGATCGTGACCGACGACTCCGCACTGTCCACGACCTGCCACGCCGCCGGCGACGGGCGGCTGCGCCACGGCGCGGCCCTCAAGTTCTTCTGGGGGCCGATGGACTGCGGCAAGTCGACGATGGCGCTGCAGATGAACTATAACCACGCGCGGCAGGGGCGGCGTGGCCTGGTGCTGACGCGGATCGACCGGTCGCTCGGCCCCAAGGTCACCTCCCGGATCGGGCTGGCGCACGACGCGATCGAGGTCACCGATGATCTCGACCTGGTGGAGCTGGTCCGGTCGAAGTGGGCCGCCGGGGTCGGTGTCGACTATCTGATCTGCGACGAGGCCTGTTTCTACGGTGAGCAGCACATCGAGCAGATGGTGGAGCTGGTCGACTGTTACGACGTGGACGTGTTCGCGTTCGGTCTGGCCAGCGATTTCCGGTCGGTGCTGTTTCCCGCGGCGCGGCGGTTGTTCGAGCTGGCCGACTCCGTGGAGCGGATCCAGGTCGAGGTGTTGTGCTGGTGCGGGCGGGCCGGTGCGTTGAACGCGCGGGTCGTCAACGGGGTGGTGGCCCGGTCGGGTGAGCAGGTCGTGATCGGGGATACGGCGTCCGACGCGGACGTCCGTTATCAGGTGTTGTGCCGGCGGCATTTCATGGCCGGTGAGCTGGGTTCCGTCGCACCGCAACCGGCACTGCCGGGCATGTGAGAAATTCTTTGTCGGTACGCGAACCAGATCGGTTCCTCGTTCCGATGAAGAGTATGTGAGACCACCACCTCCTCCGAGTGACGCTGATCTGCTGGCTCATGTCGCCGCGGGCGACCGGGCGGCGTTCGAGGCGTTCTACCGGCGGCACGCGGCCTGGCTGGTGCTGCGGCTGCGGCATCGCTGCCCCGACGACGGGCTGGTCGACGAGGTGGTGCAGGAGACGTTCCTCGACGTCTGGCGTGGTGCCGCGCGGTTCCATGCCTCACCGTCCGCCGACGTCGCCGGCTGGCTGTGGCGGGTCGGGTCGCGGCGGCTGGTCGACGCGCTACGGCGGCGGCATTCCCGCGACCGGTTGGGCCGGCTGCTGGCCCGGTTCCGGCGCCGCGACGAGCCGTCCGCCGAGGAGCAGGTGCTGCGGGGGGTCGAACACGGCGACCTGTCCGGTGCGCTGGCGCGGCTCTCGCCTGAGCTGCGCGCCGTCATCCAGGCCACGGTGATCGACGGCCTGTCCACCGCCGAGGCCGCCGTCCTGTTGGGCATTCCGGCCGGCACGGTCAAGTCCCGGGCGATGCGCGCCCGCCAACAGTTGCGTGCGGAGTTGACATGACCACCACCTGGCATGTTCCTGACGACGACCTACGCGCCTATGCCGGGCAGGGCCTCGGGCCGCCGCTGCTCTGGTCGACCGAGACCCACCTGGCGTCCTGCGCCGTGTGCCGCTCGCGGCTGGCCGCGCTGGTCCCGGTCGACGCCGGTTGGGCGCGGCTCGACGCGGCGCTGGACGCGCCGCGTCCAGGGCCGGTGGAGCGGGTGCTGGTCCTGGTCGGCGTCCCCGACCACACCGCGCGGCTGCTGACGGCCACACCGGCACTGCGCCTGTCGTGGCTCGCGGCCGTCGCGGCCACGCTGGTGCTGACGGCCCTGCTGGCCAACGCGGCCACGCCCGTGGTGTTCCTAGGGGTGGCGCCGCTGCTGACGCTGATCGGCGTCGCGGTCTCGTTCGGGCCGGGCGTCGACCCGACCTACGAGATCACCGTGACGTCGCCGGTGCACGCGTTCCGGCTGCTGCTGTTGCGCTGCGTCGCGGTGCTGGTGGCCAACACGCTGCTCTGCGCGGCGGCGACGCTGTTCGTCCCGGGCTACGGCCTGACCATCGCCGGGTGGTTCCTGCCGTCGCTGGCGCTGACGGTGCTCACGCTGCTGCTGTCGCCGCGGCTCGGCCCGGCCTGGGCGGCGGTGCTGGTCGGCGCCGGCTGGGTGCTGGCGGTGACCTGGGCCGAGATGCTGCCCTTCTCCGCCGCCGGCCAACTGTCCCTGTGCGCGGTCGTGGCCGTGCTGTCCGTGCTCCTGGCCCGCCGGGCCGCCCTGTTCGACGTCCTGACGACCCGGAGGATCCGATGACCCTCGCCACCGACACCGCTGTCCGCGCCGACGGGGTGGTGCTGCGCTACGGGCGCACGACCGCCCTCGACGGGGTCTCCCTGTCGCTCGGCACCGGCGTGACCGGCCTGCTCGGCCCCAACGGCGCCGGCAAGACCACGCTGCTGCGGGTGATCGCGACCGCGGTGCGGCCCGATTCCGGCACGGTCTCGGCGTTCGGCCACGACGCGTTGACCGGCCCGGGCCGGCTCGCGGTCCGTCGCCGCCTCGGCTACCTGCCGCAGGACCCGGGCTTCCACCCGTCGTTCACGGCGTTCGAGTTCGTCGACTACGTCGCGATCCTCAAGGAGCTGACGGTCCGGTCGGCCCGGCACGCCGAGGTACGCCGCGTGCTCGCCCAGGTCGGTCTCGACGAACAGCGTGGCAAGCGGATCCGGGCCCTGTCGGGCGGCATGCGGCAGCGGGTCGCCCTGGCCGCGGCCCTGGTCGGCGACCCGGCGCTGCTGATCCTCGACGAGCCGACGGTCGGTCTCGACCCCGAGCAGCGGATGCGCTTCCGGGAGCTCTTCGCCGACCTCGGCGAGGACCGGGCGGTGCTGCTGTCGACCCACCAGACCGAGGACGTCATGTCGCTGTGCCGCACGGTCGTGGTCCTCGACGAGGGCCGGGTCCGCTTCGACGGCACACCGGTGGAGCTGGCCGCCCAGGCCGCGGGCCGCGTCTGGACCAGCGAGACGCGCGCGACGGGCGCCCTGGCGTCGTGGCGCACGGGCACGGGCTCCTACCGCCAGGTCGGCGACCCACCACTCGGCGCCGACCTGCTCGAGCCGACCATCGAGGACGGCTACCTGACCCTGGTCGGCCTACGCGCGACGGAGGACCCGCGATGACGGCGCTGCTCGACGCGCGGGCCCGCCGGTCTCTGCGCGAGGGGGGTGTGCGATGACGATGGTGGTTGACGCGCCGCGGGACGCCGCGCCGGTCGCGGCCGCGGTGTCGCGGCGGCAGGCGATGCTGGCGCTGGCCCGGTTCGAGGCGGTGCGCATGGCGCGGCATCCGGTGACCGTGGCCGCGCTGCTGCTTTACCTGGGGCCGTGGGTGTGGAATCTGGCGCGTCCGGGCGCCGACCGCTATCCGGTCCTGCACGCCGACATGGCGATGCTGCAGATGGCCGTGATGCTCGTCCTCGGCGGCGCCGCGCTGGTGGTGGCCAACCTGGCGGTGCTGCGGGAACGGCGGCACCGCACCGACGCGGTGTCCGACCTGCTGGTGCTGCCGCCGACCTGGCGTACGGGTGCGTTCCTGCTCGCGACCCTGGCCCCGGCCGCGCTGACGCTCGCCGTCTTCGCGGGGCAGGTGCTGACGCTCGCGCTCCTACCCGGGCGGGCCGGCCGGGTCGACCCGTTCGACGTGGCGATCCCGGCGGCGATCGTCGCCGTGCTCGGCGTGGGCGGTGTGCTGCTGGGCCGGGTGATCCGCTCGCCCATTGTGGCGCCGTTGGTCGCGGTGATCTTCGCGGCGGTGGGGTTCGTGGCGGTCGCGTCGGTCGCCACCGGCACGACCTGGGGGCGGCTGCTGCCGATCCTGCCCGACGACCTACCGATCGCGTTGCCATGGGCGCTGCTCGCGCGACCGTCGGGCTGGCACCTCGCCTACCTCGTGGGGCTGACCGCCGTGCTCGTCGTGGTCGTCCTGTTCCACGCCGGCCTGCGGGCGCGGGCGGCCGTGCCGGCGTTGGCGGCGGCGCTCGCGGTGACGGTGGGTGCGGGCAGCGTCCAGCTCGGCCAGGACGACGAGATCCTGGCGGCCCGGGTCGCGGCCAACGACAACCCCGCGCCGTTCCAGACGTGCGAGACGCGCGGGCAGGTGACCTACTGCGCGTTCGACGATTTCACGGCCTGGGTCCCGGCGTGGTCTCGTGTTGTCGACGACGTGGTCCGGCTGACCCCACCCGGTGCTGTCGCGGCGGGGCCGCCGCTGGCGGTGCGGCAGTGGGTGTGGTCCGACCGCTACCCGACGTTCGGCGGCAGCTTCGGTCCGGAGTGGTTCGAGGCGCGCTCGCGCACGCAGCGCGCCACCGACACCGCCGCGGGCACGCCGGAGGCGATCCCGGTAGGCACCGCCTGGGGTGACGAGGCCAGCGCCGCCGCATTCGCCGGTGGCGTCGCCTACCGCATCGTCACGGGTCGGGCGGTGACGAGCAGCACGACCGCGTGCGGGCCGCGCGGCGCTCTGATCGTCTGGCTGACCGGCCAGGCCAACGCGCGCACGGCGGCCGGCTTGCGGCAGCTCGACAACCAGAGCAGCGGGGCGTTGGCGCTGGTCGACTACACGATCGACAACTCCCTGCTCGTCGACGACCGCGCCGCGGGTGTCGGCCTGGCCCTGCTCGAACGCCCGCCGACCGAGGCGACGGCGCTGGTGGCGACGCACTGGGCGGAGCTGACGGCACCGGGCACGACCCTCGAGCAGGCGGCGCAGCTGTTGGGCGTCCCGGCGCCACCACCCGCGGACCCGTCGCTGGACAGCAAGCGCTGCGACTCGTGAGGGGTTCGTCTTTGTCGACGCGTGGACGGGTGTCGGGGTCCGAAGTGGAGGACGGTGTGGTGCGTCTCGTGACGGTCGGGGTCGCGGCGGCGGTGCCGGCGATCCGGGCGGTGCGGTGGCTGCCGCCGGTGGGCGGGCTGCTGGTGGGCTACGCGATGGTGGGTCTGCCGGCCGCGGTCTCGGGGCCTTCCAGCCCTGAGCTGCTGGTCATCCTGCTCCGGTTGGCGGCGGTGTGCGCGGGTCTCGCAGTGGGGTTCCTGCTCGACGACCCGTCCCGGCCGACGACGCTGACGTCGCCGACGCCGGCCTGGCTACCGCTGGCGGCCCGGCTGGGCGCCGGGGCGGTGGTGCTCGCCGCCTGGTGGTGGGCGACCCTGGCCACGGCCCTTGCGGCGGCCGGCCCGGCGTCGGTGGTGCTGCCGCGCGGCGACCTCACCCTGGAGACGGCCGCCGTGGTGGCGGTGGCGGTCGCGGCGGGCACGCTGGTCTGGCGGCGGTCGGCCCGCGGCTCCGTCGGCCTGGTGGCGGCCCCGGTCTTCCTGGCGGCGGTTGTGGTCGCGGCGCTGCTACCGGACCGGGTCGCCTTGCTGGCCGCGCCCGGCGCCCCGACCTGGGACGCTGCGCACGACCGTTGGATGGTGGTGCTGATCGGGGCTGGGACCGGCGCGCTGCTCGCGGCGACGTGGTCGCCGGTGTCCCCGCGCCGCACAACGGCTGCGGCCTCCGGCTAGCCGCGCTTCGGGGCACGCAGGTAAGCCCGCCGGCGGCGACGGGATCGGACCGCTGGCTCCGGCGGTTCGTCGCTGGGCTGTCAGCACCGGCGGCTGCACGCGGGGCTGTTGGCACGGGCGGCTCGACGCGGGGCTGTTGGCCACGAGCGCTGCCAGATCGGGTAGTCGAGCAGGGGTGGCCTCGTCGTTGTCAGTCGGCGGGTTGCCCGCATCGGGTCCGTGTCGGCTGTGGCCACAGCCGGGCCGGTGGGCCGGCAGTCAAGGCGTTGAGCCGTCCGGCGAGGGCTGTGGGCCTTCCGGCGCTTGCGGCGGCGTTGTGTGGTCGGGGGTGCGTCTGCTCGATTACCGTCGGGGCCAACCGCTTCGCTCGTTCGTGAAGGAGCCGCCATGGCCCGGTTCGTGCAGCCGCTGCCGCCGTTGGAGGATCCGTACGCGGGGGATCGGTTTCTGCGCGTCTGGCTCGACCGGCAGCTCGGCGCCACCGGGCATGCCTTGGCCAAGGCGCGGCTGACCGATCTCGCCGCCGATGTCGCCGGGCCACTGAGGGCCGCGCACGGCGATGCCGAGGCGCATCCGCCGGTGTTGGTCCGCTACGACCCGTGGGGGGCGCGGGTCGACCGGGTCGAGACCTCCGCCGGCTGGCAGGCGCAGCGGGCCGCGGCCGCGCGGCACGCCGTCGTCGCGCTTCCGTATCTCGAGGAGACGCGCGGCACGTGGGGGGCCGCGACCCGGATCGTCCAGCATGCGTTGCTGCATCTGTACGGGCCCGAGTCCGCTACCTTCTCCTGTCCCGTCGCCATGGCCGACGGTGCCGCGGCGCTGCTGTCCCGCGGTGACGTGGGCCGCGACGTCCGCGACGCCTGGCTGCCGCGGCTGCTCTCCACCGACCCCGACACCGCGATCACCAGCGGGCAGTGGATGACCGAGTCGCAGGGCGGGTCCGACCTGGCCCGGTCGTCGACCGTCGCCCGGCATGACGGCGGGCGGTGGCTGCTCACCGGTGAGAAGTGGTTCTGCTCGGCGGCCGACTCCGCGATGGCGGTCGCGCTCGCGCGTCCGGAGGGTGGCGCGCCGGGGAGCCGGGCGCTGGTGCCGTTCCTGATGCCGCGGTATGCCGACGGCGCGGGCGGCGGGGCGCCTGCCCCGGGTGTGACAGTGCGCCGGCTCAAGGACAAGCTCGGCACCCGGGCCCTGCCCACCGCGGAGATCGGGCTCACCGATGCCGTCGGGATTCCGCTCGGTGACCCCGCCCAGCCGGGGCTGGTCCGGGCGATGACGCTCGTGGTGATCACCCGGCTGCACAACGCCGCGGCGGCCGCCGGTGGGATGCGGCGGGGGCTCGACTACGCGATCGCGTACGCGAAAGCCCGCCACGTCGCCGGCGGCCTCCTGTTCGACTCGCCGCTGCACCGGGCCACGCTGGCCACCCTCGCCGTCGACGCCGCCGGTGCGTTCGTGCTCGCCGGGCACGCGTTCGCGCTGCTCGGCCGGGTCGAGGTCGGCTCGGATCCGGCCGCGGCGGCCGAACTGCGGCTGGTCGCCCCGCTGGCGAAGCTCGCCACGGGGCGGCTGGCGGTCTCGTCGGCCAGCGAGTACGTCGAGTGTTTCGGCGGTGCCGGCTACGTCGAGGACACCGGTGTGCCGCGGCTGCTCCGCGACGCGCAGGTCCTGCCGATCTGGGAAGGCACCACCAACGTGCTGGCGCTCGACGCGCTCCGCGCGGTCGCCCGCGACGACGCCGCCACACCCGTGGTCGCGCGGGTCGCGGCGGCGGCCGACCTGGCCCGCGGCCTGTCACCGGCGGTCGCCGACTCGCTCGCCGCCGCGGCCCGGGACCTGGGCGCCCGGTTCGCCGAGGTGGCCGCCGACCCGACCGCGGCGACGGTCGTGGCGAGCGCGCGCGGGCTGGCGTTGCGCACCGCGTACGCGCTGGCCGCTGCCCTGCTCGTCGAACAGGCCGCGGACCGCGACGACCTGGCCGAGACCATCGCCCGGCTGTGGACCCGCCGCTGGCTACGCGGTGACGACATCGCGGTGGACGCGGCCAACTACGTCGACGTCCTTTGCTGAGGCAGATCAGACGCGTGGCTTGATTCGCGTCAGCGGCGGCTGTCGTCCACGCATCAGGGCCGCGTCGCGCTCGGCGCCACCGGACTATGCCGGCTCGGCAGTCGAGCCGGGCTCCCGCGACCGCCGCACGGTAGACGGCGGGACCTGCATCACGCTGGGCGACCGCGGTCGGTCAGGCTAGCGGTGGCCCCCAGAACCGCGCCAGCGCCGACGTAGCCGGATCCTCCGACCCGACCAGTGCCTCCCACCCCGACGAAGCCGGGTCCAGTCCCGCGTACGCGGCCAGATCTGCGGGCTCCGGCGCGTCGCCCGCGACCAGATCGGCGGGCCCGGCGACGCCGAGGGACGCCGGGTCCGTCCACGGCGCGCCGTCGATCGGCTCCGGCAGCGCGGCGCCGAGGTCGAGGGCCGCGGGGAACTCCGGGGTCGGCCACAGGGCGTCCGTGTACGCGGAGACGTCCGGGTCGGTGCCGAACAGGTGTGTGGCGTCGATCGGGCCGAGCCCGTCGGTGCCGTCCTCGTCGAGGCCCGCCGCCCAGTTGTGGTGGTCGCTGACCAGCGCGTCCGGGGCGAACGGATCGTCGGCCCCGAACCCGGCCGGGTCGTCATGCCCGGCCAGGTGGTCACCGGCGGACAACCCATCGCCGGAGGAGAGATCGCCACCCGACAGGTCGTCGAAGCCGCCGTGGTCGTCGCCCGGGCCGCCGTACCCGCCGGCTGCGTCGTAGTCGTCGCCCCCGTCGTACCCGAAATGGTCGTGATGATCGCCGACCCCGTCGAAGCCGGCAGGGTCGTCGTGGGGGCCGTGCCCGTCGTCGTCCCAGGTCCAGTCGTCGGTCATGGCAGCTCCTGGTCTTCGGTGGTCGCGGCGGGTGCCAGGGTCCGAGCGCGGACCAGCACCATGTCGACCTGCTTGATGCGCGACCGGATCGCCTCGCGTTCGGCGGCCACGGCGGCGCGGCGACGGGTCCGTTCGGCCTTGTCGTCGGCGAGCGCCTTGTCGATCTCGGCGATGTGCGCGTCGAGTTGCGCCAGCCGGCGCTCGATGGCGTCGTCGAGGGCGAGCGTCAGCGCGTACTGCAGGTCGGTGAACCGGTGCATGATCTCGTCGGACAGCGCCGCCCGGGCCTCGCTGAGGACGTCGCGCAGCCACAGCCGGGCCTGGGCGCGGTCGCTCTGGGCGCGGCGGCGATAGAGGATGAAGGCCCCGGCGGCCAGGCCCAGACCCAGACCCGCGACGGGTACGAGCAGCCCGCCGCCCAGCAACGCCGAAGCGCCCAGCGCCGACGCCCCCGCCATCGCACCCCGGCCGGCCATGAACGCCATGCCACCGGCCGACATGGCGATCATCATGTTGTCGGTGCCGGTGTCCCGCGGCGGCCGCGACGTGAGGGCGTGCCGCAGCGTCGCGTTGAGCCGGGCGAGCACGAACTGCAGCTCGTCGGCGCCGAACACCTGGGCGAGGACCTTCTCGGCGACCTTGCGGAACCGGAACTCCAGATCCTGCGACAGCCGTACCGACAGTGCCTGCAATGCCGTGTCCAGGTCGCTGGGCAGCGCCTTGAGCTCGTCGCTCTTCGCCTTGTCGATGCGGGTGAGGAGATCGTCCTGGAGCTGACCCACGTACGTGCGCAGCTTGCCCGTCGCCTCCACCCGCGCCCGCTGCGTCTCGGTGTTCAGCGTCAGCGACCACTGCCGCGACTCGGTGCGCTTGCGCGCCGCCAGCGCCGCCCGGTCGGCTCGGGCCTTGGCGACGTCGGCCGGGTCGGGGTCGGTCGCGGTGAGCCGCTCGCCGGCCCGCAGGTCGAGGCGGACCAGCTCGCTGCGTACGGAGCGCAGCACGTTGGCCTTCTGCAGCAGGTGCCCGTTGCCGGCCAGCTCGATCAGCGCGTGCTGCAGCGGCGCGATCCGCGACTCGCGGACCAGCTCGGTGCCGGCGTCGCCGGGCAGCGTCATCGACAGCTGTGCCAGCCGCGCGGACACCGGGAACCAGGGCGCCTGCGCGAAGCGCGGCGCGTGCGTCTGGAGCTGGGCGCGGTCGTCGGCGAGGATCGTGCGCCAGCCGGGGTACGCGTCGATCTTGGTCAGCGCGAACACGACCACGTTGACCCGCTTGCTTGCCTCGATCAGGAACTCGAGCTCGGGGCGGGTGAACGGCCCGGACGCGTCGACGACGAACAGCAGCGCGCCGGCCTGCGCGGCGGCGTCGAGGGCGACCTCGGCGTGCAGCGGGTCCAGGCCGCCGGTGCCGGGGGTGTCGACCAGGCTGAGGTATTGCAGGAGCGGCGCGGAGTGGGTCACCTCGACCCGCCGCGGCGGCCGGGTGCCCTCCGGGAGCTGGCCCAGCGTGGTCGCCCAGTCGCGCAGCTGCCCCAGCTCGAGGCCGACGGGTTCGGCGCGGTCCGGCACCCACGCCCGGGCGCCGTGCGTCGCGCCGGGCACGAACTCCAGGTAGGTGGCGGTCGCCACGGCCGCGTCGACCGGCGACAGGTCCGGGACACCGATCAGGGCGTTGACCAGGGAGCTCTTGCCGCGCTTGGTCTCGCCGACCACGACGATCGACGGGCGGGTGACGGCGCGGCGGCGGGTCGCCTCGATGTCGGCGGCCGCGTCGGCGTCGGCGCGGCGCAGGAACGCCAGCGACCCGTCGACGGCCTCGCCCAGCAGGGCACCAAGATCACTCATTGCCGCACCTCGCTCCGCGAGGAGCACCAACGAGCCGCTCACTGAGCCAGCCGGTTCGCTCGCTCACGATGCCACCCCTTCCCGCAGGCGCTGGGAGAGCAGGTGGAAGCCGCGGTGGACGACCAGGGCCACCCGGGACTGGGCGGGGCTGGCGCCGGCGACCGCGTAGACCCGCCAGCGGGCGGCCGCGGCCAGCGCCGCCTCGCGCAGCTCGTCGGGGCCGGCGGCGGGCAGGCCGAGGATCCACTGCGGGTCCTGCGAGAGCGCCAGCCGGGTCAGCTCCTGCTCCATCGGCGTCGGCAGCTCGACGGCGCCGCCGCTGACCTGCTGGGCGACCTCGAGCAGCCGCAGGCGGTGATATTCGGGCCGCTGCAGCACCCGCTCGATCGCGTCGCGCAGCACCTCGCGGTCGGGGATCGTGTCGGCGTGCCCGGCGGCCTTCTCCAGCGTCGAGAGCGCCCATCCCGCCTTGATCGCATCGGTCCGCCAGCGGAACGCGTGGTCGAGCGTGTGCCGCAGCCGCGGGAACCCGGACGCCTGGTAGAGCATCCGCACCAGGTCACCGCTGCCCAGCGTCGGGTGCGCGGCGAGCTGTGCCAGGGAGAAGCCGATCCCGTACAGGTCGAGCAGGGTCAAAAGCCTTTCCCGGTGCTCACGGGGTACGGGGGCCGGCCGCGAGACGAACAGGTCCACCGAGGCCAGCAGCAGCGTACGGTCGGCGGCCGGCAGCCCGGAGAGCACCCGCAGCGCCTCGCAGTCGGCCGCGGTGAGCCGGCCGGCCTCGGTCGTCTCGGCGAGCAGCCCGACGACCGGTACGACGCCGGAGACGACGCGGCGCAGCGTCTGGGCCTGGGTGTTGGCGAGCCCTTCGGCGACCGGCCAGGGGTCGCCGGGGCCTTCGACGAGCTTGTCGGCCTTGTTGAACAGGCCGACGGAGTTGATCGGGTTGCTGGCCAGCCGCGCCGAGACCGACCGGAACGCCTCGAGCGCGGCCACGTCGTCGTCGCGTACGGCCTGCGTGAACACGTACACGATCGCCTCCGCCCCGGAGATCGCGCCCGCGGAGTCGGCGTCGAGCCCGTCGTCGATCGGCGCGGTGGCGTCCTCGAACAAGAACCGCCGGGCGCCGGCGGACACGGACGCGTTGGTGGACGACAGGCCGGGCGTGTCGACGACGGTCAGGTCACGCAGGTTGGCGCTGGTCAGGGCAACATCGACAAAAGCCACCTCAGCCGCGGGTACGCCCAACCGCTGGGGAATCATCCCCGTTTCGTCCAGGGGCAGGCTGACCCGGCTGCCGTCGCGGCGCACGACGTCGACCCGGTCGGCGGTGCCGTAGCGGAACTGGGTGACCACCCGGGTGCACTCACCGACCTCGGTCGGCGCGACCCGCCGGCCGATCAGCGCGTTGACCAGGGTCGACTTGCCGGCTTTGAGGCGCCCGGCGATCGCGACCCGCAGCGGCTCGTCGAGGCGCTGCCGGACCCGCCGCACCTGGACGCGCGCGGCGTCGGAGGTGAGCCGGGGGCTGACCTCGTCACACAACCCGGCGACGACCTGCCGCAGCGCGAGCGGTGCCGTCATGCCGCGACCCGCCCTGACCCGACGCTCCCGCGCAAACCGCCCGAACCGGGCATGGCGCCCGTGCTGGGGTCGTCAGGGCGCGGACCGTCGGCGACAATGGCGGTGGCCCGTCGGGGGTGCGCGGTCATTGTGGCGTGGTCCTCCTGGCTGGGTCGCTCGACCAACACTACGAATATCCTGCCGGCGGCAGGATCCCATGTTCGTGCCACCGGGATCCCGCAAGGACGGCGAGGGTCGGAGGATGAGTGCCGCACGCACCGGGCACCGGCGTCGCCGACCGTGCGGCCGGCGGATCGGCCGACACGGCGCCCGACGACGTCGTCGCGCGCGCCCGCGCCCTGCTGGCCACCCCGGGCCTGGTCGTGATCACGGGCGCGCCCGGCAGCGGCCGCAGCGCCGCCCTGCGCGACCTGGCGACGGCGTTCCGCGGCCCGGTCTTCACCGGCGGCGGCCTGGCCATGCTCCAGGACGTCCCGGCGCTGGCCCTGTCCCGGGCGGTCCGCGTCCGGCTGCCGGCCCACGACGCCGCACTTCTTGCCGAGGCGGTCCGCTCGCGGGTCCGGGGCGGGCTGCTCGTCGTCGACGACCTGCAGTGGGCCGACCCGGCGACGGTCGCCGCCGTCGCGGCGCTGGCGGCGCACACCCGCGTCGCGGTCGCCCTGCGCACCCCGCACCGCCTGCCGGCCGAGGCGGTGGCCGGGCTGCGGGCCGCGGCCGCCGGCTGGTTGACCCTGCCGCCTCTGGACGCCGCCGCGGCCGCCGATCTGGCGCGCAAGGTGGCGCCGGCCCTTGGTGACGCGGCGGTGGCCGAGGTTGTCCGGCGGGCGGGGGGCATCCCGCTCGCGGTGCAGGCGCTGGCCCGGCACGCGGCCGCCGGGCGCCCTGCGCCGGCCGCGGGCCGCGCTGCGCCGGCCTCCGGACGCGCTGCGGTGGCTGCGGGCCGCGCTGTGCCGGCCTCGGGCGGGCCCGCGCAGGGCTCGGGCGGGTCCGCGCCGGACGATGGCGGCCCCGCGCCAGCCTCGGGCCGCGTTGCGCCGGCGTTGGGTGGGTCCGCGGGGGACGACGGCGACCCCGTGCCGGCGTTGGGCGGGTCCGCGCCGGACGACGGCGACCCTGCGCTGGCCTCGGGTGGAGCTGCGCCGGACAACGGCGACCCCGCGCCGGCCTCGGGCCGCTCCGTGCCGGCCCTGGGCCGCTCTGCGCCGGACGACGGCGACCCCGATGCGACCGGGGCGTTGCCGGTCGCGGCGCCCACACCGGAGGTCGACCAGGTCGCCTACGCGATCGCCGAGGCGCTCGCCGATCTCACCCGCCCCGCCCGTACCGCGATGGCGGCGCTCGGCCTGCTCGGCCGGCCGGCCCATCCCACGATGCTGGGAACCGGTGTCGACGAGCTTCGCGAGGCGGGCCTGGTCGTGGCGCTCGACGTCCAGGCGGCCGACCTGGTCGGGCCGGCCTCGCCGTACGTGGCCGAGGTCGCGGCCGGCATGCTCGATCCCGCGGCCCGCGCCGCCCTGCACCGTCGGCTCGCCGCGCTGACCCCCGACCGGGAGGCCGCCCGGCATCTCGCCGCCGCCGGTGACGACGCCGCCGCGGCCGCCCGCGCCCTGGCCGCCGCCGACCGCGCCGCGACCGTCGGGGAACGGGCCGAACTGCTGCTGCTCGCCTGCGACCTGCCCGGCGCCCGCCCCGCCGACGCGACCCGGATCGCCGCGGCGGCGGCCGCGCTCGCTGCCGGCCGGCCGCGGGACGCCGTGCGGGTGCTCGCGGCGCCCGGCGCCCCGCTCGGTGTCGACGCCGCCGTGCTGCGGGCCGAGGCCCTGCTCCAGGTCGGTGACCTGGTCGGGGCGCGGGCGGCGGCGGCGCCCGTACCCGATGACGCGCCCCCACCCGTGCGGGCCGGCCGCGACCGGGTGCTGCTGCTGGCCCGGCTGGCGACCGACCGGGCCGGTGCGCTCGGCGACGCCGCCCGGCACGGTGACGCGCCCGAGCATGCCGGCCTGCGGGCCGCCGTCGCGGCGGTGCGGGCGGCGGCGCGGGTGCCGGGCTGGGAATTCGGGCTGGCGTCCGCGGCCGAGGCCGCCGCGGCGGCCGGTGATCCGCTCGCGACCCGGTGGAGTGCCTGGCTGCTGGTGGAGACGCTCGCGGCCGACGGGCGCCTGCGGGAGGCCGCGGCCACCGCGGATCGGGCGGCGGCGGCGTGCGCGGCCGATCTCGCGTACAGCTGGCAGGCCCGGTTCCTCGCCGCCGCCCTGTGGTGCGTGGCGCTGCGTGGTGATCCGGGCGGCACCCCGGCCGACGACGTGGTGCGCCGGGCCGCGGACCTCACGGACCGCACGGTGCCGCGGCTGGCCCGGGCGTACGCGGTCGCGGCGGCGAGCCTGGTCGAGGCCGACGGTGGCCTGCTCGCGCCGGCCCGCGCGCGGCTGGCGGCCGCCGCACCGGTGCCGGGCGCCGCGGCGCTGCTCGGCTGGGTCGCGCGGGAGGCCGCCTGGCTCGACGGGCAGCCCGAGCGGGCCGCCGAGCCCTCGGACGACACCGCGCCGCCCCTGGTGGACGGGCTGCGCCGGATCACCGCCCGCTGGGCCGCGTACGACGGTGGCACTGCGGAGAACGGCGACCGGGATCCGGCGGACCTCGATGCGACGGACGGCGCGTCCGCTGGTCTGCCCGCGGTCCGCGAGACGCTGGCGGCGTGGTCGGGTACGGGAGGCTTCGACCAGGCCGCGGCGGCCTGGCACGACCTGGTCGTCCGCGAGGAGGTGCGCTGCCTGCTGGCCGCCGGCCTGCACGAGCCCGACCCGGAACGCGCGGTGGCGGCGCTGCTGGCCGCGGAGTCGCTGGCGGAGTCGGCGGGCCTGGTGGTGCTGCTCGGCCGGGCCCGGCGGGCGCTGCGCCGCCACGCGGTGCGGCGCGAGACCCGCGGCCCGCGGGCGGGTTCCGACCTGACGGAGCGGGAACGCGACGTGCTGCGCCTGGTCGCCCAGGGCGAGCCGAGCCGCCGGATCGCCGGTCAGCTCGGCATCTCGGCCGAGACGGTCGAGACCCACATCCGGGCGGGCATGCGCAAGCTCGGCGCCCGCACCCGCACGGCGGCGGCCGCGCTGGCGTTGGAACAGCTGCGATGACGGGGGTGGAGGCGTGACCGGCGAGGACCAGCCGCGGTACGTGCTGCCCAGCACCGGCGACGCCACAGCGGTCTTGCGGCGCCTCGCCCGGTCGGGCTGGAACACCCGGGAGGGCTTCGCCCTGACCGAACAGGCCTGGGACCTGACCGGCAACCGGCTGCTGCTGTTCGGCCGCGTCCCCGACCGGGAAACGGTCAAGCTGGTGGTCCTCGCGGCGGCCCGCGGCGCCGGGGTCGTCGCGATCACCGACACCGCGGGCGACATCGGCCGGTCGCTGCTCGCCGACCTGACGCGCCTGGGCCCGGTCCACCGCGACGCGGGCGGCACCGACCCGGGCCCGGTAGCGACGGCCCCGGGCGAACTCCTCCCGGAACAACGCGCCCTCCTGGACCGCCTGGCCAACGGCGAAACCATAGCGGCGGCCGCGGCGGCGGAGTTCCTGTCGCTACGCACGGCGAACCGCCGCATAGCCCAGGCCCGCGACACGCTCGGCGTCCGCACGACCCGCGAAGCGGTCCTCACCTACCTCCGCCAACGCGCCACCTGACCTGGGCCGGCGCGCCACGCGAACGCTCCTGCGCGACGCGTCGCCCTGGACCGTCTGCACGACGGACGGCGCTCGCGGCATGCGGCGCGGGGCCTCCAGGGTTGGGACCGGGTCCGTGATCCACGCGGTTGCAGCTCTGCTGTCTACGACGGGCCACGACCGCGGCGCGGTTGGCCACCACCTGGACGCTCGTTGGGCCCGCGCCCGAGCCGGTGATGGTCCGCGCGGGCTGCGGCGTCTGCTGTTCAGGGCGGAGGCCCGTCCGGTTGCGGGCCGGCGTGTTTGTGACGCTATCGGGACGCTCGTCTGGCCCGCGCCCGAGCCGGTGATGGTCCGCGCGGCCTGCGGCGTCTGCCGTCCACGGGCGGAGGCCCGTCCGGTTGCGACCCGGCGTTCGGTTTGTATGGCTATCGGGACGCGCGACGGGCCCGCGCCCGAGTCGGCGATGGTCCGCGCGGCCTGCTGCGCCACTCGGCGACACGCCGGATTGGTCAAGCCAACTCCCGGCAAACGCGCCGCCGAGACGTGATCTCCGGGTTGCGGCTCCGGCGTCGGGGTTGTGGGATGCGGGCCTGGCTCGACGCGTCAGCGAGTTTGTCCGGCGGGAGCGACGGTCCGCACCACCACGGACCCGGGACCGGATCCCGAATGTGATCAGGGTGTAGGGCGGCGACGGTAGCGCCGCGTCACGTCGACCGGCCGTGTCCTGTCGACGAAGTGTGGCAGGTCCGGCTCGTCCGGGCGGATCGCCGCCAACGTCTCCGTCAGTCCCTCGATGATGCGTTCGGTGGCGCGTTGGGCCGCGCCCGGGACGCCCGGGATCAGGTCGGAGAGGTCGACCGGCTTGCCGAAGTGCACGCGGATCACCGGGCGGTGGACGACGGCGTGGGCGGCGCCGCGGACGATGCCTTTGAACGACGTGGCGTACGGGACGATTTCGTGGGAGCCCCACTGGGCGATCGGGACCACCGGGGCGCCGCTGAGGAAGGCCAGGCGGGCCGTGCCCGTCTTGCCGCGTTCCGGCCACATCGTGGGGTCCAGGCCTATGCGGCCTTCCGGGTAGACCATGACGACGCAGCCGTCCTTGATGGCGTCGGCGGCTACCTGGAGCGCGTCGGCTACCGAGGCCGTGCGGCGGTCGACGCGCAGGTGGCCTGAGCGGCGCATCACGAAGCCGACGAACGGCGCGCGGAAAAGGCCGCCGGTCGCCATGATGCGGGGGCGGACGCGGCGGACGCCGGTGGCGGCCGTCAGGACGATCGGGTCGAACGGGCTGATGTGGTTGGCCGCCAGGATCATCGGGCCGCGGCGCAGGCCCTCGGGGACGTCGCCGCTGACCCGCAGGCGGCCGACCAGGGGCATGAGGAAGCGGGCCAGCCACTGCAGGAACTTCCAGAACCGTGGCGGCTGCCAGGTCGTGGAGGTGGTGGGGGGCGCGGTCTCGGCTTCCATCAGGCCATGATCGTGCCACACGCGGCGATCATGGCTCAGCGCTCGAAGCGCCGCACCGCCGTGTCGGGGCGCCACAGTTCGATGACCAGCTTGTCGATCGCCGGGGACAGGCCCGTGTGGACGACCTCGTGCAGGTCGAGGCGGAACAGGTGCATGCTGTCGGGCGAGCCGTCGGGGATGACCGCGGCGAACCGGTCGAGGTCGGTGACCGTCTCGACGACCCCGGACAGCTTGGCCTCACCCGGCCACGACGCCGGGTCGTCGCCCGGGTCGATCGTGGCCGAGTGCAGCGCGTAGCGCGGGTCGCGTAGCAGGTCCTGGGCCTTGCGGGCCTGCCACATGCTGCCCGACCACAGGTCGTCGCCGGCGAACGTCGTCTCGACGCCGCTGATCCTGGGCGCGCCGTCGCGACGCACGGTGGCCAGGGTCTTGTGCTTGTTGGCGTCGAGCGCCGACCGCACCCGCGCCGCCAGCTCCGGCGCCTGCGCCACGAAGACCGCCCAGGACGCCACGGCTCAGCCCACGTCCCGTAGCTCCGCCAGGCGGGCCTCGATCTCGGCCAGCTCCGCGCGTAGCTTCTGCGCCTGCGTCTCGGCCTCGGCCCGCTCGGCGGCCATGATCTGCTCGACGGTCTCGTGGACGCCGGGGACGTCGACCATGGCGACCATCTTCAGCGCCTCGGCCGGGCGGATCACGTAGGGCTTGGCCAGGCTCTTGCTGCCCTGCGACGCCGCCACCGTCCACTCGCCGTCGGCGTAGGCCAGCGTCACCGTCAGCCCGGCCGGGCCCTTCGGCTTGGCCGCCTTCGCGGGCCGCTTCGCCGGGCGCGGCGCCTCGACGGGCTCCTCCACCGTGGACGGGGACGTGGTCACGTTCTTCTCCTCACGTGGCGCGGGGACGACGGGTGCGGGGGGTAGCAGGCCGGGGCCGGGTGGCGGCTCGTCGGCCGGCGGCGCGGCCGCCGCCTTCTTGGCCGGTGTCGCACGGCTCGCGCCGCGCACGGGAACCGCCAGGTCCGTGGGGGAGAAGGGGAGCTCGTCGCGGCCGAACCGGACCACCACGAACTCGTCGGACGCGTCCGGGTCGGTCAGCTCGACCACCTGGCCGGTCTGGCCTTCGATCTGGCCGGCGGCGGCCGTGAACACCACCTTGGGCTTGCGGCCGGCCGCGAGACTGTCGCGGATCGACGACAGCTCGTCGGTGGACAGACCGCGGACAGCGGTGCGCGCGGCGGCCATCAGGGAACCCCTCTCATCCGTACACCTGTTTGATTTTGTGCAGGCTCTTCTTACCAGGCGCCTACGACAAAACCGAACGCGGCACGCCGCCGGTCAGGAAGACCAGACCGCCGCGACCCGCGCCACCTCGGCCGCGGCCTGCGCCCGACCGGCCCGCGCCGAGGGTGCCCGCGCCGCCGGGTCGAGCACGTTGCGCCCGATCGCCCGCCGCGCCGCGGGATCCGGCGTGACCATGACCACCTCGGCGCCGGCCCGGCGCAGCGTCGCGAGCTGCCGGCCCAGGCGGTGGTGCCGGCCGACCGCACGGGCGATGGGCGCCAGCAGCACCACCCGGTCACAGCCGGTCGCGAGGTCGACGTTGGTGGTCGAGCGCACACCGCCGTCGACGTAGCGGCGCCCGTCGATCGTCACCGGCGGCCAGACGCCCGGCACCGCGCAGCTCGCGCCGACCGCGTCGACGATGTCGACCCCGGAGTCGCCGGTGAACACGGTCGTCTCGCCGCTGCCCGCGTCGACGGCCACGATCCGCAGGTCGCGTCCCGTCGGCCAGTCGACGGTCGGGAGCCGGGCCGCGATCACCGCCCGGCGCCGCGCCTCGGGCATCGTCGGGGCCCGCAACGCCATCGCGCCGACGCGCGCGGCGGCCCGCACCGGGTCACGCGACGTCGCGGACGCCCACACCCAGGACGCCACCGACGTCCACCCGAGCTTCGCGGGGGTCCCGGTCTCAGGTGGCGCGAGCTGCGCGGCATAGAGGTCTTCGACGGGTACGCCCGACGCGACGCCGGCGCCGACGAACGAGCCCGCCGACGTGCCGACGACCACGTCGGCGGCGGTCAGGTCCACGCCCTGCGCCGCGAGGCCGGCCAGCATCCCGAGCTCCCACGCGATTCCCGTGACGCCGCCACCGCCACAGACCAACGCTCTGCCACCCATGCGAAGCAGGGTACGGGCAACGACCGCCGTCCCGTCGACAATGGATCATCGAAATTGTCAGAACGGATTTGCGTACGCCAATTTCCGTATCGCGATCAAGGCAATAGGTTGCAGTTGATTTCTGTCATCTAGGTGACTCCGGAATTCCATTGAATTACCTCTATGATCGGCCGTGGATTGCTGACGAGAGATCCGTCCACGGGGGAGGGTCCGACCATGTCCAGTCGCACCGTGCGCGGCCGTGTGCGCGCATTGGCGGCGTTCTGCGCGCTGATCATGACGGTCACGCTGCTGCAGCCGCTGACACCCAACGCCGCCGCGGCGGCGCCGCCCACGCCACCGGGCCCCGGCCAGGGTCCGGTCGACCGGCCGATGCCCAAGGGCGTGCGCCCCGACACCGCGTTCCCGCCCGACAAGCGCCCACCGCTCGTCCCGCCGGAGGTCCGCGCCGACGGCGCACCCAAGGAGCTGTCCAGAGCCGCGTGGGAGCGCCGCACCAGCGCCCGCGTCGCCGCCGAGGACAGGGTCTTCACCGAGGTGCTCGCCCGGCCCGGCTTCCTGCTCGGCGACACCTCCGTCAGCCTCTACTTCAACGTCAACGCCGCGGCGCCGGCATTTTCCAGCTGGCGGGTCACCGCCTACGACAAGGAGTCGCAGACCGAGCAGGCGTCGACCACGCTGACCCGCGACGAGATCGCCCGCTCGCAGTGCTCCGGCCAACGCGACTTCTGCCGGTCCTTCGGGCGCGAGCACGGCTGGACCCTCGACCCGGCGCGGACCTACGAGGTCACCATGACCGCGGTCCTCGACGACGGCCGCGAGATCGTCTCCGAGCGCCCCGAGGTCCGGCCCCGCGCCACCATCGTGCCGCCGGCGATCCCGCTCGGCCAGGCCGGTGGCTGCGGGTGCGGCAACGCGCTCGCGCTGACCAGCGCCGGCCAGGCCATCCGCGGCAACGGCGTCAACACCGCCACCGGGGCCTTCATCCAGGTCAAGCAGGACCTGGCGATGGTCTCCTTCGGTGTCCCGTTCGTCTCGTCCCGCACCTACTCGTCGGCCAACGGCACCGGCCCGCTCGGCGCCGGCTGGGCCTGGTCCTACGCGATGGCCGTCACCCCGACCGACGGCGGTGCGGTCGTGCGCGCCGAGGACGGCGCGGAAGCCACCTACCGGCTCGACGGCGACACCTACCGCCGCCCGGCCGGCGTGCGCTCCAACCTGCGCAGGGCCGGCGACGGGTGGGAGCTGACCACCCCGCGCAACATCGCGTACACCTTCGACGCCCAGGGTCGGCTCGTCTCCATCACCAACCCGCGCGGCATGGGCGTGCGGCTGACCCACACCGAGAACGCCGTCACGATCACCGACGCCTCCGGTCGCGTCGCGAAGGCCACCCTCGAGGGCGGCCTCATCCGCGAGATCAGCCTGCCCGACCACCGCAAGGTCAGATTCTTCTACACCGGCTCGCTGCTCACCGCCCACCTCGACGCCCGCGGCAAGCTCTGGAAGTACGCCTACCACCCCAACGGCCTGCTCGCCGACGTCACCAACCCGGACAAGGTCGTCGAGGTCCGCACCGGGTACGACGCCGGCAACCGGGTCAACCGCCAGCTCGACGCGCTGGGCAACGCGACGACCTTCGAGTGGCGCGCCGCCGACGAGGAGGCGCTGACCACCGACGCCGACGGGGTCCGGGTCTACGACGGCTACCGCGGCAACGTGCTGGTCTACACCCTGCGCGGCAACGGCGACTCCGAGCACCACCGCTACGACACCTCGCTCAACCGCGGCCTGGTGGTCGACGGCAAGCAGAGCCAGCACGAGTCGCGTTTCGACGACCGCGGCAACCGGACCCGGCGGGACGCGCCGCAGTCGCTCGGCTTCAAGGAGGACACCGAGTACGACGCGCGCAACAACCCGACGAAGCACACCGACGCCAACGGCAAGGTCTGGCAGGACGACTACAACGAGTTCGACGAGCTGGTCAAGAGCACCGACCCGAAGAAGAACACGGTCACCTACGAGTACGACGCGCGCGGGCTGCTGCTGGCCAGCACCGACCAGCGCAAGAAGGTGACCCGGTACGAGTACCTGCCCGCCGGCGACGCGAACGTCGGGCTGCCGAAGGCCGTCACCTCACCCGGCGGCCGCCGCGTCGAGTTCCGGTACGACCGCACGGGGCGGCAGGTCGAGGTGACCGACCCGCGCGGCACCGTGCCCCACGCCGACCGGCGGGACTACACGACCCGCTACGAGTTCGACGCCCAGGACCGGGCCACGGAGGTGCACGAGCCCGGCAAGGACGACCCGTGGCGGACCAGCTTCGACGACGTCGGTCGGCTCGTGGCCCAGACCACCCCGATGGGCGCCCGCACCGAATACCGCTACTTCGACAACGGCCTGCTCAAGACCGTCAAGGACCCACGGCGGACCCTGTCCTACACCTACACCGACGCGGGGCGCCGGGCGTCGGCCCGGATGGAGCTCGACGACCAGCCCGACCCGGTGACGACGTACGCGTACAACGCCAAGGGTCTGCTCCACAAGGTCACCTCGCCGCGCGGCAACCTGCCCGGCGCGACCGCGGCCGACCACACCACCACCTACTTCTACGACGCCAACGACAACCCGCTGCGGATGGAGCGCCCCTACCCGGGCGGCGTCACCGTCAAGCGCGACATCCGGGTCGACGACCTCAACCGCACCACGGCGAAGGTGGACGAGCACGACAAGCAGTCCACGTTCGAGCGCGACAACCTCGGCCAGGTCACCGCCGCCGAAGACAACCTGGGCCGGCGCACCGAGCTCGGCTACGACGACAACAGCCAGCAGACGTCGATCAAAGATCCTGAGCAGGGCGTCGTCGAGTACGAGTACGACGAGGCCGGCAACAAGGTCAAGGCGAAGCGGGCGACCGGCGGCGTCAGCACCTTCGTCTACGACGACGACGGGCTGCTGGCCAGCTCGACCGAGCCGCGCGGCAACGTCGCCGGCGCCGACCCGGCCCGGTTCACGACCCGCTACGAGTACGACCTGGCCGGCAACACGACGCGGACGACCGACCCGCTCGGCCACACCACGACCATGCGGTACGACGCCAACAACCGGCTGTCCTCCGTCACCGACGCGAAGAACCGCACCACGCAGTACACCTACCGCGACGACAACCTGCCGCGCACCGTGCGGACACCCGACGCGCCGCACGACCGCGACGACCCGACCCGGTACGCGACCGTCTACGACTACTTCGACGACGGGATGGTCTCGTCGGTCCGCGACCCGAACGGCAACCGCAGCTGGCTGTCCTACGACGACGGCGGCCGCCTGGTCAAGGAGACCGACCCGCTGGGCCGCGTCACCGAGAACACGTACGACGTCGAAGGCAACCGGGTCTCGACCCTGACCCGGTGGGAGCACGAGCGGCTCTCGCCGACGGAGCGGGCCAAGCGCACGATCGTCGACACCTACGACATCGTCGGCCGGCGCGACGCCCGGGCACTGGGCACCGACGGGCCCCGCTACTCGTGGCGGTACGACGCCAAGGACCGGATCACCGCGTACGTCGACCCGACCGGTCACCGCACCGTGGAGTACGACGACGAGGACCAGATCCGGGCGGTCACCCGGGTCGAGGCGGGCCTCGAGGAGACGTTCCGCTACGAGTACGACGTCCGCGGCAACATCAAGCTGCGCGAGTACCCGGACGGCACCCGGGCCACCGCCACCTACGACGCCGACAGCCAGCTCAAGACGCTGAACGTGGCCGGCGGCTCCGTCGGCGACACCCAGGCGAGCTGGGCCTTCGACTACGACGTGGCGGGCAACCGGGAGGTCACCTGGCTGCCGGCCGCCACCGGCCTGCTCGAGCGCCGCAGGTTCGACGACGCGGGCCGGTTGACCGGCATCGGCCCCGAACAGGTGCCGCAGGCTGCGCCCGCGCGGCTGCCCGACCCGGGCCTGCTCGCCCTCGGTGACCGGCCCGACCCGCCGACCGGTGTGACCGCGCAACCGGGTGCCGCCCTCGCGGTGGTCTCCTGGAAGCCGCCCAAGGACGACGACCTCACGGGCTACACGGTCACCGCCGCACCGGGGGGCCGGTCCACGACCGTCGGCGCCGACGCCACCAGCGCGGTCGTGCACGGGCTGGACGCCGGCACCGCGTACACGTTCACCGTCACCGCCCACGACGAGGACGGCCCCGGCGAGGTCTCGCCACCGTCCGCGCCCGTCACTCCGGTCGCGTTGCCGCAGAACCCCGTCTCGGCGTTCCAGCTCGAGCTCGACCAGGTCGGCAACCCCACCCGGGTCGTCACCACCCGCGGCGGCGTCTCCGAGTCCGTGGCCTACGCGTACGACAAGGCCGACCGGCTGACCTCGGCCTGCTACGCGGCCACGGACTGCGACGACCGGACGCGGCCGGCCGGGCGCATCGACTACCGTTACGACCTGCTCGGCAACCGCACGAGCCAGAAGCGCAGCGGTTCGGCCGGGGACGACACCACCACCTACGAGTACGACGACGCCAGCCAGCTCAGGAAGCAGGTCGTCCGCGAGCCCCGGCACGTCACCACGACCGCCTACGACTACGACGCCAACGGCAACCAGACGAAGGCCGGCACCGACCGGTTCACGTACAACCTGGACAACACCCTCGCCAAGGCCACCGTCGGCGGACGGGACGCCGCGTTCGGCTACGGCGCCGACGGGTTGCGGCTGACCGCCACCACCGACCCGGGCAAGCCGGAGTCGGCCACCCAGCGCTGGTCCTGGGACGTCGCCGGCACCCTGCCGCAGATCGCCGTCGACACGGTCACCGACGCCAACGGCGCCACGGTCGAGAAACGCGGGTTCACGTACGGGCCCGACGACGAGCCGCTGGCCCTGCTCGACGCGGCCACCGGAGCGCACGCCTACACCCACGACTGGTTGGGCGGGGTGGCGAACATGCTCACCCCGGCGGGCACGCCGGAGGTCGGCTACGACTACGACCCGTTCGGCAACCCGCGCGTCGGCGCGACCCTGGCCGGGACGACGTCGCCGGGGACCGAGACCGCGCCCGGCGCGGTGCAGGCGCAGGCGGGCGGCCCGGAGAACCCGCTGCAGTTCACCGGCGCCTACCAGGACTCCACCACCGGCAACGGCAACTACTACCTACGGGCCCGCAACTACAACCCCGGCACCGGCCGGTTCACCGCCACCGACCCGATGCCGGTGGGCGCCTCCGCGGTCTCGCCCTACATCTACGCCGACAACAACCCGAACGTCTACACCGACCCGACCGGCGCGATGTTCGAGCCGGGCGACGGCGGCGGCACCGGCACGACCACACCCGCGGCGACCGACGTGCCGCAGGTCAACCCCGAAGACGTCGCCAGGGCCAACCAGATCCAGAGCAAGAGCGTCCTGGACGTCGTCCTGGAGGCCGGCGGCCAGATCCTGATGGAGTTCCTCGGGATCAACGACATCCTCAACTGCCTCAAGGGCGACCTGGGCGCCTGCGTCTCGATGGTCATCGGCGCCCTGCCCTGGGGCAAGATCTTCAAGGCGAAGAAGATCGCCGAGGCCATCTTCCGGGCCGGCAAGGCGGTCATCACCTTCTTCAAGGAGCTCGACTGGGCCCGCGCGATCCTGCGGGGCGCGGAACGGGCCGCCGAGGCCGCCAAGGCGGCCGCCGCGGCCGCGGCCCGGGAAGCCGCGCAGAAGGCGGCCGCGGCCAAGGCCGCCGCGGAAGCCGCGGCCAGACGGGCGGCCGCGCAGGCCGCCGCCCGCGCCAAGGCACTGGCGGCCAAGGCGAAGGCCAAGACCAAACGCAACTCCGACGGTGGCGGCTGCGCCTGCAAGTGCGCGAACAGCTTCGTCGCCGGCACCGTGGTCGTCCTCGCCGACGGCACCCGCAAGGCGATCGAGCAGGTCGAGCCGGGTGACACCGTGCTGGCCACCGACCCGCGGACGGGCCGGACCGAGGCACGGCAGGTCACGCACACGATCCGCACCGACAGCGACAAGGAGTACGTCGAGGTCACGGTGCAGGGCGGTGACACCCTCACGACCACCGACCACCACCCGTTCTGGTCGGTCACGCGGGGCCGCTGGGTCGACGCCGGCGACCTGCGGCCGGGGGAGTTGCTGCGCACGTCGGCCGGCACCTACGTCCAGGTCGGCGCGGTCCGGACGTTCGAGGCGGAGCGGATCACCTACGACCTCACGGTCGACGGCATCCACACCTACTACGTCGGCGCGGGGGCGCAGTCCGTCCTCGTCCACAACACCGACTGCCACGAGGCGGGCCTGTCCCACGCCGAGGAGGCGGCGGGGGGCTTCGACCGCCCCGGCGGCGTCACGGGCGCGCTGCGCACCGAGAGCGGCTGGTTCGCCGACCCGCTGTCGTCGGGAAACCGCAACATCCACCCGAGCGTCGCCGGCAGTCCCGCGCCACACACGAAGGCGGGCTTCAAGCACCACCTGGAGGCCCAGGTCGCGGCGATGATGCGCCAGAACCCGGCAATGCGCAAGGCAACCCTCTACATCCACTTCCGCGGCGACGACATCAAGCGTGAGGTGTGCGGAGCGTGCGACGACACGCTGCGCGACATGCTGCCGGAGGGTGCGGAGCTGACGGTGGTCTTCCGGCAGAAGGACGGCAGCATCTTCGAGTCGGTGCCCTATATCGGCAACGCCAACTGACCGGACGGTGCCGGGCCGCACGTGTGTGCGGCTCGGCACCGCCTTCGGCTCAGCTCGGCCCGGACCGGTCCAGGCCGGTCCGGCTACGATCCGAAACCGCTACGCTTCGAGGCCGCCACGGCCTGGTCAAATTCGGTCCAGTCGGGTCCGGCACGGTTCGAGAGCGCCATGGTCAGGTCCAGTCCGGTGCGGCACGGTCCGGGTCGCCTGCTGCGGTTGGCTCGGTCCAGCACTGTCTACGGCACCAGTCCGCCCCGGCACCGTCTGCAGTCAGCACGGTCCGGTCCCGCACCGTCAACGTTCGGGACCTGGCACCGGTCTGGGGACCGGCTGGCCTGGCACCGGTTACGGGCCCACACCGGTCTAGGGCCCTGCAGCGGTTACGTCGCCCGGCGGCGCACGTGCGCCGCCGGTGCGGGCGCGCACGTGCGACCCGCACCGGGTTACTTCGCGTGGGGCATGTGTGCGGCGCGGCACCGGGTTACGCGCCGGGCGGCACGCGCCGCCGGGCTGGCGGCCGTTACCTCGTGGGGCGGTGCCAGGTGATCGTGGCTATGGACTCCAGGCGGGTCAGGGCGGTGGGTTCGCGGGCTGCTACCTCGACCTGCCAGCCGCCGTCGGCGGCTACGACCTGGACCAGGGTGTCGTCGCCCGTGAAGATTCGGTGGCCGGGGGTTGGCCACTGCCATGCGCCGAATCCGATTTCTTCTAGCGGGGAGAGGATTTCGGCCACGGCGGCGTCGGGGGCCGCGGATGTCCATAGCCGGTGGGGGACACTGTGGACCAGTTCGCGGGTGGCGGTGTGGATCAGGAACTGCGTGAAGGGTTCCGGGTTGCGTTGCCAGGGCTCGTAGAGTTCCGCGTCGTGGACCGTGCCCGGGTCGGCCGGGTCGAAGGACCAGCGCCAGTCGCCCGTGGCGTCCACCATGAACACTGCCTTGCCGTCGTCGGCCACCTGGATTTTCTCCGGCGGCACCATCGACGTCATCCGGGTGAGCCGGGCGTCCCAGCGCGACGCGAGCGTGTGCCAATGCTTGAGCGGTGCGGGCAGCCAGTCGCAGGTGTCGGGAAGCGGTATCGCCGCGCGGACCGGCGGGCCGTACCAGCTGGTGATCAGATCGTGCAGCGTGATGTCCCGGGGATCCTTCACGCGGGCCATTCTGGCACGCGCCTACCGCCTTCCCGGGACACCCGGGTAATCAGCGGTTGTTCGATAATGCACATTATGTCAACCTAGCGAGGGAACGCGAGCGCCGTCAGGTTTCCAGGTAGGTGATCGGCTTGCCCTGCGCCGTGGCGTAGGCGATCTCCGCGCGGGTCGACCCGCCGATGTAGCCGCCCACGTTCAGCACGTGCACCCGGTCGGCCAGGTCGATCTTCCGCAGGTGCAACTCCGCCAGGGCGGCCTTCGCGCCAGGGTCGGGCGCGGCGTGCGGGTGGAAACCCACCGACAACACGATCGCGCCCTCCAGCGTGAGGCGGTAGTTCGCCTCGTCGAGCCGCACAGCACGACGATCGGCGGGCGCCCCGCGGCCACGTCATCGATCATGGGACATGAGTCTGCCATCCCGCTCCCCTGCCCCACCCATGATCCAAACCGAGGCGTCGGCGATGCTGGGCACGTGGAGTACGTGTCCGTAGTGCCGCGACCGCCGCTCGACCGGCTGATCGACGACCTCTACTACCTGGAGGGTGCGCCTCCGTACGCCCGCCTGACCCTGCCGCCGAGCCCGGGCGCGTTGCTCGTCCTCAACCTCGGGCCGCCGTTCCGCATCCGCGCCGGCGCCGACGTCGAGGCGACCGACTACGCCGACGGTTGCGTGATCACCGTGCCCACCCGCGCGTGGGAGTTCAGCTACCCACCCTGGACCCGGTCCGTCGGCGCGCACCTCAAGCCGTGGGGTCTGGCACCGTTCCTGCCGATGCCCGCGGCCGAGCTGCGCGACCGCCCGGTGACGGTCGAACAGGTCTGGGGCCGACCCGCGGTCGCCGAGCTGCGCGACCGGCTCGCCACGGCGCACGGCCCGCACGAGATGCTGACGCTGCTCGAGGACGCGCTCGCGCGACGGCTGTGCGCGACCCGGGGCCTTGGGCTGGTCCGCCACACGAGCGGTGTCATCGCGGCAACCGGCGGGGCGGTCGCGATCGCCGACCTGCGGGCGGCGGCCGGCGTCAGCAGCACCCACCTGACGCAGCGGTTCAAGGAGCTCGTCGGCGTCACACCCAAACGGCTGGCCCGCACCCAGCGTTTCGCCGCCACCCTGCTCGCGATCGACTTCGCCGCGCCGGTCGACTGGAGCGACGTCGCCGGTGCCGCGGGCTACTTCGACCAGGCCCACTTCGGCCACGAGTTCCGGGCGTTCACCGGGCTCACGCCGACCCGGTACGCGCAGGTCCGGCGGCGGTTCGCGCGCGAGCACCCCGGCAACGTGCTGGACAACTGGTCACTGCCGGCCGATTGATTTCCTACAAGAGCGACGACCCGCGACCCACTATTTTGGGGCCCATCCCAAGAAAAACCGGAGGAGAGCCCGTGGGCACGGTGGTCATGTACAGCTCGGTGTCGGTCGACGGTTTCATCGCGGACGCGAACGACGACCCCGGGCCGCTGTTCGAGTGGCTGGTCAGCGGTGACGTGCCGTTGGACGACAGCGGCGCGGTGAAGGTCTCCCGCACGTCCTACGACTACACCCGCGCCTACTGGGACCAGGTCGGGGCGACCGTCGCCGGCCGCCACGTCTTCGACCTCACGGACGGCTGGGACGGCAAGCCGCCCGGCGGCATCGACCACGTGGTCGTCGTGACGCACCGCCCGCCGCCCGAGGGCTGGGACCCGGCGGCGCCGTTCCACTTCGTCGACGGTGTCGAGGCGGCCGTGGCCAGGGCGCGGGAACTCGCGGGTGACCGCCTGGTCGAGGTCGCCGCCGGTGACGTCGGTGGCCAGGCGCTGGCCGCGGGGCTGGTCGACGAGGTGCGCATGGACGTCGTACCCGTCGTGTTCGGATCCGGGAAGCGCTACTTCGGGTCGGTCGACGCGCAGCACCTGTTGGAGGACCCGGAGGTCATCCGGGGTGACCGGGTGCTGCACCTGCGCTACCGGGTGCGCCGTTGAGCGGGAGGTCGACCACGAGCGGGCGGTGGTCGGAGACCGGGACGACGGGGGTGGTGACGTCCGCTGTGGACGGCCAGGTCCCCCAGCCGCGCGGGTCCGCGAGCACGTGGTCGAGTTGCACCCGCGGCGCCGACGACGGGAACGTCGGCACCCGGCCCAGCGGCCGCCACCCCGACCCCAGGGCCGCCGGCGCCGCGGGCAGATTGAGGTCTCCGAGCAGCATGCGCGGGGCCGGGAACGTGCGCAGCACCCGGACCACCTGGCGGAGCTGCCACAGGTTCCAGCCGGGCACGAACGACAGGTGGGTCGCCCCGACCGTCACGTCGCCCCAGGGAGTGTCGAGGACCGCGACGACCATCACGCGGGGCTCGTCGCGCAGCAGCATCGGGCGCCCGCGGCCGCCGGCGGGCCCCACCATGTAGATCGGGCCCGGGACCGGTGACGGTGAGAGCCGCAGCGTGCGCCACGAGCGGACCGGGTAGCGGCTCACCAGGCCGATGCCGTAGTTCGGCTCGTCGGCACCGTCGTCGTCGAACGACAGCGGCCGGTAGGTCTCCCCCGGCGTCCCGACCACCGCCGCCACGAAGCGGTGCGACACCGCGCCCGCGGCCTCGGCGGCGACGGTCGTCAGGTCCAGGGAGCCCGAGCGGGGCTGCAGCCGGTCGACCTCCTGGAGGGCCAGGACGTCGGCGTCGATCGCCGCCACCGACTCCGCGAACCGTTTCCTGTCGACGATGCCGTCGTCGATGGATCGGCCGTGTAACACGTTGAAGGTCGCCAACCGCACCTATGCACCCTACGGGGTGATGTGGCAGGGTGGCCGCGTGATCTTCAAGGTCCTGGTCTGCACCGCCCTCGTCTTCATCCTCATCGGTACGGCCGGTATCTGGCTGCGCCGCTCCCGGGACCGCTGAACAAGCGACCGGGGTCACGCCAGTAGGTAAGGCTGCCCTTAGTAAGCTTGCGGGTGTGAGTGGCACGACGGCGGAGCCCCTCGACGGGCCCGACCCGTCGACGACCGCGCGGTGGCTGGAACGTCACCGCCCCGACCTGCACCCGGCCTACCTGCTGCACCTGCCCGCGGCCCGCGACGCGATCCGCCACCGGCTGGTCACCGCCTTCGACCGCGAGAAGATCAAGGCCCCCCACGGGTACGCGGACCCGGCCGCGCTGCTGCGCGCGATGGGCCACGACCGGTTCGCCGCCGAGGTCGACAACAGCGTCGCCAACCTCGCCCTCGCCCACGCCACCCAGCCGCGCCCCGACCACGGCCCACCCGCGATCACCCGCCCGGCCCCGCCGCACTGGGAGCAACTCGTCGTCGACGGGCACCCGCTGCACCCCGGCTGCCGTACCCGATCGGGCATGTCCACCCAGGACGTCCTCGCCTACGCCCCCGAGCACCGCCCGGTCGTCGACCTCGTCCAGGTCCAGGTCCCGCCCGACCGCTGGCACACCACCGGGGAGGGCCTGCCGCCGCTGCTGCACCTGCACCCGTGGCAGTGGGAGCGCGTCCGCGCCGACCACCCCTGGCTGCGCCCCACGGGCACCCGCCCGGCCCGCCCGCTGATGTCGCTGCGGACCCTCGCGCCGCTCGACGACCCGGCCCTGCACCTCAAGACCGCCATCGACGCGCAGCTCACCAGCGCCGTCCGCACGGTCTCCCCCGCCGCCGTCGAGAACGGACCGGCGCTGACCGCGTTCCTCGCCGGACAGACGACGACCATGACGATCCTGCGGGAGTACGCCGCCGGCGCCGTCACCACCGACGCCGGCCCCGACCGCCGCCTCGCCGTCGTCCACCGCCAGGCCCCGCCGCCCCACGCGATCCCCGTCGCCGCCCTGTCCGCGCCCTCACCCGCCGGCGGCGCCCCGATCGCGATGGAAGCGGTCCGGCTCGCGTACGCCGGCGACCCGCGACCCTTCCTCACCGACCTGACCCGCCTGCTCGTCACCGGCCCCCTCGACCTCCTCGACCGCGGCATCGGCCTCGAGGCGCACGGCCAGAACACCCTGCTCACGCTCGACCGGGGCCGCCCCGGCGCCCTCTACTACCGCGACGTCGGCGGCATCCGGATCGACCCGACGAGCACGGCGACGCCACCCCTGCGCGGCGACATCGCCGCGATCGACCCCGACGAGCCAGAGACCACCCTGCTCGCCGCCCTCACCGTCGTCCTCGGCCAGATCGTCGGCACCCTCGCCGCCGCCACCGCCACCCCGCCCGCGCAGCTGTGGGCGGCCGCGGCCCGCACCGCCGGCGACCGCCTCCTGCGCCGGGAGACGCTGCCGGTCAAGGCGACCACGAGCATGCGCCTGGCCACGGACCCGCTCGAACCGATCTGGGCCTACGTACCGAACCCGCTGACGGAGCACAGGTGACCACCGACCTCGACACCGCCGCCCGGCACACCACCGCCCGGCTGGCGCTCACCGCGCCCGCGCTCGTGGCGCCGTTCCGGGCCGCCCTGCCGCGCGCCGCCGCCACCGTCGGCCGCCGCCTCGCCGGCGCCCTCTACCGGGAGGACATCGGCGACGCCCGCGAGCGGTTCGCCGGCGTCGGCCGCCGCCACGGCTTCGACCGCCTCGAGGTCGACAAGCTCGAGGACCCGCCCGCGGACCTGCTCCCACGCGGCCTCCCCGGCGCCGCCGCGCTCACCGAGGAGCTCACCAACGCCACCGTGAACCTCGCCCTGGCCCTCGCCCGCCCCCAGCCGAAAGACCCCGGCGACGACCCCGACGGACGCGCCCTCGCCTACGAGCGGGTCGCGATCGACGGCCACAACCTGCACCCGTGCGGGCGCACCCGCCTCGGCTGGGACACCGACGACACCCTGCGCCACGACGTCGAGGCCGGCACGACCACGGTCGCGTTCATCGCCGTACACCCCGATCTCCTGACCGGCGACGCTCTCGATCTGGCCGCCGGCTACGACGGCGTCCCCGACGGCGCCACCGTCATCCCCGTCCACCAGTGGCAGCGCGACACCGTCCTGCGCCACCGCTACGCCGACCTCTACGCCGCCGGCCGCATCCGCGACCTCGACGGCACCATCGAGGCCGCGCCCACCGCCGCCGTCCGCACCCTGCTGCTGCCACCCGCCCGCGACGGCCACCGCCGCTACCTCAAGCTCTCCCTCGACATCCAGGTCACCTCCACCCGCCGCAGCATCTCCACGGCCAGCACCCGCAACGGCCCCGCCATCTCCACCGTCCTGCACCGCCTCCTCGCCGACGACCCCACCACCGTCCTGCTCGCCGAGACCGCCGGCACCGCCCTGTCCGCCGGCGCCGGCCGCGACGGGTCCGCGATCCTGCGCGACGGCCTCGACCGCCACCTCGCACCCAGCGAGACCGCGATCCCCGGCGGCGGCCTCACCGCCGGCGACACCCTCGACCACCTCGTCCCCCCGGGAGCGGGGAGTGCTCTCCACTTCGTCGGCGCGTACGCCCGCCTGCTCCTGCCACCCGTCGTCGGCCTCGCCGCCCGCCACGGCATCGCCCTCGAAGCCCACCTGCAGAACTGCCTGCCCACCTTCGTCGACGGCCGCCCACACCGGATCGTCTTCCGCGACTTCGCCGGCCTGCGCCTCTACCTGCCGCGCCTCGCCGACCCGCCGCCGCTGTGGCCGGGCTCCGTCGTCGCCACCGACGACGTCGACGTCATGCGCGCCAAACTCGGCTACACCGCCCTGCAGGCCCACCTCGGCGAGATCGTCGTCCGCCTCACCCGCTCCCACGACCTCGACGAGGACCGCGCCTGGCGGGAGATCCGCGCCGCCCTCGACGAGGCCTACGAGCCGCTGCTGCGCGACCCCACCTGCGCCCGCGCCGCCAAGGAGGACCACGCCGCCCTGACCGCCCGCACCGTCCCGCACAAGGCACTCGTGCGGATGCGGCTGGCCGGCCACGGAGACCGCTACGTACCCGTGCAGAATCCGCTGCATGATCCCTGAACGGGTCGCCGCCGCCATCCGCGCCGGCCGCCGACCGGTCTGCGCCTACGTCTACGACCCGGACATCGCGACACGCCGGATCGCCGACCTCCGCGCGGCCCTCCCGGCCGGCACCCGCGTCCTCTACGCCGTCAAGGCCAACAGCAACCCCGACCTGGTGCGCGCCATCGCCACCCACGCCGACGGCCTCGAGGTCGCCTCCGGCGGCGAGCTCGACCTCGCCCTCGCCGCCGGCGCGCAGACCATCGCGTTCGCCGGCCCCGCCAAGACCGACGACGAGCTGCGCGCCGCCGTCGCCGCCGACGCCATGATCCACGTCGAGAGCGCCCACGAGCTGCGCCGCCTCACCCACCTCGCCCGCGGCCACCACCCCAGGACAGCCCTACGGGTGAACCGCGCCGCCGACACACCCAGCGGCAGCCACCGGATGACCGGCACACCCACCCCGTTCGGCATCGCCGAGGACGACCTCGACACCCTCCCGCGCGACCTGCCGATCAGCGGCTTCCACCTTCACGCCGTCTCCAACAACCTCGACGCCGCCGCCCACGCCCGCTTCGTCGATGACGCCGTCGCCTGGTCGCTCACCACCGCGCGGCGCCTCGGCATCACCCTCACCTACGTCAACGCCGGCGGCGGCCTCGGCATCGACTACACCGGCGACACCACCTTCGACCTCAACCGGCTGCGGATCACCCCACCCCCGGCCGGCGTCACCCTCACCGTCGAACCCGGACGGTGGATCGCCGCCGACACCGGCTGGTACGCCGCCGAGGTCATCGACCTCAAACGCAACCACGGCCGCTGGTTCGCCGTCCTGCGCGGCGGCACCCACCACTTCCGCCTCCCCGCCGCCTGGGGCTACAGCCACCCCTTCACCGTGCTGCCCGTCGACGACTGGCCCCACCCGTACGCCCGCCCCGAGGTATCGAACGTGGACGTCGACGCCACCGGCGAGCTCTGCACCCCCCGCGACGTCCTCACCCGCGCCCAGCACGTCGACCGCCTGCGCGTCGGCGACGTGCTCGTCTACGCCCGCACCGGCGCGTACGGGTGGGATATCTCCCACCACGACTTCCTACGTCACCCGTACCCGGAGGTGACCGTCCTGCCGCCCGTGAGCTAGCGTCGGGCCGTGACGACGCCCTCCATCCTGCGCGGCGGCCGCCGTGTCCACACCGGCCGCCGACTCGGCCAGGTGATCGGCCGCAAGCCCACCGGCATCACCGGCGCACAATGGAACACCGCCGGCACCGTCGTCCTGGACCACCTCGTCACCGACGCCGCCACCGAAGCGCCCGAGTTCGCGCTGATCTTCAGCGCCGCCGAACCCGGCGGGCGCGTCGAACGGATGACCACCGCCGTCTGCGACGCCGTCGGCCTGCCCCTGCTGCGGATCACCTCGGCCGCGCTCACCGGCGCCGACCACGGCACCCAGATCCTCAACTACATCCTCGACGCCCGCGCCTTCGGCGAAGGCGACGACTCCCATGCTGGGGCCGCCGAGGGCGGCCGCGGCTACCGGGACATCGTCGGCCGCCTACCCGACGGCCGCACCGGCTACGTCAACGACCTCTCCTCCGTAGCTCGCGCCGCCGCCGTCGACGCGTACGCCGCCCGGCAGCTCTTCGACCCGATCATCCGCGGCATCCGCGTCCGCTGGACCGGCGGCCCCGCCGAAGGCTGGGCCTGGCTCCAACTCCAGGAAGGCGGGTACGTGTTCGAACGCGTCCTGCTCGCCGAACACCGCACCACCTGCGGCGTCCCCGCCGACCGCCTCGCCGAGGACCTCGCCGGCGCCGCCATCGGCCAACGCCTCAAACTGCGCCACAGCGCCGAGCCGGACCTCGTCGACCTCGCCCACATCGAGGCCCGACTCCGCGACCTGTCCGCCCGCCGCGACGAGCTGACCGACGGCTTCCCGTACGAACACCTGCTCGTGGATCAGCCCGCCGCCCGGTAGGCCGTACCCATCGGCGTCAACGCGCCGCTCTCCTGGTAGAGACCCGTGTGGCTGTCCGCCGTCGACGGCAACCCGAACCACGAGTACCGCTCCACGTACGACAGGCCCTGCAGCATGTCCGTCGCCCCGTTGATGAACGCCACCTGCTGCGCGTCGCTCGGATAGTGCGCACCCGACCCGTCGAACCGGATCAACGCGAACTCCGTCAACCAGATCGGCAGCTTGTACTTCGCGTACACCTGCTGGATGTAGCCCTTCAGCTGCCCGACCGCCGCCGCGGAGAAGTCACCGCCGTACCAGTGCAGCGTGATGAAGTCGACCCGGTAACCCTTCTCCTTCGCGCCCCTCATGAACTGGTCCAGCCACTTGCCCGTGTCCGCCGCGCCGAACGCCACCGACGGGCTGCCCAACCGCATCCCCGTCGCCTGCAGCTTCGGCCACAGCTCCAACGCCTTCGCCGGCGTCATGTTCGCCTGCTCCGCCATGTCGGGCTCGTTGAACCCCAGCAGCGTGTCACCCTCCCGCTTCGCCTGCGCGAGCGTCGAGTCGGTGGCGTTGGCCGTACCCCAGATCATCGGCACGAACTCGACCCCGCTCGCCGGCATACGGTCGTTGTTCGCACCCCAGTTGTAGTACCAGGAGGCGCCGACCGCCTTCAGGCCCGCGTTCACCGCCGGGAAATCCCAGACCGCGGCGCCCTTCTTCGCCGTCGTGCGGGTCGGCGGCAACGGCTTCGCCGCCGTCTTCCTCGGGGACGGCTTCGCGGTGGGCGAGACCGTCGCCGACGGGACCGCCGTCGGACTCAGCGTCGGATCAGGGGATACGCGCGACGGCGCCCCGCTCGTGGGAGGAGGCAACAGGGCCGCCGCCGGAACCGCGTCGTCGGCGCGCACCACGCTGAACGTGACAGCCGCCGTCGCCGCCACCGCGACCGTCGCGACCGCCGCCGCGACCGGCTTCGAGATCGCCAGACCCTTCAACACCCAGCCGGCGCTTTTCGCGGCCGTACCCGCCGCCGTGCCGGTGACGCTCGTCGTGCCCGTCGCCAGCCCCTCCACCGCCGCGCCCGTCGCCGCGTTCCAGCCCGTCGCCGCCGCCGCGCCGACCGCACCGCCCGACACCGCCGCCGCGCCGCCGGCCATCCCCAGCACGCCCGCGACCAACCCCGCCGCCGGCGCCACCAGACCGATGCCGGCCAGCAGGCGCTCCGCCGCCACCAACTGCACCTGCGCCTGGCCGCAGTAGCCACAGTCCCGCACGTGCCGGGCCAGCCGCTTGCGCCACAACGCGTCCGGCCGCCCCGACCAGCCCGCCACGAGATCGTCGAGGTCCGCGCAGCGCGGCCGCGCCGTCAGGGCCCGCACCACGATCCGGGCCGTGTCGAGGGTCGCCTTCATCCGCTGGACGCGTACCGCCGCGTGCTGGTTCGTCAGCCCCAGCGACAGCGCCAGGTCGTCGCGGGTCAGCTCGCCCGACGACTCCAGCCACCACAACGAGAGCAGCTCACGGTCGTCGGGATCCAGCCACCGGGTCGCCTCGGCGACCTCCCGGCGCTGGCCGGAGAGCTCGAGCTGCAGGATCGTCAGGTCCGCGAAGTCCGCGACCGGCTGCCCGACGTCGTCGCCCGGGTGGCCCGCCTGGCGCGCCCGGTAGGGGTCGGCCTGCCGGTCCCGTACCTGCCGGACGGCGATCGCGACCAGCCACGCCCGGAACCGGGTCGGGTCGCGCAGGGTCCGCAGCCCGGTCAGGCACCGCAACATCGTCTCCTGAACCACGTCGTCGACATCGGGGTGCCCGTCGAGCGCCCGGCCGACCACGTTGTAGACCAGCGGTAGATACTCGGCGACCAGCTGGTCGACCGCCCGCGGATCCCCGTCCCGAGCGGCGAGCACCAACGCCTGCTCGTACCCTTCGTGCATCGCACCTCTCCTTGAAGCCGCCTCATCGTGGCGCACAGGAGACCAGCGGGGCGACCACGGGATAACACATTTAAGGCGCCCCTAGGACTTGTTCGACCGGGCGTAGCGTCGTCGGCGCTTTCTTGTCGTCGCGACTGGCCGCACACCCTGTAAGGCGTCCTAGGATGTTAGGTGGGCGAGGAGGTCTTGCCGTTCCGCCTGGGTCTGTGGCGACGGTGCCGGGTGCCAGGGGCAGGCGAGGTCGATCGCGGCCACCCGGCCGGTCCGCAGGACCTCGTCCATCGCGGCGCGGACGGCCGCGGCGCTAGGGCCGCCGGGCGCCGGGAAACGCAGGCCGGGTAGCGCGCCCGCGTCGATCACGTCGAGGTCGACGTGCAGCACCAGCGGGCCGTCCGGCAGGGTGCCCAGGTCCTCGACGGTGCGCGTGGCGGGCGCGGTGGCGCCGTCCAGGTAGGTGATCTCCGCGGGGTCGAGGTCGCGGGCGCCGACGAGCAGCGCGCGGTCGACGTCGACGGGCCGGTTCACCGCGAGGTCCGGGTGGGCGCCCAGAGCGAGCCGCAACGACAGCCCACCGAGGTAGCCGGAGGTCGTCGTGTCGAGCGTGTGGACGTCGCCGTGCGCGTCGAACCAGACGATCCCGGGATCGAAACCGGCCCGCTGCACCCCGGCGAGGGTGCCGAGGGCGACGAGACAGTCGCCGGACACGACGGTCGGCACGTCCCCGTCGGTTATCTGGTGGGCGACCCGCTCGGCTACGGCGTCGTGCAGGGCTCTGAGCCGCTCCCAGGTGGTGCCGGCGGGCAGCACCGGGACTACCGTCACCGCCCCGGCGGGCAGGGGGATGCTCTCGTCGGTCAGCCGCTCGTCCTGATGCCAGGGCACGTGAAAGGTCACCACGCGGGCAGCCTATGGGCCCGGACGGCCCGCCGCCGGGGTCGCGTTGCCGGCCGGACGGCGGCGGCTCGGGCCAGGACCTAAGCTCGCCGGGTGAAGATCATCGAAGGTGACCTGCGCGAGGCGCCGAACTGCGATGCCAGCGGCGTCGACCGGCGGGCGTTCGGGGAGTTCGTGAGCCCACGGGGCGAGCTCGCCTCCTACGCGTTCGGGTGGATCGCCGGCATCGAGCCGCGCGTCGGGTCCATGACGGTCGGGATCGGCGCCGGGAACCCCGGTGGCGGCACGTTCCACGCCCGGGTCTTCGTGCACGACGGCGAGCACGCGTTCGGGCTGGTCGACGAGCCGTTCGAGCGCGTACCGGAGGGTGGTCCCCACCTGACCGCCGACCAGGCCCGCGCCCACGAGGACCTGCCGTTCGTCTGGGCGGTCGTCGACCAGGTCATGGACCGCGACCGCCGCGCCCGCTGGATGCGCCACTGGCTGCTCGGCACCACCTGCGCCCAGACACCCGCGACCCGCGACCGCCGCGAGCCGGTCCTGAGCGTCACCCACGCGGACGGCGCCTGGCAGCTCGGCGGCACCAGCGACGCCGCCGGAACAGCGACGATCAGCCACCTGTCCCACGCGATCGACGCGGACCCGACGCTGCTCGACGTCCTCGACCTGGAGCCCGGCGAACAAGCCACCCGCCTGCGGGTCGGCGGCCTCTGGTGCCGCTGACCGCGGCTTGCGTTCGAGCGCACTCGAAGCTCTAGCGTCCGGGGCCATGACCACGAAGACATGGCTCATCTCGGGTGCGAGCTGCGGTCTCGGCCTGGCGCTCGCCGAGGCCGCCCTGGCGGCCGGCGAGCAGGTGATCGGGACAGCGCGCCGGGCCGAACGGTTCTCCTCGTTGACGGCGCGGCACGGGGACCGTTTCCTGGCCGTCGCGCACGACGTGCGCGACACGGCCGGAGCGGCCGCGGTCGTGCGCCGGGCGCTGGACGTGTTCGGGCACGTCGACGTGCTCGTCAACAACGCCGGCGCCGGCCAGGTCGGCACCGCCGAGGAGATCACGGATGCCGCGCTGCGGGCGATGCTCGAACAGCACCTGTTCGGCCCGGCCGCCTACGTGCGTGCCGTGCTGCCCCACCTGCGGGCGCGTCGCGCGGGTGCGATCGTGCAGATGAGCAGCCAGGGCGGGCGGATGTCGTTCCCCGCCGTGGGCAGCTACTCGGCCGGCAAGTTCGCGCTCGAAGGCTGGTCGGAGGCGCTCGCCGGCGAGGTCGCACCGTTCGGCATCCGCGTCCTCATCGTCGAGCCCAGCCGCTTCCGCACGGCGTTCAACGCCGCCGACGTGCTCAACACGGCCCGGCGGAGCGAGGTCTACGACACGACCACCGGAGCCGTACGCACGAACATGGCCGAAGCCGACGGCATCCAGGAGGGCGACCCGGCCCGCGCCGCCCGGGTGATCCGCAACCTGCTCGACACCCCCGACGCGCCGCTGCGGCTCCCCCTCGGCGCCGAGGCGGTCCGCAACCTCACCCGCGCCTACGGCGGTGCGCTCGACGACGTCGAGAAGTGGGCGTCCGTGAGCGAGTCGGCGGACTTCCCGGGCCTGCCGCCCGCCGTACGCGCGTTCTGACCGCCGTACCCTCGGGGTCATGGCAACCCAAGCGCTGGTCGCGCGCATCCTCGCCGCCGGCGACGGGCCGTCGGCGATCGACGCGCTGCACGACGACGCCACGATCGAGGCCGCGGCGACGCCGCTGAGCGTCGCCGACGCGGCCCGGCTCGTCGGCCTGTCGGCGCACACCCTGCGGTACTACGAGCAGGAAGGGCTCGTGCGGCCCGCGCGCAACGGCGCCGGGCACCGCGAGTACGCCGCGTCCGACCTGCGCCGCCTCGTCTTCCTCACCCGGATGCGGCTGTCCGGCATGACGATGACCGACCTCAAGCGTTACATCGCGCTCGTCGAGCAGGGCCCGCGCACCGTCCCGGAACGCCGCCGCATCATGCTCGAGCAGCGCGACCGGATCGCGCGGCAGATCCGCGAGCTCGGGCTTGCGCTGGAGACGACCGAGCACAAGATCCGCGTCTACGACGGACACCCGGAAGGCTGAGGGCTCAGATTCGCGCCGCGGTCGCTGACGTCGTCACCAGCTCCGGCCGGGCCGGAACGAAGACCGTGGTCATGCCCAGGGATTCGTTCATCCCCGCGAGCCCCTGCTCGTAGGCGTAGTCGGTAGCGTCCCGGACGCCGCGGACGATCACCGCGCATCCGTGGCCACGGCAGTAGTCCGCGGTCAGGCCGCGCCACGCGTCCACCGACACGTTGCCCCAGTCCGCCGGGAGCCCACGCGAGATCGCGGCGGCCCGAGCGGCCGCCGGCTGCGACGGGCGCTTGTCGTCGTTGACCGCGACCAGCACGACGACATGGTCGAACAGCCGGCGCGCCCGGGCGACGACATCGAGGTGCCCCGGGGTGAAGGGATCGAACGTCCCGGGATAGACCGCACGGGTCACGGCAGGCGTCAGGTCAGCGGCATCGCCTTGATGAACCCCGCGGGTCGGGGCGGGCGTCACGATGTGGGCCGGTTCCACGGCGACGCCCGGATGGACAGCGCGGTCGC
>NZ_BONE01000053.1 GCF_016862555.1 Asanoa siamensis | reverse complement strand
ACCGCCGCCACGAGGCCGCCGCCGGTCTGGTCGCTGGCCAGCGGGTGGGGCAGGCCGTCGCGGGTGATCGCCTGCCCGAGCACCTGGCCGTAGATGGCCGCGCCGCGCCGCTCGGCGTGCTCGCGGCTCTCCAGGATCAGCGTGACCGAGCCCTCGCCGTAGTTCACGCACCCCTGGCGCTTGTCGTACGGGCGCATCAGCCGGTCGAACTCGATCGGCTCGTCGGGCAGCGCGTTGGTCGGGCGGGTGTCGGCACCCTGGTCCTGGACCATCTTGACCAGGTCGAAGACCTTCTTGAGCAGCGGGTAGTAGAAGTTGTCGACGCCGGTCACGGCGATCACGTCGCTGGCGCCGCTGTTGATCAGCATGCGGGCGTTGTTGACCTGCACGGACGACGACGAGCAGCCGGCGTTGGCGGTGTAGCAGGGCCCGGTCGTACGGGCGAACGCCGACTGGGCCAGCGCCACGTCCGACGAGGTGACAGCGATGGAGCTCTCGATGAACAGCGAGGTCGCTTCCATGATGTTCAGGTCGCCGATCTCGGTGTTGAGCACCTTGAGGTAGCCGGCGATGTTGGTGTCGACGCCGCCGCGGCCGACCAGGATGCCGGCCTCGCCGAGCGCGCCGGCCCGCACGTCGAGCTTCGCGTCGGTGCACGCCTCGAGGAACGACATGAGGCCGAAGCGGTGCGTGTCGGTGAAGTGGGCGGCGAAGATGCCCGGGATCTCCGGGAAGTACTCGGAGAACTTCTCCGGTGGCAGGTCCACGGACCCGTAGAAGACCCCGTCGTCGCGAGACGAGATCGCGGTCATCCCGGAGGAGACGATCTCCCAGACGTCCTGGGTGGTGATCGTCGCCTTACCCAGACCAGGCAGACAGAAGCCCATGCCCGTGACGACGGTGTCACGCGCGTCGGTAGCCGACCTCATCATGCTCATTCCTTCCCCGAAGGTCGCTCGTTCGGGGAAGAGCGTACGTCCTAAACGGACAAATAAGATGTATGCCCCCAAGGAGGGCGCGTCAGGCGCTCTCCCGGAGGTCCACGCGGTAGCCGGCGGTCAGCTCGGCCGGCGCACCGTCGGAGCCCGTGGCCAGCCGCTTGGCCAGCAGCTCGACCGCCAGCCGGGCGATCTCCGCCTTGTCGGGCACGACGGTGGTCAGCGTCGGCACCGAGAACCGCCCGTCCTCGATGTCGTCGAAGCCGGCGACCGCGACGTCGTCGGGGACGCGCAGGCCGTGCTCGTGCAGCGCGCGCATCGCGCCCAGGGCGAGCGTGTCGTTGAAGCAGAACACCGCGTCCGGGCGTACGCCCGACTCCAGCAGCCGGGCCATCGCGGTCGCGCCGTCGGCCCGGTGCCAGTTGGCCGCCGACGCCACGCGGCGTGGGTCGAAGCGGATGCCTTCGGCGGCCAGGGCCTGCTTGTAGCCGGTCAGCCGCATGCTCGCGCTGGCGCCGGAGGTGGCCCGCTGCGCGCCGATGGCGGCGATCCGGCGCCGCCCCGACGCGATCAGATGCGTGGTGATCTCACGTGCGGCCGCCACGTTGTCGACCGCGACGTGGTCGAGCGGGCCGTGGTCGTCGCGCTCGCCGAGCAGCACCATCGGCCGCGGGTCGGCGCGCCGGGCCAGCTCGGCGCCGGTCAGCGCGAGCGGGCTGAAGATGAGGCCGTCGATGAGCTGGCCCCGCACGCCGTCGGCGACGACGCGCTCCCGCTCCGGCACGCCGCCGGTCTGGTCGATCAGCACGGTCCAGTCGTGGGTGGCGGCCGCGTCGACGACGTGCCGCGCGAGCTCCGCGAAGTACGGGATGTCGAGCTCCGGCACCGCCAGCGCGATCACGCCGGTGCGGCCGCTGCGCAGGCTGCGCGCCGAGAGGTTGGGCCGGTAGTTCAGCTCGGCGAGGGCTTCCTCGACCCGGGCGCGGGTCTCCGGCCGGACGTGCGCGTAGCCGTTGACCACGTTGGACACCGTCTTGACCGACACGCCCGCACGCTCCGCGACGTCCTTGAGCCTGTTGCGCACTCCCACCTCCGTCGCGGTTCGACCACGACAGCGTAGACCATCTTTACAACGTTGTAGAAAGTCTGCACGTCACCCGAAAGGCTGAGCCCATTGCGCATCGCTTCACTCACCGTTGACCCGGCGTTCTCGATCGCACCGGCCGATCGGCGCCTGTTCGGCTCGTTCGTCGAGCACATGGGCCGCTGCGTCTACGGCGGCGTCTACGAGCCCGGGCACCCGACCGCCGACCCGCTGGGCCTGCGCGGCGACGTGCTCGACCTGGTCCGGGAGCTGGGCGTGAGCGTGGTGCGCTACCCGGGCGGCAACTTCGTGTCCGGCTACCGCTGGGAGGACGGGATCGGCCCCGCCGGCGACCGGCCGCGCCGGCTCGACCTCGCCTGGAAGACGATCGAGACCAACCAGTTCGGCCTCGACGAGTTCATGACGTGGGCGCGGACGGCCGGCGTGGAGCCCATGATGGCCGTCAACCTCGGCACCCGCGGCGTGCAGGAGGCGCTGGACGTCCTCGAGTACACCAACCACCCGGGCGGCACCGAGCTGTCGGACCTGCGGCGCAAGAACGGTGCCGCCGACCCGTACGACGTGAAGCTCTGGTGTCTCGGCAACGAGCTCGACGGACCCTGGCAGGTCGGCCACAAGACCGCCGACGAGTACGGCCGGCTGGCGGCCGAGACCGGCAAGGCGATGAAGCTCGTCGACCCGACCATCAGCCTGGTCGCCTGCGGCAGCTCCAACCGCGGCATGCCGACCTTCGGCCAGTGGGAGGCGACCGTCCTCGAGCACGCGTACGAGCAGGTCGACTACATCTCGGCGCACACCTACTACGACCCGTCGGACGGCGACCGGGCCAGCATCCTCGCCTCGGCCGTGGACATGGACGGATTCATCGAGGACGTGGTCGCCACCGCCGATCACGTCGCCGCCAAGCAGCGCCACCGCCGCAAGCTCAAGGTCTCGTTCGACGAGTGGAACGTCTGGTACCAGTCCCGTCTGAAGGCGGATCTGGACCGGCGGGGCTGGGTCGAGGCGCCGGCGCTGATCGAGGACGACTTCACCGCGGTCGACGCGGTGGTGGTCGGCGACCTGCTGGTCACCCTGCTGCGGCACGCCGACCGGGTCGGCGTCGCCTGCCAGGCCCAGCTCGCCAACGTGATCGGCCCGATCCGCACCACGAACGGCGGCCCCGCCTGGCGGCAGAGCATCTTCCACCCGTTCGCGCTGACCGCGAGGCACGCGGTCGGCACCGTCCTGCGCACCGAGCCCGTCTCGCCGGTGCACGAGACCGCGCGCTACGGCGCGGTGGACGCCCTGTCCACCACCGCCGTGTACGACGAGGAGAGCGGCAACCTGTCCGTGTTCGCCGTCAACCGGTCCGACGAGGACCTGGTCGTCGAGATCGGCCTGCGCGCGCTGCCCGGGATCGCCGGCGTGGCGCACGTGACCCTCGACGCCGGCGCCGACCCGGACGCCGTCAACACCCCGGACGCCCCTGACCGGGTCAGCCCCCGCGAGCTGGAAAAGCCCGCGGTCGACGGAGGCATCGCCCGGGTACGCGTGCCCGGCGCCTCCTGGAACCTCCTGCGCTTCGCGAACCCATCCCTGTGAATTCCGAGGAGCGACCCAAGGACAACCTGATCTCCCGCCGCCGTGTGCTCGGCCTGGGTGTCGGGCTCGGCACGGCCGCGGCTCTGACCCTCGCCGGCTGCGGCGGTGACGACGACACACCCGCCGCGTCGGGTGACGGCGGCAAGACGTACACCGGCCCGAAGGTCGACCTCAACCTGTGGAACGGCTTCACCGGCGGCGACGGCGACATCTTCAAGAAGCTGGTCGACCAGTTCAACACCGAGCACCAGAACATCAAGGTCGGCGTGGCCACCTACCGGTGGGAGGACTACTACGCCAAGCTGCCCGGGGCGGTCTCGTCGGGCAACGGGCCCGACATCGCCGTCATGCACATGGACCAGCTCGCGACGTTCGCCGCGCGGCAGATCATCCAGCCGCTCGACGACGTGGCGTCGGCGCTGGAGCTGACCGAGGCCGACTTCGCCGCGACCGTCTGGAACGGCGGGATCTACAAGGACAAGCGGTACGGCATCCCGCTGGACATGCACCCGCTCGGCTTCTACTACCGCACGGACCTGATGGAGCAGGCGGGGCTGGACCCGGCCAAGCCGCCGACCAACCGGCAGGAGTTCGAGGCCGCGCTGACCGCGCTCAAGGCCAAGAACATCCAGGGCTTCTGGATGAGCCCGTTCCAGTTCACCGGTGGCATGGCCGGCTACTCGCTGGTGCACCAGTTCGGCGGGTCGCTGTTCAACCGCGACACCACCCAGGCCGTCTACAACTCGCCCGAGGCGGTCGAGGCGGTCACCTGGTGCGTCGACCTGGTCAAGAACGGGCACTCGCCGGCCAACGTCGGTCAGGACGCCGACTACGTCGCGTTCAAGGCCGGCAAGAGCGCGTTCAACTGGAACGGCATCTGGCAGATCAACGACCTCAAGAAGAGCCCCGACGTGAAGTGGGGCGTGGCGCCGCTGCCGCAGATCGGCTCCAAGCAGGCCGCGTGGGCCAACTCGCACAACTTCACGATCGTCCAGCAGAAGCGCGGCGCCGACGCCAACAAGACGGCCGCCGCCAAGGTGTTCATCAACTGGCTCAGCGAGCACTCGCTGGACTGGGCGGCGGGCGGCCAGGTGCCGGCCCGCAAGGAGGTCCGCGACAGCAGCGGCTTCCAGCAGCTCACCGAGGTCGGCAAGCTGGCGCCGGAGCTCGACTACGCCGCCTTCCCGCCGGCGCTGCCGGGTGTCGGTGACGTGATCACCACCTTCTACACCGCCTTCAACGAGGCCGTGCTCGGCAAGAAGGACCCGAAGAAGGCGATGGACGACGGCGTGGCCAAGGCCAACCAGCTGCTGGCCGACAACGCCAAGAAGTACGGGGCCTGATCTTGGCCCCGACCAGGGCGAGGGTACGGCGTCGCGGTGCCGCGACGCCGTACCTCTTCCTCACGCCGTACCTGCTGCTGTTCCTGGTCTTCGCCCTGCTGCCGGTGGTCCTCGGCGTCTGGCTGAGCCTGCACCAGTGGGACTTCCAGCTCCCGAACAAGCCGTTCGTCGGCGTCGACAACTACCGGGACCTGTTCGACTCGAACTCGGTCGTCTACAGCTTCTGGTGGGAGAGCCTCGGCGCCACGGGCATCTTCACGCTGCTCTCGGTGCCGCTGCTGGTCGTGCTGCCGCTCGGGCTGGCCGTGCTGCTCAACCGGGCGTTCCCCGGGCGCACGTTCTTCCGCGCGGTGTTCTTCGCGCCGTACGTGCTCGGCGTCGCGGTCATCGGCCTGCTCTGGCGCTTCCTGCTCGACGCCAATCTGGGCCTGGTCAACCGGCTGCTCGGCCTGGTCGGGCTGCCCGACGACACCGCCTGGGTCACCGACCTGCCGTGGGCGTGGATCTCGCTGGTCGGTGTCACGGTGTGGTGGACCGCCGGCTTCAACGCGGTCATCTACCTGGCCGGGCTGCAGGACATCCCGGGCGAGCTGTACGAGGCCGCGAAGGTCGACGGCGCCACGGCGTGGCAGCGGTTCCGGCACGTGACCCTGCCGGGGCTGCGGCCGGTGCTGCTGTTCGTGGTGACCACCACGATCCTGGCGTCGGCCAACCTGTTCGGGCAGTCCTACCTGATCACGCAGGGCGCGCCGGGCACCTCGACCCGCAGCGTGGTCTGGTACATCGTCGAGCAGGGCATCGCGCAGAACGACGCCGGCCGCGCCGCCGCCATGAGCATCACGCTCACCCTGATGCTGGCCGTGGTCAGCGTCGCCAACTTCCGCATCTTCCGGTACCGGGAGGACTGATGGCGCTCCGCCGGATCGGGCTCTACACGGCCCTCGTCCTGCTCACCGCGGTGTTCACCGTGCCGCTGGTGTGGATGGTGCTCACCTCGCTCAAGTCCTACCCGGACGCGCAGCGGATCCCGTCGACCTGGCTGCCGGACCCGATCGAGACCTACGGGTACGAGCAGTTGCTGCAGGCGGGTTCCCAGAACCCGGTGCTGCGCTGGTTCGCGAACAGCATGCTCGCGGCGGTCGCGCAGGCCGCGCTCGTGCTGACGACCGCGTCGATGGCGGCGTACGCGCTGGCCCGGATGCGGTTCCGCGGCCGCGGCCTGATCTTCGGGCTGATCGTGGCCACGCTGTTCGTGCCGCCGGCCACGCAGATCATCCCGAACTTCCTGATCGTCGACACGCTCGGCTGGCTCGACACCCTCGCGGTGATCGTGGTGCCCGGCGCGGCCAGCGCGTTCGGAGTGTTCTTCCTCCGGCAGTTCTTCCTGTCGCTGCCCCGCGAGTTGGAGGAGGCGGCGACGCTGGACGGGGCCGACACGTGGCAGATCTTCACCCGCATCGTGCTGCCGCTGTCGAAGCCGGCCCTGGCCACCCTCGCGGTGCTGGCGTTCCTGACCAACTGGAACGACTTCCTCTGGCCGATCTTCGTGCTGTTCAGCGGCGACCAGCTCACCCTGCCGGCCGGCCTCGGCCTGCTGCAGGGCGCCTACCAGACCGACTACCCGGTCGTGATGGCCGGCGCGGTCCTGGCCAGCGTGCCGGCGATCGTGCTGTTCGTGCTGGCGCAGCGGCACATCATCGCGGGCGTGTCCCGCAGCGGTCTCAAGGGATGATCCGGAGGGTTCTGGTGGCGACGGTGGTGGCGGCCGCCCTCGGCGGCTGCGCCGGTGACGAGCCGGCGCCGACGTTCACCAACCCGGTGTACGCGTCGGACGCCCCCGATCCGCAGGCGATCCGGGTCGGCGAGGCCTGGTTTCTGTTCCACACGAACACGCCGGCCGCGAACGTGCCGGTGCTGACCTCGCCGGACCTGGTGACCTGGTCGCCGGCCGGCGACGCGTTGCCGGCGCTCGGGTCGTGGGCCGTCGGCGGGAAGACGTGGGCGCCGGAGGTGCTGGCGGTGGCGGCGGACCGGTACGTGCTCTACTACACGGCCGCGTCGGCCGCGACCGGCCGTCAGTGCGTCGGGCGGGCGGTCGCGCGCGCCCCGGCCGGGCCCTATGTGGACGATGCCGACGCGCCGCTGGTCTGCCAGGCCGCGCTGGGTGGGTCGATCGACGCGAGCCCGTTCCGCGACTCCGACGGCTCACTGCACCTGCTGTGGAAGAACGACGGCAACGCGGTCGGTGCGGACACCTGGATCTGGTCGCAGCCACTCGCGCCGTCCGGAGAGACGCTGGCGGGCGCGCCCGCGCGGTTGATCAAGCAGACGGAGGCGTGGGAGGGTGCGGTCGTCGAGGGACCCTTCCTCTGGCGCCGGCCCGAGGGGCTGTTCCTGTTCTACGCGGCCAACGCGTACGACCGGTCGTCCTACGCGGAGGGTTACGCGGTCTGCGACTCGCCGGCGGGCCCGTGCCGGAAGGCGCCGGAGAACCCGATCCTGGCGTCCGCCGGCCGCGCGTCCGGGCCGGGGCACGCGTCGATGGTGGAGAAGGACGGCCGCACCTGGCTGCTCTACCACGCCTGGCCCGCCGGCCAGGAGGGCGCGGTCGACCCCGGCCGGCAGGTCTGGCTGGACGAGGTGGTCTGGACCGACGGCCGGCCGGTCGTCCGCGGACCGACGGACGGCCCGCAAGCGCTGCCCTAGTGTCTGGCGACGACGCCGGGCACCGGGGTGGTGCCGGTGAAGTCGTCCTTCATGTCGTCGACTCCCCACTGCGGCTCCGCGAGCGGCAGCAGCGACTGGCGGTCGGCGCGGGTCTTCGCGACGTCGATGTCCATCGCCTCGTTGCGGTCCTGCTTGATCGACTCGTCGGCCTCGCCGTCCCGGTTGAACGACCACATCAGCTTCGGGTCGCCGAACGGCAGCGGCATCCCGCCGTGGCCGCCGGCGCTGTGGGTGTGCCAGGTGTGCCACGTCTTGCCGTACGAGTTCATCAGCTGCTTCATCAGCGCCTTCTCCGCCGCCGCGGGCAGCCCGGGCGCGACGAGCTCGCCGGAGAGCACCTCGAAGTTGTGCGGGTGCCAGTAGCCGCGCTCCTCCGCGGGAACCGTGTCGAACAGCCGGCCGGAGATGATGTATTCCACGCCGATCAGGTTCGCGTCCTTCGTGTTGCCGTCGAACAGCACGCACTGCAGCACGTCGTCGTTGACGACCCGGCAGAAGTGGTGCGCCTCCATCTGGAAGTCAGGCTCGCCCTTGGCACAGTGGAAGCCGACGACATAGACGTCGAAACCCGACATCGGCGCGCTGGTCTGGAGCAGGTGCGCGCCCTGCTCGAGGATCGCGCGCCAGGCGCCCTTGGACTCGCCGGCCGGGGCGGTCGGGCTGCGTCGGGTCTTGATCGCTGGCTGGACGGGCACGTCGAGCCTCCTCTTCCTCGCCGGGTCCGGGCTGCGTACCCGTGATCAGCCGTCCCAACCATCTTTACAACGATGAATGCAACGTTGTAAAGGTGGTGGATGCGTCGACTGCCGATCGTCGCCGTGCTCGCCGGCCTCGCGCTGGTGACCGCCGCGGCCCCCGCCTCCGCCGCTCCACACCGGACGCCGCGCAACCCGGTCACGGCCGGCGTCGCCGACACCTTCGCCGACCCGGCGGTGATCCGCGGCGACGACGGCTTCTGGTACGCGTACGGCACCAGCGACCCCCTCCGCTCCGGTGAGGGCACGCCGCACCTGCTGCCGGTCCTGCGCTCGACGGACCTCGCCCGCTGGTCCTATGTGGGCGACGCGTTCACCGCGGCCAACCGGCCGGCCTGGGCGACCCCGACGGCGGGCCTGTGGGCACCGGACATCCGGCGTGCCGGCGACCGCTGGCTGCTCTACTACACGGTCACCGACACGACCCTCAACCCCGGCGACGACTCGGCGATCGGCGTGGCCACCGCGCCCGGTCCCGCCGGCCCGTGGACCGACTCCGGCGCGCCGCTGGTCGGCCCCCGCCCGGCGGCCGGCGGCGGGTTCCTGTGGACGTTCGACCCGGCCGGGCTTACCGACGCGACCGGGCAGCGCTGGCTCTACTACGGCTCGTACTTCGGCGGGATCTGGACCGTGCCCCTGTCCCCCGACGGCCTGCGGGTCACCGGCGCGGCCACGCAGGTGACGATCGACAACCGCTACGAGGGCGCGTACGTGGTCCGGCGCGGCGGCTGGTACTACCTGTTCGGCTCCGCGGCCAACTGCTGCGCCGGGCCCACCACCGGCTACAGCGTGTTCGCGGGCCGGTCGAAGAGCCCCACCGGGCCGTTCGTCGACCGGGACGGCCACTCGCTGCTGGCCTCGCGGGTCGGCGGGACGCCGGTGATCCAGCCCAACGGCAACCGCTGGATCGGCACCGGGCACAACGCGGTGGTCACCGACGAGCGGGGGCGCGACTGGTTCGTCTACCACGCGATCGACCGCGGCGCGCCGTACCTCGACGAGCCGTTCGGGATCAACCGGCGGCCGATGCTGGTCGACCGGCTGGACTGGGTGGACGGCTGGCCGACCGTACGCGGCGGGCGCTGGGCCTCCGACCCGGGCGCGCCCGACAAGCCGTGGTCCGTCACGCCGAAGCGGCTGGTGTGGTCCGACGAGTTCTCGGCCGGGCTGTCCCCGGGGTGGTCCTGGGTCCGGCCCGATCCCGACGCGACGGTGACCGGCGGAGCGCTGCGCTGGCCCACGCAGGCGGCCGACCTGGTCGGTCCCGGCAACGACGCCAGCGTGCTCGTGCGGGACGCGCCCGCCGGCGACTGGGTCGTCGAGACGAAGCTGTCGATCGACCTGGGCGTCGACACGGTCCGCAACTACCAGCAGGCCGGCCTGGTGATCTACGCCGGCGACGACGACTTCGCCCGGCTGAGCCACGTCGCGATCTGGAACACGCGCCAGATCGAGTACGGGCGGGAACTCCCGTACGCCGGCGGCCTCTCCTACGGCGGGATGGTCGAGACACCCCCGGCCGACACGACCTGGCTGCGCCTGGCCCACCGGACCGACCGCACGGGCGAGCACGAGTACCGGGCGGCCACCAGCCTCGACGGCCGCCACTGGACGTGGGGTGGGGTGTGGACCTTCCCGGCCGGCCCGGCCCCCCGAATCGGACTCGTCGCCCACGGCGGCGACAACCCACCGGCGACGGCCCTCTTCGACTACGTGCGGTTGTATCGCTGATCTCCAGGGGTGTCGCGTGGATCAGGGTGGTGCTCCGCCGAGGTCCAGGCGGCGTCCGGGCGTGCGCGGAGGTGGGTCGGATACCGGTGTTGTATCCGGCCCGGCTCCGCGTGCGGTCGGTCGTCGTCTGGGCCCGGCGGAGTGCCGCCGTGATCCACGCGACACCCCTGGGGGTGGTCCGGCGCGGTTCTTCAGGACCGTGCCTGCTAACGTTGCGGCCGTGCAGCGCCAGTATTGGTTTACACCTCCGGCCCGGGTGGGGTCGGCGGGCGTACCGCTGCGCTGACCTTCACCCCCGAGCCGGATCACTGAGCCGGCTCGGACGCGTCCGAGGGCGGCTCGCCCATGAGAGGACGCCATGTCTGTCACCGCCGCGGCGCTCGATGACGCCCGCATCGCCCGGATGAGCCCGTTGATCTCTCCCGCGCTGCTCCGCCACGAGTTCCCGGTCACCCCCGAGGTCGCCGACGTGGTCGGCCGCGGTCGCGCCGAGGTCGCCGACGTGCTCGACGGGCGCGACGACCGCCTGCTGGTGATCGTCGGCCCCTGCTCGATCCACGACCCGGACGCCGGCCTGGAATACGCCCAACGCCTCGCGAAGGTCGCCGACGAGCTCTCCGGCGAGTTGCGGGTGGTGATGCGCACCTACTTCGAGAAGCCCCGTACCACCGTCGGTTGGAAGGGTCTGATCAACGACCCCGACATGACGGGCGGCTTCGACGTCAACCGCGGCCTGCGGCTCGCTCGCCAGCTCCTGCTGGACGTCTCCGCGCTCGGCCTGCCGGTCGGCTGCGAGTTCCTCGACCCGATCACGCCGCAGTTCATCGCGGACATCGTGAGCTGGGGTTCGATCGGCGCTCGGACGGCGGCGAGCCAGACCCACCGGCAGCTCTGCAGCGGGCTGTCGATGCCGATCGGGATCAAGAACTCGACCTCGGGCGACATCGGCGACGCGGTCGACGGCATCCGGGCCGCGGCGGCCAGCCACGTGTTCATGGGCATCAACCTCGACGGGATCGCCGCCCTGGTCACCACGACCGGCAACCCGGACTGCCACCTGATGCTGCGCGGCGGCGCGAGCGGGCCGAACTACTCGGCGGCGCACGTCTCGGACGCGCTGGCCAAGCTCGGCAAGGCCGGCCTGCCGGAGCGGCTGATGATCGACGCCAGTCACGGCAACAGCGGCAAGGACCACAACCGGCAGCCCGGCGTCGTACGCGACATCGCGGCCCGGCTGGCGGCCGGCGAGCGCGGCATCGCGGGCGTGATGCTGGAGAGCTTCCTGGTGGCCGGCCGGCAGGACCCGGGCGGGTCGGTGCGCGGGCAGTCGGTCACCGACGCCTGCATCGACTGGGACACGACGGCGACGCTGCTGGACGAACTGGCGGGGGCGGTTCGCGCGCGGCGGTGATGTGCGGGCGCGCGCCCCGGTAGGTTTAGTCCCAAATGTCCGGGGCGCGCTTTCCGTACCAACCTGCGCTCGACGGGGTCCGGGCCTTCGCCGTCCTGGCCGTGCTGCTCTTCCACGGCGGAGTGGCCGCGCTGCCCGGCGGGTTCCTCGGCGTCGACGCGTTCTTCGTGCTGTCCGGCTTCCTGATCACGTCGTTGCTGCTCGCCGAGCGGACGGCGACCGGCCGGACCGACCTCGTGGCGTTCTGGGGCCGGCGGGCCCGGCGGCTGCTGCCGGCGCTCCTGCTCGTGCTGGTCACCGTGGTGATCGTGTCGCGCTGGCTGCTGCCGCCGGCCGAGTTGCCGGCGCTGCGGCTCGACTCGCTGGCCGCGGTGGCCTACGTCGCCAACTGGCGCATGATGGCCCGCGACGGCGACTACTTCGCGGCGACCGGGGCCCCCTCCCCACTCGCGCACACCTGGTCGCTCGGCATCGAGGAGCAGTTCTACCTCGTCTGGCCGCTGGTCTTCCTGGCCGCGGTGGCGATCGCGCGCGGGCGGCGTACCCGGCTGGTCCTGCTCGTCATCTGTCTGGCCGGCGCGGTCGCGTCCGCGCTCGCGTCGGCGCTGCTCTTCACGCCGGCCGACGTGGACCGGGACTACTACGGCACCGACACGCGGGCGGTGACGCTGCTGGTCGGGTGCGGGCTCGCGGTGCTGCTGGTCGGGCGGGTCGGTGTCGCCGGGCGGCACGTGGTGCTCGGCGCGCTGGCGGCCGCCGGCGTCGCCGTGACCGGGCTGCTCTGGACGACCGCGGAAGGCGGCGACGGGTGGCTCTTCCGCGGCGGGCTCACGCTGGTCGCGCTGGCCACCGCCGCGGTGATCGCGCACGCGGTCGTCAGTCCCCGCTCGCCGACCGCCCGGGTGCTGGCGCTGGCGCCGCTGGTGGCGGTCGGGCGGATCTCGTACGGGCTCTATCTCTGGCACTGGCCCCTGTTCGGCTGGCTCACCGCCGACCGCACCGGGCTGGCCGGCCTGCCGCTGCTGGGCGTGCGGCTCGCGGCGGTCTTCCTCGTCGCGACCGCCTCCTACGTGCTGGTCGAGCGGCCGGTGCGGACGGCCCGCTGGACGCGGCGGCGGCCCCGCCTCGGCGCGGCCGCCGGGGTGACCGCCGCGCTGGCCACCGCCCTGGCCGCGGTGCTGCTGACCGTGCCGCCGCCGGCCCGGCCGGCACCGCGGATCGCCTTCGACGAGGCTCGGCCCGGGCCGAGCGCCTCCGCGCGGCCGCCGATCCACCGCCCGGGACGCACCCCCGGCGCACTCCCGCGGATCGCCGTCATGGGTGACTCCGTGTCATGGTCGCTCGGCACGTACCTGCCCAGGCAGGACAAGCTCCAGGTGTTCGCGCGCGGCGTGCCCGGCTGCGGGATCGCCCGGCTGCCGGAGATCGTGTACGTCGGCGCGCCGCACCCGAACTATCCCGGCTGCGACACGTGGGACCAGCGCTGGCGGCGCGACATCGGCACCGACGACCCGGACGTCGCCGTGATCCTGCTGGACCGGTGGGAGCTGATGGACCGCAGGCTCAACGGGCGCTACCAGCACGTCGGCCAGCCGGAGTTCGACGCGTACCTGACCCGCGAGCTCAACCTGGCGATCGATGTCGTCGGCTCCCGCGGTGGTCATGTCGTGGTGCTGACCGCGCCGTACACCCGGCGGGCCGAACGCCCGGACGGCGGCCTGTGGCCCGAGGACGAGCCGGGCCGGGTCGACGCCTGGAACGGGGTGCTGACCACGGTCGCCGGGCAGCGCGGGGCCACCGTGCTCGACCTCAAGGCCATGGTGTGCCCGGGCGGGCGGTTCACCTGGGACGTCGGAGGCGTGCGGATCCGCAGCGACGGCCTGCATTTCACCCCGGAGGGCGTACAACAGGTGATAGCTCCGTGGCTGTTGCCCCGACTCGCCCGGATCGCCACGACGGGCGCATAGTTCGCGTCTCTGCGGGCATGCCTGCTGGATGAAGGCTTTGACATGGCAGGGCACCGCGAAGGTGTCCGTGGAGTCCGTCCCGGATCCGAAGATCCAGGAGCCGACCGACGCGATCGTACGCCTCACCTCGACCGCCATCTGCGGCTCCGACCTGCACCTCTACGACGTCCTCGGCCCCTACCTCGACGCCGGTGACGTGCTCGGGCACGAGCCGATGGGTGTGGTCGAGGAGGTGGGGTCCGGCGTCACGGGGATCGCGCCGGGCGACCGGGTCGTGGTGCCGTTCAACATCTCGTGCGGCACCTGCTGGATGTGCGAGCGCGGCTGGATGGCGCAGTGCGAGACCACCCAGGTCCGCGAGTACGGCAAGGGAGCCGCGCTGTTCGGCTACACCAAGCTGTACGGGCAGGTGCCCGGCGGGCAGGCCGAGTACCTGCGGGTGCCGCAGGCGCAGTTCGGCCCGATCAAGGTGCCGGAGGGGCCGCCGGACGAGCGGTTCCTGTTCCTGTCGGACGTGCTGCCGACCGCGTGGCAGGCCGTGCGCTACGCCGACGTGTCGCCCGGTTCCACCGTCGTCGTGATCGGCCTCGGGCCGATCGGGCAGATGTCGGCGCGGGTCGCCCGGTTCCTCGGCGCGGAGCGCGTGATCGCCGTGGAGAGCGTGCCGGAGCGGATCGCGATGGCGCGACGGCACGGCATCGAGGTGCTGTCACCGTCCGAGGTGGACGACATCCCCGCGGCGGTGCTCGACCTGACCGGCGGCCGGGGCGCCGACGGCGTGATCGACGCGGTCGGGATGGAGGCGGACAGCTCGCCGTTCCAGGAGTTCGCGCAGCGGGCCGCGGGCATGCTGCCGGACTCGTGGGCCCGCTCGGCGATCGAGAAGTTCGGCGTCGACCGGATGGCGGCGTTGAAGACCGCGTTCGACTGCGTACGGCGCGCCGGCACGGTCTCGATCATCGGCGTGTACGGCGGCCAGGCCGACCCGTTCCCGATGCTGGACCTGTTCGACAAGGGCATCACGATCCGGATGGGCCAGGCCCACGTGCGCCGCTGGGTCGACGAGATCATGCCGGCGCTGACCGGCGACGGCGACCCGCTCGGCGTCGAGGACCTGACCACCCACAGGCTGCCGCTCGACGAGGCGGTGCGCGGCTACGACATGTTCAAGAACAAGGAGGACGGCTGCGTGAAGGTGGTCCTCAAGCCGTAGCGCTCGTGACGACCAGCAGCAGGTCGCCGCGCCGAGCCCGGTCGCGCTGGTCGTTCCGCCACGCGATGGTGTCGCAGGCCGCCGAGATCCGGTGGGGTGACCACCTCGGATCTCGGCGGTCGTTGAGCCGGCCCGGCGGCGGGCTGGTGCCGTTACCCGCTGTCCGATGTGGAGCGGGTCGTCGCGGTCCTCCTGCCCGAGGACGCGGGGCTGGCGCTGGTCGGCATCCGCGACCTGATCACGGCGCCGGGCGGGCGGCGTTCTGCGCGCACCGCGACGCGGTCGACGCCCGCTGGAGGCGGGCCGCGACATGCTCGACCACGCGGCCCGCTGCCGTGCCGCACCTTCAGGGCCGCGATCCGCCGAAAAGCCCGTCGAGGTGATACGTGAGGATCGCCTGGGCGGCGGCGCCGTCGCGCTGGCCGCCGAGGACGCTGGAGCCGAGGCCGTTGGTGAGGGCGAGCAGCCCGGCGGCCACGGTGGCGGGGTCGTGCGCGGCGTCGACGTCACCGGCCTCCTGGGCCGACCGGATCTGGTTGGCGAGGAAGCGCTCGAGCAGGTCGGGATAGGTGGCGCCGTGCTGCGCCGCCAGCTTCGGCTCGGCCAGGGCGAGCGCGTAGTAGGCGGCGTACGTGCGGGTGAGCCGGCGGCCCTCGGCGTCCGTCGGGAGGACCGCCGTGAGGGTGCCGGTGACCATGCCGCGCGGGGTCGGCGGTCGCGGGATGTGCCGCTCGACGCGGGCGGAGAGTTCCTCGCCCAGGTAGCCGAGGCCGGCGAGGAGCAGCTCGTCCTTGGTGCGGAAGTAGTACTGCACCAGCCGCAGCGAGACGCCGGCCTCCGCGGCCACCTCGCGCATGCTGGCCGCCTGCAGCCCGCGGGTGTCGGCGATGCGGAGCAGGGCGGCACCGATCTCGCGGCGGCGCTGGTCATAGTCGACGCGCTTGGGCACGGTTTGATGATACGCTCGTATCAAATAAACCGCGGCGAAGGGTGTCGGCGTGGCGATCAGCGAGTTCACCAGCGTCCAGGCCGCGGACACGTTCCGCGCGGGCTACGAACGGTCGTTCTCCCGGTTGTGGCCGGTCCCCTACTCGGCCGTCGACGTGCCGACGGCCTACGGCCCGACCAGGGCGTACCGCTGCGGCCCGTCGACCGGCGTCCCGTTCGTGCTCTTGCCGGGTGCGGGCGGCAACTCCCTGATGTGGCACCGGCACGTGGCCGCGCTCGCCGCCGACCGGCCGGTGATCGCGATCGACCCGGTGGGCGAGCCGGGCGGGTCGGCCCAGCAGCGCCCGATCACCGGCGGGGCGGATCTCGGGGCCTGGCTCCGCGCGGTGCTGTCCACACTGGAGGTGCCGCACGCCCACCTGGTCGGCTGCTCGCCCGGGGGCTGGATCGCGCTCCAGGCCACCGACCGCGCCGCCTCGATCTCGTTGCTCGACCCCGCCGGCCTCGGCCGGGTCACGCCCGCCTTTCTCGCCTGGGTCGTCGCCGGAGGGCTGGCGGCGCTCACACCGCGCGGAGTCCGGCACCGCCTGGCGGGCCCGCTGCGCAACGCGACCCTGCGCGACGACAAGCTGATGCCGCTGCTGCGCGCGAGCATGCGGTTCCGCCGCCGCCTGCCGGTGCCGCCGCCGCTGACCGACGAGATGGTGCGCGCGCTGCACGGCGTACCGCTGCTGGTCCTGCTCGGTGCCCGCAGCCAGCTCTACGCCGCGGAGGCGGTCGCGACACGGCTACGCTCGCTCGTGCCGACGGCGCGGGTCGAGGTGGTCGCGGGCGCGGGGCACGACCTGCCGGTGCACTCCCCCGGCGTGGTGGTCGACCGCATCCGCACGTTCACCGCGGGCGTGAGCTAATTGGCGTCAGTGGTTCGCCGCCGCCCGCTCGGCGTCGGACCGCGTCAGGCAGAACTCGTTGCCGGCGGGGTCGAGCAGCACGACCCAGCCGGTGCCGTCGGCGTTGCGGTAGTCGCCGTCGATCCGGGCACCGGCCGCCACGACCCGCTCGACCTCGGCGTCGCGGTCGCGATCGGCGGGCTGGAGGCAGACGTGCACCCGGTTCTTCACGATCTTGGCTTCCGGCACGGCCTGGAAGTAGAGCCGCGGGCCGTCGGGAGGGTCGATCGCGACCTCCTCGTCGCCGGGGCGGAACTCCGGGTCGAGCGGGTGACCGATGACGTCGCACCAGAACAGCGCGAGAGCGTACGGGTCCGGGCAGTCGAACGAAACGTTCCTCACAAACGACACCATGGCGGGTCAGCCTAAGCCTCCTGGGCTGGTCACGCCCGCCGAGGGGCGGGTCCCGCGCCTGGGCTCCGTCGCGCGCCTTCGCTCCGTCGCACGCCTTGGCTCCGTCGCGGTCCGCGGCCTGTTCGGCGGGTGCCAGGCCGACCACGACCACCGTCAGCGCGACCGCCCCGCCCGATGAACAGTGACTCGGGGACGAACAGCAACAACGGCGCGGCGCAGGAAAGCGACCCGTCGACGGCCTCGCCCAAAACGGTGCTGCTGCTCGACGCGGCCTCGTTCGGGTTCAGCGCGGTGCTGGTACTTCTGCTGGTGCAGCCGGCCCGACGCGCCTCATGAACCCCGATGGGACGTCTCACGATGACGACGATGGTCATCGCCGCACTCGTGACCGCGACGGACCCGTCGCCGATGCCGGGTAGCGGCGGTGGGGCGCGCCCGCCTGGCTCCCGCCGGCCCTACCGCGGTGAGGTGCCGGCCGCCTGCGGTGTCGAGCGGGTCAGCCAGGGGGCCAGGATTGGCAGGACCGTCTCCGCGCGCATGGCGCTCATGTGGTCGGCGCCGGGGACGATGGTGACCGTCCAGCCCGACGCTTCCAGCTCCGCGCGGTGCGCGGTCAGGGCCTCGCCGATCGCGACGTAGGCGTCACCCCACTTCGGGCTGTAGGTGATGTTGTCGTCGGCGCCGGCGAAGGCCAGTCGGGGAACGGTCAGCCGGGCCAGGGCCGACCGCTCGTCGAAGCCGCGCAGTGACTCATAGAGCGTGACGAACTGCCGGGCCCGCTCCGGACTGATCGTGACCTCGGCCGCGTCCCAGTCACCGGGCTCGGCCGAGGCGACGCTCGCGTCGTCCGTGCTGTTCGGGTTCTGGCCCGCAGTGCCGTCGCTCGGGGTGGGTGACAACAACCGGGCCGTCGGCGCGCTTTCGGGCTCGACCCGCGTCCGGCGCTCATTTGCCATCGCCATCGCGTAGGTGGCGTTCGTGACCGTGAGCATCGCGTCGGAGGGGCCGCCGAGCGGTGGGTAGCCGCCCATCGCCAGCGCGGTGAGCCGGTCGGTGCGCAGCGCGAGCTGCAGGCCGGACAGGGCCAGCCACGAGTAGCCGTAGTAGGCGAAGCGCTCGGCCCCCGCCGCGTCCGCGACGGCCAGCAGGTCGGCCGCGACGGTGTCGGGTGTCAGGGTGTCGGGCTTGGGGTGGTCGGCCAGGTGGCCCTCGTAGTCGGCGGAGACCACCCGGAAGCCGGCCTCGACCAGGCCCGTGACCAGGTTGTGCCCGAGCGCCGGATCGGCACCCCAGGCGCGCAACCTTTCCGCGGCCTCGCCCTCGATCGGGGTGGTGCTGACGGGGATCAGAACGGTCGGCCCGGCACCGCGGACTGTCACGTCGATCGTCGTGCCGTCGTGCGTGCGTGCGGTCGTCATGGAAACACTATACACTGTAAGGACTATGCCGACGGACATCGACGCCCACATCCGCCGCCTCTGGCGGCACCGCGGCAGCACGCTGCCCACCCCGCGCCGCGGACCGGCGCAGCAACTCGACCTCGACGAGATCCTGGCCGTCGGCATCGCCCTGGCCGACGCCGACGGCCTGGCCGCGGTCTCCACCCGCGCGATCGCGACGCGCCTGGGCCGCACGGCGATGGCGCTCTACCCGTACGTGGGCACGAAGGAGCACCTCCTCGCCCTGATGCAGGACCAGGCGAGCGCGCTGCCGTCCTGGATGGACCCGCCGGACTCCCTGGCCGAGGCGCTGCTGGCCTGGTCAGCCAGGTTGTTCGACCTCTACGTGGCGCACCCGTGGCTGGCCGAGCGCCCGTGGGCGGAGGCGAGCCAGGGCCCCAACGAACGGGACTGGCTGGAACGCCTGGCCGCGATTCTCGCGGCGTGGTCGGTGCCGACCGACCGCCGCACGACCGCGATCACGATGCTCTACGCGACGGTCCGCGCCACGGCGGCGACGACCGCCGACTACGACCGCATGTCAAACGCGGGCGCGGCCGAGTGGCTCGCCCGCGCGAGGGCGATCCAGGCACACGTCCCGGACCTGCGCGACCGCTACCCGCACTCGACCAGCCTCGCGCCGCCCACGCCGAACTGGCAGGAGAACCCCCGAGCTGCCCTGACCTCAGCTGTGCACCTCCTCACCGCCGGCCTCCGCACGTAGGGTGGCCAGGTGTCCGATGTAGCCGTCCTGCTCGCCTTGGCCGCCGCGTTCGTCGCGGTGCTGGGCGCGCTGGCATGGCTCGCGGCCCGAGTCCGCCGACGCGGCATCGGCGGCGGGTTGCTCGGCCCGATGGACGAGGTCTACAACCCGGGCGCGCACCGCTCCCGCCTGGAGATCCAGCTGCACGAGCAACGCACCACCCCACCCCGCGACGACCCACCGCGTCCCCCGACGTAGCCGGGGACCCATCGAGCTCCACACCTTTCTCCGCGCCGAGCTCCCCAGCCCGACGGCTCGCCCTGGGCCGCGAGGCCGAAACGTGTCCGACCACGGAGCCGGCCCAACCGCCCCGAGACACGGCACGGCATCCGCGCCGCGGCGACGAGGATGCCCACGGCTATTCCAGGCTCAGCCAGGAACGCTCGCCCGCCTGGCCCCACGAAGCCGAGACCTGTCCGACCACGGAGCCGGCCCAACCGCCCCGAGACACGGCACGGCATCCGGCCGGCGCGGGGCGGCCGGCGCCCGCCATTCCAGGCTCGTCAACCAGGAACGCGTCGCCCGCCTCGGCCGACAAGCCGAACGTGTCCTACCAACTGACATCGAGCCGACGGCGGCACCGGCGGGCCGTCCCAGGCGAACTTCGTGTCGCCGAGCGTGGACGGGACGCGGCGTCGGCGCCCGGCACCCCCGCGCCCGGGTCGGGCGAGGACGCCAGCGCCGCTGCGGCGCCTGCGCCCGCGCAACCGACACCCGGCATCCGCGCCGCGGCGGCGACTGAGCTCTCGGTTATTCCGGGCTCGTCAGGCAGAAAGGCTTGCCCGCCGGGTCTGTGAAGACCCGGAACGTGTCCGAGCCCGCCGGTAGTCGGGTCGCCCCCGCCGCCACCGCTGCCCGCTCCCCCGCGTCCAGGTCCTCGACCTGCACATCGAAGTGGAACTGCTGCGGATAGGCCGGATCCGGCCAACGCGGCGCCGCATAGTCGGCCACCTGTTGGAACAGCACCGGGTGGTCGCCGTCTTCGCCGATCATCGCGATGCCGTCGCCCGTGTAGGTCACGGGCTTGCCGAGTAACTCCACGTAGAACGCGCTCAGCAACGACGCGTCCGGGCAGTCGAGCATCACGCCCGCCAGCGTTGTTTCGGGGTCGTCGGCCTTCAGGCACAGGTCGAACGGGTGACCCGCCGGGTCGGCGATCGTCAGCCAGGACTCGTTGCGGCGCAGGAGGGTGCCGCCGAGAGCGACCGCGCGGGCCAGGCCCGCCTCGAGGTCGGGCACCCGCAGGTCGAGGTGGGCCTGCTGCGGGCGCTCCTGCCCGGGCCACGACGGCGGCCGGTGGTCGGGCGCCGCCTGCAGGTCGATCCGCCACCCGTCGGGCGTCACCAGCGTGAGCCACTCCGGGCTGGACCAGGTCTCCTTCCACCCGGCCAGACCCTGGTAGAACGCCGACAGCCCGGCGATGTCGGCGGCGTCCACGACCACCGACTCCAGCTTTCCGATCATCATCGACTCCCTCGTCACGGCGATGAGATGAGATGACAAGCATCGTGCCCGAGGGGTACGACAGGAATCAGCCTCCCCCGATCGTGTCCGCGACCCGGCGCAGGCCCTCGGGCGTACGCAGGTAGGCCGCGAACCGCACCCGCAGCGCGTCCGTCGACGGCCCCGGCGCCAGCAGTTCCGCCTGTTCCCGTGCCGACGCCAGCACCCGTTGCGCGAAGGGTCGCCGGGCCTCGTCGTAGCCGGACACGTCATCGCGGGCCAGCCGTCCCGCCAGTTCGACCGCGTCGAACAGCCCGAGGTTCAGCGCCGGTCCGCCGAAACCGGCGACGACGTGCGCGGCGTCGCCGGCCAGCAGCACCCGACCGGCGCGGTACGACGACGCGATCCTGTTCTGCCGGGACGTCGCACGCCGCAGGACGTAGGGCCCACCCGACGCGGGTGGCGACCCGAGCAGGACCGGCGACCCCAGGACCCGCGCCAGGCTCTCCCGCAGCTCACCCACCGTCATCGGCGCCGTCTCGTCATGACCCGCACCCCACTCCAGCGTCGTGACCAGATGCGGCCCGCCGCCGAACCGCGCGAACGAGAACACGCCGCCCGCCGTCCGATGGAACAGATACGGCCGGTACGGCACGCCCGGCGCCCGCAGCAGTCCCCGCACCCGGGTCAGCGCGCGCCGCGGCAGCACCACGTGCGCACTCCGCGTCACCACCCCGTCGTCGGACGACCCGTCGAACGAGATCCCCGCCGCCTTCCGCACGAAGCTGTGCGCCCCGTCGCAGCCCACCACGTACGAACCGCGCAGGGTGTACGCCCCGGACGGCCCCTCGACGGACACCTCGATCCCGGCGGGGTCAGCGACCAGCCCGCCGACGGTGTGCCCCCGCCGCACCGGCACGCCCACCGCCAGCACCTCCTCGAGCCGCCGCTGCGGCACGGGCAGCACCCACACCGGGTTGTCCCGCAACCGGCGCAGGTCCAGCGCGAAGCCCCCGTACATGAACCGCGGCGCCGGCCGCGCGCCGGGAAAGAGCGGCCGCAGCAGCGGCACCGCACGCCCGACGATCCCGTTGGCCTTCGGCAGCTCGCTGGGCCGGGCGAGCGCCTCCAGCACCACGTGCGGAACGCCGAGCCGGGCCAGCTCGCGCGCCACCATCAACCCGACCGGCCCGGCCCCGACGATCACGACAGGATCCATCCGTCAACCGTAGTTGACAACGCCGGAAAACGTCAACCAAGGTTGACAACGAGAATCAAGAAGCGCAAGCGACCTTCCACAGATGACCGTCAGGGTCGGCGAAATAGCCGAAATACCCCGCCCCACTCCGCCGCGGCCGCCGGCTTCACCACCGAACCCCGACCCCTCGGGCGACACGCCCGCCTCGGCGGCGGCCGCCGCCACGTCACGAACCCTTCCGCCCGTGGCCGGGACGTCGACGTCAGAACGGATTGCCCGCCGTCAGGCGGAGGGTGAAGCTCGACTCGTCGCGCGAGAACGCCACGTAGTTGCACGACTGGTGGGTGATCCACAGGCCCAGACCGCCGGTCGCGCTGTCGCGTGAGGGCAGCAGGCCCGCGAACGGGTCGGTCGGCCCCGACCCACCGTCGGTCACCGCCACCACGACCCGGTCGAACCCGGACCAGTAGCGCACCAGCACCGGCGGCACGCCGTGCCGCAGCGCGTTGGTCACCACCTCGCTGACCGCGATCACCAACTCCTCGATCTCGTCGAGCGGCAACCCGGGATCCACGGCCCGCACCGCGTGCCGGGCCTCCGCCGCCGTCGGCGAGACGAGCGTGATCAGCGGCGGACCCTCCTGCAACGGGTCCAACGCGACCGGCGGCCAGGCGGACAGGAACGACGCCGGCGCCGCGTACGACGGGCTGAGCGAGTGCTGCCCGTCGGCGTGCAGGGTCCGGGGGTGGGTCCGCGCGACGTCGCCCAGCACGGCGGAGGGCGTGATCCGGGTGTCGTACGCGCACAGGCTCCACAACGGGAACTCGTCGTACGCCTGGTTGATCGCCGCCTCGTACCGCGCCCACCAGTTCCAGGTGGCGCCCAGCGACGGCCGCGGGATCTCCCCGACGATCCGGATCTGCCCGGCACCGTCGGCGACGTGCCCCGCGAGCAGCTCGCGGTAGGCCCGGATGGCTGCCGCCGGCCGCGCGTACACGCTGCCACCGGTCAGGAACGACACCCCGCCGCGGGCGGCGGCGGGCAACGCGCGACGGACCAGGTCGGCCTTCTCGGGGCCGAAGGAGACGACCGTCGGCTCCTTCTCGTCGACGCCGCCGACCAGGAACGGCAGCACGACGGCCAGCAACTCGTCGTCGCTGTCGTAGTAGACGGCCTCGTGGAAGTAGCCGACGTGCTCGGCGGCCGCACCGCTGCGGGTCATCGCGCCTCCACCCGCAGGCCCGGGACCTGCAGCAGGTCGACGAGCCGCGCCGCCGCCGGCAGTGGGGTGCGCAGCACGGCCGTCGCGCCGCGGCCGCGGGCGTAGGAGGCGAGCTGCAGCAGTGACCGGTGGTCGACGAAGTCGAGGCCGCTCGCCTCGACGAACAGCTCGCCCTCGACCAGCGCGGGCGAGACCCGGTCGAGCGCCCGGACCAGCGCCGCGGCGCCGGTCACGTCGAGCTCCCCGGAGATCGCCAGGTCGCCGGTGCCGGCCGCGGCGTGCACGCGGAACGGCACCTCGGGCACGTTGTGCCACGGGTGCAGGCAGGCCAGCTCCGCCAGGACGGCCGGGTCGACCACGCGGCGGTCGTAGCCGCACAGGCCGGAGATCGGATGCTGGGCGATGAAACGGTCGATCAGGTGCTCGTAGTCACCGAAGGCGGCGGACCGGACGAGCGGCGTCACCTCGCCCACCACCTGCAGCCCGCTGTGGCCGGCGGCGAGCGCGTCCGCGAGCGCCCCGGCCCAGTAGTCGACCTGCGCCGCGGGGTCGATGACGTCGTAGACGTCGGGCAGCGACTCGGCCCGGACGCCGTCGAGGTCGGGCAGGCCGTCACCGACGAGCCGGACCTGCGCGCCCGCCGCGCGGCCGTCGGCCAGGAAGGCCCGGGCCCGCGTCAGGAACTCGTCAAGATCGGCATAGGCGAAGCACAGGTGCCGCCCGGCGGGGTTCGGCCGGGCGGCCGGTGCCTCAGCCGCGCGCATCCGGACAGAGTACGCCGTCGCAGCCCCGGGCACCTGACGGCGGGTGGCGGCACCGAACGCTCAGCCGGCGGCCACCTCATGGTCAGCCACCCGGACCCCCGTTGATCATCTTCTATTCATCGAACACCGTCAGTGTGCTGCGCATGACGAGGCTCAGCCGACGCATCTTCGTCCTCGGTGGACTGGCCACTGTGGGCACGACGATCGTCCCCCTGTCGAGCGCCCGCGCGGCGTCGCCGTATCCCTTCAAGCTCGGTGTCGCCAGCGGCGAACCCGCTGCCGACAGCGTGGTCCTGTGGACCCGCCTGGCGCCCACCCCGCTCAACGCCGACGGCCAGGGCGGCATGCCCAACGCCGACGTGACGGTCGAATGGCAGGTGTCCACAACAGACACATTCAGCTCACTGGTCGCCCAGGGCGCGGTCACCGCGCGTTACTCCGACGCCCACTCGGTGCACGTGGTCGCCGGGGGCCTCGCGGCGGACGCCGACTACTACTACCGGTTCCGCGCCCAGGGCCACATCTCGCCGGTCGGCCGTACCCGCACCGCCCCCGCCACCAGCACTGTCGGTCGCGACTTCACGATGGCGTTCGCGTCCTGCGCCCACTACGAGAGCGGCTACTACACCGCCTACCGGCGGCTGGCCGAGGACCGGCCCGACCTCGTGCTGCACCTCGGCGACTACATCTACGAGGGTGGCGTCGGCAGCGGCGTACGCCAGCACGTCGGCGCCGAGATCGTCAGCCTGGCCGACTACCGCCGGCGGTACGCGCTCTACAAGTCGGACCCCGACCTGCAGGCCGCCCACCAGGCCGCGCCCTGGCTGGTCGTGCCGGACGACCACGAGGTCGAGAACAACTACGCGGGTACGGTGCGGGAGAACAACACCCCGGCGCTGACCGCGGCGCAGTGGACCGCCCGGCGCGGCGCCGCCTACAAGGCGTACTACGAGAACATGCCGTTGCGTCCGGCCAGCGCGCCCAGCGGCAACAGCATCCCGCTCTACCGCCGCGTGCGCTGGGGCCAGCTCGCCACGTTCCACATGCTCGACACCCGCCAGTTCCGCGACGACCAGGCCTGCGGCGACGGCAGCAAGGTGTGCGCCGACGCCGACCTGGCCAGCCGCAGCATCACCGGCGCGGCCCAGGAGGCCTGGCTCCTCGACGGGCTCGGGCAGAAGCTGGGCACCTGGGACATCATCGGCCAGCAGGTGTTCTTCGCCCGCCAGTTCACCTCGACCGGCGCGGCGAGCATGGACGCCTGGGACGGCTACCGGGCGTCCCGGTCGCGGATCCAGGCCGGCTGGCAGCAGCGCGGGGTCCGCAACCCCGTCGTCCTCACCGGTGACGTGCACCGCGCGTGGGCCAACGACCTCAAGGCCGACTACGCCAACCCGAACTCCGCGACGATCGGCACCGAGCTCGTCTGCACCTCGATCACGTCGAGCGGCAACGGCTCGGGCACGACGACGATCCCGAACGTCGCCACGAACCCGCACCTCAAGTTCCACCAGGACCGCCGCGGATACACCCGGACCACCATCACGCGTACGCAGATCCGGGCGGACTTCCGCAGCCTCGCCAGCGTCACCGAGCACGGTGCCGCGATCACCACCGCCCGCTCGTTCGCCATCCTCGACGGCCGCCCCGGCCTGCAAGCGTTGTAGGAGAAGAGAAGTTGCTGCTGCCAATCCTCGCGGCCCTGCTCGCCGTGCCCGCGGGCGTCACCGTCTCCACCGCCAACAGCGTCGCCACCGGTGACCAGGACGCCGCCGCGGTCGCCACCAACCGCAACGGCGACGTCGCCGTCGTCTGGGAGGACGACCGGGCCGAGTCCAACCCGGGCGACAACGCCAACTCCGAGATCTACGTGCGGCTGTTCCGCAACGGGACCAGCGCGTACGAGAAGAAGCTCTCCGCCGGCGGCACCGCCGGTGTGCCGTGGAAGCACGTCAACCCGGACGTCGGCCTGGACGACCGGGGCAACGCGGTCGTCGTCTGGAACGACGAGCCGGACGGCAACGGCGTCTACAACGTGGTCTACCGGGTGATCTCGCCGGCCGGGACGATCCTCGGCCGGGGTCAGGTCAACGCGAGCGCGGCCGGCCAGCAGCTCACGCCGAAGGTCGCGGTCGACCCGGACGGCACGCCGGGCACGCCGTCCGCGGTGGCCTTCTCCGTCGTCTGGGAGGACGTCCAGGGGACGGTCACGACGGTCAGGGCGGCGGGCTACACCAACGTCGCGACCAAGGTGTACGAGGTGGTGGCCAGCCAGTCGACCGGGGCGCACCACGCGCCGGACATCGCCGTGTCCGCGTCGGGCGACGCGACGATCGTCTGGGACGAGGACAGCGACGGCAACGGCTTCTTCCAGATCGGGCTGGTCAAGCTCGCGAAGGGCAACGGCGCGGTGACGCTGTCCCGCCGGGCGGCCAACATCACCGGTGGTGGCCAGCAGCGGCGGCCGGCGGTCGCGGCCAACTTCAACGGCGACTTCGTGGTGGCCTGGCAGTCCGACCACACGGGAACGCCCGGGATCTGGTCGCGTTCGTTCGCCGCGAACGGCGACCCGCGGCACGGCGAAGTCGAGGTGACCGCCGCGGCCGGTGCGGCGGCACCGACCGTGGGCATCGACGACCAGGCCGACGCGGTGGTCGGCTGGACGCAGCAGGGTCTCGACGTCTGGGCCCGCGGGTTCAACCCGGACGGTACGACGGAGGGCCGGCTCGCGGCACAGACCTACAGCACCGTCACAACCGGTCGACAGGACCAGCTCAACCTCGCGGTCTCACCGTGGGGTGAGATCGTCGCCGCCTTCACGGACGACAACGACGGCAACCTGTACGACCAGGTCTACCTCGCCCAGGGTGGGAACAACTCCACCTGGTGACCCACGCAGGGGTGCCTGGACCCGTGCGGTCCAGGCACCCCTGTTGCGCGTCAGAAGAGGAGGCCGCCGATACCGGTCAGCAGGCCGCCGACGATGCCGACAACGCCACCAAGAGCCCCACCAAGCAGGTCGAAGAGCGACATTGGAAACCCCGTTCGTTCGATGCGAAGAAACCGGAAAGGGCGCGCGCCACAGCCTTTCGGTTACTGACTGCACGGTCACCGTAACAGTGAGCGACGGCGAACGCCCCAAACTTCACATTCGACACACAGGTTTTCTCCGGATGCGCTACTTCAGGAAGTCCTTGATCGCCGCGTTGCACTCGTCGGCGTGGGTCCACGGGATGCTGTGCGGCGCGCCCTCCAGGGGCACCAGCTTGAGGTTCTTCATCAGCGGCGGAAGCCGCTTGCCGGTGGCCTCGAACGGCAGCACCTGGTCGGCGGTGCCCTGGACGGCCAGCACCGGCACGTCGATCCGCCCGACGTCCTCGCGGAAGTCCGCGCCCCACGCGTCCACACACTCGTAGGTGGCGATCGGGGACGCGGTGATCCCGACGTTCCAGTGGGCGTTCCAGGCCTCCTGCGAGAGGCGGTTGCCCAGCGTGTCCTTGACGTTGAAGAACAGGTCGAAGAACTGCTTGATCCAGAGCGGCCGGTCCTTCGCGGCGAGGTCCTTGATGCCCTGGAAGACCGAGTAGTCGACGCCCTCCGGGTTGTCGTCGGTCTTGAAGAGCTTGGGCGCCAACGGGCTGAGCAGCACGCCGCTTCGCGCCCGGCCGGTCGTGGCGTTGTACCGGGCCAGGTAGCGGGTGACCTCGCCGGTGCCCATCGAGTGCCCGACCAGCACCGCGTCGCGCAGGTCGAGCGTCTCCATCAGGATGTTGAAGTCCGACGTGAGAGTGTCGTAGTCGTAGCCACCCCCCGGCTGCGAGGACTTGCCGAACCCGCGCCGGTCGTACGTGATGATCCGGTACTTCCCGCGGAGCGGCGCGATGATCTTCTCCCAGGACTGCCCGCTCAGCGGGTAGCCGTGGATGAGCACGACCGGCGTACCCGCGCCGTGATCCTCGTAGTAGATCTGGATCGGCTCTGTATTTTCCTGACCCACGGTCACGTACGGCATGTTGCGGACCCCCGTCCAGTCGAAACCGGTCCCATTCGTCGTGGAAACCGGCCTCAGTCAACGCTGCCGACGACGGGGCGCGCTACGCATCACCCGAATATGTGAGCTACGAGTCGCCGAGGGTGTCGAGGAGGGTGAGCGATGGCACGAAGAAGAGGCTGCCGGTGACCGCGCGGGAGAAGTCGAGAATCCGGTCGTAGTTGCCGGTGGGATCGCCGATGAACATGTTGCGGAGCATCTGCTCGATGACGGTGGGGCTGGCCGCGTACCCGATGAAGTAGGTGCCGAACTCCCCCGCCGCCGGGCTGCCGAACGGCATGTTGTCCCGCATGATCTTGATCTCGTTGCCGTCCGCGTCCTTGATCGTGGTGAGCATCCGGTGCGCGGACGACGGCGTCACCTCGTCCGGCATCTCCACATTGGACAGCTTGTCGCGCCCGATCACCCGGTTCTGCGCCTCGACCGGCAGCCTGTTCCAGGCGTCGAGGTCGTGCAGGTACTTCTGGACCACGAGATAGCTGCCGCCGGCGAAGTCCGGGTCCTCGGCGCCGATCAGCGCGGCCTTGGCCGAGGCGTCGCCGGTCGGGTTCTCGGTGCCGTCGACGAAGCCCAGCAGGTCGCGGAAGTCGAAGAAGCGGAAGCCCTGGGTCTCGTCGACGGGGGTGGCCGCGCCCGAGAGCCGGGTCAGGATCTGGGTGGCCAGCTCGAAGCAGAGGTCCGGCCGGCCGGCGCGGATGTGGAACACGACGTCGCCGGGCGTCGAGGGCGCCTCGTGCTTCTCGCCCCGGATGGCCGGGAGCTTGTGCAGCCGGCGCGGTGCCGGCGAGTCGAAGATCCGGCTCCAGGCGGCCGCGCCGAACCCGACCACGCAGGACAGCTGCGCGTCCAGGTCACGGAAGCCCACCGAGCGCACCAGACCCGACAGGTCGCCGCAGAGGTCACGCGTACGGGACGCGGCCTCGTCGCCGTCGTGGACGGTGACGACCAGCACCAGTGCGGCCCGGCTGAGCGGCGCGAGCACCGCCTGCGGCTCGATCATGGGGCCAAACGTATATCAGTCCACGGCGCGGTCGAGCTCCGTCCAGCTCGCGTTCAGGGTGACCAGGGCGCCGTCGCCCGTACCGGCGACGTGGTCGATCTGCTCGCCGCTGACGTACACGTCGTTCTCGAACTGCTCGCCCCGGTCGATCAGCAGGTAGCCGGTGGCCATGTGGAGCTCGGCCGGCCCGGCGGGCAGCTCGGGGCGGATGTCGGTGCCCGGCTGCTGGACGGCGCCGACGACGCCGACCGCGACGCCGGTCGCGTCGCGGACCTCCATGCCGGGCGAGACCTGGGCGATGGCGGGCGGTTCCTCGGTGATCATGCGTACAGGATTCCCCGCTCGCGGGTGGCCAAAACCACGGTGGCCGCCGTCGGGCCACGGCGGCCACCCTCGGCAATGCCTCCGGGGTTTCTGTCGGGGCAATGACAATTGCCACTGCCGCAACCCCATGGTGTGCGATTGACTTGCGTACGTCAGCATCCATACTGGACATCGGACGACGTGGTTTACCGGCCACCAATCCACGTGCAATCCTTGTTGGTTCGGATTCGCTCCGCCGGCGAATGAATTAACAGGTTCTTTTCACGCGACAAGTGATTCACCCGGAACGACCACCCGCGCCACCCGACCGAGGGAGCCCGATGGCCGACGATTCCGCGCGAACCACGTCCCAGACCCAGGTCGCCGCCACGCTCGCCCGCTGCCCCCTGTTCCGCGGGTTGCCGGCCGACGCCCTGGCCGCGCTGTCCGCGCACGTGACCCCGTTTCCGATGCCGATCGGCACGATTCTCTGGCACCAGGGCGACGACCCGGTCGACCTGGTGGTGGTGCACGGCGGGCTGGTCTGCGAGTTCCAGCCGAGCCGTTCCGGGCGCCGCTCGGTGCTGCATCTCAAAGGGCCGCCGCAGGCGGTCGGGGAAATCGCCGTATTCGACCGGCGCCCGCACCTGGCATCCGTGGAAGTACTCCGGGAAAGCGTCATTCTCGCGATTCCCGCCGAACCGGTGGTCGCACTCGCGGCGGCGTCGACCCACCTCACGCACAACGTCGTGCTGCAATTCGGCGCGCAGGTCCGCGCCCTCGCCGAACAGCGAGCCGATTTCATGGTTCTCGACCTGGCCCGCCGGGTGGCGAAGGCGCTGCTGCGGCTGGCCCGCCACACCGACCCGATGACCGTCGACATCGGGGTCACGGTGCTGGCCAACCTGGCCGGCGGCGCCCGCCAGTCGGTCAGCGCCGTGCTCTCCCGCCTCGAACGACGCGGCTGGCTCGTCCTCGAGCCGGGCCGCATCCTGCTCCTCGACGTGCCGGCGCTGCACCGCTACGCGGGCCTCGACCCGGTCGACACGCCCGTCGATCCGCGCGACAAGGTCCCGCCGCTGGCGGGATGATGCGGGGCATGTCGACCTTCCTGCTGACCTGGAACCCCAAGGCCTGGCCGGAAGCCGACTACGCGGCGGCGGTGGCGGCCACGGCGGCCGGGCGGGCCGTCGCCCGGCGCTGGGGCATCGGCCAGCGGCGGTCGGGCATCGCCGCCGGCGACCGCGCGTTCCTGGTGCGGCTGGTGCGCGACCGCGGCATCGTCGGCGCGGGCCGGTTCACCGGCGACGTCCACACCGAGGAGCACGGCGGCCGGCTGCGCGCCTACGCCGAGGTCGAGTTCGAGTCGCTGCTCCCCCTCGCCGACCGCCTGCCGCCGCACGAGCTCAAGGCCCGGGTCCCGGGCGTGGCCTGGGACCATCTCCAGGGCAGCGGCATCCAGGTCCGCCCGCCGCACGACCGGGCGCTCGAGGACCTCTGGACCGGCCACGTGCCGGCCTGACGGCTGGACATCGACCGGGCCGCCCGCGACGATGGTGGGCGTGCGCGGCACGGTGACCTTCGATCGCGTCCGGCACCTCGTCCGCGTACCCGTGCGGCTGGGTGGTGATCCCTACCGGTTTCTCGTGGACACCGGCATCGGCGTCACGGTGGTGGCGGCCGCGGTGGCGGCCCGCCCCGACGTCCGGCCGACCGGCGCGTCTTTCTCGGGTCAGCGCATGTCCGGCCAGTGGATCAGCGCCGACCTGGTCCGGCTGCCGCCGCTCGACCTCGCCGGCCACGCGGTCGACGGGCACGTGGCGGCGGTGGCGGACCTCGGCGACGTCGACGGCCCGCACGGGTTCGCCGGGATCATCGGGTTGGGGTTCTTCGAGAACCAGGTCGTGACGACCGACCCGCGGGCGATGACGCTGGCCGTGCGCCCGGCCGAGGGCTTCGGCGAGCAGGGGGCCGAGATCCCGCTCGACGTGCGGCGGCACGGACCGTCGGTGGATCCGTTCACCACCCTCGTCCTGCCGAGCGGCCGCGAGGTGGTGGTGGAGGTCGACACGGGGTCCGACGACCTGATCCTGGACACCCGTTTCCTCGCGGACTGCGGCGTCGGCCCCGACGACGCCGGCGTCGTCACGAAGACCGGTGTCGACGAGACCGGATACCGCTGGACCCGGCGGTGGGCGACGGCCGCGGGAGCGGTGCACCTGGCCGCGGCGCCGTCGACGGCGCGGGCGCGGCCGCGTGTCCTGTTCCAGGACATCGTTCACGACGGGCTCGTCGGCACCGACTACCTGGACCGGTACCGGCTGCACGTCGACGTCACCGGAGCGCGGATGGTCCTGAGCCCGCACGCGGCGGCAGGCGCGGGCGGCTAGGCGCCGACCGCCGGGTGGCGGCGGGCGTAGCGGACCTGCCAGATCGCGACGCCGACCAGGATCAGGGCGAGCCAGCGTGCCTCCAGCGGCCCGCCGAACGCGCCGAGCAGCGCCGCCGCCACCGTGGCGGGCAGGGCGCGGCCGAACAGCCAGGCCCGGGGCGCGCCGGCCACCGCGCCCACCACCGTCGTGCTCAGGAAATAGAGGGCCAGGCCGCCGCAGAGGACCCAGCGGGCCGCGACGGGCAGCGGGTCGGCCGGGTCGTCGGCGAGCATGCCGAGGCCGGCCGCCACGCTGGTGATGGCCATCGTCATCGTGAAGTGCGCCGGCAGCGCCAGCCACGCCTCGATGCGCTGCTCGCCGAACCGCGGGACGGCCAGCGCGCCGTACTCCAGGGTCAGCCACCACAGGCAGACCAGCAGGCCGAAGCCGGCGAGCGCGGCCACGAAGAGCGGCCTCGTCCAGTCCACCTCGGACGCCGCCAGCACCACCTGGGCCACCGCCTCGCCCAGCACGATGATGACGAACAGGCCGAGCCGCTCGCCGAAGTGGGCCGCGTCGAGCCGGGCGGGCACGATCCGCACCGACCGGGCCCGGCGCGACGTCGAGCGGCGCATCCGGGCCAGCATCTCCCGCGCCCGGCCGCCCTGGACCGCCGAGATGACGATGTCGAGCACGACGCCCGCGGTCCACAGCCAGTAGCGGGCCGGCGGCTCCACCCAGATGGACACCACCCACGGGACGAAGCCCGCGCCGGCCTGCGCGGCGGGCCAGCTGAACAGCATCTGGCCCGTCCGCCGCCAGGAGATCATGCCCAGCCAGCGGCACAACACGTACGCGATCGCGAACGCCTCGCCCCGGTCGCCGGCGGCCTCCGGGATCGCGGCGGCCATCACCGCGATGCCGAACATCGCCACGAGCATCGCCCGCGTACGCGTCTTCGTGGCGGCGACGTTCGCGTACAATGTGAAGCTCGTCCACACGCTCCAGACGGCGTAGAACAGCACCACGAACAGGCCCGCGTCGCGCAGGCCGACCTCGCCCTCGATCAGGTGCGCGAGTTGCGCCACGGCCACGACCACGACGAGGTCGAAGAAGAGCTCCAGCCAGGACGCGTGGCGCTCCGCCGCGGTGGGCGGCGCCGGCGTCATCAGGGCAGGATCGCGTCGACGTAACCACCGTCGACGCGCAGCGCCCCGCCGGTCGTCGCCGACGCCTGCGACGAGCTGAGATAAACCACCATGTTCGCGATCTCCTCCGGCTCGATCAGCCGCTGGATCAGCGACTGCGGCCGATGATCGCGCATGAACTGCCGCTGCGCCTCGTCCCACGGGAGGTCGCGCGGCACCAACTGGTAGACGAACTCCTCCACACCGCCGGTGTGCGTGGGGCCGGCGATGACGGTGTTGACGGTGACGCCACTGCCGGCCGCCGCCTTGGCGAAGCCGCGCGACACCCCGAGCAGGGCCGTCTTCGTCATCCCGTAGTGGATCATCTCGGCCGGGATGACCACGGCCGAGTCGCTGGCGATGAACTGCGTCCGGCCCCAGCCGCGGTCCATCATGCCGGGCAGGTAGTGCCTGGTCAGCCGGATGCCGGCGAGCACGTTGGTCTCGAAGTAGCGCTGCCACTCAGCCTCGGTGATCTCGAGCGGCGGGCGGGCCTCGAAGATGCCGAGGTTGTTGACCAGGATGTCGACGTCGGGCTCCCGCTCGAGCACCGCGTCGGCGCCGGCGGCCAGGTCGACCGCGATGCCGCTCGCGTCGGCGCCGGACGCGCGCAGCCGGTCCGCGGCCGCGCTCACCCGCGCCTCGTCGCGCCCGGTCAGCACGACCCGGGCTCCGGCGGCGGCGAGCCCGGTGGCGATCGCCAGCCCGATCCCCGAGGACGAACCGGTCACGAGTGCCGTCTTGCCTGACAGGTCGATGCGCATATGGATCACGCTACCGGTGTTCACTGGATCCGCGATTGGTGGTCACCTCAGCTGGGTAGCGTCAGCACATGGGCACGGAAAGCAGCAACGGCGGCACCCCGAACCTGCTCAAGCAGTACGATGGCTACCGCGTTCTCGACGACGACGATGACGACCCGGTGCTGCTGAAGTCCGACGGCGAGACGGTCGACACCTGGCGCGAGAACTACCCGTACGACGAGCGGATGGACCGCGCCGACTACGAGCGCGAGAAGCGCCTGCTGCAGATCGAGCTGCTCAAGCTGCAGAACTGGATCAAGGCCAACGACCGCCGCCTGGTGATCCTCTTCGAGGGCCGCGACGCCGCGGGCAAGGGCGGCACGATCAAGCGCTTCATGGAGCACCTCAACCCGCGTGGGGCGTCGGTGGTCGCGCTGGAGAAGCCCAGCGAGCGCGAGCAGTCGCAGTGGTACTTCCAGCGCTACGTCGCCCACCTGCCGGCCGCCCGGGAGATGGTGCTGTTCGACCGGTCCTGGTACAACCGGGCCGGCGTCGAGCGGGTCATGGGCTACTGCACGCGGCCGGAATACCTCGAGTTCATGCGCGAGACGCCGGAGCTCGAGCGGATGCTGGTGCGGTCGGGGATAAACCTCATCAAGTTCTGGTTCTCGGTGACCCGCCACGAGCAGCAGACCCGTTTCCTGATCCGCCAGGTCGACCCGGTGCGCCAGTGGAAGCTCTCGCCGACGGACCTCGCCTCGCTCGACAAGTGGGACGAGTACACGGAGGCGAAGGAGGCGATGTTCTTCTACACGCACACGGCCGACGCGCCCTGGACGATGATCAAGAGCAACGACAAGAAGCGCGCCCGCCTGGCCGCGATGCGCCACGTCCTGACCCGGTTCGACTACGACAACAAGGACGAGGAGATCGTGGGTACGCCCGACCCGCTGATCGTCGGCCCGGCCAGCGAGCTCTTCGAGGACGGCGAGCCCCCGGCCAAGGCCTTCACCGGCTTCTGACCTACTGCCGGCGGCGGCGCTGCTTCTTGAGCTTTCGGTCGTCGCGGAGCTCCAGGTACGGCTCCTTGTCGCGGGGGTGGCCCGCCGCGATCGCGCGGCCGCGTTCCAGTTCCGCGTCGTATTCCGCGCCCAGCAGGATGGCCATGTTGGAGAGCTGCAGCCAGACCAGGAAGACGATGATGCCGGCGACCGTGCCGTAGGTCTTGTTGTAGGACGCGAAGAACGTCAGGTAGAGGGCGAACAGTCCCGAAAGGACGATCCACAGCAGCACGGCCAGCAGGCCGCCCGGGGTGACCCAGCGGAACTTGCCGTGGCGGGCGTTCGGTGACGCGTAGTAGAGGATCGAGAACATCAGGCTGACGAGGACGACCAGCACCGGCCACTTGGCGATGTTCCACGCCGTGACGGCCGCGGAGCCGACGCCCAGCGCGTCGCCGATCGAGTCCGCGAACCGGCCGGTGAAGACCACGATCAGCGCACAGGCGATGAGCAGCAGGCCGACCGCGGCCGTGACCGCGACGCGGGTCGGCAGCGTCTTCCAGATCGGCCGGCCCTCGGGCACGTCGTAGATCGCGTTGGACGCGCGCATGAACGCCGACACGTAGCCCGACGCCGACCAGAAGGCGACCAGCACACCGACGACCGCGCCGGCGCTGGCCAGCGAGGAGTTGCCGGCCACCTGGTCGATCGCGTTGTTGACGAAGTCGGCGATCGCGCCCGGGAGCGTCGTGGTCAGGTTGTCCTGCACCGCCTTGACGGTGTCGGGACCGAGCAGGCCGAGGATCGAGACCACGACCAGCAGGCCCGGGAAGATGGACAGGATGCCGTAGTAGGTCAGCGCCGCCGCCCAGTCGCTGACCCCGTCCTCCGAGAACTCCTTGGCGGCCCGCTTGGCGCTGGCCAGCCACTCGCCGGGGGGCAGCTTGGTCGGGCTCGACGGGGCGGACGGGTTGTCACTCATGGGCACCTCCGGTATCACCCGGCCTTTTGCCCCGCTGCGTGCGGTTCAACCACATCATGCCGCCGGACGCGGATCACGGGCGCCTGGCGCGCCGCGTACCCTCTCGCCATGGTCGATGCCCACCCCCGGGAACCCCTTGTCGATCTCGACCGGCCGGCGCCGCCGCGGCCCGCGATCGAGCCGGGCGAGCGGTTGCGCGGCGGGCTCCGGCGGTTGCGCGCGGCCCGCCTCCAGGTCAGCGCCGTCGCGCTGGCCGCCGTGCTCGGTGCGGTGGCGGGCGGCGCCGGCGTGCACCGGTGGGAGGCCGGCCAGGAGCGCGCCGCGGCGGCGGCCGTCGTCGAGGTCGGCGCCCAGCTGATCGACCCGGCCGACCTGGACGGCACCAGCGACGGCACGACGGCGTCGATGGTGGCCAACCTGACGCTGGTCAACCTCGGCCCGCTGCCGATCGAGGTCGAGGACCTCGGCGCCCGGCGACAGGGCCTCGAGATCCGCAACGCGTCACAGCGAGTGACGATCCGGCCGGGCTTCCGGACCATCGCCGTCACGATCACCTTCACGTGCGCGCAACGCACGGTGTTCATCGCCGCGCCGCTGCCGCTGAACATGTGGATCCGCACGGCCGACGGGGCGACCCGCACCGTCGACACCACCGTGGAGATCAGCCCCGGTGCGCGCTGGCCGCGGTCGCTCGAGCAGCGCTGCCGCGACTAGCTTCTAGCCGTGCCAGGAGCGCCAGAGCGCGGCGTACGGCCCGCCGGCGTCGACCAGCTCGTCGTGGGTGCCCAGCTCGGTGATCCGACCGTCGGCCAGCACCGCCACCCGGTCGGCGTCGCGGGCGGTGTTGAGCCGGTGCGCGATCGCGATGACCGTGCGCCCGCCGAGCACCGCGGCCAGCGACCGCTCGGTGCGCCGCGCGGTGGTCGGGTCGAGGGCCGCCGTCGCCTCGTCGAGGATCAGCGTGTGCGGGTCGGCGAGCACGATCCGGGCGAGCGCGAGCTGCTGCGCGTCGGCCGGGCCGAGCTGCCGGGCACCTTCGCCGAGCCGCGTGTCGAGCCCGTCGGGTAGCGCGGCGTACCAGTCGGCGCCGACCGCGACCAGCGCGCTGAGCATCTCGCCGTCGGTGGCGTCGGGCGCGGCGAACGACAGGTTGTCGCGGAGCGTACCGATGAAGACGTGGTGTTCCTGGGTGACCAGGGCGATGAGCTGCCGCCGCCGGGCCGGTTCGATGTCGGCGACCGGCACGCCGCCCAGCGTGACCGACCCGGTGTCCGGTGCCTCGGTGCCCGCCAGCAGCCGGGCCAGCGTCGACTTGCCGGCACCCGACGGCCCGACGATCGCGAGCCGTTCCCCCGGCCGCAGGTCGAGGTCGATGCCGTGCAGCACGTCGTGCCCGGCGGTGTAGGCGAACCGCGCGTCGCGCACCACGATCCGCTCGTCGCCGGGCACGGGCGCGACGCCGCGCTGCTCCGGCACACCGAACCCGACACCCAGGACCCGGGCGTACGAGGCGACGCCGCGCTGGGCCTGCTCGATGAACTGCAGCATCCGGTCGAGCGGCTCGATCGCCTGCTGCAGCAGCAGCGCGGCCGCGACCACGTCGCCGATGCTGACGGAGCCGTCGCGGGCGAGCACGCCCCCGGCCAGCAGGACCGCCGCGACCGGCAGGCCGTAGCTGCCCTCGACCACCGGGTAGAACACCGAGCGCAGGCCGAGCGTCCGGCGCCGCGTGGCCCACTGCCGGGCGACCCGGTCGGTGCCGCTGGTGATCCGCTCGTCGCCGAGCCGCAGCGCCTCCACGGTGCGCGCGCCCTCGGCGGTGGTCGTCAGCGACTCGGTCAGGTCGGCGCTGGCCGCGCCCTCGGCGAGGTAGGCGGGGCTGGCCCGGCGCAGGTACCACCGCGTGACGGCGAGGATGCTGGGCAGCCCGGCCAGGGCGACGAGGCCGAGCATCGGGTGGATCAGGAAGACCGCGCCGAACAGCAGCAGGAGCTGGGCCGACGAGATCAGCATGATGGGCACCACGTCGCGGACCATCGTGCCGACCGTCGCCACGTCGACGGAGCTGCGGTTGGCGAGGTCGCCGGTGCCGGCCCGCTCGACCACGGCGGTCGGCAGGTCGAGCGTGCGGCGGACGAACCACTCGCGCAGGCGGGCGATGGCCCGCTCCCCCAACCGGTAGCCGGCCAGGTAGCCGTAGCGCAACAGCACGCCCTGCACGAGCGTGCAGACGGCGATCGCCAGCGCGAGCCGGTCGATCCGGGCGACGGTGGCGCCCTGCAGCACGTCGTCGACGATCGCGCCGAGCAGCCGGGGCGCGGCCAGGCCGGCGGCGGCCGCGGCGGCCTGCAGCAGGAGCACGACGACCACGGCGCGACGCTCGCCGCGCAGCAGGTCGCGGCTGGACCGCCGGGTGGTGACCCGGTCGGCGACGGGCAACGCGGTCATCCGGCCACCTCGGCGTCCTCGTCGGCGCCGCGGGCGACCAGGGCGCGGTAGGCGGAGTCGCGGGCGAGCAGGCCGTGGTGGTCGCCGGTGGCCGTGACCCGGCCGCCGCGCAGGAATGCCACCTCGTCGGCCTGACCGAGCAGGAGCGGCGAGGTCGCCACGAGCACGGTGGTGCGGCCGGCCCGGGCCGCGCGCAACCGCTCCGCGATCCGGGCCTCGGTGTGCGCGTCCACGGCCGACGTCGGGTCGACGAGGATCAGCACCTCGGCGTCGGCCAGCACGGCCCGGGCCAGCCGGACCCGCTGCCGCTGGCCGCCGGAGAGCGTGCGCCCCTGGGTGTCGACGTCGGTGTCGAGGCCGTCGGGCAGCGCGTCGACGACGTCCTCGGCCGCGGCGGCATGCACGCCGGGCTCGACGGCGCCACCCGCCGGGCTCAGCGTCGTGCGCAGCGGGCCCGCGAACAGGTAGGCGTCGTGGTCGGCGACCAGGATGCGGCGCCGCACCTCCGCCAGCGGGACCGCACCGAGCGGCACTCCGCCCCAGGTCACGTCGCTGGTCGCGAACCGGGCGAGCCGGTCGGCGAGCGCGGCGGCGGTGCCGGGGTCGTCGGCGGCGACCGCGACCAGCCGGCCGGCCGGCACGGTCAGGCCGCTGTCGGGGTCGTGCAGGTCCGCGGGGCCGGCCGGCGCCGTCACCGACTCGCCAGCCGGGGCGTGGTCCTCGGGCTCGACCCGGAGCAGCGCGACGATCCGCCGCGCGGCGACCCGGCCCCGGATCACGTCGTACGTGCTGCCCAGCAGCATCCAGCAGGGTGTCGTGAGCATGGCGACGTAGCCGTAGACGCCGACCATCTCGCCGACCGTGATCTGGCCCTGCACCGCGAGCCGGGCGGCGGACCAGACCACCAGCGCGAGGAAGACCGCCGGGATGGCGATGGCCAGGCCCTCGATCCAGCTGTTGACCGCGGCGACCCGGTAGCCCTCGGTGCGCAGCTTGGCGGACTGCCGGTCGTAACGGTCGGCGAACAGGCTCCGGCCGCCGACGCCGGCCAGCACCCGCAGGCCCGCGACGATGTCGGTGGCCCGGGCGGTCAGCGCGCCCTGCCGGCGCCGGTAGTCGGTCTCGACCGCCTCGAGCCGGCGCAGCAGCGGCGCGATCACCGCGACCACGCTCGGCACCCCGACCAGCACGAGCAGGGCGAGGACCGGTTCGATGCGCCAGAGCACGACCGCGACCACGGCGTACGCGATGACGGCCCCGATGCCCGGCCCCATGAACGTCAGCACGTGCGAGACGTAGCCGATGTCGCGGCCGCTGACGGTGGCGACCTCGCCGGCGTCGAGCCGGCGCGGCAGCGTCGCGCCCGCCCGGGCCAGGTGGCGCAGCACCACCTCGGCCGAGCGGGCGGTGGCGTCCTCGCGGACGAACGTCATCGTGCGGTGGCGCATGATGCCGACCCAGGCCATCGCCAGACCGGAGGCCACGATCGTGCCGACCCAGAACAGCAGGGCGGCCCGGTCGTGGGCGCGCAGGCCGTCGTCGACGGCGCGGGAGACGAGGTAGGGACGCAGCGCGAGACCGACCATCCACACGGTGCCGAACAGGGCGCCGCGCAGGATCCGCCAGGGCTGGCTGCGGGTCAGCCACCAGATGTAGCGGAACGGTCCCCGTGTGTCCGGCACCCCGGGATCGGCATGGGGGATCTGCGGGGGCACGCGTTCAACCTACCTTCGCCCCCTGTTCCACCTCACGCAGATTTCTGCCAGGATCATATAGAGGAATTGAAGTATTTCTTCATTTGACTGGAGGTCGTGCATGAAGCACCGCTGGTTGGCCCTGCTCGGGGCCGCCCTCGCCGCGTTCCTGGTGCTGCCGTCCGCGCCGGCGCTGGCGGCACCCACGTTCAAGGTGCCGTTCCCCTGCGGGCAGGCCTGGTCCGGACAGACGCGCACCAACCACAGCCCGGCCAACGCCATCGACTTCAACCGCACCAACGACGACGGCGACCCGGTCGTGGCGAGCGCGCCCGGCACGGTCGACGTGGTCACCAACCTCGGCGACACCAGCTACGGCCGGTACGTCCGGATCAACCACGGTGGCGGCTACACCACGTACTACGCCCACCTGAGCGGGTTCAACGTGTCGGTGGGGCAGTCGGTCGGCTACGGCTCGGTGATCGGCTACGTCGGCACGAGCGGCGGCTCGACCGGCCCGCACCTGCACTACGAGCAGCGGCTCAACGGCTCGGCGGTGCAGATCCGGTTCAACGGGGCGCTGGCGCTCTACTGGGGCACGAAGACCTACACGAGCGACAACGCGTGCTCCGGCGGGGGCGCGGGGTCCGGCACCGTCAACACGGCGGGGACGCCGCTGACGGTGCGGTCGGGCCCGGGCACCTCGTACGCGTCGGTCGGCACGGTGGCCGACGGCACGCGGGTGACGATCCAGTGCCAGACCACGGGGACGACGGTCACCGGCACGTACGGCACGAGCAACATCTGGGACCGCATCGGCGCGGGCCGCTTCATCGCGGACGCGTACGTCCTGACGGGCTACGACGGCTTCATCCCAGGCGTACCCCGCTGCTGATGTGGTGGTCCGGGCGGAGGGGCCCCTGTTTTCTGGGTCCCCTCCGCCCCCGTTTCGCGTGCAATTATTGAGGGAGACAGCCCGCTTTCTGGGGAGGTCGTGATGACGGACAAGATCCGGATCCGACCAGGCCTGCTGGTGGTCGACCGCACCGGCACGAGAATCGGCCGAGTCCGCGAAATGCACAGCCCCGACCCACTCGCGGTGTCCGACGACGGCCGCCGCATCGGCGACATCGGCGACATCGAGGCGATGCTGCCCGGCTGGACCCGCCACGCCCTGCCCGGCGTCCCCGGGACCGCGGCGGCCCGCCTGGTCCGGGAGGGCTACCTGCGCATCGCCCGCGGAGGCCCACCACCGACGCGCCTGTGTTACGCGGCGCTGACGGACGTGGCCGACGTGCACGAGGAGACGGTGGAACTCTCGGTCGTCCTCGACGACCTACCCACCGCGACGACCCGCCGCGGTTAGCCGCGGGGCGCGCCGTCAGCGGAGCCTGATCACGGACGCGTTCACCGGCGGCGGCGGAACAGGCCGCGTTTCGTGGGCTCCGGTCGCACCAGCTCCGCGATCAGCACGCGGATCATGTCGAACGTGAGGACCGTCGGGTGGCGGTCGGCCGAGGCGAGCAGGCCGACGCAGAGCACGGCGAAGGTCAGGTCACCGTGTGGCTCCGCGACGAAGACCGGGGGCGCCCGCGAAGCCCGTGGGTGGTGAGCCCTGCCAGCGGATCACCCGGTCCGGGTCGCGGCCGACGTTCGAGGTGACGATGGCCAGCGGTCGTCGCTCACCCGGCAGCGCCGCGACCACATCTTCGCGAAGTCGGTCACGATCAGGTTGTCCGATGCCGCGCCCGCCGGCTCGATGAGGTCGGGCCGCAGCCGCACCTCGCCCACCTCGCCGCGCGTCAGGCGGTCGGCGGTCAGCCACCATTCGCGTACCCGGTCGACCTCGTCGGTGGACTCCACGAGCTCGTTGTAGAAGACCGCGGTGCCGGCGTGTGCACCCTGCCCGAGAGGCAGGGTGCACGAACCGAACTGTTTCGCGATCAGGTCGGCGAGTGGATCTTCGTCGGTCACGGCTGACATCCTGCCCGCCACGGGTACGCGATCCGCGCGTGGGTCAGAGGCTGCGGGCGGTGATGTCGCCGTGCGAGGTGGTGGCCCGGATGTCGAGTCCCGCGGTGCCGTCGTTCTTCAGGGCGTTGGCGACGCGGCCGTAGCCGGTGCCGGCGTCCAGCGTGGCCGAGACGCCGGCGGTGGCGCCGATCGAGATGTCACCGAACCCGGTACGCAGCACCACCGCGCCGTCCACGGCCTCGGCGATGCGGATGTCACCGCGGGCGGTGCTGATCCGCGCCGCACCGCCCAGCCGGCCGACCTCCACGTCACCGTCGATCGCGGTCAACCGCACGCTCCCGGCCTCGTCGATCTTGATCCGCCGGTACGCACCGTCGAACGCGACGTCCCCGAGCCGACCGACGCCGCGTACCTCGCAGCAGGCGGACCTGCCCTCGACGGCCGAACCGGCGGGCAGCTCGACGGTCACCTCGACGGACCCCGACGACCCGAAGAGCGTGTGCTTCGCGGCGGTCAGGTCCGCGACCCGCAGCACACCGTCGCGACACTCGACGGTGACCCGCCGCGCCGCCTTCACGTCACGACTCTTCGAGGCGTCCACGGGGTCGACCCGCACGGTGGTGTCGGCCCGCTCGGACGCGATGAACCGTACGCGCCCGGCGGGAACCTCGAGGACGACCGAGATGGCGCCGGGGGTCTCGAACTTCCGCATGACGTTCTCCTTCGACTGGCTGTTGTTCGTCATGCGTCGACTATCAGCACCCGCGCCGCCACACCCCCGCCACGGACCTGACACGGAGCTGCCGTCCGTCGTTGGCGGCGTCGGCTGGCGTCGCTAGACTGCTGCAACCACCCAGGGTGAGCTTGCGCTCTCAGGGAGGAAGGGGTCGATGGCCCGCGTCGTCGTCGTGCACGGCATCCGTCAGCACGTCAAAGGTCCACATCAGCTCAGGGCGTCGATCCTGGCCGCGCTGCTCGACGGGCTGGCGTTCGCGCGCGCCGACGGCCACGGTGCCGACCTCGATCCGGAGTCGGTCGCGTTCGCCTTCTACGGTGACGTCTTCCGGAGCCGCGGCGAGGTGCTCGCGCCCGACGCGCACTTCGACGCGGTCGACGTCGAGACCGGCTTCGAGCAGGACCTGCTGCTCGCCTGGTGGCGCCGGGCCGCCGAGGTCGACCGGCGCGTCGTGCCGCCGGAGGCCGAGACGCTGGGCGGCAGTCCGCGCTGGGTGCAGTCGGCGCTGCGGGCGATGACGCGCTCGCGTTTCTTCATGGGCCTCTCCGAGCGCCTGCTGATCGGCGACCTCAAACAGGTGAGGTCCTACCTGTTCGACCCGGCCGTGCGGCAGGTCGCGCGGGACCGGGTGGCAACGTGCGTGAGCGACGAGACCGAGGTGGTCGTCGGTCATTCGCTCGGCTCCGTCGTGGCCTACGAGGCGCTCTGCGCGCATCCCGAGTGGCCGGTGCGGTCCTTCGTCACGCTGGGCTCGCCGCTCGGCCTCCGCCATCTGATCTTCGACCGGCTCGAGCCGCCGCCGAAGCCGGACCCGGCGACCGGCGAGTTGCGGGGCGGCTGGCCCGGTGCGGTCACCGCGTGGACCAACGTGGCCGACCGGGGCGACGTCGTCGCGGTGGAGGAGGACCTGCGCATCCGCTTCGGAGACCGGGTACGCCAGATCAGGGTCGACAACGGCGCGTCCGCGCACGACATCGCCCCCTATCTGAGCGACCGGTTGACCGGGGCGGCGATCGCCGACGGCCTCGATGCCTGACGGCGACGGGCATCGCCGGTTCCTGGTCTCCGTCGGGGTGACGACGGGCCTGTCGGCGAGCCGGGCGGCCCTCGCGGGCTCGGTCGAGAGCATGGCCGCCCTGTTCACCGAGCAGTTCGGCTACGCCCGCGTGCCCTCGTTCGGCCTGGACCCGAGCGCCCAGCGGTTCCGCACCGAGCTGCGCCGGTTCTGCCGGGAACGGGAGCCCGACGACGTCGTGGTGGTCTACCACACGGGGCACGCCGACCTCGTCGGCGAACGGCATCGACTGTGGATGGGCGGCACCGAGGACCCGTACTCCGACACCGTCAGCACCAGCGAGCTCGCCGAGCTGATGCTGGCCGAGACGCCGCTGCGGCACGCCCTGCTCATCCTCGACTCGTGCTTCGCCGGGCACGGCGGCGCGGAGGCTCTGTTGACGGGCATGCGCTCGGTCGCCCGCGCCGAGGGCAAGACGCTGGTCGTGCTGACGGCATCGCACCCGCTCGAGCAGGTCCGGGCGGGCGACTTCGCGCGCCTGTTCGGGGAGGCGGTGCGGCACAAGGCGACCGCTGGACACGAACCGCGTTACCTGTCGCTGAGCGCCGTCGCCGCGCACATCATGGCCAACCCCGGGCGGCCCGGCTGGCAGACGGTGTCCGTGAGCGAGCTCTTCCGGTCGACCGCGCAGCTGCCCTTCCTGCCCAACCAGCGCTACGACACCCGCCTGCACGGACTCGACCTGTTCACGCAGCTGCGGATGGCGCAGGGAGCCGCCCGCGAGGAGGAGATCGCGCAGCATTTCCTGCCCCGGGCGCGCGGCGTGGACCTGCCGACGGAGACCGGTTGGTGGTTCGAGGGCCGCCACCTGGCGTTGCGGGAGCTCGTCGGCTGGCTGGCGTCCGACGAGGACCGGCGGTCGCGGGTGGTCACGGGCGACCCCGGGTCGGGCAAGTCCGCCGTCGTCTCCCGGCTGGCCGTCCTCAGCGATCCGGCCCTGCGCGCGGCCGTGCCGCGGGGCGCTGGCCTGCCCGCTGACACGGTCCCACCGGTCGGCGCCGTCGACCTGGCCGTGCACGCGCGACGGAAGCCGACGCAGGAGGTGATGGACGCGCTCTGCGGCGCCTTCGACGCGCCGGTGAACAACCTCGAGGGCCTGCTCTCGGCCGTACGCAACCGTCCGCTGGTGGTCGCGGTCGACGCGCTCGACGAGGCGCTGGACCCGGTCGAGCTGGTCGACGGCCTGCTCCGCCCGCTGCTGGACTGGGGACCGGAGGTCGGGCTGCGGCTGGTGCTGGGCACCCGGCGGCACCTGCTCCCCCGGCTCGGGCCCAACGTCGTACGGATCGACCTGGACGACGACACCCACGCCGACCCCGACGCGATGCTCGGCTACGTACGCCGTCTGCTGTTGGACGGGCCCGGCTACCGCGACGTCGCCCCCGAGGTGGTGTCCGGCGTGGCGACGGCGGTCACCGCGGCGGCGGGGAACTCCTTCCTCGTCGCCCGCATCACGGCCCGGACGTTGGCGGCACGACCGCCCGCGGACGAGGCCGACCCGGCCTGGCGGGCGGCGCTGCCCCGCACCGCGGCCGAGGCGATGCGGCAGGACCTGGACGTCCGGCTGGGCGACGCGGCCGGCCGGGCGCGGGACCTGCTCACCCCGGTCGCGTACGCCCAGGGTGGCGGCCTGCCGTGGGAGGACGTCTGGGCGCCGCTGGCGTCGGCCCTGAGCGGACGGCACTACAGCGACGACGACGTGCTCTGGCTGCACCGCAACGCGGGCGCCTACCTCGTCGAGTCGGGTGACCACGACCGCTCGGTCTACCGCCTCTACCACGAGGCGCTGGCCGAGTACCTGCGCGCGGACGGCGACCCCGCCCGTTCCCACGGTGTCATCGCGGACGTGCTGCTCGACCGCGTGCCGATCGGCCCGGGCGGCCGGCGGGACTGGAGCCGGGCACAGCCGTACCCGGTCGCCCACCTGGCCACCCACGCGGCCCGGTCCGGCCGCCTCGACACGCTGCTGGCGGAGGCCGGCTTCCTGGTCGCCGCCCGGTCGGCGGAGCTGCTGACCGCGCTGGGCGCCGCCGAAGACGAGCGCGGCCGCGCGGCGACCCGGGTCTACCAGCGTGCGGTGCACCTCGTCACCGCGAGCAGCGGCTTCGGCGAGGCCGCCGCCCACCTCGATTTCGTCGCGCGGCGCAGCGGGGCGGACTTCCTCGTCGAGGACGTCGCGCGGCAGCCGGTGCCGCGCCCCTGGGCGGTGAGCTGGGTCCGCTGGGCGCCCGAGCAGCTTCGGCTGGCCGTGCCGAGCCCGGAGAGCATCGAGGCGATCGACTGCGCGGTGCTCGGCGACGGCCGCGGCGTCGCCGTCACGGGAAGCTTCGACGGCGTCGTCCGGATCTGGGACCTCGCCACCGGCGACCAGCTCGCCGCGTTGCCCGGACACGTGGGTCCGATCAACGTGCTCCGGTGCGGGACCCTTGCCGACGGCCGGCCGGTGGCGGTGTCCGCCGGCTTCGACCGGACGGTCCGGTCGTGGGACCTGGAATCGGGGCGTCCGCTGGCCACGATCCTCGGGCCGGTGGAACGCGACGCGCGCACCTTCGCGCAGGTCTCGGACCAGAGTGGAGCGAGCTTCAGCGCCCGCGGCGGGCCGATCACCCATCTGGCCGTGGTGAGCCGGCCCGGCCGGCCGCCGCTGGCGGTCACCGGCTCCTTCGACGGCACGGTACGCACCTGGGACGTCTCGGCGGGCCGCTACCGCGGGGTGCTGGTCGACCGGTCCCGGCTCGTGACCGGCTACTCCGTCCGGCAGACCCGCACCGGCGGCCGGAGCGAGTTCTACGGCGAGAGCCAGGCGCCGCCGATCGAGGCCATGGACTGCGCCGTGCTGGCCGACGGGACCGCGGTCGCCGTGCTGGAGGCCGTCGACAGCTCGGGCGGGCACACCGAACGGCTCGAGGTGTGGGACATCGACGCGCACCGGCTGGTCCGTACCATCGTCATCCCGGTCGTCGACGAGACCTGGCGCCGCACCAGCGCGATCGGCCGGATCATCTGCGTGTCCGGCCTGGCGTTGATCGATTCGACGTTCACGACGAGTCCGACCGTGTACGACCTCGGCACCGGCGGCCCCGCCGGCCATCTCTCGCTCGGCGGCCACGGTGCGCTGGCCGTGGCCGACCTGCCCGGCACCGGCTGGACCGCCGTCTCGCCGGGTTGGGGCACGCTCGAGGTGCAACCGCTGCCGGCCGGCGAGAAATGGTCGGTGCCGATCGGCGGGCCGCACGTCAGCGCGATCGCCGCCGGCCCGGCCACCGACGCGGTGCCGCTCGCGGTGACCGCGGGTCACGACGGGCTGCTGCGGCTCTGGGACCTGCGGCCGCCGCAAGACGCCGCGGCCCATCCGGCGATCGACCTGGTCGCGGCCTGCACGCTCCCGGACGGCGTGGGCGTGGTGGCGGGAGCATCCCGGGGCACGCTCACCGTGTGGGCGGCCGCGACCGGTGAGACGGTGGCGCGGCACCCGCTGCCCGGCACCGCCCCGCAGGCGCTGCGGACGCTGGTGCTGCCGGACGGCACGGCGATCGCCGCCGTCGTCGACGACGAGCAGATGTGCCGCGTCCTGAGCCTCGCCGACGGCGGGTTGCTCGCCGAGATCGATCTCCTCCCGCCCACCGACCGCGCGCACCGGAGCTGGGTCTTCGACCGCCGTCGGCCCGGACTCGTGCTGCGCGGCGACCCCGGCGGCGCCGCGATGCTCGTCCTGGACGGAAAGAGCCACCCCGGCGTGTACGGCCTTCCCGCCGGGGAGCCGGTCGAGTGGGAGGTGCGGTCCACCGACCCGACGCCCGCGATCGTCGCGGAATCCACCGGCCGGGCGCGCGGCTGGCTCGGCCGGCTGCTGGGGCGGCGGGACGGCGCGGTCGCCACCGCGGCCCGCGCGACGGTCGTGGCGGCCGCCGCTCTCCCGTCGCCGGACCACGACTCGCTGGTCGTCGTGGACGACCGGGGCACGGTCCACGTCGTCGACGCGCGCTCCGGTGCCACGCGACTGCGGTTCCAGGGCTTCGAGCCCGGGGCCGCGGTCCAGCAGTGGTCGTTCACCTCAGAGGCCTACACGGTCTCGGCCGTCGGCTGCGGTCACGACTCGACCGGACGCCCGATCATGGTGGTCGCGGGCCGCGACGGGAAGCCCGCCGGCGAGACCACGGACGACGACTTCGGGGACGACGGCCGCGCCCGGCAGGTGGTCCGGGTCTTCGACCTGACCGACGGCACGCTGCTCCGCGAGCACGGCGCCCCTGATCTGCCGTCGGCGATCGTCCCGATGACACTGGCGGACGGCCGCACCCTGATCTGCACCCGGATCGGCGGGAGCGAACTGCTCTTCTCCGACCTCGACGCGCTGGCGACACCTCCGTCGGTCTACCCCTACATCGACGCCACCACCGCCTTCGACGCCGACGCCCCGATCCGCGATGTGGCGTTCTGCGAGCCGGACACGGTGATGGTGGCGACGTCGAACGGCATCGTCGCGATCCGCCTGGACCCGGACGCGCTGCCGAAGCTCATCCACGCCGGCGGCTGAGCCCCGCGAACCCGGACCACCTCGACCGTGGGCGCGGTTCGCACGGCGGTCAGCCGACGTGATCGGCCCGCGGCCCGCCCTGGGACGGGTGCGGTCCGCGACAGCGCGCGGCCCGGAGCGATGATGTGCTCCGGGCCGCGCGCCGTGTCGAGGTCAGACGCCGCCGAGCTTCGTGTAGGCCTCCGCCGCGTTCTCCGCCGTGACCTGCATCGTGTCCAGGGTGGTCGAGCGGGGCACGTCCTTGCTGCAGTCGACCAGGATCTTCTTCGCCAGGTCGACCGCCTCGCGGCCGCCCGTGGCGTACTGGAAGGTCGCCGCCAGGCGGCCTTCCTGGACCGCCTTGATGCCGCCCGACGGGACCGGGAGCGCGTCGATGCCCGTGAACTTGATCTTTGTTTCCAGGCCCGCCGACTTCGCCGCCAGGTAGGCGCCCTCGGCCATCGGGTCGTTGTGCGCGTAGATGGCGTTCACGTCCGGGTGCGCCTTCAGCAGGGCGTCGGCCACGGTCTGGCCCTTGTCGCGCAGCCAGTCCGCCGGCTGGGACGCGATGATCTCGATCTTCGGGTTGCTCTTGATGCCCTCCCGGAAGCCCTGCGCGCGCTCGGCCGCGGGCGTCGCACCCGGCAGGCCCGCGATCTCGATGACCTTGCCACCGTCCGGCAACAGGGTCTTCGCGTAGAACTCCCCCGCCGCCCGGCCGATCGCCACGTTGTCGCCGCCGATGAACGCCGTGTACGCGTCACCCTCGACCTTGCGGTCCAGCACGATCACCGGGATGCCCTGGTCGTACGCCTTCTTCACGACCGCGGTCAGCGGCTTGGCCTCGTTCGGCGAGATGATCAGCAGGTTGATCTTCTGGGTCAGGAAGTTCTCGACGTCGGCGACCTGCTTGCTGTTGTCCTGCGCCGCGTCGGCGACCTCGACCGTGAATCCGGGTACGGCCTTCGCGGCGGTCTCGATGTCGTTGTTCATCACCTGGCGGTAGGGCTCGGCGTTGTTGGCCTGCGACATGCCGATGAGGAAGTCCTTGCCGGAGCCGCAGTTCTCGGACGAGGCGGCCGAACCGGAGCCGGCACCGTCGGACTGTTTCTCGACGCTGCAGGCACTCGTGGCGGCCAGGGCGCCGCACGCGAGCACGGCGAGCAGGGCGGTACGCGTACGCATGGGAACGCTCCTAGAAGGGCGGGGACGGACGGAGTCAGGCGACCGTGTTGCGCAGCTTCTGCAGCGCGGCCGCGGCGACGATCACCAGGCCCTTGATCAGCAGCTGCACGTTCGCGTCGATGTTGTTGAGCGCGAGGATGTTGTTGAGGATGCCGAGCAGCAGCGCGCCGGCCAGCGTGCCGCCCATCGAGCCGGACCCGCCGGCGAGGCTGGTGCCGCCGATGACCACGGCGGCGATCGCGTCCAGCTCGTACCCGGCACCGTCGTTGGGGCTGCCCTGGTTGAGCTGGCCCGCGTGGATGATGCCGGCCACCGCGGCGAGCAGGCCCGCGATGGCGAACACGGCGACCTTGACCCGGGTGACCGGAACACCCGAGAGCTTGGCCGCCTTCTCGTTGCCGCCGATCGCGTAGACGTGCCGGGCGAACGCGGTGGTCCGCAGCACGACGATCGCGGCGACGCCGATGGCGATGAAGAGCACCGCCGGGACGGGTACGACCCCGTTGATGCTGCCGTTGAGGAACTCGAACGCCGGCGGTGCCTCCTTCGGGCCGTCGCCGTACGCGATCGGGATGCCCAGGCCGCCGGACCAGATCCGGGCCAGGCCGCGGGCGACCTGCAGCCCGGCCAGCGTGACGATGAACGACTGGATCCCGAGCCTGGCCGTCGCGTACCCCTGCAGGGCCCCGAACAGCAGGCCGATCGCGAGCACGACGACCACCGCGGGCAGGATGCCGTAGCCCGAGTCGACCATCAGCGTCGCGGTGCCGACCGCGGACAGGCCGAGGATCGCGCCGACGGACAGGTCGATGCCGCCGAGCAGGATCACGAAGGTCATGCCGACCGCGATGATGCCGATCTCGGAGACCGCGCGGACGATGTTGCCGAGGTTGCCGCCGTCGAGGAAGAGGATCTCGCCACCGCGGCGCGGGGAGACGGCGATCGCCACGACGAAGACCACGACGAGCGCGAACAGGCTCTGTACGGCGAACAGCCGGTCGAGCAGCTCGCGGCGGCTGCGCGGCCGGTGGACCCAGCGGGCCGCCGTGCCGCGCAGACCGACGGTGCCGGCGGCGGGCGCGACCTCCTCGCCGGGCGGCGTGCGGGTGTCGGTCATCGGGAGTCCTTTCCGGCCACGGCCACGCCCATCGCGGCGGCGAGGATGTCCTCGGCGGTCGAGTCGGCGGCGGTCAGGTCGGCGGCGACCGCGCCGCGCCGCAGCACGACCACCCGGTCGCAGACGCCGAGCAGCTCGGGCAGCTCCGACGAGGCGAGCAGGATGCCCATGCCGTCGGCGGCCAGCCGGTGCAGCAGGCGGTAGATCTCGGCCTTCGCGCCGATGTCGACGCCCCTGGTCGGCTCGTCGAGCAGGAGCAGCCGCGGCCGAACCAGGAGCTGGCGTGCGAAGATCACCTTCTGCTGGTTGCCGCCGCTGAGCGAGCCGACCGGCGCGGCGGCGGAGGCGGCCTTGATCGCGAGCTCGGCCATCTTGCCGCGCACCGCGGCGCGCTCCCGGCCGCGGCGCACCACGCCGAGCGTGCTGAGCGACCCGAGCGCCGCGAGCGCGATGCTGCGGCCCGTCGGGTGCGCGAGGACGAGCGCGGACCGGCGCCGGTCCTCGGGTACGAAGCCGACGCCGGACCGCAGGGCCGCGCGGGGGTTACGCGGCGCGTAGGGCTGCCCGCCGAGGCGGACGGTGCCGGAGCGGCGGCCCGGTGAGCCGGCGCCGAAGAGCGTCTCCAGCAACTCGGTGCGGCCGGCGCCCATCAGCCCGGCCAGACCGACGATCTCGCCGGCGCCGACGGTCAGGGTGACGCCGGTGGGTTCGGAGCGCCCGGGCCGCACCGTCTTGGGCCGCACGGAGAGGGCGTCGACCTCGAGCAGCGGCTCCCGGTCGGCCGGCCCGTCGGGCGCGGCGGCGACGTCGAACAGCGACTCGGCCGAGCGACCGACCATCAGCGAGATGATCCGCCCCCGGTCGGTCTCCCCCGGCCGGACCGTGCCGGCCACCGAGCCGTTGCGCAGCACGGTCGCCCGGTCGGCGATCTGCTCGATCTCCTCCATGCGGTGCGAGATGTAGACGACGCCGACGCCTTCCCGGCGCAGGCCGGCGATGGTGGCGAACAGCCGCCGCACCTCGGCGTCGGCCAGGGCGGCGGTCGGCTCGTCCATGATCAGGACCCGTGCGTCCAGGAGCAGCGCCTTGGCGATCTCGACGAGTTGCTGCTCGCCGACCCGCAGCGAGCCGAGCAGGCGGCGCGGGTCGAGGTCGGCGCCGAGCCGGCCGAGTTGCTCGCGGGCCGTGCGCAGCATCGCGCGCCGGTCGACGGTGCGCAGCCGGGTGCGCGGCTCGCGACCGAGCACCAGGTTCTCGGCCACCGACAGGCCCGGCACGAGGTCGAGCTCCTGGTGGATCGTCGCGATGCCGGCCGCCTGCGCGGCCGCCGGGCCGGCGAACCGCACGGGCGACCCGTCGACGGCGACCGTGCCCTCGTAGTCGGTGATCACGCCGGAGAGCACATTGATCAAAGTGGACTTGCCGGCGCCGTTCTCCCCGAGCAGCGCGTGCACCTCGCCCGCCCGCACCGAGAAGTCGACGCCGGCCAGGGCCACCACGCCGCCGAAACGCTTGGCCACGCCGGTCATGGTGACGACCGCTTCGTCACTCATGCCGACCTCCTGAGAAATCGATTTCTTGCATCCGGAACGTAGAAGAGCTTCAACGTCCTGTCAACCCCTGAAGGATCCTTCCGAGGCGATTGCAACGGTCCGTTGTTATGCGGAAAGCGTTAACAACGGACCGTTCCTTGCGTTACGGTGTGGCGTTGAGTGCCGTGTGGACGGTGGTCGCGAAGACGGTGTCGCGGTGGACCGGGCTCGCGGCGAACCGCCACGTGCCGGCCGGGTACTGGCCCGGCGCCCAGGCCGTGCCGCCGTTGCGCCACAACGGTTGCCAGGCGGCCATCGCGTGGCCGGCGTCGTACCAGGTGTTGTCGCCCCGCCAGGCCGACGCCCAGCGGTGCGCCGCGACCATCGACAGGCCGGGGCCCGTGGTCATCGTCCACGATGGCATCCCGGGCACGTCGCCGGTCGGGCGCGCCTCCACGGCCGGGTCACCGACCGCCGGCAGGGCACCGTCCACGTTGAACGCCACCTCCCAGACCGCGGCCGTCGGCGCGCTGTCGACCTGCCAGACCAGGTCGCTCTGCAGCGCGGACCCGGTCCACCGCGGCGCTACCGTGAGCAGCCAGTCGGCCCGCACCGGCTCGTCGCCGAACGGGATGCCGATCAGGTGCAGCCGGGAGCCGTCCGCGGACACGTCGACCCGCGCCGGCGCGCCCGCCCGGTCGGTCACGTCGAACCGGCCCACCGCGAGGTAGGGCCCGGTGCCGCGGTGGGACTGGTCGAGCGCGGGCCGATAGCCCCCGCCGGTGTCCACGTCGAGCGCGGCGATCCGGGCCTCGGGCCAGGTGCGCACGTCGGCCCGCAGGAAGCTCGTGGTCACCCGGTAGCCGCGGGCGACCACCCCGCCGGCCCAGGTCAGCGGCGCAAGCCAGAGCCCGCCCTGGCCCCACCCGGCATGGCTGAGATACCAGGAGGAGCCGTCGACCACGACCTCGGCCGCGTGCGCGTCGAGCACGGCGACCTTCTCGGCATGGTCGAACCGGAACGGATCGGCGCTGCGGTAGACGGCCGTCCGCCGGTAGGCGGCACCGTAGTCCGTGCCGTCACAGCAGACGAACAGGTACCAGAACGACCCGCGCCGGACCACGAACGGCGACTCCGTCGGCCCGCCCGCCTGCCCGCTGACGGGTGCCTTGTACGCCACGGCGGGCGCGCTCCAGGTCGTCAGGTCGGTGCTCGTGCGGTAGTTGACGACGTGGTTGCCGCCGGTCCGGGGTGAGGTGGCCGTGTTGTACATGACCCACTGCGCGCCGACCCGGGTGACCATCGGGTCGCGCCCCTCCCAGCCGTCGGTGAACAGCGGGTTGGCCGGGCTGCGGGTCCAGGTGAACAGGTCCGGCGAGGTCGCCAGGTGCATCCGGTAGTTGGCGAAGTCGGGGTTCCCGGCCGCGTAGAACAGGTAGTAGAGCCCGTTGCTGTAGACCACGTGCGGCGCCCAGATCCAACCCTCCCCCGCGGCCGCGCTCGCGGTCAGCGCCGGCGGCTGTTTCGTCCAGGGACCCGCGAGCGACGGCGCGGTGGCATGCCCGAAGGTCTTCTCGTCGAGCGGGTTCGCCGGCTCGGCGTGCGTGATGGCGAAGACGTGCCACACCCCGGTCCGCACGTTCCGCACCAGCGTGTGGTCGTTGTAGTACCAGGTGGTCGACTCCCCCACGCTCGGGTCGTAGACGCGGGTCAGCGCGCCCTGCGCCGGCGTGTCGGCGACGGTCTCGTAGGGCACGGTGGTGACCGCGGCGAGCGGTCCGACCCGGCGTAGCGACACGGTGTCGATGCCGGCGAAGAAGCCGGTGGACGCGGCATGCCGCCCGGTCACGGTGACCGTCAGCCGGTGCGGGCCGGCCGCCAGCGACACCGAGCCCAGCGGGACCGCCCCGGTCCGCTGCACCGAGGCGGCGTACCCCTCGAAGAGTTGCCCGACCGCGACGCCGTCGATCGCGAACCGCACGTGGCCGTAGTCCGGGCCCCGCGTCAGCACCGCGCCCAGGTCGTACTGGCCCGGGGTGACCGCGGGCAGCGACACGGTGACCGCGTCGCCCGCCCGCACAGCCCGGAACCACAGCTGCCGCCCGGCCGACCAGGCCACGCCGCAGCAGTTCGGTTGCGCCTCGACCGGCGCCGAGGCGGAGACGGCCGGCAGCAACGCCTCCGCCTCGAGCCGGACCGTCTCGTCCGCGGCGCGGGCGGGCGCGGCGGCCCCCGCCAGGGTGAGAACCACCCCGGCGAGGGCCGCGATCAGCCGTCTCACAGCAGGCTCGGGCGGGGGAACTCGGACCCGGTGGCGAAGTGGTCGTGCCACTTCCAGGTCGTCTGCACGAACCGGCCGCCGTCGGAGAGCGACACGAACGCGTCCGCGGTGGTGCCGCGGGTGAAGGTCACGATGTCGGCCCGCCCGTCGCCGTCGAAGTCACCGACGCCCGGCACCTCCGAGTTGAGCGCGAACAGGTCGTGCCACTTCCAGTTGTCCTGGACGAAACGCGAGCCGTCGGAGAGCGAGACGAACACGTCGCCGGCGGTGCCGCGGGTGAACGCGATGATGTCGTCGCGGCCGTCGCCGTTGACGTCACCGGCCGCCGGAAGCTCGGCCCCGACCGCGAAGTGGTCGTGCCACTTCCAGCCGTCCTCGACGAACTTCGCCCCGTCGGAGAGCGAGACGTAGACGTCCGCCTGGTCGTGCGTACCCCTGGTGAAGGTCGCGATGTCGTCCCGCCCGTCGCCGTTGAAGTCGCCGACCACCGGGAGTTCGGCACCGACCGCGAAGTGGTCGTGCCACTTGACGCCCGGCCCGAACGAGGTCCCGTTCGAGAGCGCCACGTAGACGTCGGCGAGGTCGCCGCGCGTGAAGGTGATGATGTCGGCCAGCCCGTCGCCGTTGACGTCGCCGACCGCCGGGATCTCCGTGCCGACCGCGAAGAAGTCGTGCCACTTGGTCCCGCCGGCGAACCCGCTGCCCGTGGAGAGTCCGACGTAGACGTCGGCCGGGTCCCCGCGCGTGAACGTGATGGCGTCGGCCCGGCCGTCGCCGTTGACGTCGCCGGTCAGCGGGATCTCCGCGTCGAGGGCGAACAGGTCGTTCCAGAGCCAGCCGTCCTGCACGAACCGCGTGCCGTCGGAGAGCGAGGTGAAGACGTCGCCGGCCAGGCCCCGGGTGAAGACCACCGCGTCGTCGCGCCGGTCGTTGTCGGCGTCACTCGTGTTGCGCGGCCGGGTGGTCGCCGACACCTCGCCGGAGCCGCCGCCGGCGTTGCCCGCGCCGTCGACCGCGACCACGCGGTAGTAGCGGGTCACGTTCGCGGGCAGCGGCCCGTGCCGGAAGGCGGTGGTGCGGGACGTGCCGACGAGGTTGGCCGCGGTGATCGCCACCCCGGGCGACGCCGACGCGTAGATCCGGTAGCCCGTCACGCCGACGTTGTCCGACGGCTCGTTCCAGGACAGGGCCACCGCGTGGGTACGGCCGCCGCCGAGGGTCAGGCCGGTGACCGCGGCGGGGGCGGTGGTGTCGGCGTAGGGCGGCACCATGCTGTCCGCGACGTACCTCGACGCGGTCCAGGCCGGGGCGCCCGCGACCGGCGTGAGCGTGACCGTGACCGCCGACTTCCCAGCCGTCCGCGCGGCCGGCAGCACGAACTCGTCGGCCAACCAGCGCTGGGTGCCGTTGCCGAGCGGCTGGACCCAGACGCCCGCGCCGACACCGTCGACGGCGACGGTCATCTGCTGGTACGCCGCCTGCTGGTCGCCGGTCCGCCGGAGCTTGACGCCCTGGTTGGCCGGGTCGACCGCCACCCGGAAGCTGACCGCGCCGGTCGACCGCCGCACCTGGTCGGTCACCGTCACGCTGTCGTCGTCGCCCTCGAACCGCGACGTCAGCGCCGCCTGGCCGCCACCCACGTCCGTGTACGCGTGCGCGGTCCGGCTGGCCGCGTCGCCGGTGACGACGGTGTCGGTGCGCCGCAGCGCCACGGTCGGCTGGGTGTAGAGGAACGCCGTCGAGCCGTACTGGGCCGGCATGTCGCTGGCCGGACCGTGCTCGATGCCGAACCGCAGCCCACTGCCGTACGAGACGGCGTCGCCGAGCATGAGCCGGTAGGTCGCGTCGCACTCGTCGACGCAGCCTCCGCCGCGGAACTGGTGCGCGGTGTTGCCGGTGAACACGCCGCTGTACTCACCGCGGTTGAAGTACCAGCCGGACTCGTAGAAGTCCTCGGTGCCCGTGCCGTAGATCTGTGGTGTCGGCGAGCCGTCGACGTACACGCGTTCGTCGCCCTCGAGGTAGTTCCGGGTGTTGCCGCTCGTGATGTGGCCGCGCATGGTGTGGCTGACGCCCACGAACCGGCCTCGGCCAGCGGCGTCGACGACGGGCCAGTCGGTGCCGGCGACCGTCTCGGCGCGACGGGACTGGGTGGTGAAGTAGCCGGCCGGGCCGGCCGCCGCGAGGGCGTCGGTCCAGGTTGTGCCGGGCGCGGAGGTCACCTCGGCCTGGATGCCGTTGAGCGCGGCGCCGGTGGTGTTGGCGAGCTGGAGCGTGGCGCCGGTCCGGAACGGCATCGGCCACCAGGCCGAGTACCAGCCCCCGGCCGCGGCGTCCATCGCGAACATCAACGACCGGACGTTGCGCTCCCCCAGCCCGCCGCCGAAGAACTCGCCGGCCGGGCTGTCCACCGTGGACCGGCCGTCGAAGGTGAACCGCAGCCGCAGTCCGCTCAGGTTGGGCTCGGTCGCGAGCGCGTCCGGCACGCGCAGCCGGAACGCGGTGACCGCCCGCGGCCCGCTCAGCGTGGCCAGGGTGGCCGAGCCGCCGGCCGGCACGTTGACGGTCGCGGCCGCCGTGGTGGCGCCGGCCTGCGCGGGCTTCGGGTCGCGGGTGCCGGCGGCGCGCAGCTTGTCGACCACGTCGGTGGCCGGGTCGGCCGGGTTGAACGTGCTCACCCCGCTCGCGTCGGCGAACTCGCGGTAGGTGACGTGGTAGAAGAGCGGGTTGTGCTGGGTGGTGATCCGCATCGAGTCCCGGTAGGGCATCGGGACCTTGACCGTGACGCCGCCGGAGGTCTGGTCGGCGTTCGTGACCAGGGGGAACGAGAACGGGTTGCCGAGCCCGCCGTTGACCAGGTTCTGCAGCCCGGTGTTGACCACCGTGACCCCGTCGAGCTCGATCCGGATCCAGCCGGTGTTGGTGACGGTGCCGTTGTCGCGGGTGAACCAGATCGACTGCACCTCGCCGGCGCCGCGGTCCTCGGCGATCACGCAGCCGCCGGACTGGCGCAGGCACGAGTAGGTGCCGACGAAGCCGTCGTCGTTGGAGCCGTCCCGGGCGAAGCTGGAGAACTGCTCGGTCCGGGTGCCGGCGGACAGGTAGGGCAGCCGGTCGAGCCGGCGGTAGGCGTCCCAGCCGATCGGGCCCTTGTCGTCGGGGACGGCCAGCACGGCGGCGCCGGCGGCCGCGGTGGCGGGCGGGACGGCGGCGGGTGCGGTGACCGCGAGCAGCGCCGCCACGGCGGCGCCGAGGGTACGGGATCTCACGGCGGTCCCTTCGTCTAGAAATCGATTGCTGGCGAGTTAACTTCGGGGACCGATGACTGTCAATACTTGCCCGCCCGGTTTCAACGTTTGAAGAATATTTTCAGTGCATCCGCCTTAACCCCCAACAGAACGAGGTGGCCGGCAGCCATTGACAGTCGTCGTGGTATTTCCGCATAGTGCGAGCAATCGATTTCTCTCCCGTACCCCCGAGGAGACCGTCGTGCGTATCCCCTCCTGGCTCGCGGCGCTCGCCGTCGCGGCCGCGGTCGTGCTCGCGGCGCCGGCACCGGCGTCGGCCGCCTGCACCAGCATCCCGGCCAACCACGACCCCACCGTGATCCGGATCGTCTACCAGGTCGGCGTCGCCCGCGGGGTCTCCGACCGGGTGATGCTCGCCGGCTTCGAGGCCGGCTGGGTCGAGTCCCACATGAACAACCTGCCCTGCGGCGACAAGGACTCCCTGGGCGTCTTCCAGCAGCGGCCCAGCTACGGCTGGGGCACGCCGGCGCAGATCCTCAACGTCGAGTACGCGTCCACCCAGTTCTTCAGCCGCGCCCAGGTCGAGGACGGCCGCTGCCCGGGCTGCACCGCGGGCCAGATCGCCCAGGCCGTGCAGCGGTCGGGCTTCCCGGACCGCTACGACCAGAGCGAGGCCAAGGCGCGGGCGCTGCTCGCGGAGGCGCGGGCGATGGTCGGCGGCGGGGTCGCCGGCACCGCCTACTCCTACGGCGACCAGCAGCACGTGGCCGCCGTCAACACCGGTGGCACGCTGAGCAACATCTCGTGGTCGCCGGCGACGGGGCTCGTCCGGCCGGACTGGGGCGGCGGCGCGCTGGTGGGGTTGCCAATCGGCTACGCCCACAATGGACAGCAGCACGTGTTCGCCCGCGGCACCGACAACACGCTGCGGCACTGGTGGCAGAGCGGTTCGGCGGCGCCGGGACTCGACAACTGGAACACGGTCGGGTTGGTGCGGTCGGATCCCACCGGTTTCGCGTACGGGAACCAGCAGCACGTGTTCTTCCGCAACCCGGCCGGCAACTTGGAGCACCGCTTCTACGACCTCGTATCGGGGCAGGTGTCGGGC